>JBOFLF010000074.1:0-3040 GCA_051657715.1 Angustibacter sp. | reverse complement strand
GCGGATTAGAAGGCCGCTGCTCTATCCGTTGAGCTACGGGCGCTCGATGGCTCCAACCGTAGCGAACCGCTGCGCTCACCCGTCGTGACTCTCTCATCACCCTTCGCCGACTTGGGTCACGACCCGCGCCCTCGATCGGCGAGGTGGGTTGGCATGCGGATCAACACCCGGCAGGCTAGGTCCTCGTGGGAGGCTGCGGGAGCAGATCGGTCACGGATCAGCCGTGCGGGGGAGGCTTCGGATCGATGGGATGAGATCCGGGTCGAGCGGGTAACAGCGTCGGTCGAGCGGGTACCAGTGTCGAGAGCGGCGACGTCAAGCGCAGCAACAAGGTCGAGAGCGAAACGAAGGCAATGGTGACGGTGGTGGCGGTGAGGCCGCGATGAGCCGATGGCGGGCGGGCGACGTCTTGGCTGCGGCTGAGTCGTTGCGGCGAGCCGTCCACGAAGTCCGGTTGCCGTTGGAGCTGGAGGGTGCCGAGCAAGCCCGACAGGAGCGCACGGCGATCGTCGACCAGCTCGACGACTACCTGCTGCCACGATTGCGCGCGATGAACGGCCCGCTGCTGGCCGTCGTGGGCGGTTCGACCGGTGCTGGCAAGTCCACGTTGGTGAACTCGGTGCTGCGGGCGCCGCTGAGCCTGACCGGGGTGCTGCGTCCCACGACCCGGTCACCAGTCCTGGTGCACCACCCGGATGACGCGGGGTGGTTCAGTGACAGCCGGATCCTGCCGTCGCTGACTCGGGCACCATCAGACCCTCGTGAGTCCCCGACCCTGGCTCGCCGGGGCGCCGCTGGCTCGTCGGCCGATGGGTTGGTGGACGACGCGGCAGACCAGATCACCGACGTCACCCTGGCGGTCAGCGACCAGCTACCCGCTGGGCTGGCGCTGTTGGACCCGCCGGACATCGACTCGGTGGTGCGCGCCAACCGTGAGTTGGCTCGCCAACTTCTAGCCGCCGCCGACCTCTGGCTATTCGTCACCACAGCGGCCAGGTACGCCGACGCCGTTCCGTGGGACCTGCTGCGAGAGGCCGCCGACCGGGGGGTTGCCGTCGCCGTGGTGCTGGACCGGGTGCCGCAGGACGCCCTCGCCGAGATCCGGGTGCACCTGCTGGCCATGCTGCGCGAGCGCGGGCACTCGCGCACGCCGTTGTTCACCATCACCGAGAACGCTGTGGACGGCGACGGTCTGCTTGCTGCCGAGGTCGTCCGCCCGGTTCGGTCCTGGTTGACCGCGTTGGCCAAGAACCCGCAAGCCAGACGGGTCGTCATCCGGCGCACCCTCATCGGCGCCATCACGTCCGTGGAACGCCGGGTGCAGGCTCTCGTCCCGGTGGTCGGTGCGCAGCAGGACGCGCGCGCCGAGCTCGCAGCCTCGGTCACCGAGGAATACGTCCAGGCTCGGGAGCGGATGGCCGAGAGCTTGTTCGACGGGTCGTTGCTGCGCGGTGAGGTGCTGGCCCGGTGGCAGGCGTTCGTCGGTGCCGGTGCGGTGATGAAGACGCTGGAGTCCAGGGCCGCCAACGCTCAGGTCACCAGTGATGGGGTCGCCAGAGCTGGCGAGCGGGGCGGTGTGGCGTCGTCGAGTCGATCGGACGGGCAGGCGGACGCGGTGACGGAGGGGCTGCGGACCGCGGTGCATCTCCTGGTGACCGCTCAACTGGAGTCCGCTGTCTCGCAGATCACCGGCCGGTGGCGGGCGACGCCTGGCGGCTCCGATTTCCTGGAGCGTCATCCGGAGCTGATCGAGCCGCCCGCCGAGCTCGAGGAGCGCAGCGCCCAAGCAGTCCGGGACTGGCAGGCAGGTGTGCTGCTCGTGGTGACCTCCGACGATCGGGTGGGATCCGCGACCGATCCACGTGATGGAATTGGCGAGACCGGCGTCCTGCTCATGGTCGCGGTGCTGGGGCACGCTGGCGATACGACCGGAGCCGAGGTGGCCGACCCGGGTGGGGTCGTGGCGCTGGCCCGACGCCTCCTGGTGGCGGTCCTCGGCCATCAGGCAGTCCGGTCCCTGACCGCCAAGGCGCAGGACGACCTGCTGCGTCGGGTTGACGATGTGCTGGCCACCGATCGGGGTCGATACGAGACGGCTCTGGGTGAACTGCGCGGGGGCACGTCGCTGATCGGCCTCGAGCAGGCCACCACCGCATGGGGAAAGGTTCGATGACGACGTCCACCACGAATGGGTCCGGAAGCACCGGACCGAGCCCAGCTCACGACCCGGTGCCGGATCCAGGGCCGGCGGCTCGCTCCAGCGGATCAGGTGGTGTGGCGCACCGGCACCCCGGAGGCGGCGACCTGGCCGCCCGGGTGCAGGCTCTCAGCGAGGCGTTGCAGTTCGGCGGCAACCGGTTGCCCGAGGACGCCGACCGTCGTGCTCGGTCCATCCTCGAACGGGTCGACGAGCGGCTGAGGCTGTCCGCCGACCACACGGTGGTCGCTCTTGCGGGCGCGACGGGCAGCGGCAAGTCCAGCCTGCTCAACGCGATCGCAGGCCTCGACATCGCCACCACCGGGGCTCGTCGGCCCACCACCTCCGCGGTGTCGGCGTGCGTCTGGGGGACGAGCAGCGCGCGGCTGCTGCTGGACTGGTTGGCGGTCCCGCAACGCAACCGGACCCGGCACGAGAGCCCGCTCGATCTCCCCGGCCATACCGCGACTGGCGCTGGATCGAGCCTTCAGGCGCAGCAGGACGACTCGCTGGCTGGTCTGGTGCTGCTGGACCTGCCGGACCACGACTCCACCGAGGTCACCCACCGCCTGGAGGTGGACCGGCTGGTCGAGCTGGTCGACGTGTTCATCTGGGTCACCGATCCCCAGAAGTACGCCGACGTCGCCCTGCACCGTCGTTACCTGGCACCCCTCGCAGGTCAGGATCCGGTCACCTTGGTCGTGTTGAACCACGCCGACCGGCTGTCCAGCGAGGCGTTGGACGTATGCCGTGCGGATCTGGAGCGGCTGATCCGCGCCGACGGTCTGGCGACCGCCGAGGTGCGCACCACCTCGGCGGTCGCGGGCCGGGGGGTGGATGTCC
>JBOFLF010000073.1:0-16644 GCA_051657715.1 Angustibacter sp. | reverse complement strand
GTGTTTCCTGGGTCAAGCGTCAAGGAGCCTGCGACAGCTGACCCAGGAAACACCCACCCCGCTCCGGCCGTATGCCTGCGACCCAGGCCAATGAGATCAGCGTCGGACGCGGGCCAAGGCGGCGTCGATGGAGTCGGTGGTCGACAGGCGAAAGCGGATCTGCTCCTCGCGGGCCAGTCGAGCGATGTCCCGGTGGCGGCGCTCAGCGAGCACCGCCATCAGATACGCCTCGGCCGGGGTGCCGGCTGGTGGGGGAGGGGCAACGTAGGGCCGGACCGCCGCGGCCAGCTCTCGACCCAGGCTGTCGCGGGCCGGTGCGTGCATCTGCGGTGCCCGGTGCAGAAACTGCCGGACGGCCAGGGACATCCCGTCCGGCAGCCGAGCGATGTCCGCGGTCCGAGCCCACCCGGACAAGAAAGCCGGCACCTGCAGGGCCATCGGCTGCTGTCGCGGGCCCCGCTCTCGGATCACATAGGTGCCAGCCGCCAGGTCCCCCAGCCGTTTGCCGCGCTCGGTGAGCAACGAACACAGCAACGCCAGCACCCCTAACAGCAGCCAGATCTCCACGAAGCCGACCAGGCCTCGGGTCAGGCAGTGCCGCCACCGCACCGGTCCGCCGTCATCGCGGACGGTGCGCAACCCCAGGACGAGCTTGCCGAGCGTGCGGCCTCGGGTGAGGGTCTCCACCGCTACCGGGAGAATGACCGTGCTCGTGACGACCACCACCAGGAGCAGGGCGTTGATGCTGGCCCGGTCAAGCGCCGTGGAGAACGGTGCCGAGACCAGGAGCGCCGTGATCAGCACAGCCCAGGCCACCGCCAGGTCGACGGCGCCGCAGGTGGCTCGGGACGCGAAGGTAGCCGGCCGAACGTCCAACCGCACGGCCTCGCCGGTGACCACCTGGCTCACGCGGCAGGCTCCTCGTTCAGGGAGCCCGTCGGCCGCCGCGGATGCTCCGGCTGACGGGCTCGTGGACTCATGGATCCAGCCTACGGACGGTCGCCGACGTATCGCTGCTCCCGGCCAGCGGCGGTACCGTGACCTGCCGTGGACCTGGACGCCTTCGTCGACACCTACCGCACCGAGTGGGACGAGCTGGACTCGTTGAGTCGGCGACGACGGCTGGACGGCCCAGCGGCCGATCGGCTCATCCTGCTGTACCAGCGGGCGACGACCCAGCTGTCGGTGGTCCAGTCCGCGGCGCCGGACCCGACCCTGATCGCCCAGCTGTCCAGCACGGTGGCGCGTGCCCGTGCCGCGGTGACCGGTGCCCACGACAGCGGCTGGCGGGATCTCGTCCGGTTCGCCACCCGGTCCTTTCCAGCAGCGGTGTACCGCACCCGTCGATGGTGGGGTGGCGCTGCGGCCGGTGCCCTGCTGCTGAGCGTGGCCGTGGGGTGGTGGGTGGCGTCCGACCCGCAGGCGCAGGCGGCCGTCGCGTCCGAGCTGGAGATCCGGCAGCTGGTGACCACCGACTTCGAGGCCTACTACTCGGAGTACGCCGCGAGCAGCTTCGCCGCGCAGGTGTGGACCAACAACGCCTGGGTGGCCGCGCAGTGCATCGCGTTCGGCGTTCTCGGGCTGCCGGTGCTGTACGTCCTGGCGAGCAATGCCGCGAGCATCGGCATCGTGGGTGGCCTGATGGCCGCCAACGGACGACTCGACCTGTTCTTCGGCCTGATCACTCCGCACGGGCTGCTCGAGCTCACGGCCGTCCTCATCGCGGGCGGTGCCGGTTTGCGGCTGTTCTGGGCCTGGGTGGACCCGGGTCCGCGTACCCGGGCACGAGCGCTCGCCGAGGAGGGGCGGGCCGCGGTTGGGATCGCGATGGGTCTCGTGGTGGTGCTGGCGGTGTCCGGGGTGATCGAGGCGTTCGTGACCCCGTCGTCGTTGCCGACCTGGGGTCGGGTCGGGATCGGTGTGGCCGCCGAGGCGTTGTTCCTCGGCTACGTCTTCACCTGGGGGCGCTGGGCGGTCCGAGCCGGCGAGATCGGCGACCTGGAGGCCCGTTACCTCGACGACGCCGCCCCGACGTCCGGTTGACCCGGTGACGTTGACCCGGTGACGCTGACCCGGTGAGGCTGGACCCTGCGTCCGGCTGACCGTTGGTGATTACAGCCGGCCAGCCGCCTTGAGTGCCAGGTAGGTGTCCGCCAGCCTGGGTGGCAGCTGCTCGGGCGAGGCGTCCACCACGTCGGCCCCGGCCCGGACCAGCAGGCGGGTGACCCGTTCGCGCTCCACGTCAGCGCGCTCGGCGGCGGCGGCGCCGTAGACCTGCTCCGCGGTGTCCCGACTACGGGTCATGGCGTGCTGCTCCGGGTCCGCGACGGACGCGATGACCACGTGATGTCGGCTGGTCAGCTGGCCCAGCACGGGCAGCAGCCCTTGTTCGACGGCGGTGGCCTCCAGCGGTGTCAGGAGCACCACCAGGGCGCGTCCGCTCAGCTCGGACCGCACCGCAGCGGCCACCACCGTCCAGTCCGCCTCCACGAGCGAAGCCCCCAACGGGGCCAGCGCGTCGACGATCTCGGTCAGGGTCGTCGTCCGGCCCGAGCCGCGGACCCGCACCCGGACCCGGCGGTCCACCGCCACCAGGCTCACCCGGTCGCCGGCGTGCCCGGCGAGGGCGGCGAGCAGCAGCGCGGCGTCCATCGCCGAGTCCAACCGGGGCTGGTCGCCGACCCGCCCGGCAGCGGTGCGGGAGGTGTCGAGCACCAGCAGCACCCGACGGTCCCGCTCCGGGCGCCAGGTGCGGACCACCACCTGCCGGCGCCGGGCAGTCGCTCGCCAGTCGATGCTCCGCACGTCGTCACCCGGGACGTAGTCGCGCAGCGAGTCGAACTCGGTGCCTTGACCGCGGATGTTGACAGACGACCGGCCGTCTATCTCCCGGAGCCGGGCCAGCCGGCTGGGCAAGTGCTTGCGCGAGGTGAACGGGGGCAGCACCCGCAGGCGGCCCGGCACGGCCAGTGAGCGTTGCCGAGCTGCTAGCCCGAGCGGACCGAGGGCTCTGACCGTCACCTGATCGACGGTGAGAGTTCCCCGCCGCCACGGCCGGAGCGGGGTGCTCACCCGCCGACCTTGGCCCGCCGGAACGTCGATGCGGTGCCGATCCCAGTGCCGGTGCTGATCCCGACCTTGATGCCGGGATCGTCGCCGGTCCCGTCCGTTCGCACGCGGTGCCTCCTCCTCGCGCGGTGTTCCCGCGGCGCCCGCCGACGGTTGCCACCCGTCGCGCAGCACGCCGCGGACCCGGCGTCGGCCGGTGTTCCACACCGTTAACCCGGTGCTGGTCGGCTGGTGCAGCCGGGTCGCCGACAACGGTGCCCGGTGGATGATCAATTGCCGAGGACTGCCGGCCAGGACGACGTCCACAACCACCGCGGCCAGCAGGACTGCGGTCCAGGCCAGCAGCCCCGACCACCGCGGCTGGACCAACACCACCCACGGCACGCCGACGACCGCCAGCCACACCGCCCGACCGGTGAGCGCCACTAGCGGGGCACCGGGACCGCGTCCAGGATCCCGGCGAGCACCGCGTCCACGCCGACTCCCTCCAGCTCGGCCTCCGGCCGCAACGCCACCCGATGTCGCAGCGTCGACCCAGCGAGCGCCTTGACGTCGTCTGGGGACACGTAGTCCCGCCCGGCCAACCAGGCCCAGGCCCGGCTGGCGGCGAGCAGCGCCGTACCCCCGCGCGGGCTGACGCCGAGCGCGAGCGACGGCGACGCCCGGGTCGCCCGGGCGATGTCCACCACGTACCCGAGGACGTCCGGGCCGACCCGGACCGATCGCACCGCGGCGGCACCGGCCGCCAGGTGCTGCGGTCCGGCGACCGGGCGCACCCCGGCAGCCGTCAAGTCGCGAGGATCGAAACCGGACGCATGCCGCGCCAACACCTCCACCTCCTGATCCCGCGGCGGGATCGTGACCTGCAGCTTCAGCAGAAAGCGGTCCAGCTGGGCCTCGGGCAGCGGATAGGTGCCCTCGTACTCGACCGGGTTCTGGGTGGCGCACACGACGAACGGCTCCGGCAACGCCCGCGGCTCGCCGTCCACGGTGACCTGCCGTTCTTCCATGGCCTCCAGCAACGCCGCCTGAGTCTTCGGCGGGGTGCGGTTGATCTCGTCGGCCAGGAGCAGGTTGGTGAACACCGGGCCGGGGCGAAAGGAGAACTCGGCCGACCGGGCGTCGTAGACCAGTGA
Organism: Angustibacter sp.; assembly: GCA_051657715.1. Lineage (GTDB taxonomy): Bacteria > Actinomycetota > Actinomycetes > Actinomycetales > Angustibacteraceae > JBOFBH01. Next base: position 12,439 of record JBOFLF010000073.1, on the reverse strand, counting down.
GCCGGTGATGTCGCCCGGCATCAGGTCCGGGGTGAACTGGACGCGCGTGGTGCGCAGCTGCAGGGCCGCGCACAACGCCCGGACCAGGAGCGTCTTGGCGACGCCGGGCACTCCCTCCAGCAGGACGTGCCCGCGGACCAGCAGGGCGATCACCAGGCCGGTCACCGCGGCGTCCTGGCCGACCACGGCCCGGGCCACCTCAGTGCGGACGGCGTGCAGGGCGGCTCGTGCGTCCGCGGCGTGCCCGACGTCGGCTGCCGGTTGGGGTGCAGGGTGCTCGGGCGGGTGGTTCTGCGGCGGGCTCGGGCTGGTCGTGGCGGGCTGGTCAGCGCGGTCGGTCACGGTCGGCGTACCTCTTCCTCCAGGGCGAGCAACGAACGGGCGAGCAGCACCAGCTGGACGTCGTCCGGCGGATCGGGACCGATCAGCAGGGCCACCACCTCGGCCGACGGGCGTCCGGTGGCGCGGGCTACCGCGCCCGCGACCTGCTCGGGATCGGCGCTGGAGGCCAGGCCGCACCGCTGGGCGAGCCTGCGGACGGTGGCGACCCGCAGCACCTGGGCGGCCCGGCCGCGGGCTCGAGCCCGGCGGTAGAGGCTGGCTCGCCCTTGGGTGGTCTCGATCGCCCGGACGATCACAGGCAGGGGTTCGGTGACCAGCCGGCCGAGGCGCCGGACGCGCCAGAGCACGAGGACCAGCAGCACGATCACGCCTTGGATCGCACCCAGGAGCACTCCATCCGGCAGCAGGTCCACCAGGCTGGGTGGGGCATCGGTGGGTGGCCCGTCCAGCGGGTCCGGCGTCCACCACACCACCACGGGTCGCCGACCAAACGAGCCGAACGCGAGCGCGGCGTTGCCGTCCTCAGCCAGCCGGGCGTTGGTGAAGGCGCGGCCATCGCCGATCAGGGTGGTGCGCTGGGAATCCGCAGAACTCCCAGCTGGGGTGCTCGGGGAGTCGACGGGCCGGTCCACGGCCAGGTAGGTGGCGAAGCCGTCCGCAATGTAGCACGGCACCAGCCGTGAGCCGTCGTCGGCGCCCACGGCCACGTACCTAACGCCGCCGCTCAGGGCTGGCCCGGCGCGCCTGGCCACCGGGTCGTCGCACACCGGACGACGGACCTGCGTCGGGACGTCGGGCTTGGACCCGACCGGCAGGTCCAGGTCGCTGAGGACGAGGTTCTCGGCTGCCACCAACACGAGGTCGGCGCGGACCTGCGCGAGGAGCTCACGAAGGTCGCCGGCCCGGCCGGGCGCGAGCCGGTCCGGGCGGGCGAGCATGATGGACACCGGCCCGGGCGCCCGCCGGGCTTGGGCGCGCAGGTCGTCGAACCGGCGCACGGTCCGCACCTGCGTCCCTTGCTGCGCCAGTACTCGGGTCACCGCCAGGGCACCGTCCGGCCCGGCGGACTCGGGGTCCAGCAGCATGGTGCTGCTCGGCCGGGCGGTGATCGTGCCGACCAGCGTGGCAAGCAGGATCAGGCCGGCGGTGCCCAGCACCCACCAGCGACGTGGTCGTGCGGGTTTCGGGCCCGCGGGGCCAGCATCCGCGGAGTTGGCCTCTACGGGACTCGTGCCTGCGGGGTTGGTGCCTGCGGGGTTGGTGCCTGCGGGGTTGAAGACCGGCGCTGTCCGTCCCAGGGTCGCGTCGTGGCCCGCGGCAGGATCCGCGGTCGCTGGCGTGCTGGTCATCGAGGAACTCGCGCGGTGGCGAGGTCCAGCACGGAACTGTCCGGCCTGGCGCGCTGGACAGCTTCGTCCGTCGCCCGCAGCCGTTCTTCGTCTTGTCGTCCGGCCGGCGCCCCGCCGTACAGCACCTGGTCGAACAGGGTTGCCGCCGCGCTCAGCGCGACAGCGTGGTCCGGGAGCACGGCGGCGGCCTCGTCGGTGACCTCTCGTGCGGTGCGCCCTGGCCGCTCGTCCGCGATCGCCCGCTCCTCCAGCGTCCGGGCGATCGCGCGGAACCGCTCCTGGACGGCGTCCGCCCACCGGCCCTCGGTGGCCGCTTGGTCGGCCAAGGCCCGATGCTGCGCCGCGTCCAGAGCCCGGCCGGTGAACACTTGACCGTCCCGGGTGGGGCTGCGGAACCTGCGGGCACGTGTCCGCCACACCAGCACCGCGAGGACGACGACCAGGACGGCCAGGACCGCCCCGGTGCCGGTCCCGGCCAGGCCCCCGCTGTCGAGGCCGAGCTTGCCCAGCTGATCGAGGAACCAGCGCACCGCCCGGGCCGTCCAGTCGGGTTTCGCGTCGGCGTAGCGGGGGTCGGTCAGCTCCTGGCGAGCCCATTCCCGGGCCTGGTCGCGATCCGGGTCCAACGGAACTGCGAGCAGCTGTGCGGTCAGGGAAAGAGCGGCCCGGGGTGGAACGGCCCGGGCCATGGGACAGCGCAGCCGGATCACGTCGGCGGAACCCCACCAGGCCAAGGACCGGAGACGGTCCTGGCGCTGCGTTCCTCGTGGGTCGCCCAGGCGGCCCGGCCGAGCGCGACGTCCAGCCCCTCGCGCCGAATCCGCACGTCGATGTAGAGCAGGGACGTCATCGCCGCGGAGAACGGCGCCACCACGATGGTGCTCAGGACGGTCCCGAGGTTGCTGATCAGCGTGTTGGCCACCAGCGCGCCGATGCCCATGGCCTCAGGGTCCTGGCCGCCGAGGGCGATGGCAGTCATGCCGGCCAGGAGGCTGAACGGCAGGCCCACCGTGAAGGACGCGACCGCAGCGATGAGCGCCGCGAGCAGCAGGATGCCGAAGACCCGCCACCAGGAGCCGGTGACCAGCCGCCAGGAGCGGGTCAGCGCCGCCCCCACCCCGATGCGTTCCAGCAGTAAGGACGCCGGCGCGAATGCGAGCCGAACCCAGAGCAGGAAAACCACACCGATAGCCGCGACGCCGGCGATGACGGTCCCGATCACTCCCAGGGGGATGGCCACCAGGTACAACCCGACCACTGCGGCGACCAACACCGTGATGATTGCGGCATACAGCAGGCTGGTGATCATGGTGAGCAGCATGAGGCGTCCGAGGCCACGCCAGCCGATCGCCTGCCACACCTGTGCGATGGATGGTCGACGGCCGATCACCGCCTCGCTGACCGCGATGATGAGCAGCCCGGTAAGCACGGTCAACGCCAGGCTGCGCAGTGCGAACGGGGCGATCACCGTGCCGACGAAGCCCAGCACCACGTCCGCGAGGTCGCTGGCGGTGACCATGGTCCCCAGTGGATCGATGCTCGTCGTCGTTCCCCCCAGCCAGGCTGTGCTGAGCACGGCGACGACGGACATCAGACCGCTGAACACGGCCACCACGGCCGACAGGCCGAACATCACGGGCGGGTTGTGGCGCATCGCCTGGACCGCACCGTCCAACAGGTCCGCGAGCGGGAGCGGCCGAAGCGGCACCACGCCGACGGGAGCCGGCGGCGTCCACCCACCGGGGCTTGATCCCAGGTTCGGTGCCGTGGCATAGCCCGATGGCGGTGCCGGCGTTCCCCACGCCGGATGTGCCGGCGGCTGTGGCGGATGAAAGACCGGAGCCTGCGCAGGCTCCGCTTGCGGTGGCGGAGCTTGCGACGGCGACCAGGGGGCCGGCGGCTGATGGTCGCTCACGGGCTGCTCCTCCTGGTGTGGGTGGTCGACTCGGTGTAGGTAGTCGACTTGGTGTGGGTGGTCGACCGGACGGGTGGATCACGCCTGGATCAGGTGACGTGCCTGATCCAGGTGATGTGCCTCGGATCGAGCTAGGGACAAACCCCAAGCAAGGGCGGCGTCCATCGTGCCACGGTGCTCGGTGAGGTCGTCCCAGCGTGGACGGGGCAGGACCTCCCGGTGTCGGCACAGGCAATCTGTGTGGATGGAGCCGGCGCTGTCCCGCGAGATGAGACGATTGAACAGGTCCGTCCGGTGGCGCCGAAAGCTGTCGGCACCACCGGGCTCACCGAGCGGAGCCGGTGAGGATGCGGGCAGCCACTGAGGATTTGAGGTGAGGTCACAGCTCATGAAGGGTCGCGTGCTGGTCGTCGACGACGACATGGCCTTGGCCGAGATGCTCGGCATCGTCTTGCGTGGCGAAGGCTACGAGCCCGTGCACTGCGGTGACGGTGAGACCGCGTTGAGTGTCTTCCACGAGGTCCGTCCGGATGTCGTGCTGCTGGACGTCATGCTCCCGGGGGTCGATGGGATTGAGGTGTGTCGTCGGATCCGGGCCGAGTCCGGCGTCCCGATCGTGATGCTCACCGCCAAGAGCGACACCGTGGACGTGGTGGTCGGCCTGGAGAGCGGCGCGGACGACTACGTGGTCAAGCCGTTCAAGCACAAGGAGTTGGTGGCACGGGTCCGAGCGCGGTTGCGTGACACCGCCGGCGCCGGCGCCGGCCCGGAGCGGCTAGTGATCGGGGATCTCACCGTCGACATCGCTGGGCACTCCGTGGCCCGCGGCGACCAGGCGATCTCGTTGACCCCGCTGGAGTTCGACCTGCTGGTCGCGTTGGCGCGCAAGCCATGGCAGGTGTTCTCCCGCGAGGTGCTGCTTCAGGAGGTGTGGGGGTACCGGCACGCCGGGGACACCCGGCTGGTGAACGTGCACGTGCAGCGACTGCGTTCCAAGGTCGAGCTGGACCCGGAGCATCCACAGATCATCGTGACCGTCCGTGGCGTGGGGTACAAGGCCGGGGCCACGGAGTGATCGTGCGGGCTGTCCCGCGTGCTCTGCTGCGCTGGCTGGTCCATGTCGTGGCTGAGCAGTTCCTGCGTCCAGGGCGGGGGGTGCGTCGTCGCTGGCGTCGGTCGCTCCAATTGCGCGTGGTCACGGCGACGATGCTCCTCGGCCTGTTCGCGGCAGCGGGGGTGGGCACGCTTTTGGTCAACCAGATCGAAGCGGGTCTGATCCGCGAGCGACTGGTCACCGCCCGAGGGGAGGCGGACCGCGGGCGGGTCGACGCCCAGGCCCAGTTCGACACCGTCGAGGACATCGACGGCTTCAACCTGCTGCTCAACGACCTGCTGCCCCGGCTGGCCTCACCGGACCCGGACGACAGCCGGGAGGTGGTGATCCTCCGTCCAGCCACCGCTACCCGGCGGGCGCCCGAGCCCGATCTCGGCTCTCGGGATATCGCGTTGTCCGTCGTCCCCTCGGCCTTGCGTGGACGGGTGGTCGCCACGGGTCGTCAGGAGGAGCAGTTCGTCCGCATCCGCTACAGCGGGTCCACCCGGTCCGCACCCGGCATCGCGATCGGCTCGGTCGTCGATGTCCCGGTCGCCGGTCCGTACGAGCTGTACTTCGTCTTCAGCCTGCAGCGCGAGCAGGACACGCTCAGCTTGGTCCGGCAGAGCCTCCTCGTCGGTGGCGGGATCCTGGTCCTGCTGGTCGGCGGGGTGGCGTACGTCGTCACCCGGCAGGTGGTGCGACCGGTCCGGCAGGCGGCGGCGGTGGCACACCGGTTGTCCTCCGGGCGGCTCACCGAGCGGATGGTGCCGCGGGGGGAGGACGATCTGGCGCGGCTGGCGGCGTCCTTCAACACCATGGCCCAGAACCTGCAGCGCCAGATCGGTCAGCTGGAGAACTTGTCGCAGGTGCAGCAGCGGTTCGTCAGCGACGTGTCGCACGAGCTGCGCACCCCGTTGACCACCGTCCGGATGGCGAGCGACGTGCTGCACGAGGCTCGCGAGGGCTTCGCGCCGCAGGTCGCTCGGTCAGCCGAGCTGCTTGTCACCCAGCTTGACCGGTTCGAAGCACTCCTGGCTGACCTGTTGGAGATCAGCCGGATCGACGCTGGCGGCGATCTGCTCGACCGGGAGCCCACCGATCTGCGGGAGGTGGTGGATCGGGTGGTGGACGGGTGCTCGGCGTTGTCCGCTACCAGCGGTAGCACGGTGGCGGTGTTGTTGCAGCGAGCGTTGACCACTCCAGTTCGTGACCCGGCCGCGACCTCTCCCGCGGTTGCTGCTGCGGGCACTGTCTCCCAGGGGAGCGTGGACGAGCCGGTGGCGCCGATCGCCGAGGTGGACCCGCGGCGGATCGAGCGCATCCTGCGCAATCTCGTGGTCAATGCGCTGGAACACGGGGAGGGTCAGCCGGTGGTGATCCGGATCGCGGCGGATCCGGACGTGGTCGCGGTCTCGGTCCGCGATCACGGGGTGGGTCTGCGGCCGGGCGAGGCCGCGCTGGTGTTCAACCGGTTCTGGCGGGCGGACCCGTCGCGAGCCCGGAAGGTGGGCGGCAACGGCCTCGGCCTGGCCATCGCGATTGAGGACGCCCGGCTGCACGGAGGGTGGCTGCAGGCGTGGGGTGAGCCGGGGGGCGGCAGCTGCTTCCGGTTGACCCTGCCGCGTCGTGACGGCGTTGACATCACCGGGTCTCCGCTGCCCCTCACACCGTCGGACGCTGTCGCCACGTTGGTGGGTCAGGCATATCAACGTCTTCCTGCTCCGCTCGAGCCTGACCCGGCGACGGCGATGCCCCGTACCTCCTGGGCGGTGGACCGGTGAGCGACACAGCCGTGAGATGTCGGTCGGATCTGTCCTCCGCCAGGAGGACGGGACAAGGCGGGCTGGCGATCGCGGTGGCGGTCGTCCTCGGTGGGCTGTGCGGCTGTGCGGGTCTGCCGGACAGCGGCCCGGCTGGCGTCGGCCGAGTGGTGGGTGCGGTCGACCCGGAGCCGCTGGGCGTGTCGCCGCGAGGTCCTCGGCCCGGGGCTGGGCCGGCCGAGGTGGTGCGAGGATTCCTCTTGGCCGGTACCGGCTTTGCTGACGACCATGCCGTCGCGCGCACTTTTCTTGCCGAGTCGAGCTCCGGCGCCAGCGCTCAGTGGGTGCCAACCCGCCGCAACGTGATCCATCCCAACCGCTCCCCAACTCTCACCAGCGTCGGTTCCGGCAGCCAGCGAGTGGTGACCGTCCGCGCGCCCGTGTGGGGGGTGGTCGATGCCACCGGGGAGCTCACGTTGTCTCCGCCCGGGACCGTCGAGCAGCGGCGCTTCGTCGTGACCCGCGAGGCGGACACGTGGCGGATCGATCGGCTCCCCACCAACTTCGGGCTGTGGATGGCTCAGTACGACTTTCAGCGCACGTACACACCCATCCGCCTGACGTTCGTCGCTCCTCGGACCAGGACGCTGGTGCCGGAGCTGCGGTGGTTCCCCGGTAGCCGGGACTCGTTGGCCACCGCGGTGGTCCGGTCCGTGCTCATCGGCCCGCCTGGTTACCTGGCACGGGCGGTGGTGACCGGGGCGCCGCCCAACACGACCCTCGACGTGGACGCGGTGCCGACCTCGGAGAGGACGGCGAAGGTGGACCTGTCGTCCTTGGCGCTGCAGGCCAGCGTCGAGCAGCGCCGCCAGCTGTGGGCACAGATGAGCTCCTCGCTCCGCCAGCTCCCCACGGTGAGCGAGGTGGAGCTCACGGTGGGTGGTGCGCCCTATCCGATCGACCGTTCCACGTCCACGCCCGAGGATCCCGAAGCGGGGTTCCAGGTCGGCACCCGCGTCGCCGGCCCACCGCTGGTGCTGCACGACGGACGACTGCTGCGGCTGGAGCAAGGCGGCGGTCGCCTGGTGCCGGGCGCCGGTGACCGGTATCAACCGGAGCCGGCAACCCGTGGTCTGCGGTCGATCGGTGCTGGGCCGGGGTCGCTGGTCGGGGTCGATGACACCGGACGTCGGTTGCGGGCACTGGTCGGCGGCCGGCAGGTTCTGCTGGTGCGCGGCCAGGACTTGACCGAACCCGTGGTGGACGCCTCAGGGTGGGCGTGGGTGGCCGATCGCGCGGTAGCCGGCTCGCTTTGGACCGCTCCGGCAGCCGCTGGCGGTCCGGCGCGCTCGCTGGTACCGGTGTGGCTCGACAGGCGCCGCGTGGTCAGTCTGGACGTCTCCCGGGACGGGACAAGGGTGGCGGTGGTGTCGCAAGACCGGGCCGGGGTTCGGCGGCTGGACGTGTCCGGGGTGGTCCGATCGCCGGAAGGCCGACCGGAGGCGCTCGGGCCACCGCGCACGGTGGGCCAGTCGCTGCCCGGTATCCGCGATGTGGCGTGGGCCGATCGGGGAACCCTGGCGGTGTTGGCCGGCATCGATGAGGTCCGCGCCTACCAGGTGGAGGTGGGTGGGGTGGTCACCGTGCTCCCACGGGTGCGTGGACCGGTGCGAATTCGAGCGGGGGGCGAGTCCCGGGAACTGTTCGTGATCGATGACCGAGGCCGCGTGCTGATGCGGGTCGGCAACACGTGGCGCTGGGTCGGCAACGGCAGCTCGGTCACGGTTCCGACGTGACAGACGTCCTTCGTCTCTGCTCGGTGAGCTCGCGCTGGAGGCTGCCGGTCATCAGGTCGGGCGCTGCTGTCGGTGAGCTGATCGACCTCGTGGCCGGTCGTCGGTGTGGGGGGTGTGACCTGCCTGGGGTGCGGTGGTGCTCGCGATGTGCCACCGAGCTCGTGCTGGACGTCGGCCCTGCCCGGCGGTTGCCCGGTGGCCTCGTCGTCCACCACGCGGCCTGGTACGCCGGGGTGGCTCGGACCGCGATCAACCGGTGGAAGGACGACGGCCGGCCGGACCTCACCGGCGTTCTGGCCGGTGCGCTCGCCGGGCCGTTGCGGGATTGCCTTGGCCGGTGCCAGCTCAACCCGCCCGAGGACGTGTGGCTCATCCCGGTGCCGTCCTCGATGTCGGCCCGGCGGCGGCGTGGGTATGAGCCGGTGCGAGCGCTTGCCCGGTCCGCCGCCCGCTCCCTCGCTCGGTCCGTCGCCTGTTCTGCCGCCCGTCCCACCGCTGGGCCTGCGAGCGGGTCCACCGTCGGACCCGCTGCTGGACGTGGCTATGAGGTCGGACCCACTGCTGGACGCGGCTATGAGTGGGGGGCGTTGGGCGCACGCGGTGGCCGGGGCGCCCATGCGGTACCGGCGCTACGGCAGGTTCGTCCAGTGGTCGACCAAGCCGGACTCGGGATCCACGACCGGCGGCGCAACCTCGAGGGGGCGCTGATCGTCCGAGCCGGGTGGGGTCGGTCCGTCATTGAACGGCCGGTGGTGCTGGTCGACGATGTGGTGACGACGGGCGCCACTCTCATCGAGGCCGCGCGGGCACTGCAGGACGCGGGTGCCTGGGTGCTCGGCGCCGTCGCGGTGGCGTCCGCGGCGCGACGCTCGGCACCCGGGTCCTCGGGGGTCCGTCATCCGGCCCAGGGGTGATGGCTCAGGCAGACCAGAGCGATGGCCCGGGAATTCGCGACGAGGTCACCCTGCTCGCCTGCGTGGGTCGGGGCGACAGGCGTACCGTCAGTCCACGGGTCTGCCGATCCGGTCCGCCGCAGGTCGCTGGCGGAGCACGCCGACGAGGAGGTCCACCGTGGAGATCGTGGTCACCGGCCGACACATCGAGGTCAAGGAGCGTTTCCGGCGGCACCTGCAGGACAAGCTGTCGAAGGTCTCCCAGCTCGCCCCGAAGGCTCGTCGGCTCGACGTCGTGATCTCCCACGAGCCGAACCGACGACAGGCCGAGTCCTGTGACCGGGTGGAGATCACCTGTGTCGGCAAGGGTCCGGTGGTGCGGGCCGAGGCCGCCGCCGAGGACGTCTACGTCGCCCTGGACCGGGCGCACACCAAGCTGTTGGAGCGGCTGCGCCGTGCGCATGACCGCAAGGTGATGCGTCGGCGCGTGCGGACGACGTCCCTCGGGCAGTCGTCGGCACAGGTGGCGTCGCGACCGCGGGACGTGGAGGTGCTCAGCGACGGTGCGAGCGACAGCACAGTCCACCCTGCTGGTGAGCTGAACGGGACCGTATCCCGGGCTCCCGGTCAGCTCGACGACAGCCCGGTACAGATCCGGGAGAAGGTGCACCAGGCCGCGCCGATGACCATCGAGCGGGCGCTGTACGAGATGGAGCTGGTGGGTCACGACTTCTACCTGTTCTGCGACGCCGGCAGCGGGCGGCCCAGCGTGGTCTACCGCCGTCGGGGTTGGGAGTACGGCGTCCTGCACCTGGAGGTCACGCAGATCGAGGTGCCGGACGGCGCCGACTCGGCCGACACGACCGCGCAGGCCGGTGCCCCGGTCCGGTGAGGCGTCCGTGAGACGATGATGGTGATCATCGTCCGCACGGCCTCAGCCGGTTCGGTGCGGTTGGGCCAGCGAACGGAAGGCGCGGGGTGGACGACGGGGTGAGGGGGCCGGAGGCCATCAGGGTGCTGGTGGCCGACGACCACGCGTTGTATCGCCGCGGCCTGGAGATGGTGCTCGGCGCCGAGGAGGGCATCGAGATCGTCGGTGAGGCCGGTGATGGTGCTGAGGCGATCCGTCGGGTCGAGGAGCTGTTGCCCGACGTGGTGCTGATGGACATCCGGATGCCACGGCGCTCCGGCATCGAGGCGTGCACCGCGATCAAGGACGTCGTGCCGTCCACCAAGATCGTCATCCTGACGATCTCGGACGACGAGTCGGACCTCTACGAGGCGGTCCGGGCCGGTGCCAACGGGTACCTGCTCAAGGACGTGCCGGGCGAGGAGATCGCCGCTGGAATCCGTGCGGTGGCCGAGGGGCAGTCGTTGATCAGCCCGTCGATGGCCAGCAAGCTGCTGACTGAGTTCGCTTCCATGATCAAGAAGAGCGAGCAGCGTCCGCAGCTGCCGGTGCCGCGGCTGACCGAGCGTGAGCTGGAGGTGCTGCGCCTGGTCGCCCGCGGCATGGGCAACCGGGAGATCGCCGGCGAGCTATTCATCAGCGAGAACACGGTGAAGAACCACGTCCGGAACATCCTGGAGAAGTTGCAGCTGCATTCCCGGATGGAGGCCGTGATGTACGCCGTGCGAGAGAAGATCCTCGACGTCACCTAGTGACCACCCAGCTGGAACATCAGTCGGCGTCTCCCGGTAGCCGACACGGCCGGTCGTTGTCGCAGGTCGCTGGCAGGATCGTGCCGTGACTTTCACACCGGAGCTGTTCGCCGTCGTGTCGGCATCCCCGCGATGAGTGAGCCGGCTGCGCTGCGGTTGACGGCCGCGACGGCCAGGAGGATCGCCCTGGCCGCCCAGGGTTTCGGCGGCCTGTCCGGCGTCCGCAGGCCTGGCACGCCGATGGATGTCCGGCCGCTGACCATGGCGTCAGTGCAGCGGGTGGTGGACCGGCTCGGCATCGTGCAGATCGACAGCGTCAACGTGCTGGCACGCAGCCAGTACCTGCCGTTCTACTCCCGACTGGGCCCCTACGACACCGGGCTGCTGGACCGCGCCCGGGACCGCCCGCCTCGGCGCTTGGTGGAGTACTGGGCGCACGCGGCGAGCTTGGTGCCGCCATCCACGATCCCGCTGCTGCGGTGGCGGATGGCCCGAGCCCGGCAGGACGCCTGGGGAGGTATGCGCCGAGCCGAGCAGGATCACCCTGGGCTGACCGAGGTGATCCTCGCCGAGGTCCGGGACCGGGGGCCGGTCACGGCCGTCGAGCTGGAGCGGGCGATCGCGCACGACGCGCCGCGGGACCGGACTGAGTGGGGGTGGAACTGGTCCGCGGTGAAGAAGGTGCTGGAGCTGCTGTTCTGGGCCGGCGAGGTGACCTCGGCCGGCCGCACCACACAGTTCGCCCGACTGTACGACCTGCCCGAGCGGGTTCTCCCAGCCACGGCGTGGGGCCAGCCCACGCCCTCGGACGAGCAGGCGCACCGGGAGCTGGTCAGGGTGGCGGCACGGGCGTTCGGGGTGGCCAGCGAGCCCTGCCTGCGCGACTACTTCCGGCTTGATCCGGCGGGCAGCCGAGCGGCGGTCGCCGGCCTGGTCGCGGACGGCGAGTTGCTGCCCGCCCAGGTCTCGGGGTGGCGGCGTCCGGCGTATGTGCACGCTCAGGCCCGCCGTCCGAGGCGGATCGAGGCGCGGGCGCTGATCAGTCCGTTCGACTCGCTGGTGTGGGATCGGGCGCGGACGCAGGCACTGTTCGGCATGGACTACCGGATCGAGATCTACGTGCCTGGTCCCCAACGACGCTATGGGTACTACGTGCTGCCCTTCCTGCTCGGGGACGCGCTGGTGGCGCGCGTCGACCTCAAGGCGGATCGGCAGGTTGGTGACGGTGTGCTGCGGGTGCAGTCGGCGCACGCCGAGCCCGGCGCGCCCTCGTGCCTGGCCGCCGAACTGGCCGCCGAGCTGGTGCTGATGGCGCACTGGCTGGGCTTGGGCCGGGTTGAGGTCACTGGCCGGGGTGACCTCGGCCCGGCCCTCGCGGAGCGGGTGAGCGTCGTCGGCTAGTCCAGGGCCTGATGTCAAGGGGCGGTGCAGCCGCACGTGACGTGTGCGGGCCAGCGCTCAGTCGGCGGGGACGTACGCAGCCAGTAGTTCGTAGAGCAGGTAGTCCTCGCGGGTCCCGTTGCGCTGGGCGGTAGCGCCGTGCAGCGTCCCGCACCGGGTGAAGCCGGCCTGTTCGGCGACCCGTCGGGACGCGGTGTTGCCGCGGGCGACCCGCAACGTCACCCG
>JBOFLF010000072.1:0-3953 GCA_051657715.1 Angustibacter sp. | reverse complement strand
CCGAGACGACCGCGCCGGCGACGGTCAACCGCCCGGGGGCGCTACGGGTCGGCACCGTCGGACAGCCCCTCCCCGGCGTCGACGTGCGGATCGACGACGCCGGGGAAGTGCTGCTGCGTGGTGTCGGTGTCTTCCGCGGATACCACGGTCAGCACACTGCGACCGCCGACGCCGTCGTCGATGGATGGTTGCGAACTGGCGACCTCGGAGACCTCGACGACGACGGCTTCCTGCGGATCACCGGGCGGAAGAAGGAGATCCTCGTCACCGCGAGCGGGAAGAACGTCGCGCCTGCGGTGCTCGAGGACAAACTGCGCGCTCACCCCTTGGTCAGCCAGTGCCTGGTCGTCGGCGACGGCCTGCCGTTCGTCGCCGCGCTGGTCACCCTCGACGACGAGATGTACCCGGGTTGGGCTACCAACCACGGGCTCGACGACGTGCCGTTCACCCGAGCCCGCACCGACGAACGCGTACTCGCCGAGATCCAACGCGCGGTCGACGACGCCAACACCGCAGTGTCCACGGCCGAGTCGATCCGCCGGTTCGCCGTCCTCGATACCGATCTCACCGAGGAGTCCGGCCACCTCACTCCGTCGCTGAAACTCAAGCGTGGCGCGGTCATGCGTGATTTCGCCGGCGAGGTCGACGCGCTCTACGGCGGATGACGTCCCGCACCTTCCTCCCCGCCGGGCTCGCGGCCAGTGCGTGGCTCACCTGGTTCGGGATGCTGCAGTGGAGCGTTGTCCGGTTCCGGGTCGCGATCGTGTTCGCGCTGACCGTCGTCACCGGCCTGCTGGCCTGGTGGCTGGTCCGGCGGGTCGAGGTGCGCTGGCGGCCCTGGTGCGCGCCCGTCATCCTGGTCGGTTCGGTGGTGCTCACGCTGACGGTGCCGTTGTTCACCTATCTGCGCGGCGGCTGGCTTACGGCAGCACTCACCGGGCTCACGGTGGGCGGCCTCACCTGCGCCGCGCTGCTGCTCCTCGGCAGACGCTGGGCGGCTATCGCGGCTGTTGGCGTCGCGCTGAGCACCCACGTAGCCGTCACGGTCGTGACCATTCTCGGTGACCGGGCGCCGCGGATCGATGTCTGGGTCGTGCTCCAACAAGGTGCCGACGCCCTCGGCCGAGGCGAGAACCCCTACACCGAACAGTGGACCGGCTCGCCCGGCGTCCAGGACCTGTTTCCCTACCTGCCCTGGATGGCGGTGCTCACCGCGCCCGGCCGATGGATCGCGGGCGACGTGCGCTGGGCGTTGCTCGGGTGGTTCGTCATCATGCTCGCCGGGGTGTGGACGCTCGCCGACGGGCGCGCCATGCGGGCTGGCTCGGTGGTCGCCGTCGTGGTGCTTGTCCCCGGCACGCTCACCCAGATAGACCAGGCCTGGACCGAGCCGGTCCTGGCGGCGCTGCTGGTGTGGTGGGCCGTCCTGGTACACCGGGGGCGCCGATGGTGGGCGGTGGTCCCGCTTGCCATGGCGTGCGCGAGCAAGCAGCACCTCGCGCTGCTCGCGCCGGTGCTGCTGGCCTGGCCGGGTTTCGGCTGGCGACGCACGCTCGCCACCGGCGGGCTCGCTGGGGCGTTACTGCTGCCCTGGGTAGTGGCCGACTCCGGTGCGTTCGTCAATGACACCGTGGTGGCGCTCGTCGAGTTCCCCCCGATCCGGTTCGCCAACACCTGGTACCTCTACCTGCTCAACGAACATGGTGTTGAGGTGCCCTTCGCGGTCACTGGCGGGCTGATGCTCGCAGCAGTGGCCGTGGCGGCTGCTGCTGTGTGGCGGCGGGCACCGGATGTTGACGAGGTGTTGCGCTGGCTGGCCTTCGTCCTCGTGGTGGCGAGCCTGGTCAACAAACAGGCGTTCTACAACCAGTTCTGGCTGGTCGCGGTGCTCGTGGCGGCGTCGGTCGCGGTGCAGCCACATCCCGGCCAGCGCCGACCCGCTGGTTTGGTGGTCACTGGCCGCGCGCCATGGCAGACAGCCGGTGCTGCCACGCCGCAGTGAACTCGGCTCGGGACCAGTCTGCGACGCTCTCGAGCGCGGCGTCGCACGCAGCCTCCGCTTCGGTTGCTGACCCCGGCGGAGAGCACGCCATGACGAACCGGCGCACGGTTGCCTCGCCCCGCACCTCGGCGAGCAGTTCCACCGCCTGCCACGCGGCGAGGTAGGCAACCTCCGGGTCGCCGCGGCCAGGGTCGAGGTCGGCGCCGGTCGGGAGTCGTGTGGGCGCGGCCCCACTGCGCACCGCGTGGGTGAGCGGCGCCAGAAGCCGGCCGGGTGGGACATCGGCGTGGCGGTACCCGACATGGTCGGCGTACCCCTCGGCCAGCCAGAGCGGCGCGGTGACCGGCACACTTGCCCGCACCGCGACGTGGGCGGCTTCGTGGGCCAGCACGACGGACCGACCGCTGGGTCCGAGGCGGGCCCAGGCGTCGGGGTGGATGACGACCCGGTCACCCGTGGCAGAGCCGTCACCCCCGGTAGGGCCCTCCGTCGTGGCCGCGACGGAACCCGATGACTCCGACACGCCGAGGAGCGCGGCAGCCTGGTCGGCCCGTGCCGGCGCCAGCACCAGCGTGCGCCGTGGAGTGCCAGGCCACCATCGGGCCATCTCGGACAGCGCGCGGGCAGCGAGGTCAGCCTGCTCAGCACGCCCGCTGGCCGGCATTGTTCCGGCGACGACAACCCGGCCGGCACGCTGCACCGAGAACCCCGGCATGGCAAGCCACGGGGCGGACGGGGCTCCCTGGACCGGAGCGTCCGCAGCGACCCGCCACGCACCGGCCACGCGCTCGAGGCGATAGTGCATCCGGGTGGCCCGGTCGGCTCGGTCGACCTCCCGCACCCGATACCCAGCATCGACGACGAGGTCGGTGACGCGGTCATCGGACGACACCGGGTCATGGTCGAAGCGGGCGACACCGAGTGCCGAGGCCGAAGCGAACGCCGCGAGTTGGCGAGCGCCATCAGCGCTGCCGGGGTCGGCCACGGTGGCCCGGAACGCGTCGATGTCGCCGGACACCACGGCATCCGAACGACGCTCGAGAAGGTCGTCGACCTCGGCTGCGAAACTGTCGGGGGCGGATGCCGACGGCTGGCGTGGAGAGGGTTCGCGGACGACGCCATCCGCTGCCGGGCACGCCAGCAGTGCCGCTGTCACCGCTACCGCGGCCGCCGAACGGCGACCTGCAGGGTGCTGGCCGGCACGACGGCGACTGGCGACGCGACTGCGCGGCAGCGTACGCATGGGCACATCGTAGGAAACCGGTCCGGGAGCAGCGGAGCGCTGTGGCTCCGCACTCACCCGGCCGCGTGGCCGGCAGCCCGACGCGGTTCAGCAGACTGGGCCGGCGCCACAGCCGCCCTCGCCCGGCTCGCTTCCCCGGCATCGATCAGCCCAACCCGGACGAGCAGGGTCACCGCACGTCGTTCCTGAGTGTTGAGCCGAACGTGACCGTGAGCCTTGAACGGCGCCAGGTCGAGGAGTGCCGGAACCATGCACTCCCCGCAGTGAACCTCCCGCACCGGGCAGGTACTGCAGTCGACGGACATCGTGGTGTCGTGGTGGGCCATGTGCTCGTGCTCCCTTCCAGATCGTCGGGCGCCACGCTAGGGAGGCCCACTGACAACGCTCCCTCTTCGGTCCGCGGTCGGGTCAAGCACGACCTGGCGCGACGCGCGACTATCCGGCGAGTTCGGCGGTGTAGGCCACCCACCGCTCCAGCAGCGCCGCCGCCGCACCGGAGTCGACCACCGCGGCGGCGCGCGTCATCCCGGTCCGGACGGCAGCGGTAACCGACTCCTGCGACGGGTCTACGCCATCAAGACCGGCTACGGTGGCGAGCGCCATCCCCGCGTTGAGCAGCACGGCGTCGCGCACCGGCCCGACGTCTCCGGCGAGCACCGCGCGAACCACACCGGCGTTGTGCGCGGCGTCACCCCCGCGCAGCATTTC
>JBOFLF010000071.1:0-30806 GCA_051657715.1 Angustibacter sp. | reverse complement strand
GTGGAGGTCTGGTCCACGACCAGGTTGCTGGCCAACCGCGGCTGGGCGTCCACCACGGCGCCGCTGCGCTGCGCGTACGACGTCCGCCCGGGTGGCCCGACCGGCCCGATCCCGGGCACCGCGGAGTCGTCGGCCTGCTCGAACACCGGCTGGGCGTGCCGGGGGAACGCCTCGTCGGCCGCACCGAACGCGGACCGCCCCGGCTGCAGGTTGTTGCAGGAGCCGTCCACGGTGCGTAGCCCGTACGGCAGCAACGGGTTGGCGACCTGGCTCGCGCCGGCGCCGAGCAGCCCGCCGCACGGTCCGGTGGCTGACGTGGTGTTCGCCACGTGCGCCTCGGCGATCTTGATCTGCCTCAGGATGTGCGCGAGGTCCGCCGGGGTGACCCGGAAGCCCTGTGCCACCGGGGCCGCGGCAGCCGGCGTCGCGGCCAGCGGGACGATCAGTGCAACGACCACCGCAGCGACGGCCATCGTCGCCAGTGCGCGCACACGGCTGGGCCGTTGACCGGGTTTGTGGCCGAGTTTTCCTGCTGAGAGCGCCAGGTGGGGCGGGTGCGGATCAGCATGGGCGTCATCTCCTGAGCGCAGAATATCTGCCGTATAGATACAACGTAAACTTATAGGATCGAGCGTGGTGACCCACCATGCGGCTGTCAACCGGAACGCGGAGACTGTCGCCGATCGGACGCTGTCGTGAGGCACAGAGAAGTCCACGCTGCGTACGTTGTACGTTTACGTATTGGAGAGAGGGGGGCGTGATGCCCGCAGGTCGTCCGCGTCGGATCGACCGGCCAGCCGTGTTGGCGGCCAGTCTTGCCCTGGTCGATCGCGAGGGCCTGGAGGCGCTCACCATGCGGCGGCTGGCCGCCGAGCTGGGCGTCGAGGCGATGGCCCTCTACCGGCACGCCGACAACAAAGAGGCGTTGCTCGACGGCCTCGTGCACACCGCCCTCGGCGAGCTGCAGGTCGATCCCGCAGACCCAGACTGGCGCGGCCAGCTGCACCGGTTCGCTTCCGACGTACGGGCGCTCGCCCGCCGGCACCCGCACGTGCTCCCGTTGATCGCCGCCCGCCCGCTGAGCGTGCCGCTGGCCCGTCGCCCCGCAGCAGCGCTGCGGCTCACCGAGGATCTGCTGGAGCTGTTCGCCCGCAACGGGATGGACGACGCGACCGCCGTCCGCTGCCACCGGGCGGTGACTGGGTGGCTGATCGGATGGGTGCTGGCCGAGCAGAGCGCGCTGATCGACAACCCGGACGAGGACGAGCCACCCCTGCGCCTGGGTCTGCACCGCCTACCGCCCAATGAATTCCCTCGTGTGCGGGTGGCGGCGCTAGCACTGGCTGGCGAATCGGACACCGAGCCCGACCTGCATGCCGGCCTGGACGCGTTGTTGGACGCGCTGGTGCCTCCGCGCCGCCGGGCCACCCGGTCCCGGCAGGCCGCCCGGCGCTAAGGGTGTGCGGTCAGCGCGTACGCACCCGCCACAGGGCGCCGTCGTAGGTGAGGGCGAACAGCTCGCCGCCGAGGGTCTCACCGAACGCGGTGATGCGCGGCACGGTGGCCTCAGCCCGGTAGGTGCTGCCGGAGGTGACGAACACCCGGCCGCTGACGAAGTCCGCGAACACGTACCTGCCGGCCAGCTCCGGGTAGCCCCGGCCGCGGTAGACGTAGCCGCCGGTCACCGACTGGCCCACCGCGTGCGAGTAGGTCAGCCGGGGAGCCACCCGTGCCGCCGTGCCGCACCGGGACGGGTCGTAGACCGCGTTCGCCTCCCGGCACGGCCACCCGAGATCGTGCGCGGACGAGCTCGGGGAGACGGTGGTGACCTCCTCGTACTCGTTCTGCCCGACGTCGGCGATCCACAGGGTGCCGGTGGCGCGGTCCTGAGAGAACCGCCACGGGTTGCGCAGCCCGTACAGGAAGATCTCGGGCCGGTAGGTCGTCGAGGTCGCCCAGGGGTTGGTCGGCGCAGGGCAGAAGAGCTGACCGGAGCAGGACCGGGTGACGTCGATCCGCAGGATCTTGCCCGACAGCGACGTCCGGTCGCGCGCGTTGTCCAGCGGGTCTCCGCCGCCGCCGCCGTCCCCGGTGCCGATGTAGAGGTAGCCGTCCTGGCCGAACATCAGCTGGCCGCCGTTGTGGTTGGGGTACGTCGGGTGCGGCACCGTGAGGACGTCCCGCCGGGTGGACGCCGAGACGGTCCACGAGCCAGGCGCCTGGGCGGTCAGCCGGGACACCTGCAGCGCGCCGTCGGTGCGGACGTACGCCACGTAGACGTAGGGGCGACCGCTGGCGAACGCCGGGTCGAAGGCCAGCCCCAGCAGCCCCTGCTCGCCGCTGGTGTCGCGGACCACCGACCGCAGGTCGACGTAAGGGTCGCCGCGCAGCATCCGGCCCAGCAGCACGTCGTACCGGCGGATCGTTCCCGCCCGTTCATGCACCATCAGCCGGCTGGTTCCCGGCACCGGCCAGGCCGTCGCCCCGACCGGCTCGCGCAGGCTCCCGGTGGGCACCTGCTCCGTCAGATAAACGTCGAGCGTGGACGTCGAGGCTGGTGCCGCCGTCGACGGCACGGCCGCCACAACGGAGGTTGCAACCGCGGCAGCGGCGAGCAGGACTGGCAGGAAGGCGAACGCACGGCGGTGAGCAGTCATGGATCCATCGTGCGCGTCGGCGCTCGCGGATGGGGGCGACGCAGGAGCGCTCTGCTCCACGGTAGGCATCCGGCGAGCGTCGCGGGACTGGCTCCGAGGCTTCCGGCTACGACTTCCACGGCGCTACGGCGGCTTCCACGGCGCTACGGCGGCGACCACAGGCCGAACGCCACCTGGTAGGTATGAGTCGCAGACCTATTCACCAGTGCACCGACCGACCGGCACGATCGTGCCGCATTCGAATTTCGGGGTTGCCCTTCGCTATGCGTAGGAGGGTGATCGGCACGATCATGCCGGTACGGAAGTGAGGTCGAGGAGATGATCCGAGAAGCAGACCGCTCGTCGGTTGCTGGGCTAGCGACTGACGTGCGCCAGCGGCGCCGCGCGCTCGGTCTCGGTCAGCAGGAGGTGGCCGACCTGTCGGGAGCGTCCGTGAGATTCGTGCGCGAGCTCGAACACGGCAAGGCGACCGTTCGGCTCGACAAGGTTCTCGACGTTCTCGAGGTTCTCGGCCTCAGATTGCGGGCCGAACGGCGGTGAGCGACCGATGAGCACCCGGCCGGCCGCTGATGTCCGGCGAGTGCGGCAAGCGGACGTCTACGTGGCAGGTGTCTTGGCCGCGAATCTCACCCGCACCGACGATGGCGTCCGGTTCGCCTATCGACCCGAGCACCTGACCGTTCCGGGTCGCTCGGTGGCCACCACCCTGCCCATTGCCGATCAGCCGGTCTACACCGCAGCTTCACGGAGGTAACCTTCGCCGAGGTGCTGCAGGCGGGTGGGGTCGTCGACCCGGTGGCGCTGGCCGGCCTGCAGGACAAGGCATCCGCTCGGATGCTCTCGATGCCTGTTCAGCATGCTGGGGGTCGATACATCCTCAAGGTCGACCCGCCGGAGTACCCGCATGTGGTGGCGAACGAGGCGTACTTCCTCCAGGTGGCCCGGCGGGCTGGGATGCCGGTGGTGCAGACCGAGGTCGTGCACGACGCCACCGGGAGGCCTGGCTTGCTCGTGGAGCGCTTCGACCGGCTCGTCAGCGGGGATGCGGGTGATGGCGACGATCCAGCAGCGCTCGCTGTCGAGGACGCCGCCCAGGTGCTGGGTGTCTACCCGGCGGACAAGTACGCGGTCACCTGGGAACAGGTGTGCGTTGCTCTTGCGGGGCTGTGTGCGTCCCGTCCCCTGGCGTTGCGGGAGCTGTTCCGACAGCTATGCCTCGCCTGGCTCACCGGGACGGCGATCTGCATGCCAAGAACGTCTCGGTGCTCCGCGCGCCGGACGGTGAGTGGCGGGTGGCGCCGGCGTACGACATCCCGTCGACCCTGCCCTACCAGGATCGGACGCTCGCCCTCACCGTCGGTGGTCGGACCTCAGGTCTGTCCCGTCGACGCCTGTTGGAGCACGCCGCTGAGATGGGCTTGCCGGCACGGGCCGCTGAGCGCACCCTGGATGCGGTGCTCGCTGCCACCGCGTCGATCGCGGACGACTGGCAATCGGGTCAGGTGCCGTTCAGGTCGCAGGTGATCCGAGACGTCGTTCGGTCGCTGCGCCAGCGCCGACGGACTTCCCTGCCCCGCTGAGACACTCGGGCTCACTCTGCTCATTCGCCCGTGCTTGCCGCTCAGCTGGTACGCCTAGCCGACGATGTCGTCGGCGAGTCCTCGCTGCCGGGTGGGACGGCGCAGCAGCCGCTGCCTCGCCAGGAGCCGACCGCCTCCCGCAGCGCGGCCGCCGCGATCACCAGCCCGGCCGTTGGGTCGGCCCAGGACCAGCCGAGCGCGGCGTCCAGGAGGAGCCCGGCGAGCAAGGCCGCCGACAGCCACGCGCACAGCGCGGTCTGGGTGCTGTCGGCGACCACCGCACCCGATCCCAGGGCTGCTCCGACCCGTCGCTTCGCCCGGGCCAGCGCTGGCATGACGACCAGCGACACCGCGGCCAGGGCGACACCGACCGGCGCGGGGTCGGCGTCCGTGCCGGTGGCGAGCGCATGGACCGCGCCCACCCCGACGTACAGGGCCAGCGCGAGGAAGCACGCGGCGATCAACCGCTGCGCCCGCCGCTCCCGCTCTCGCGGCGCCGGGTGCCGGAACTGCCACAGCACCACCAGCCCGCTGCTCACCTCGACCGCCGAGTCCAGGCCGAAGCCCACCAGGGCGACCGATCCGGCGACCGCGCCGACGGCGATCGCCACGACGCCCTCGATGGTGTTCCAGCCGATCGTCGCCCAGGCGAGCAGCCGCACCCGTCGTTCCAGGCCACGCTGCTCCTGGCCACGAGGCTCTGAGCCTCGTCTTTCCAGACCGCGACGCTGGAGACCGCGATGCTGGAGACCGCGACCGTTCTGCGCGCGGTGCTCGACGCCGCGGCGTTTCCGCCCGCGGTGCTCGACGGCCTGCACCGGTGCGGTCACCGCTGCCGCCCCCCGTGTTGGATCGGGCACAGTGCCGCGGCGTCACCGGTGGCGGCCAGCAGCACCTCCGCTGCGGCGAGCACGCCGCGCACGGCGGCTGGGTGCGCCACCGCGTGGACTGATGCCCGCCCCTGCGCCCGCGAGGTGACCAGCCCGCAGTCCCGTAGGCAGGCCAGGTGCTGGGACACCGTCGACTGCGCCAGCCCGAGGTGCTCGACCAGGTCCACCACTCGGTGCTCGCCGAGCAGCAGGTGTTGCAGAATCGCCACCCGCGAGGGATCGCCCAGCCCGCGGAACAGGCTCGCCGCTGGTCCCAGCGCGGCGTGCTCGCCATGACGGCCCCTGACCCAAGAATCGTTCTTAGACTTTGTCATCGGCATATAACGATGATGATGGGGGAGCGTCGTGCCGGTCAAGTGCGACTTCGCGCGCCGGTGGGCTGGGGGCGAACCCGCCACCAGGCCAGGGGATCGCGCGCAGGGGGGCGCGCGATCCTGCGGCGGGCGGCCCCCTCGCCGATCACTCGTGCTTCAACGCGCACTTATACCCCCTGGAGGTAATTTAGGAGGATGGACGGTAGGAGCGATGGCGCAGACGTCGTGGAGTACACGTGCCCGATGCATCCGCAGGTACGCCGACCGGCGCCGGGGCCGTGCCCGATCTGTGGGATGGCGTTGGAGACGGTGACGGTGACGGCGGGCGCCGGGCCGAGCCCGGAGCTGCGGGACATGACGCGGCGGTTCTGGGTCGGGGTGGTGCTGTCGGTCCCGGTGGTGCTGCTGGAGATGGTCGGTCATCTCGTGCCGGCGATCCGAGAGGCGGCAGGGGGCGAACGCGCCGCGGTGGCCTGGCAGTTCGTGTTCGCGACGCCGGTGGTGTGGTGGGCGGGCTGGCCGTTCTTCGTCCGGGGGGCGGTGAGCGTGCGGACGTTGCGGCTGAACATGTTCACGCTGATCGCGATGGGCACCGGGGTCGCGTGGGTGTTCAGCACGGTCGCGGCGTTCGCTCCGGGGATCTTCCCGGACAGCTTCCGCGGCATGGGCGGGGTGGTGGCGGTGTACTTCGAGGCGGCCGCGGTGATCACCACGCTGGTGCTGCTGGGGCAGGTGCTGGAGCTGCGTGCCCGGGAGCGGACCTCGAGTGCGATCCGCGCGCTGCTCGACCTGGCCCCGACGACCGCCCGACGGGTGGACTCCTGGGGTGGTGAGCAGGAGGTGCCGCTGGACCAGGTTCAGGTCGGCGACCTGTTGCGGATCCGGCCGGGGGACAAGGTGCCGGTGGACGCGGTGGTCCGGGATGGCCGGTCGGGTGTCGACGAGTCGATGGTGACCGGGGAGTCGATGCCGGTCGCCAAGCAGCCCGGGGACGTGGTGATCGGTGGGACGGTCAACGGGTCCGGGTCGCTGGTGGTGCGCGCGGAGCGGATCGGCCACGAGACAGTGCTGGCGCGCATCGTGCGGCTGGTGACCGAGGCGCAGCGGTCCCGGGCACCGATCCAGAGCACGGTCGACACGGTCTCCGCGGTGTTCGTCCCCGCGGTGATCGTGGTCGCGGCGGTGACCTTCCTCGCGTGGTCGCTGGTGGGTCCGCCGCCCCGGCTCGCCTCCGCGCTGATCGCGGCGGTCGCTGTGCTGATCATCGCCTGCCCGTGCGCACTCGGCCTGGCCACCCCGATGTCGATCATGGTCGGGGTCGGGCGTGGTGCCCAGCTGGGTGTGCTGGTCAAGGACGCCGAAGCGCTGGAGCGGATGGAGCGGGTCGACACCGTCGTCCTCGACAAGACCGGCACCCTCACCGAGGGCAGGCCCACCGTCACCGACGTCCAGCTCAGCCGCGCCGCGACCACCGCGGGCCTGGACCAGGACGCCGTGCTGCGGTTGGCCGGCGCGGTCGAGCAGGCGTCCGAGCATCCATTGGCCCAGGCGGTGGTGACCGCCGCGCGAGACGCTGCCGGCTGGGCGCCGCAGGCACCGGACGATGCGCCGCAGGCACCCGGCGATGCGCACGAGCGCCCGCACCGTACTGATCGGGGTGCGCGGCGGACGCTCGGTGGCTTGCCCAGCGTGACGGAGTTCGACTCCTTCGCCGGCCGTGGCGTAGCCGGCATGGTGCACGGGCGGCGGGTGCGGATCGGGACCGCCCAGTTCCTGCGGGACGAGGGCCTGTGCCCGGCAGCGCTCGAGGACGTGGCCGAGCAGCGGCGCCGCGACGGCTCGACCGCGGTCCTGGTCGCGGTCGACGACGTCGTCGCGGGGGTGCTGGCCGTGGCCGACCAGGTCAAGGAGACCACCCCAGCGGCGCTGGATCAGCTGCGCCGCAGCGGCATCGAGATCGTCATGCTGACCGGTGACAACCCCACCACGGCCCGCGCGGTCGGCGCCCGTCTCGGCATCGACCGCATCGAGGCGCAGGTGCTGCCGGACCGCAAGAGCGAGGTGGTCCAGCAGCTGCGTGCTCAGGGCCGGGTGGTCGCGTTCGCCGGGGACGGCGTCAACGACGCGCCGGCCCTCGCGGCGGCGGACGTCGGGGTGGCGATGGGCTCCGGCACCGATGTCGCCATGGAGGCCGCCGCGGTCACCTTGCTGGGCGGCGACCTGCGCGGCCTCGCACGAGCCCGGTCGTTGTCGGCGGCGACGATGGCGAACATCCGGCAGAACCTGGTGTTCGCGTTCATCTACAACGCGGCCGGCGTCCCGATCGCGGCCGGGGTGCTCTATCCGGTGTTCGGGCTGCTGCTGTCTCCGATCATCGCGGCCGCCGCGATGGCGTTGTCCTCGGTCAGCGTCATCACCAACGCGTTGCGCCTGCGCACCCAGCTGTGACGCCGACGGCAGCCAGGCCGTCGACGTGCTGATGCACCGGCTGGTCGGTCACCGGATAGAGCGGTAGATCCACCACAGCGTGAACCCGGCGAGCAGGGTCACCGCCACCCAGAACTGCACGCGGCCGAGGAACACCAGGCCCCGCCACGTCCTCTGGGACTTCTTTCCGATGACGGGTCCGTGCTTGCTGCCGAGCGCGAACGCCAGGCATCGACCCGGCCCGCCGCCGACTCAAGCTGCCGTGATGACCAGACCCGACAACTCGAGGAGATCGGGCTGCAGACCGCCGCGGTCCCCGGCGTTGGCTGGGTACTGGCCGCGGCCACGACGGCAGCCGGCTGGTTGGCTGCCTGGTCGGTCACTCGTCCGGGGTATCAGACGTCCGCCGCGTTGCTCTTGTTCAGCATCTGAGAAGTAGGGCGAACAGGAGGTGGCACGATGTGGATTGGCTCAATCCGGGTCGGCGTGTGGACCGCCGACCGCGACCACGCCGGCACTGATCACGTGGTGCAGGCCGAGGTGCTTCGTGGCGGAACGCACATCTCGACGCTCAAGCTGGACTACGCGACCGAGGACGATCTCGAGCGCGGGTCGTTCCGCGACTACTTCTACCTGACGCTTGCCTGGGACAACGACATGACGCCTCCGTTGCCTGACGGCGTCGGGCAGATCCCGATGCCGTATCCGGATTTCGGGTACGAGTTCTCCTCGGGGCTGGTCGGTCAGCTGAAGCTGCGGCTGCGGATCAAGGGCGACGACATGTGGATCAAGGATCTCGTCGACCTCTCGATCAAGCAGGTCCGACAGGTCGCCACCAGTTTCGACACCGTCGCCTGGCAGCAGGACGCCACCTGGACGATCGTGGGCTCATGGGGGCAGGACGTCGCGATGAGCACCGACCACGACGAGGGCGTCACCACCTGGACGCTCGTGCTGTGACCGGTTTTGCTACGCGATTTTCTTATGGTGACTGAGGAACAGATTGAGCGATGGGCGGTCGAGGCCGAGGCCGGCTACGACGTCGAGGAGTCGCAACGCCGCGGCCGTGGTCGTCCGGGCCGCGGCGCTGAACCGATGCAGGTCTCCCCGTACTCCTCACCGAGCAGGAGATCGCGGCGCTGGACGCGGGACCACGTGTCCCGATCGGAGGCGATCCGGCGGGCGCTGGCCGACTTCATGGCGTGAAGGTTCACCCCAGGCAGTTCTGGAAGTTGCTCCCGTGACCCGAATCGCCCGCCCGAGCGCCTGCGGCGAGGTCTGGTGCGGACGACGAGGTCGTGCCATCAGCGTGGCGCGAACGAGGCGCGCCAGATCTGCTGATGTCAGGGCACTGGGACAGCGGCGCCGGTGACGCGGTCGGCGGTCAGTCAGCGAGCGCGGTCAGCCTCGGCGAGCGGGTACCGCTGGACGGCTACGCGCAACCGCTCGAACCAGTCGATGAGTTCGGTGATGGCCGGCATGATGATCTCTCCAGAACGGGTGGCGGTTCGGACCCCTCATCGCACCGGGCGATGCGGATGTCGTCCAGGGTCTTCGGTCCCGTCGATTCGCGTCCGCTGGAGTTCGCGTCCGTCTGGACTGTGTACGGGTGTGGGGCCTCGCACACCGCGGAGGCCACACCGTAGGACTGCCGGTGTGACCCCCGTGGTGCTGGGCGGCTCAGCTCGTGACACGCACCCGCGTCGTGGACGCCCGGCAGTTGTTCCGCTCGGTCACCTCCGGCACGCCGTTCGGATAGTCCGCGCAGGCGATCAGGTAGTAGCTGCCCGGGGCGGTGGTGCGTGGCACCGTGACCGTCCGGCTCGGCCCCACCGACGACGTCCCGGGGGCCAGCGCCGGTACCGTCCGCCCGGTCAGCACGACGTCACCGGTATCCCGGGTGGTGTTGAGCGACAGCAGGTATCGCGTGGTGGTGGCCGGTGCCGTCAGCGTCCCAGCATTCCTCGTCACGTCCTGCGCGGGAAAGGTGTTCTCGCGCCGCACGGTCGGCGGCGGGTTGCTGGTGCGGCTGACCACCAGGTCCGCCATCGACAGCGTGATGGTGTCCGACACCACCGCCGAGTCCAGTCCCAGTCCGTTGCGGAACTGCGCCAACACGGTCTTGACGCCGTTGCCACCCGGCAAAGAGACGATGCGGCTGGCCGCGAACGCAGTCCACGGCTCGCTGTCCATGGCCCCGTCGGTGGCGACGCGCATCTGCGGCACTCCCGTCTGGGTGTCGCTGGCCGCCAGGGCCAACGACACCGTCCGGCTGGTGGTGGTCGCCGCGCCACCGTTCACCACCACCGAACCGCTGGGCGCGCTCTGGTCGATCCCGAGGGAGTACGGCCCCGAGCCGGCCTTGTTCACGACCACCACGCCGTACCACTGGCTGACCGGTGCGGTGTAGTCGAACTGCTCGGCGCCGCCGGCCCCGGCGGTCGTCGACAACCCGACCGCTTGACTGCGGGCTGGCGTCCACGAACCGGGGTCGGCTGAGTTCGAGCCCATCAAGAACACCTCGGCGTCCTGCCCGCTGTTGGACGGCTGCACCCGGAACCTGGTGGTGCTGCCGGCGGTCAGGAACACGTCCCGCACCGTGACGACGTCGCGCGACCCCATCGTGAGGGTCGAGGTGCCGAACGGCGCGACCGCCGAGCCCTGCGCCAGCTCGATGTCGTAGTCGCCAGTGCCCGCGAACTGGTTGATCCGCGGGTAGTAGTCGCCGAGCGCCCGCCGGTTGGAGTCGACCGCCACGAAGTCCACGGTGGCGCCGCCGAAGCTGCTGCCTCGCAAGAAGGTCCCGAGCCCGCGGTCGTCGTACAGCTGCAGGTCGTAGTCCGCGGCCGGGTTCGGCCGGATCGCCACCACCGACCAGTACCCGGTCGTCGTGGCGTACCCGTAGTGGTGCGCCGGGACCGGCGTCGGACGGCGTTTCTCGGCGTAGTCCGACAACAGGTCCCGGAACCCGTAGTCGATCGTGTTCTGGTGGAGGGCGCCGAGCACCGGGTCGCTGACCGCGAAACCGTCGGCGGCCCGCTGGTTCCAGAAGTCGGCGAGCGTGTTCGAGACGTGCCCGGTGAACGTCGCCCAGAGTGCGGCGGAGCCTTCGCTGTAGGTGTCCCAGGGTCCTTCGTTCGCCGAGTCGGTGATGTCGATCAGTGCCCCGGCGATCCGGCCCTCGGTGGTGTCACCCTGGTTGCCGCCGTCGGTCCAGCCGAGATTCTCCAGGTCCAACGACGCGCCGCTGGGCCACCGGTAGAACGGGTCGTTGTAGACCGTGGCCGGGAACCACTCCGCCCAGCCCTCAGTCCATGCGCACCCGGCGGAGCTGGTGCCGAGGATCGAGTGCGGGTTGCAGTTCGGCGTGGCCGGGTACGCGTCGTCGTAGACGTCGTCCATTACGGCGTGCCCGATTTCGTGCACCACGGTGATCGGTGCGTTCGGGTCGTCCGCCGCCAGGTGCACGTCGTTGCCGCCGAGGCTGTAGTACGTGCCGTCCGTGGAGTCCGGCGCCCAGTTGATGACCAGCTGACGGCAGCTGCTGTCGCTCTGGTCGAAGCACAGGTTCGTCGGCTTCGGCACGAACAGCCACGCGTCGTTCGCCGCATCGAAGGCGTGCAGGCCGCGCTGCAGGGTCGCGTCGCCGGAGGTCAGCGACCCCAGGTTCAGCGTGCCGCCGCGGGCGACGTTTGCGGTGATGCCGGTCGAGAAGGTCAACGGGCTGCCACCGCGCTGGACCTTCCAGATCGAGTTCTCGCTGACGAACGACACGTAGACGTCCGCCGTCCCGGACTCGAAGACGCCGGTCTCGTTCGCGTCGAAGCACAGGCTGTAGTTGCCCGCGCCGTCGGTGACGCCGGTGGCGAGCCGGGAGTCGCCGAAGATGTTGTCGTCCCACACCTGCACCTGGACGTTCGCCGACGGGCGGAAGACCCCGCTCTGGTCGGCGTAGCTCCAGCTACCGGCGACTGTGGTGTCGCACGGTGCTCCGGGCTGCCCCGCACCGGCCAGCCCGGAGGTTCCCACGCTGCGGAAGGCACGCTTCGTGGACCGCTGCGGCACGGTGCCGGCGGGGACCTTCGTGGTGCCGTGCGCGGTGCCGGCCGCCGCGGCCGGGTGCGACATCCGAGAGCCGGACGCCGCGGTGGCGACGGTCAGCGGGATCGAGTCCGCGTCGCCGAGGTCCTTGGCCTGATTCAACGCGGAGACGCTGATCTGGCTGCGACCGGTGCGCACCGCGCGGACCACACCAGTGATCCGGTGGACGTCTCCGCGCTTCAGACTGGCTCGGGAGGCGTAGGCCGTGCCCCCGGCCAGCTCGGGCGCCTTGGCCGACCCGCGGGACCGGAAACCGGTCGGCGCGGTGACCCAGCGCAGCGCTCCTGGCAGCGTGATCGTGGTGGTCAGATCCTCGCTGGGCAGGTCGGTCCGCACGGTCACGGTCAGCCGCGCGGTCTGGCCGACCGCGGGCGCCCGGTCCAGGGTGGCGTCCACCCGGACGCAGCTGCGCCACTCGTCATGGATGGGGTGCCGGCCGGCCCGTCGCAGCGAGCAGTCGGCGCGGGACGCCTGGGAGGCCTGGGCGCGAGAGGGCGGCTGACTGATGCCTTTGGTGGGGCCGTCGTCCGCGTTGGGGGCCGGGTGCACGGGTTGCGAACCAGCTGGTGCCGGTGTCGGCTTGCCGCCGCCCGCCCGGCCGGCGGCAGTTGCGTTGCCGGCTCCGGTGACGCACAGCGCCACTGCGATCAGGCCGGTCAGGGCGGACCCCGCCGTCCTGTTCGATCTGCTGTGGAACATGTGTCCTCCCCACTCCCGGTACCTGGGTGTGTCCAGGCACTCCGTTAGGACGAGAGGCAGCCGTCGGAGCTGGTGATACCCATTGCCGGAGATACCGATCGGTCGTGTTGCTGCAACACCGATCAGTCCGTGGTCGTGGACGCGAACGCTGTGGTTCGCAGGGCCGGTCCAGTGTCGGCCGCGGGATGCGGCACACTGGTGCGAGCGACAACCGGGGTCTTCCCGTGAGGTCGCGGTCGAGTGCACGGTCACGCGCCCCTGACGGGTCCGTGACGCAAGGTCTGCCGCGAGTGGATACCGCGGGCCGGCTGCATCGCCGGCCACCCGGATCCGCTCGAGAGGTACCCGTGACCCATCACGCTCCTGCCCCGGCGCGCGCCCGTGCGCCCCAGCTGACCTTTGCCGACCTCGGTGTCCCGGCTCCGCTGGTGGCCGTGCTGACCGCTCAGGGCATCACGACGGCGTTCCCGATCCAGGCCGTGACTGTGCCGGACGCCCTGGCCGGCCGAGACGTGCTCGGCCGTGGTCGCACCGGCAGCGGCAAGACCATCGCCTTCGCGGTCCCGACGGTGGCCGCGCTGACCGCCGACGGTCGCCGTTCCAGTCGACCGAATCGGCCCCGGGCGCTGGTGCTGGTGCCTACCCGTGAGCTGGCGGATCAGGTGGCGGGCACCCTCACCCCGCTCGCCCAGGCGGCTGGCGCGTCCGTTGCCACCGTGTACGGCGGGGTGAGCCAGCGGGCACAGGTCGCGGCGCTGAGGCGCGGTGTGGACGTCGTCGTCGCGTGCCCCGGCCGGTTGGAGGACTTGGTCGGCCAGGGGCACCTGCACCTGGGCGCGATCGAGGTGACGGTCCTTGATGAGGCCGACCACATGGCCGACCTCGGTTTCCTGCCGGCGGTCAAGCGCATCCTGGACACCACCCCGCGGGACGCCCAGCGGCTGTTGTTCTCCGCGACTTTGGACCGCGGCGTCGACGTCCTGGTCCGCCGCTACTTGACCGACCCAGTGGTCCACGAGGTCGAGCCGGAGCCCGCGGCGCAGGCCACGATGGTGCACCACGTCCTGGCGGTGCGACAGGACGACAAGGCTGAGGTGGTGCGCGAGCTGGCCAGCGGCCAGGAGCGCACATTGCTGTTCTTGCGCACCAAGCACCGGGCCAAGCGGTTGGCCCAGCAGTTGACCGCGGCCGGCGTCCCGGCTGTCGACCTGCACGGAAACCTGACTCAGAGCGCCCGCCAGCGCAACCTCGCCGCGTTCGGCAGCGGCCAGGTCCGGGTGCTGGTTGCCACCGACATCGCGGCCCGCGGCATCCACGTGGACGATGTCCGGCTGGTGGTGCACGTGGACCCGCCAGCCGAGCACAAGGCGTTCACTCACCGCTCCGGGCGGACCGCCCGGGCAGGCTCCGACGGCGTGGTGGTGACGCTGATGACCCCGGACCAGCACGCCGATGTCCGCGCCCTGACCCGCCGCGCTGGCATCACCGCCCGGCAGGCCGCGGTGGTATCCGGGGACGCCCTGCTGCGCGACCTCGCCGGCCCGCCGGCCCCGCGTGCCCGCCGGGCACCGGCCGCCCCCGCGGCGGCCTCCCCGCGGCCCATCGGCGGCCAGGGTCGCTCCTCTCGGTCGGCGAGTTCCGTCGCGCGGCCCGCGTCGGCAGGGGGTCCGCTGGTCACCCGATCCCGCCGTCGCCGGGCTCGGCGGCCAGCCACCCCGGTGAACGGCACGTCAGCTAGGTCCGTGTGAGCCCACCGGGTTAGTCAGCTGCGCTGATACCGGTTGTCGCAGTAGCTCTGTACCCAGTTCACTGTGCTCAGCCACCCGCCGTCGGGTGCCTTCTGCGCTCGCAGTCGCCCGCGCATGGCGGCGACTCGGAGCGCATGGAGCGTGGGGCTGCCCTGGATATTGGCCAGGCTGGTGAGGGGAACCAGGCGTGCCGGACCGGCGATCGCCGGCACCACGAAGCGGTGCAGGTTGTCCGTCACGGCGCGGGCAACGAGTTCCCCGAGAGGCCCGTAGTCGCCGTCGTCGGCCTTCTGCATCGCCGTGAGGTACCGGTTTCGCTGGCTCTTGAGGATGATGGCCGGTGGGTACCCCAGACGGACGAGTACGAGGTTGAGCAGTAGTCGACCAGCCCGGCCATTACCGTCAAGGAATGGATGAATGCGTTCGAAGGTGTTGTGTGTGAAGGCGAGCCGCTCGGGTAGCGGTGTGGGATCCGGCTGTCGGAGCTGGTCGACCCTTGCGATCCAGTCCCGCATCCGGTGGTCAACCTCGGTGAACGGTGGCGGCTGGAAGCCTTCGGTAAAGGGCTGGATCTCGTGGCGTCGCCAGTTGCCTGGGGATTCAGCGTCGGTCCCGTGCGGGTGGGGGGCTACGTTCCATACGGGTGTCATCGCCTGGTGGTGGACGGAGCGGACCTCCTGCATCGATACCAGATCACCGGTGGTCCACTCGCCGGGGTCCAACGCCTGCCCGTACACCCACCGGGCGGCGTCGGCGTACCCCTTGACTTCCATGTATTCCCTGAGTTCCTTGGCGCCCACGGCACGGCCCTCGTCCAAGAGCTTGCGTACCTGGTCCAGCACCAGTGTGTTGCCCTCGAGGGCGGTGGAGTGATGAGCCTCTTGGTGCCACAGGTTGCTCCAGATGTCCTCGGCTTCTTGGGGTGAGGGGAGGCCCCCCAGCCGTTCGTTGAGGTCGGCGACGGCTTGATCGAGGCGTTCGTAGACCGCGGCCCGGGGTGGTCGTCCTCGTGGCATCGGCACCCCTGACGGAAGTTGGTTGGTTGAGAGCCAATTTAATGTACTGAACACTTTCCTCAGCGGGCATACCGCGGCGCGGACCGAAGGCGGACCGACGGGGTCTTTCACCGATCCCATTACCCTGGACGACGTCCCGGTCCCGTTTTTGGAGGTCGTCCGACCGATGTCCGCCAGCACACCTGACGCCGTGTCGCCAGAGCGGACTCGGATGGCGCCGCACTCGGTCTTCACCCGGCTCGAGCCGCTGCTCGCCCGGGTCGCCAAGCCGATCCAGTACGTCGGCGGCGAGCTGAACTCGACGGTCAAGGAGTGGGACGACGCTGCCGTCCGGTGGGCGCTGCTGTACCCGGACGCCTACGAGGTCGGTGTGCCCAACCAGGGCGTGATGATCCTCTACGAGGTGCTCAACGAGCGCGATGACGTGCTCGCCGAGCGAGCCTATGCGGTCTGGCCTGACCTCGAGGCGCTGATGCGCGAGCACGGCGTCCCGCACTTCACGGTGGACTCGCACCGGCCGCTGAGTGCGTTCGACCTGCTCGGGGTGTCGCTGTCCACCGAGCTGGGCTACACCAACCTGCTGACCTGTCTGGACCTCGCGGGCATCCCGCTGCACGCTGCCGACCGCACCGATGAGCACCCGCTGGTGGTCGTCGGCGGGCACGCGGCGTTCAACCCGGAACCGATCGCGGACTTCGTGGACGCGGCGGTGCTCGGCGACGGCGAGCAGGCGGTGCTGGCGATCAGCGACATCGTCCGAGGCTTCCGCGTCGAGGGCTCGCCGGGCGGTCGCGAGGAGCTGCTGCTGCGGCTGGCCCGCACCGCCGGGGTGTACGTCCCGGCGTTCTACGACGTCGACTACCTGCCTGACGGGCGGATCCGCCGAGTGGCGCCGAACCGGCCGGGGGTGCCGTGGCGGGTGTCCAAGCACACCGTGATGGACTTGGACGAGTGGCCGTACCCGAAGCAGCCGCTGGTGCCGCTCGCGGAGAGCGTGCACGAGCGGATGAGCGTGGAGATCTTCCGCGGGTGCACCCGCGGCTGCCGCTTCTGCCAAGCCGGCATGATCACCCGCCCGGTCCGCGAGCGCAGCATCACCGGTATCGGGGAGATGGTCGAGAAAGGTCTGGCCGCGACGGGTTTCGAGGAGGTCGGGCTGTTGTCGCTGTCCAGCGCCGACCACTCGGAGATCGCGCCGATCACCAAGGGCCTCGCCGACCGCTACGAAGGCAGCAACACCAGCTTGTCGCTGCCGTCCACCCGGGTGGACGCGTTCAACATCGACCTGGCGAACGAGCTGTCGCGCAACGGCCGCCGCTCTGGTTTGACCTTCGCCCCGGAGGGCGGCAGCGAGCGGCTGCGCAAGGTCATCAACAAGATGGTCAGCGAGGACGACCTGATCGCCACGGTGGCGGCCGCCTACGCCGCCGGGTGGCGTCAGGTCAAGCTCTACTTCATGTGCGGCCTGCCCACCGAGACCGACGACGACGTGCTGCAGATCGGCCGGATGGCCGCCCGGGTGATCGAGACCGGGCGCGCGGTCAGCGGTCGCCATGACATCCGCTGCACCGTCAGCATCGGCGGGTTCGTGCCCAAGCCGCACACCCCGTTCCAGTGGGCCGGCCAGCTGGACCACCCCACCACCGACGACCGGCTGGCGAAGCTGCGGGACGCCGTCCGGGCCGACAAGCGCTACGGCCGGTCCATCGGCTTCCGCTACCACGACGGCAAGCCGGGGATCGTCGAGGGCCTGCTGTCCCGTGGCGACCGCCGGGTGGGCCGGGTGATCGAGCAGGTGTGGCGAGAAGGGGGCCGGTTCGACGGCTGGAGCGAGCACTTCTCGTTCGACCGTTGGATGGCCGCTGCCGAGGTGGCCCTGGCCGACGAGCCGGTGAACGTCGACTGGTACACCACCCGGGAGCGCGACCAGGCCGAGGTGCTGCCCTGGGACCACCTGGATTCTGGTCTGGACAAGGACTGGCTCTGGCAGGACTGGCAGGACGCCCTCGGCGAGGTCGAGGTGGACGACTGCCGCTGGACGCCATGTTTCGACTGCGGCGTCTGCCCCCAGTTGGGCACCGACATCCAGGTCGGCCCCACCGGCCGCACCCTCCTCCCGCTCGCCGTCCAGGCGACCGACGGTCTGTCCGCAGGTGCGACGTGATGGTGGCCCCCCAGCGCTGACCGAGCCCCTAGCCTGATGGTTCGGGTGAAAGAGGACGAGGTGACCGTCGCTCAGGACGTCATCCATGAGTGGGGTGTCGATCCCGCTGGCCTGTCACGGGCAGGATTGCCACCGGTTCCTGCGTCTGGCGCGCGGCTCGGTGCGAGATCGCGAAGGAGCGGAGCGGCGGATGACTCGCAGGACGCCTGAGGGGCCGCCGCCGGAGCCGGTGGTGCAGCGGGTGCGGTTGCAGTACGCCAAGCGGGGCCGGCTGCGGTTCAGCAGTCACCGGGACTTCCAGCGGGCGTTGGAGCGGGCACTGCGGCGGGCCGAGATCCCGATGGCCTACTCCGCCGGTTTCCACCCGCACCCACGGATCTCGTTCGCCGGTGCGGCTCCGACTGGCACGGCCAGCGAGGCGGAGTACGTCGAGTTGGCGCTGGCTCGCCGATGCGATCCAGAACACCTGCGGAGGGTCTTGGACGAGTCGCTGCCCGAGGGGCTGGACGTCGTCCGGGTGGTCGAGGCGGACGGGCCGGCGCTCGGCGACCGGTTGCAGGCCAGCCGCTGGCGGATTCGTCTGCTGGGCGTTCAGCCGACCGAGGTGGGTGCTGCCGTGGCGGCCTTCCTGGCGCGTGATCGGGTGGAGGTGGACCGCAGCACCAAGAACGGAACGCGGTCGTTGGATGCTCGAGGGCCGGTGATCCAGCTGTCGGTCATCCAGGATTCGGTCATCCAGGATTTGGTCACTCAGGAACCAGGTGCCGCCCCGGTCGTCTTGGACCTGCTGATCCGCCATGTCATCCCGACGGTGCGTCCGGCGGAGGTGGTGGCCGCGTTGGGTCGGGAGGGTGGTTCTTGGTCGTCGATCGAACCGCAGGTCACTCGGGTGTCCCAAGGCCCGTTGGTCGCTGGCCGGCTGGGTGATCCGCTGGACAGCTCGTCGCTGTAGGGGGTGACCGCTCGGCCACCAGCCACCCGCGTCCACAGGATGGGATCACCAGGTGTGCGATACTTCCCGTGGTCGGGTGGCACACCACGCCTGCTGCCCGCCCCGGTGTTTGACCCGCTGATCCGTGTGGCCCTTGGTGCCCGGACGTGCGGTGACGCACTGGCGTTCGACCGCTGCCTCACGGGTAGTTGTGGTGGGACGCAACGATGACTTCCGTCGTGGCCTCATGGCACGACACCCTGGCCGCCCTGTGCGGCGCCGATCGGCGTGGGCGGTGCCCGGGGTCTGACTGGAGCACCCTTGTGACCGACTACTCACCTCATGACGAGACCGTTTCACCGACCCCTGATCCGCTGACCTCCGGTTCACCGAATTCTGGTTTTCCGATGTCGCAGGCTTCGGGAGATGGGCCGGTGGTGTCTGCTGCCCCGGGACCGGGGCAGCCAGAGCTGGGCTCATCGGAGCTGGGCCGGGCCGAGCAACCGAAGGCAACCGATCCGGACGCGCTGGAACGAACCGCGACACCAACCTCCGCGGCGGCTGCCAGCGAGGAGGCGACCGACACCGACCCGACCGACGGCACGGACCCGACCGACGACGCTGGTCCGACCGACGACGCTGGCCCTGGCGAAGGCACCACGGCACCGGCGCCGCCGGTTGCAGCCCCCGTCGCATTTGGTGCGCTGGTGTTCCAAGCGCCGGATCTGTCGACCGTGCCGCCTCCTTCTCGGCGTCGCGCTGCCGGCGATCATCCGGTTGCTGAGGTCGTCGATGACGACCTTGACTCCCAGCCGGAGTCGGTGCTGGGCGACGCGACCGCCGCGGGGACGGGTGCGGATGCCGAACCCGGTGAGGACGCCAGCCCCGAGGACGACTCCGGGGTCGACTCCCCAGGTCGCCGCCGCCGCCGTGGTGGCCGCGGTCGCCGTGGTCGTGGTGGGGGAGCATCGTCCGACGACGCACGGGACGACACCGAGGGCGCCGACCGCGATGCCCGTGCTGATGCGGGTACGAACGTCGGGACGCCACCCGGTGAGGATCTGGGCGGCACCGATGACTCTGCGGGTGACGCCGTCACCAGCGGTGACCGTGGCGATCGAGCTGGCAAGGACGCCGCCGACAGCACCGGGTCGGACCAGGACGAGCAGGACGACGAGGACGAGGCGGCGTCCAGCCGGCGACGTCGCAGGCGCAGGCGCAGCCGGGCGAGCGGTGGCGACCCAGACGGCCCTGTCAAGGATGACGAGGTGTCCGGGGTTCGTGGCTCGACCAGGCTGGAAGCGAAGAAGCAGCGCCGCCGAGACGGGCGGGAGGCCGGTCGGCGCAAGCAGGTCATTACCGAGGCGGAGTTCCTGGCCCGGCGCGAGAGCGTGCAGCGCCGGATGGTAGTCCGTGAGCGGGACGGGCGCACCCAGGTGGCGGTTCTAGAGGACGGTGTCCTCGTTGAGCACTACGTGGCTGGTGAAGCCACCGCTTCGATGATCGGCAATGTCTACCTCGGTCGGGTGCAGAACGTGCTCCCGAGCATGGAGGCCGCGTTCATCGATATCGGCAAGGGTCGTAACGCGGTGCTGTACGCCGGTGAGGTGAACTGGGACGCGGCTGGTCTGGAGGGCCAGCCACGGCGAATCGAGGCCGCGCTCTCCTCGGGCGACCAGGTCCTGGTGCAGGTGACCAAGGAGCCCATGGGCCACAAGGGCGCACGCCTGACCAGCCAGATCTCCCTCCCGGGCCGCTACCTGGTGTACGTACCGGGTGGCGCGATGACCGGGATCTCCCGCAAGCTCCCGGACACCGAGCGCAGCCGGTTGAAGAAGATCCTCAAGGCTGTGGTGCCAGAGGAGGCCGGGGTGATCGTGCGGACGGCCGCTGAGGGAGCGAGCGAGGTCGAGCTGCGCCGCGATGTCGAGCGCTTGAGCGCGCAGTGGGAGGACATCCAGGGCACGGCGTCGTCCTCAAGCGGTTCGGGGCCCAAGCTGGTGCACGGCGAGCCGGACCTCACGATCCGGGTGGTCCGGGACGTGTTCAACGAGGACTTCACCGAGTTGATCGTCAGTGGCGAGCGGGCGTGGGGTGTGATCCAGCCGTACGTGACGTCGGTGGCGCCGGACCTGTCGGACCGCCTGTCCCAGTGGGCCAGTACTCAGGAGGTCTTCACCGCTCACCGGGTCGACGAACAGCTGGCGAAGGCGATGGGCCGCAAGGTGTGGCTGCCCAGCGGAGGGTCGCTGATCATCGACCGGACCGAGGCGATGACCGTCGTCGACGTCAACACCGGCAAGTTCACCGGCTCCGGAGGCAACCTCGAAGAGACGGTGACCCGCAACAACCTCGAGGCCGCCGAGGAGATCGTCCGGCAGCTGCGGCTGCGGGACATCGGCGGGATCATCGTGGTCGACTTCATCGACATGGTGCTGGAGAAGAACCGAGAGCTGGTGCTGCGCCGCTTGACCGAGTGCCTGGGCCGCGACCGGACCCGGCATCAGGTGGCCGAGGTCACGTCCCTCGGCTTGGTCCAGATGACCCGCAAACGGATCGGGCAGGGCCTGATCGAGGTGTTCAGCGAGCCCTGCGAGCCCTGTCACGGTCGCGGCATCATCGTGCACGACGAGCCGGTCGGTCGTGGCAGCTCGGGGAGCACCAACGGGGACGCCGGTCGTCGTCGTGGGGGCCGCGGCTCCGGAGGCTCATCGACCCCAACGCCCGAACCTGTCGTGCGTCAGCCGATCCCGGCCGGGCTGATGGCCTCGCTCGCACACACTGACGTACAGGCATCAGCACCGGACTCGCCAACACCTGAGTCGGACGTCGCCGTTGAGGGTGCCGCTGTGGACGCCGACAGCGCCCAGGCTGGGCGTGGCGTCGAAGACGACAGCGACGGCAGGCAGGGGAACGCCGCCGAGGGAGATCTCGAAGCGACAGCTGAGGGGGCTATCGCGGCCGAGGGAGACTTCGAGGCGACGGTGCCGCCAACGGTTGCACCGGATGCGCCCTCGTTGCCGAGGGCTCGGCCTCGACGCCGTCGGGCCGTCGCTCCGGCGGGGCCGCCGCCGTCCGCCGAGGTGCGGTCGAACCCGTGAGCCGGTGCGACGCCGACTCCGCGGATCGATGTCCACGATCCCCGTCGGTCCGCGCTGGTTCCTCGGTGGCAGCAACAAGCGGCGTAGACTGGCTGCCAGCGGTAGGCCTGACCGCCGTCGTGGCTCTCCCGCTTGCGTCGACCACCGCCTGATGCCCACCCGCCTCTGACGAGCACCCGCCCGAGGAGTTCCGTGACCGACGTGCGTACTGCGCCGGCCCGCACCCCGCAGGCACGTCCAGCGACCCCTGATCGCGATCGGGAGCGCCATCGTCCGACGAAGGACGTGTTCCGTCCCGACATCGAAGGTCTGCGGACCGTGGCGATCGGGACGGTGCTGCTCTACCACGCCGGCATCAGTTACCTACCTGGCGGATTCATCGGGGTCGACGTGTTCTTCGTCATCTCCGGGTTCCTCATCACCAGCTTGCTGCTGCGCGAGCTGCGGACAACCGGCACGATCTCACTCGTCCGGTTCTACGCCCGCCGAGCCAAACGGCTGTTGCCCGCGACCGGTGTGGTGCTGGCCGCCACCGTCGTGCTCACGGCGCTGTTCCTGCCGCGGATCTCCTGGCGGTCGATCGGCATGGACGTCATCGCGGCCGCCACCTACGTGGTGAACTGGCGGCTGGCCGCTGAGTCGGTGGACTACCTCAACGAGGATCAGGCTGTCTCCCCGGTGCAGCAGTTCTGGTCGCTGGCGGTCGAGGAGCAGTACTACATCGTCTGGCCGGTGCTGCTGCTTGTCGCGGTGGGGTGGTTCCGTTATCGAGCCCGGCGCGGTGGCCGTGGTGAGATCACCACCGGGCCGTTGTGGATCGGCCTCGCCCTGATCGCGGTGCCGTCCTTCCTGTGGTCGGTGCACTTGACCGCCGACCAGCCGTCGGTGGCGTTCTTCGTCACCACCACCCGGATGTGGGAGCTGGCCATCGGCGCGGCCCTGGCGGTCGGGGCGACCGGCCTGCGCCGACTGCCCCGGCTCGCCGCGGTGGTGGTCGGCTGGGGTGGTCTGGCGGTGATCGCCGGGTCCGCTCTGGTCATCAAGGAGACAGATCCGTGGCCGGGATACCTGGCCCTGCTGCCCACTCTCGGTACCGCTGCGGTGATCGCGGCCGGTCCTGCGGCCGGTCGCGGCGGTCCGGTCGCGTTGCTCGGCACCCGTCCGTTCGTGTGGGTCGGGGGCCTGTCCTACTCGCTGTACCTGTGGCACTGGCCGCTCGTCGTGGTGGCGACCGAGTACTGGGGCGGCCTCACCGGCGTCCAGGGGCTGGCGGTGGTCGCGGCGTCCTTCGTTCCGGCGTACCTCAGCCTGCGGCTGGTGGAGAACCCGTTCCGGTACGCCCCGGTTTTCTCCCGGCTGCCTCGCCGGGCGCTGGCGGTCGGAGCGGCGTTCACCGTGGTCGGCGTGCTGGTGGGGGTCGGGTTGCGGGCCGCCGTGCCCCAGCTGGGTGTTGCTCCTGGTAGCGCGCAGGCCAAGACCGCCCGAGGTGCAGGGGCGCTCGGGTCGGATCCGACGTCCGCACCGGCTGGCGTTCCAGTGGATCGGGTCGAATGGATCACCCCCGATCCGCTGGAGGCGCCGAAGGACGTGCCGGTCGCCTATGCGGACGACTGCCAGCAGGACGTCGACGGCACCAAGGCCAAGGCATGTGTGTACGGCAACCCGGACGGCGCCACCACGGTGGCGCTGGTCGGTGATTCGAAGGTGCTGCAATGGTTGCCCGCCATTCAGGAGATCGCTGCGCGGGAGCAGTGGCGAGTGCTCGTGATGACCAAGTCGGCATGCTCCTTGGCGGACGCCGAGTTTCTGGTGGACGAGTCCTTCTACGACGCCTGCGTGGCCTGGAACACGGATGCGATGCGGTTTCTCGAGCGGGAGCGACCAGAGGTCGTGGTGACGTCGGGAGGGCGACGCGCCGCGGTCCTGCCGGGTACGTACAGCAAGTCCGCCGAGCCCGCCGCCTTCACGCCGGGGCGATCGGGTGTCGTATCGGCGGGGGGGCGTCATCCCGCCCTCCAGCCGGGGATCGTCCCGCTGAGCACCTCTAGCATCGGTGACGACGAGTCGGTCAAGCCCACGACGCAGGCCATGGTGGAGGGTTTGGTCCGTCAGTGGAGTCGGCTCACGGAGATCGGTTCCCGGGTGGTGGTGCTGCGGGACAACCCCTCCCCGGGCTTCAACGTCTACCGCTGTGTCGCCGAGAACTTCGATCAGCTTCCCGAGTGCACCTTCTCTCGCAGCAAGGGGGAGCAACGCAGCGGGGGGGACGCACAGCTGGCCGCGGTGCGCGAGTTCGACGATGCCGCGCTGGTCGACCTGAACGATTACATCTGCCCGCGTGATCGGTGCGCACCAGTGATCGGCAACGTGCTGGTGTACCGCCAGGGCTCGCACATCACCGCCAGCTACATCCGCACACTTGCTCCCGTGCTCGGTGAGCAGCTGATACCTCTGGTTCGACGTGCGCCGGGGTGACGTCGCAGATTTCCGACGTCGCCGACCGGGACTACCTGCGCTTTTCGCGCCATGTCGCTTGTCAGCAGCCGAGGTCACCACATGAGACGTAGGAGGATGCCACGGTGACGCCACCGGATTGGCCCAGGATCCGTCGCGCCCTTGGTCGTATCCTGCGGGCGGCCAGGAGGCTCGTGGCACTTCTGGTCTGGTACGTAGCTGTTCACACGCCTGCCCAGCTAGGGCCGAGGTGGGTGCGGTCGTTCGTCGAACGCGTTCGCCTCGCCGTGGCGGTCCGCGTCCTGGCCAGGAAGCAGCCCGACCAGTCGGCCCGCTTGGTCGCGCCTCTCGTGCGTCCGCAGGATCGTTCGGTACGGGCGTTGCTGGTGTGGGCGCAGATCCAGGATGCTCGAGGGGATCGGGCGGCGGCTTCGGCGGCCGTCGACCGTGCCGCCGCTCTCGAGCCGAACAGGTCGGCCGTGGTCGTCGCCCGGATGCGCCTGAGCACCGACGAGGGGGCTCGTCGCCACCACCTCGCACACGCAGTCACCCTCGCCCCGGACCCGGCTGACCTGAAGACCGTGCTCAAGGCCATCGAGCAGGCCCAGGACGTCTCGTTGGCCACCCAGTTCGTCTCCACGTTGGACACCCACGGTGCTTCATCGGATGCCCTCGCCCACGCCCAGGATCTGGCTGCGGTGCTGGAGCTGCTGCGGTTGCGGAACAGCGACGAGCACGCGTACCAGGCGATGCTCGCGAAGCTTCCGTCCGAGCGGGCGATCGTGTTGGCGGCGCGCGCGCTGAGAACGGCAGGTGCGTGGGAGGAGCTGGCGGACCTGGTCTCCGTGGATCATCGTGACCGGCGATCTCGCCAGCCTGGCTCTGCTGAAACAGCACTATCGGCCCGTGCTACAGGCCAGATCGTGCCGAGCCGGCAGCTGATCCGGACGTGCTCGTCGGCTGCGTGGGGGGCGATGCGCGCCGGGCATCTGTCGTCCGCGGTCCGGCTCGCCCGGGTCACGTTGACCATGGAGCCTGGTCGAGCGCGGGCTCAAGCGTTGGCGGCCGATGCGCAGGACCAGATCGCGGTCCTGGCGGGCGGATGGGATCCGCCGCTCACCGCCGGGACTCCCTACTCCCCGAACAGCGGGGCAGTTCTGGCAGTGCTGTCCCAGTCGCTACCGGTGCGTTCGGGTGGCTACGCCACCCGGTCGCACGGGGTGCTCACCGGTCTAACCGCGCGAGGCTGGCAGATCGAGGCGGTCACCCGGCTCGGATTCCCATACGACCGCTGGGATCCGAAGGATGTGCGGGAGGTGCCCGTGTCTGACGTCGTCGACGGGATCACCTACCACCGTCTGCTCAACCCCGGTCAGCGCGAGTACCCCAAGTTCCCGTTGGCCGAGTACGTCGAGCAGATGGCGGGTCGGGTAGCGAAGATCGCTACCGGTCACCGCGCCCAGCTCATCCACGCCTCCAGTTTCTACGTCACCGGGCTCTCCGGGGCGTCCGCGGCGAA
Source organism: Angustibacter sp. (assembly GCA_051657715.1). Taxonomy (GTDB): domain Bacteria; phylum Actinomycetota; class Actinomycetes; order Actinomycetales; family Angustibacteraceae; genus JBOFBH01. The sequence goes on along the minus strand of JBOFLF010000071.1, from coordinate 5,205 downwards.
ACGGCTCGGTATCCCGTTCATCTACGAGATGCGCGGTCTGGAGGAGTTGATGAAGGTCTCGCGCAACGCCGCCTTCGCCGACACCGAGCGCAACCAGTTCCTCAGGTATGTCGAAGAGGAGGTCTGCCGTCAGGCGGACGCCGTCCTGGTGATCACCCGAGCGCTCAGGGACGAGATGGCCGATCGGGGCATCCCGGCCGAGCGGATGCGGATCCTCCCCAACGGCGTCCACGCGGACCAGTTCTCGCAGCAGGCGAGAGACCGGGAGCTGGAGCGCGAGCTCGCGGTCGAGGGCGTTCCGGTGATCGGCTACGCCGGTGGGCTCGTGGACTACGAGGGCTTGGATCTGCTGGTGGAGGCCGCGGCGCTGATGAAGCAGTCGGGCGAGTCCTTCCGGGTGCTGATCATCGGCGACGGCCCACGGGAACGGGCTTTGATCGACCTGGTCGACGACGCTCGGATCGGGGATGTCGTCACTTTCGTCGGTCGGGTTCCGCACCACGAGATCCCAAAGTACCTGTCGCTGTTTGACGTGGCCGCCTTCCCCAGGTTGCCGCTGCCGGTCTGCGAGCTGATCTCCCCGATGAAGCCCTTCGAGGCGATGGCGGCCAGCATCCCGGTCGTGGTCTCGGACGTCGCAGCGCTGACCGAGATCATCTCGGACGGCGCCACCGGCCTGGTGTTCGCCAAGGGGGACGCCGACGACCTGGCGGCGAAGCTGCGGCAGCTGCTGCGGGACGGCCAGCTTCGAAACCGACTCGGCGAAGCGGGCGCGGCCTGGGTTCGTTCCGAGCGGGACTGGTCGGTGCTGACCAAGATCGCCGACGAGACGTATAGCGAGGTGCTGGAACGCTCGAGTGCCGCGAGGCTCTCGCGTACGTGACCAGCGACGCTGGGCATTGCTGCTGCTCAGCATGCAGGTGGTGTCGCCGGCAGGCTCCGACCCGGAGCCGGTCGAGCCTGCCGGCTGGCGGGTGATCCGATGATGGCGGAAGGGACGCGATGGCTTCCAGGGCAGTGGTCAGGCTGCGCAGCGCAGTGGTACGGCCGATGAGCAGGACCCGCCCTGGCAGGAAGCTCCTCGTCCTCGTCAAGCGAGTCGCTGGTCCGGTCGCCCGGAGGCAGGGGCAGCGCGCGCTGAAGGCCGACAAGACGGGGCCGGCGGTGCAGTCGAAAGCCGAGCAGCTGATTGGTCATCGTCCAGTCCCCGATGGGCCGGTGGCGCGCCCTGACCTCGTGGTGGCCACTATCCTGGACGACTTCTCCCAGATGTGTTTCCGCTACGAGTGGGATCAGGTGGCCTTCGGCCCCGGCGACTGGTGGAGGATCCTGTCGGAGAAGCACCCTGCGTTGCTCTTCGTGGAATCGGCTTGGAACGGCAACGGCGGGCGCTGGGCGCACCACTTGACGAAGAAGAGCGGTCCAAGCCACCAGCTGCGGGCACTGGTCGACTGGTGTCGGGAGCGGGGGATCCCGACGGTGTTCTGGAACAAGGAGGACCCCCCGAACTACGAGAAGTTCATCCAGACCGCCGCGATCTTCGACTTCGTCTTCACCGTCGATTCCAGCAAGGTCGGCGACTACCACCGGGATCTCGGGCACGAGCGCGTCGGGGTGCTGCCGTTCGCGGCACAGCCCCGGGTCCACAATCCGTACGCAGGCGGTGCCCGTCGTGACCTCCCGGTCGCCTTCGCCGGCAGCTACCACGCGGAGAAGTACGCCGAGCGGCGAGCTCAGATGGACTACGTCCTGACCTCGGCGAAGGAGTTCGGGCTGCACATTTACTCCCGCGACCTGACGGGCAGGTTCCGGTTCCCTGAGCACCTGGCGGACGCTGTGGTCGGCAGCCTCCCGTACGATCGGATGGTCGCCGCGTACGCCCGGTACAAGGTGTTCCTCAACGTCAACTCCGTCACGGGCTCGCCGACCATGTGTCCGCGTCGCTTGTTCGAGCTCTCCGCGGCACAGACCGCGGTGGTCTCGGCCCCGGCCGCCGGCATCGAGCCGTTGTTCGGCGACGCCGTCCAGATCGCCGAGGACGGCGATTCGTGCCGCAAGCAGCTGGCTGCCCTGTTGCACCAGGACGAGTTGCGGGACCGGGTCGCGTTGCGGGCGCACCGGCTGGTCTACGACCGCCATCTCTACGCCCACCGCGTCAGTGATGTCCTGCAGGCGGCCGGGCTGCAGGACGCGCCGTCCGTGAGGCCGTCGATATCCGCGGTCGTCGCCACGAACCGGCCACACCAGCTCGGCAACGTCCTGGAGTTCATGGCACGGCAGCGCTATCCGAACCTGCAGCTCGTCCTGGTCCGACATGGCCACGACGGCGCCGGTTCGGCCGTAGACGACTCGGCGGTGAAGGAGGCCGCGAAGGAGGGGGGGGTCGACGTCGTCGTGGTGCAGGCGGACTCCTCGGCCACGCTCGGGTCGTGTCTCAACCTGGGCATCGACGCGGCTGACGGGCACCTGATCGCGAAGATGGACGACGACAACGTCTACGGCGAGCACTACCTCAGCGACCTAGAGCGGTGCTTCCTGTGGACCGACGCCCAGGTCGTGGGCAAGTGGGCGCACTTCGTCCACCTTGAGAGCTCGGGCGCGGTGCTGCTGCGGTTCCCGGAGTCGGAGCACCAGTACACCCGGTTCGTCCAGGGCGGGACGCTCCTGATGCGTGGCGACATCGCGCGGTCCCTCAAGTTCGACGACCTTCCTCGAGGCGTCGACACTGCGCTGCTCAAGCGGGTGAAGCAGGCCGGCGGGAGGGTCTACAGCGGCGACCGATTCAATTTCGTCTCGGTTCGCCGTGCTGACACCAGTGGCCACACCTGGACCATCCCGGACGTCGACCTGCTCGCGGGTAAGGCCCGGGTGATGTTCTACGGAGACCCTCGAGACCACGCCGAGGTCTAGACCTCATGCTCCGGGAGGCGGTGACTCCTGTTGGCAGGGTGGCCGATACCCTGGCGAGCCGATCAGGAGGTTTCGGTGGATTCACGATGGTCTCGGCGGGGGTGGGTGCACGTCACCCGACGGGTGGTCGCTCCCGCGACCGTCTTCGTGGTTGTCATCGCGGGGATCGCGTCCCTGGATGGCGCAGCTCTGCGGATCGTGCAGGCCGCCGGCGTCGTCATCACGATCTCGCTGCTGTCGTGGGTGGCATACCGGCAGCAGCGCCAAGACCGCAAGATCGACGCTCTGCTGGCCACCCTCGGTCGTGATCGCACCACGACCGACCAACGCCGCCCGGCCCGGACCGTTCTCGGCCAGCTCGGGATCGTCCGGCGGGAGACGACCGCGCTCGAGGCGCGGATCACTGCGGTGGACCGGCGGGTTCGCGGGCTCGACCCCAAGCTGGAGAAGGTCCGGATGCGGGTGGCGGTTGCGGACCGGGGGGTCACCACCGAGATGTCCAAGCTGTTCCAGCAGATTGAATCGACCTTCAACCTGTACGCCCAGCTGCCCGTCGCCGGGCTGATGCCGGCTATGCGGGGGTGGGCGATCTCACCCGACCTGATGGTCGTGTTGGTCGAGATCGTTCGGCAACGCAGGCCGGCGGTCATCGTGGAGCTCGGCAGCGGCAGCTCGACGGTGTGGCTCGCGCAGGCGGCGCGGATCTTCTCCCCAGAGACTCGAATCATCTCGATCGAGCACAACGAGGCGTGGGTCAGGACGGTCGCGGCCCGACTGGACGCGCACGGCTTGGGTGGTTGGGCGGACGTTCGGCACGCGCCGCTGTGCGACCAGCAGATCGACGGCCGCACATCGCCGTGGTACGACCCGGCCGCCTGGAAGGACCTGGTCGACATCGGTCTCCTCCTGGTGGACGGGCCACCGAAGGCGACCGCCACCGAAGCGCGGCGCCCGGCCATCCCCAGCCTCACCCCGTCCCTGTCTCAGGACGCGGTGATCGTCATGGACGACGCGGACCGCGACGACGAGCAGCGGATCGCCGACCGGTGGCTTGAGCTACTGCCGGAGTACTCCCGGCTCGACCTGCGGGTGGAGAAGCGCGCCACCGTGCTCTTCCGAGGTCGTCCGCCCGCCTTGTAAACGCCGCTCAAGGATCGCGTCGACCGGTCGAAGGACCGGTCATGCGCCTGAGCCGATCCCTGGTCCTGACCACCGTTCTGATCGCCGCCACGCCGATAGCCATCACGCCGCCGGCAACGGCCGCCACCGCCAGCGCAGCCGTTTGCCCCTCCCCGGGTGGCGCCCGGATCACCGAGGCAGCTGCACCGTCTGGTGCTCAGGTGGTGGTCCGTGGTCACGGCTGGGGGCACTCGCTCGGCATGAGCCAGTACGGCGCCCAGGGCGCTGCTCGGTTGGGGTGCACGTACGACCAGATTTTGCGGACCTACTTCCGCGGGACGTCGGTGGGAACCCGCACGCTGAATGCCGGCGTCGACGTCTTGCTGCTCAGCGACGGAACCCGGGCCACCGTCACCGCGACGGCCAGCCTGCCGTGGCGCGGTGCTAATGGCCGCTCGGCGACTCAGCCGGCCGGGGCGACGTGGTCGGTGGCGCAGTCCGGTTCCGCTGCCTTCTTGCGCGACTCCTCGGGCCGCGCGGTGTTCAGCGCGTCTTCCGGCGACCTGATCTGGGCCGAGCCGGGTGGGTCCGCGGCCCGGGTCCGATCGTATGCCGGGTCGGTTCTGGTCACCGACAAGCAGGTGGGTCGTGGCCAGGTGCGGTTAACCCCGTCGTCCAGCGGGTTGGACGTCAGCGTGGCACTGCGGACAGGGAGCGTGCCGGCCGTACAGCAATACCTCTGGGGACTGGCTGAGGTGCCGGCTTCCTGGCCGGTGCACGCGCTCCGCGCCCAGGCGGTGGCCGCGCGCACCTACTTGGCGCGTCGATACAGCTCCACTCGTGGCAGCTACGTGGTCTGGGCCACGACTCGGGACCAGAACTACGGCGGCGCCGTGATGGAGGCGCAAGACGCCGCATCCGGTGGCCGGTGGCGCGCTGCGGTCGATGACACCCAGGGTCGGCTGGTCGTGGACTCCGCCGGGCACGCGATTGATGCGCTCTACAGCTCCAGCCATGGGGGGCGCAGTGAGGACGCTCGATACGTCTTCGGTGGTTCAGGAGCCGCGCACCTGGTGTCCTTCGACGACAGCCGTTGGGATCTGGCTTCGGACAACCCGTTCCGTTCCTGGGCGAGCGGGTTCAGTGCGGCGGACGTGGCCGAACGGCTCGACATGG
>JBOFLF010000070.1:0-2289 GCA_051657715.1 Angustibacter sp. | reverse complement strand
CCAAGTCCGGGGAAGACCGCACCTACCGACTGTCGCGCATGCTGAGCGCGGAGGTGCTCCCCGATCCGGCGGAACGTCCCGGGCAGGTCGACCTCGACCGTATCTGGGCCGAGCGCAGCGCGCAGTTTCTCTCCGAGGGCCACATTCCCGTGGCCGTTCGAGTCAGGCGATCGCGCATGGAGGAGCTGCTGAACACCGCACGGGCCGTCCGCGGCGAGGAACCAGAGCAGGACGGCTGGGTCCGTCTCGATGCGACCTTTGAGGACCTGCGGCACGCGGTCTGGGCAATATGGCAACTGGGTACTGATGCTGAGGTACTGGCCCCGGATGCCGCCCGCAAGGCGATGTACGAGCGCGCAGAAGCCTTGGCGGCTCGATATCAGCCTTGACCGCCTCGTTCGATCAACGTGTCCGGTCAGGACATCTAGATCACCTCCCGACGAGAGCCAAGCTATCGCCCGCCGCGAAGTGGCCGAGTCAAGAGCCCCCGACGGGCTTTGAGCCGGCGCGACAGATCTGTCCGTGGCGCGAAGTGGACACGTCTAGAGGAACGGCGCGGCTGCTGGTGAGGGTTCTTGGCGGCTCCAGATAGAGCACTTGGTCCGCTCTGTACCGCCAGTGGCGGACAATGCCTACAGAAGGTCAGTTGCTGGGCGGCGTGCCTCGGCCGTACTCCTCGAGAACGGCGTGGCCGTCGGTGTCGGCAGAAGCCCAGGGGTCGTGGCAGCCGTGGGCGACGACCAGCTTGCGCGCGATCCGACCGAGCGCCGAGGCGTCTGTCGAGGTGAGGTGCCGGCCGAACGCGTCTCCGAGCGCATGCTCGAACGCGGGCACCGCCTTTCGAAGTACCTGCCGTCCGCGTGGTGTCAGCACCGCGAGCGTGACGCGTCGATTGTCTGCCGGTACCTCGCGGCGAAGCAAACCGCCGTCCTCGAGCTTGGCTACTAGTCGGGTGATTCCGCTCTTGGACAGCACGACCCGGCTGGCGAGCACACCCATCCGCAGGCGCCCTCCTGCGGCGAGCACAACGACGAGCACCTCATGCTCGGCCAACGTGACGCCCGCGCGCTCGCGGATCACGGCGTCGAGCCGCGACTCGACAATCTGGTGCGCGCGCAGCATCGCCGTCCACGCCATCACCTGGTCCCGCACCGACGGCTCCATCCACATATCCTACCCGAAAAGTTGACATGTGAACTCTCTCGGCCTACGTTTGCAATAATGCTCATGCGAACAGTTGAGGAGTGTAGGAATGAAGACTGTTGTCGTCGCCGAGCACGGTGGGCCGGAGTCCCTGACCCTGGTGGAACGACCTGAGCCGCAACCAGGCCCCGGCGAAGTCCGGGTGCGCGTGCGGGTGGCCGGGGTCAACTACGCCGACGTGATGAGCCGCACCGGCGCCTATCCGACGGCGCCGGCGCTGCCGTTCACCCCGGGAACGGAGATCGTGGGCGTTCTGGACGCCCTCGGCGACGGCGTCGACGGTCTGCTCGGCGGACGGGTGGCCGCCATGCTTCCCGACCTCGGTGGGTACCAGGAAGCCGTGGTGGTGTCGGCCGCACAGGCGGTGCCGCTTCCCGACGATCTACCCGACGACGAGGCGGCCGCGCTGTTGGTGCAGGGCCTGACCGCGGCCGGGCTCGTCGACGCCGCCGGTGGCCCGTCACGACTGCGGGACACGACGGTGCTGGTCACCGCGGCGGTCGGCGGCGTGGGCACCCTGCTCGTGCAGCTCCTGGTCGAGGCCGGTGCTCAGGTCATCGCCGCCGTCGGAGGCGAGTCCAAAGCCCGACTGGCCAAGGAGCTGGGCGCCCAGGTGACCGCTCGCTACGACAAGAACGACTGGGTGGCGGCGACCCGCGAGCAGCTCGAGGGTGCCGGACCATCCGGTGTCGCCGTGGTCCTCGACAGTGTCGGAGGGGACGTCTACCGCGCGGCCCTGGGCCTCCTTGACCCCGGTGGGACGGCGGTCGTGTACGGCGCCGCCAGCGGCGAGCTGGTCGGTGCGCCACCCGAGATCACCGGCATGCTGATCGGGCAGAACCAGGCAGTTCGCGGCTTCTCACTGCCGCCGCGGATCGCGGCCGATCCGACTTGGCTGCCCAACATGCTCGGCAGCCTGATGAGCCAGGTCCGCGACGGATCGCTCGTGGTCCATGTGCATCCGCCGTTCGCTCTCGAGGATGCTGCGGCGGCCCACGCCGCGATCGAGGAGCGACGGACGACCGGCAAGGTGGTCCTCACGGTCGGCGCAACCTCGGGCGGTGTGGCATGACCACCGGCACCATG
>JBOFLF010000069.1:0-45500 GCA_051657715.1 Angustibacter sp. | reverse complement strand
GGGAACCGGGTCTGGGTCGACGACTCGGCGTCCGGCCTAGGCAACGGCGTACAGGACCCAGGTGAGCCGGGTCTGGCCGACGTCCCGGTCCGGCTGTACGCCGCGGACGGCACCACGCTGATCGCGTCGACCACCACCGACAGCAGCGGCGGGTACTCGTTCACCGGCCTGGCTGCCGGAGACTACGTCGTGGCCGTCGACGCACCGACGGGCTACGTGTCGACGACCGACCGGTCGTCCACCGCAGACCCGGACTCTGGCGTCCCGGACGACGACAACGGGGTGGGCACCGGGGACGGGACGATCCTTTCCGGAGCAGTGACGCTGACTCCCGGGTCTGCCGGAGCGCAGGGCGAGAACGTCGTCACCTCAAGCACGGCGAGCACCCGCGACCCGACCGTGGACTTCGGGCTCGTCCCCGCGGTGAGCGTCGGCGACTTCGTGTGGTGGGACCGCGACAAGGACGGCATCCAGGATGCCGGTGAGCCCGGCGTCCCCGGCGTCACGGTCCGGTTGTTCCAGGCAGACGGCACCACACCGGTCACCGAGGACGTGCTGGGCAACCCCATCAGCCCGATCACCACAGATGGCCTCGGCGGGTACGATTTCGCTGCCCTGCCACCGGGGCAGTACGTCGTCACCTTCACCCCGCCTGCCGGGTGGCTACCGTCGCCGGTCGGAGCAGGGTCCGATCCGGCACTCGACTCCAACGGGGCGACCGCCACCTCGGCGGCGCTCAGCGCCGGGCAATCCGACACCACGCTGGACTCCGGTTTCTTCCCGGAGCCGGGTTCGGTCGGTGACTTCGCCTGGATCGACCGCGACGGTGACGGCATCCAAGACGTCGGCGAGACCGGTCTGGCCGGGGTGACCGTCACCCTGTTCGAGGCCGATGGCGTCACGCCGGTCACCCAGGACTCGGACGGCAACCCGATCAGCCCGATCGTCACGACGGCTACCGGGGCCTACTCCTTCACCAACCTGAACCCGGGCTCGTACGTCGTGCAGTTCGACCCGCCGGCCGGCTGGGATCCGACGATCACCGGCCAGGGCACCGCGGCGACTGGCTCGGACGGGCTGACCGTCCCGGTGACGGTCACAGCTGGCGGCGTCAACGTCACCATCGACTCCGGGTTCGTCCGCCCCACCGTGGCGGTCGGTGACTACGTCTGGTTCGACGCCGATCGTGATGGCCTGCAGGACGCCAGCGAGTCGGGGCTGGGCGGTGCGACCGTCCAGCTGTTCGAGGCCGACGGCACCACACCGGTCACCCAGGACGCCTTCGGTGACCCGATCACCCCGATCATCACCGACCCGGACGGCGCATACCTGTTCGACGAGCTGCTGCCGGGGCAGTACGTCGTCCAGTTCACCGCACCGCCGGGTGGGTACCTGCCGACCCTGGTCTCCGCGGCGGGCACCACCAGCGCCAACGATTCCAACGGCCTGACCGCCACCTCTGCGACGCTCCCCGGCGGCGAGCAGGACCTGACCCTGGACTCCGGGTTCTATCTCCCGCCGGTCTCGGTGGGTGACTACGTCTGGTACGACGAGGACCACGACGGAGTGCAGGACGCGACCGAGTCCGGTCTGGCTGGGGTGACCGTGCGGCTGTTCGAAGCCGACGGCGTGACGCCGGTCACCGTCGATGCGTTCGGCGGCACGATCGCACCGATCACCACGACGGCCACTGGCCAGTACCTGTTCGAGAACCTGCCGCCAGGTCGTTACGTGGTCCGGTTCAGCCCGCCAGCCGGGTATGAGCCGACTGTGCTCGGTGCAGGCACGCCGGGGACGGACTCCAACGGCCCCACCGTGACGTCGTCGTTGTTGCCGCCAGGCGAGTCGGACCTGACCCTGGACGCCGGCTTCTGGCGCCCGGCCGAGTTCGGTGGCCTGGCCTGGATCGACGCGGACGCGGACGGCGTTCGCGACCCGAGTGAGACGCGTCGTGTCGCTGGGGTCACCGTCTCGCTGCTCGACGCGACCGGGGCGGTGGTGGCGACGACGACCACCGACTCCGCAGGCGCCTACCAGTTCACCGGCTTGGAGCCGGGCACCTACAGCGTGCGGTTCGCGATGCCATCCGGCCTGGTGCTGACCGGCGCCAACGTGGGCCCGGACGACACGGTGGATTCCGACGCCGCGCCGGACACCGGCCAGACGTCGACCTTCACCCTCGTCCCCGGCCCGAACGACCCGGATGTGGACGCGGGCGCGATCCCCGCGTCGGAGATCGGTGGCAACGTCTACGTCGACGCCAACCGCAACGGGACGCAAGACCCGGGCGAGGCCGCGATCGCTGGCGTTACGATCACGCTGACCGGAACGGATCGGTTCGGCAACCCGATCCGCCGCACCACGACCACGGCCGCGGACGGCAGCTACCGATTCACCGATCTACCGCCGGGTACCTATGAGATTCGTCAGACACAGCCGGCCGGTTTCGTAGACGGCCCGGACACCGCGGGCACCTCTGGTGGGACGGCCGGGTCGGACGTGATTCAGACGATCGTCCTCGGCGTAGGTGAGGTCGCGAGGGCCTACGACTTCACCGAGCTGCGCCGGATCGGCACCACCCCTGGTGGCGGCAATCCGGGCGGACCGGGGCCAAGCACCCCCGGCGCGCCCGGTGAACCTCCGGCTCCTGGCACCCCGGGCGCCGGAGGCAAGCCGGCCGCCGTGTCGCCGCTGGCCCGGACCGGCGCCGACTTCGGCTACCTGTGGCCACTGGGATGGTTCGGCCTCGCGTCACTGCTGGCCGGGCTGGGCGTGATCGGCGCTATCTCGGCGGGTCGCTGGCGGCGCCGGCAGGAGTCGTGATCCGCTGCGGACCCCGGGCGGTGAAGCGGACGACGACGGCCGGCGCGTCGTCCGCGATCCGGGCCTCGAACCGCCGTAGCACGCCGGCCCGGTCCACCCAGTAGGCGGTGCGCTGCTCACCTTGCTGCACCTCGGTGGTGTCGGTGAGCACCGCCGGGCCACGGAACACGTCGACCGTGGTGCCATCGACGGTGTCGGACCGGAGGATGACGGCGCCGCCCTGGCGCAGCAGTTCCGGGTTGTCGGCTCGAGTGGCGGACAGTGCGAGCAGCAGTCGCAACGTGATGGCCAGTGGGGTACGGCTGCTGGTCAGCTCGATCCGGTTGCCGGTGGTTCCGGACACCGGGCCGATCACCGCCTCCGTCCGGGACCAGACCACCCGCTGATCTGGCACCTGCGGCGCGCCCGGTCGCGCGAGGAGCCGAACAGTGGCGTCACCGACGTGGTTGCGCCAGTCGAGACGGCCGTCCAGCTGCACGGTGCCGCCGGGGTCTGGGAGGTTCGCCACGAAGCGGGCACCCCGGTCTTCGTAGTTGCGCAACCGCATCTCGGCGAGCCGGTCGGCCTCGTCGAGGGTGAGCGGCTTCTCGGCAGGCACCGCGCTGGAAGGTTGCTGCGAACACCCGCCCAGCGCGAGGGTGACGGCCACCACCGCGACGACCACTCGCGATCGACCGGGCTGCCGTGCTGGAAAGAACGACCGGCCGGCTGATCGCGACGTCCCGGATGAGGTGCCAGCACACCTCACGAAACAGGCCCTGGAGCCCGGTCTGGGATCCGCAGCTCTGTCACGCCAGGCGTGGGTGGCGGTCCGGTCACCGGGACCGGCGGAGCGCTTGCGGCCTCGGCCATCGACGGCTGGTCCGGCGGCGGCGGGCACTCCTTGTAGGACAGGCCCGGCGGCGCGGGCGGACCCCCAGCGAGCGCCGAAGCCGGAGCCGGGTCGCCACCGTCGGCAGGTCCGGCAGACGACCCAGAAGAGGGCGGGTCGCACGAACCGCGCTGCAGCGCACCCGGGACGGTCATCGGCTGGCCGCGCCCTCGAGCGGCGCGATTGCCGGACCAGCAGTTGCCGCTGGGCGGTTCGTCGGTCCGCCGCGACGACACCGTGAACGCCAGGTCGATCCGGTTGCCGTCCAGCACGTTGCCGGTCACCTGGTTGCCGATCGGCGCGAAGTTCTCCAGCGTGGTCACCACCACACCGCCGACCGGATGTCGTTCCACCCGGTTGCCCGTCACCTGGTTCGACCGCCCGCCGCTGATCGCCAGGCCGACGCCGAACCCGCCCTCGGCCGTCTCGGGTGTGCGCGGGTTCGCGTTGCTCGCGATCAGGTTTCCAGCGATCACCGCGTCGCTCTGCGGCGCGTACCCCTCGCTGTTCTGGGAGTTCTGGGTCGCACCGATCCGGTTGGCGACGAACCGGTTTCCGACCACGTACAGCCCACCGCTCGCATTCGTCCCCTCGTACCCGATGGCATTGCCGGTCGCGACGTTGTCACGGACCACGGTGGTGCACGGCTTGCACTGGCCGACGTAGATCCCGGAGTCCGGATGCCCGCTGGTGTAAGTGCGCTCGATGAGGCCGTTCTTGGCGTCGAAGGCATAGATGCCGTAGAGACCGTTGTTGTAGGCCGTCACCGATGTTGCGCGGTAGCCGTCCAACATCGGGAACCGGGTGGTGTCGAACGTGAGGTAGTCGTCGCCGCGGCTGGCTTGCCCGGCCCCACCCGAGTCGGTTACCCCGGTGAACAGCAAGCCGTTGAGCCGGTACCCGGTGACCGTCATGTTCTCCACAGCGACACCCGGGGCCGTGACCAGGATCCCGGTGCGCAGCTGGAACCGGCCGTCCAGCACCGTCCGGTTCCGTTCCAGCCCGCGGATGACGATGCGTGGCGTCCGGACCTGCACCGCTTCGTGGTAGCGCCCCGGCCGGATCACGATGAGGTCGCCGGGGCGGGCGGAGTCAACTGCAGCCTGGACGGTGGGTGCCGTGTCCGGGACCGAGATCGTGGCGGGTCCCGATACCACCGGGCGGTACGTACCGGTCGGGGCGCTCGCCGGCCGTGGGGCGTCGGGTGAGGAACACCCGGTCACGGCGGCCACGACCAGCGCCATCGCGATCAGGGCTCGCCGAGCTTTGGTGCGACCACCGGCAGAGCCCATGGCTTTAAGTATATGGGTGGCTACTCTGTGAGTATGTCGCCGTCGTCACCTTCGCCGACGGGTGGGCTGGGTGACGATCGGCTGGGCGCGAACCGTCGGCGGTTCCTCCAGCTGGCCGCGACCGCCGCGTCCCTCGGGATCATGTCCGGGGACGGGTCAGCAACCGACCGGTCTGACCGGACCGCGAATCCCCCGCTCACCTCCCACGCCGCCGTCCGCGGCGCGCTTTCGCCACCAGCTCCGCAGGAAGGGGTCGTCACACCGCGCCAGGCGTACGCCAGCTGGTTGTCGTACGACCTGTCCGCGACCGCTGATCCCCGAGCACGGTTGGCCGGCGCGCTCCAGCAGTGGTCGGTGCAGATCGAGGCGTTGCCTCGTGCCGCGGACGCCACGGTCACCGTGGGGCTGGCGCCCGCGGCGCTGACCCGGCTGGGCCTGGCCGTACCGGGGATCGACCGGCTGCCCGCGTTTCCCCGCGATCAGCTGCAGACCCGCTGGTCCGACGGTGACGTCCTGCTCCAGGTGTGCGCCGACGACGACGCGGTGGTGACCCAGACGGTGCGCGAGCTCCAGCCCGACCGGCGGTGGCGGCTGACCCGCCGTTGGCTGCAGACCGGCTCGCTGCCCGGCCCGACCTCGGCGGTAGCCACACCGCGCAACCCGCTCGGTTTCAAGGACGGCACCGCGAACCCGGTTCGGCACGGGGAGTCGACGCTCGCCTCTCACGTCTGGATCCAGCAACCCCAGTCGTGGCGGAACGGAACCTGGATGGTGGTCCGCCGGATAGCGCTGGACGTCGCACGATTCACCACCTTGCCGGTACCGGCGCAGGAGGCGATCATCGGTCGGACTAGGGGGACCGGAGCTCCGCTGTCGGGAAGTGCCGAGTTCGACCCGGTGGCCCTGGAGGCCAAGACCGACACCGGCAGGTACCTGGTGCCGAGGACCTCGCACGTCCGGCTCGCGCACCCCCTCAACCACGGTGGAAGGCAGATGGTCCGGCGCAGCTACGGCTGGACGGACGGCTCGCGGCAGGGGCTGGTGTTCGTCAGCTTTCAGCATGATCCGGCCACCTTCGTCGCGGTACAGGACGCGCTGGACGAGGCGGACGCGCTCAACGAGTACGCGACGACGGTTGGATCAGCGCTGTTCCTCGTGCCGCCTCGAGCCGGAGCCGGGTCGTGGATCGGGAGTTCCGTCCTCGGCCGGTGACCACACCTGTCACGAGCGACCATGACCCCGGTCGGTTCTGACCTGAGGAACCCTGATACCCAGCCGGATCCGGATCACGGTGGGGACGTCGGAGTGGTCGTCGTCGGGGTAGGACCCGGGGTGGTAGGAGAGGCGGTCGGTGGCGCCTGGGCGATGGTGAGCTTGATCGTGGCACCCCGCTTCACCGTGTTGCCGGTGCCCGGATCCTGTGCGATCACCTCACCAGGCGGGCTCTCGGTGCTCACCTGGTACTCCGGATCGGCCACCTTGAAGCCTCGTTCGGTCAGCTGTTCGTTGGCGTCGGTGAACGTGAGCCCGACGACGTTCGGCACCTGGACTTTGCCGCTGACCACCTGCACCGTGACCGTCGACCCCGGGTCCACTCGAGCGCCCTGCGGGGGGGTCGAGCCGACCACGGTGCCGGCGTCCTGATCCCCGGAATCCACCTCCTCGACCTCAATCTCCAGCCCGAGGTCTTTGAGCGCGTCCTGCGCCTCCTGCTCGGTCTTGCCGGTCAAGATCGGCACCTCGACGGCCTCCGGTCCGGTGGAGACGACGACCGCCACCCGGCTGCCGCGATCGGCCTGGGCGGGCGAGCTCGGATCGGTGCTGATGACCGATCCCTCAGGGACGTCCGAGCTGGCCTGGTCGGTCCGCGCTCCCGGCTGCAACCCGACCCGGCGCAGCTCCGCCACCGCCTCGTTGAAGGGCCGGCCGGTCACGTCCGGCACGGTCACCTGGGGCGGCGATGACGGCTGATTGCTGAGCATGGCCGGCAGCACCAGGACGCCGACCGCCAGCAACGCCGCCCCCACCAGCGCCAGCAATACCCATAGGCCGGTGCGGTTCGGCTTGTCGGCGCGACCGGACCGTCGCGCGTCGACACGTCCCGACAGCTCGGTGCTCCCGGCGGGCAGGGCAGCAGACGACGCCAGCGTCGAGGTGGCGGACAGGCCGCGTGCACCGGCCCCTGGGACGGCGATCGCCTCGGTCGCGGCACCAGCGGAGCTCGCCGCGCCGAGTGCCGCCGCGCTGATCCGCCGACCGGCCACAGCGGCCTCGATGTCGTCCCGGAAGTCGTCGGCGTTCTGGTAGCGGGCGGCCCGGTCCTTACGCAACGCGTGCAGGACGATCGCGTCCACCGCTGGCGGGACGTCCGGCGCCTGAACGCTGGGGGCGGTCGGAGCCTCTCCCACGTGCTGGTACGCCACCGCCACCGGTGAGTCCGCGACGAACGGTGGCCGGCTGGTGAGCAGTTCGTAGAGCAGGCAACCGGTGGAGTACAGGTCGCTGCGAGCGTCCACCTGCTCGCCCCGAGCCTGCTCCGGCGACAGGTACTGAGCCGTGCCGATGACCGCCTGGGTCTGAGTCATGGTTGCTGAGGAGTCGGCGATCGCCCGGGCGATCCCAAAGTCCATGACCTTGATGTCACCGGCGGGGGTGAGCATGACATTGGCGGGTTTGATGTCGCGGTGCACCAACCCGGCGCGATGGCTGTACGCCAGGGCAGCTAGCACCCCGGACGTCATCCGCAGCGCCTCACGCCACGGCACCCGGTGACCACCGGACAACACGTCCCGCAGCGTCCGTCCCTCGACGTACTCCATGACGATGTACGGCACCCGGACGCTGCCATCGCCGGAGAGCTCCTCGCCGCTGTCGTAGACCGCGACCACGCTGGGGTGGTTGAGGCCGGCTGCGGACTGGGCCTCACGACGGAACCGCGCCTGGAACGAGGGATCGCGGGCCAGGTCTGAGCGCAATACCTTGATTGCGACGGCGCGTCCTAACCGGGTATCGCGGCCGACGTGCACGTCGGCCATCCCGCCCCGACCGAGCAGCGCACCCATCTCATAGCGGTGCCCGAGGAGCCGTGCGGTCATGTGGTGGCCTCCGTCTGCTGCCGCTGGTTGAAGCGGCGCGGTCGGCAACGGTGTCGGGTAGCGGTCATCTGGGCGGGTCACCGGTTCACCTTCGTCGCCTGGGCCGTCGTTCTCGGCACCACGCTCGGTGGCGTCAGGGGAAGGCTGGTCGTTGCTGTGCTGCTAGTCGGCGGACTGGTCGGAGGGCTCGTCGCGCTCGTGCTACCGCTCGTCGTGCCACCACCGGACGAGGTGACCGGCGGGCCGCTGCTGGTGCCAGGGTTCGAGCTGACGCTGGACGCGGTACCGGTAGCGGGAGGAGACGTGCTGGCCCCTCGCGAGGTGCGCGAGCTGGCACCGCCCCCCGGGACGGGCACACCGGAGCCGCCGTCGGAGGTGGCTCGGTCGGTCGGCTCACCACCGGAAGGGGATGGTGACACCCGGGCGGTATCGCCCGGCCGACCGGGAGCGCCCCGGCCCGGCCTGTCTGGCACGAGGACGGCGAACGCCGCCACCGTCGCGCCGCCGACCAGCAACGCGGCCAGCGACACGGTCAGAGCTCTGCGACGGCGAGTCATCACCGGAGCGCCGGCGTGTGCTCCGGTGACCGGCGTGGGAGGGCCGGTGTCCACGAGCCCACCCACCGGCCGATCGCTTCCCCCCGATTCTGTCAAGCCGGCGCCTCCCGGTACCCCGACGCCACCCCCTACTCCAGCACCACCCGCTGCCCCAGCGCCGCCTCCTGCCCCAGCGCCGCCTCCTGCCCCAGCGCCGCCTCCTGCCCCAGCGCCGCCTCCTGCCCCAGCGCCGCCTCCTGCCCCAGCGCCGCCTCCTGCCTCGGTGCCGCCTGGTGACCCGGTGCTACCCGCCAGCCCGGTGCCACCCGGTACCCGGGCAACATCCGGAAACACGCCGTCCAGGGCGGCAGCCAGCTGACGCCCGAATGCGGCGGCGTCGGCGGGACGATCGGCCGGATCCTTCGCGAGCGCGTGGCCGATGACAGCGGCGACCGCCGCGGGCACGCTCTCCGGTAGCGGCGGCGGCGGATCGTTGACGTGTGCCAAAGCGGTGGCGACCGCGGTGTCCGCGTCGAACGGCCGGCTCCCGGCGAGCGCTTCGAACGCCACCACACCGAGGGCGTAGACGTCGCTGGCCGGGGACGCCGGCCTGCTGAGCGCCTGCTCCGGGGACAGGTACTGAGCGGTGCCCATCACCTCGCCGGTACGTGTCAACGGCACCTGAGCACCAACTCGGGCGATCCCGAAGTCGGTGATCTTCACCACGCCGTCCGGGCGGATCAACAGATTGCCGGGCTTGACGTCCCGGTGCACCATCCCCGCCGCGTGCGCGACCTGCAGGGCCTGCGCGGCCTGCACCAGCAGCGGTACGACGACGGAGACCGGCTGCGCACCCTCTCTCGACAAGAGCGCGGACAGCGGCTCCCCTGGCACCAGCTCCATCACCAGGTACGCGACGCCGTCGGCCTCACCGAAGTCGAACACCTGCGCGATCCCCGGGTGGGTGAGGCTGGCGGCGTGCCGGGCTTCACCACGGAACCGTTCGACGAACGTCGTGTCGTCGGCGTACTCCTGACGCAGCAGCTTGACCGCGACGTGCCGGTCGAGCACGTCGTCCCGTGCCGCCCACACCTCGCCCATGCCACCGGTGGCGATGCGGCGCGTCAGCTCGTAGCGACCACCGATCCGCACGCCCGGCTCGGGATGGGTCACGCTCACCGCTGCCTCACCTCGACACTCACCTCAGCGACAGTCACTTCAGCACCGCTTCCATCACGGCCTTCGCGATCGGGGCCGACACCCGGCCACCGGCCGCCTCGTTCCCGGCCCGACCACCGTCCTCCACCACGACCGCGACAGCTACCTCGGGGTCGTCCACCGGAGCGAAGGCGGTGAACCAGGCGTGCGGTGGCTGGCCCTTGCCTTGCTGGGCCGTGCCGGACTTGCCGGCCACCGTCACCCCGGGGATCTGCGCTCGGGTGCCGGTTCCGGACTGGACGACACGCAGCATCATCCTGGTGATCGCCGCGGCAGTGTCCTCGCCGACCGCCCGGGACAGGTCCTGGGGGTTCGCCTCCCGCACCACGTCGAGGTCCGGAGCTCGCACCGTCTTCACCAGGTACGGCGCCATCACCACACCGCCGTTGGCGATTCCGGCGCTGACCATGGCCATCTGCAACGGCGTCACCCGGACGTCGAACTGGCCGATCGCGGCCTGAGCGCTCTGCGGCGGGTTCATCCCCGCCGGCACGCTGCTCGACGTCACCGTCATCGGGATGGACAGCCGATCGCCGAACCCGAACTTCTGTGCCTGCTCGCGCAGCGCGTCACCGCCCAGCGCCAGCCCGAGGGACCCGAACGCGGTGTTGCAGGAGATCTGCAGCGCGGTGGTGAGATCTACCCGGTCGCCCGGACCGCAGGCACCGCGGAAGTCGTTCGGCAGGGTGGTGGACGTCTGAGGCAGGTCCAACGAAGCGCCGCCGAACAGCTCGCTGCGCTCGTCGTACTCACCCGATTCCAGGGCGGCCGCGGCGGTGACGATCTTGAACGTGGACCCGGGCGGGTACAGGTCACCAGCCACCGCGCGGTTGACGAGAGGGTCGCCGTCGTCCTCGATCAGCCGTTCGTACGAGCGCTGCACGGCCCCCAGGTCGTGACTAGCCAACTTGTTGGGGTCGTAGGCGGGGTGGCTGACCAGAGCGAGGATCGCCCCGGTCCGCGGGTCCATGGCAACGACCGCGCCCCGCTGGTCGCCCAACGCTTGATCCGCGGCACGTTGCACCTTCGGGTCGATGGTGAGCTCGACAGAAGCCCCTTGCGGCTCCCGACCGGCCACCAGGTCGACCATCCGGCGGTAGAACAACTCGTCGGACGACCCGGACAGCAAGGCGTTCTCGCTGCGCTCGATGCCGCTGCCGGTGCCGTAGGTGAAGGAGTAGAACCCGGTCAGATGGGCGTACAGCGTCGGATCGGTGTAGGCGCGGCGGAACTTCAGCTGATCATCGGTCGGCACCGACCGAGCGATCGGCGCACCGGACACCAGGATCGGCCCACGCTGGCGCCCGTAGCTCTCCAGCAGCGTCCGGCGATTGCCGGGCTTGTCGCGCAGTTCAGCCGCCTGGACGTACTGGATGACGGTGGTCGAGATCAGCAGGGCGCCGAACAGCAGCAGCACGATGACGGCCAGCCGGCGGATCGGGGCGTTCACGGCGCAGGCACCGCCCCAGCGGATGGCGCCGCCGCAGGGGCCGCGGAGAGGGCGGGATCGGGTGGCGCCGGATCAGACGTGGGCACCTGATCGGCGGGCGCCTCCACCGATGCCGGTCGACGGGCCTGGTCGCTGATCCGCAGCAGCAGCCCGAGGATCGCCCAGTTGGCCACCAGCGACGACCCGCCGTAGGACAGGAACGGCATGGTGAGCCCGGTCAACGGGATGATCCGGGTGACCCCGCCGACCACCACGAAGCACTGCAGCGCCATGGTGAACGACAACCCGGTGGCGAGCAGCTTGCCGAAGCCGTCCCGGACGCCGAGCGCGGTGCGCAGACCACGCTCGACCAGCACCAGGTAGAGAACCAGCATCGCGAACAGCCCGACCAAGCCGAGTTCTTCACCGAACGAGGTGACGATGAAGTCGCTGTCCGCGTAGTACGTCAGATCAGGCCGGCCCTGGCCGAGACCGGTGCCCAGCAAGCCGCCGTTCGCCATCCCGTACAGACCGAGCACCAGCTGGTCGCTGATCTGCAGCGCCCGCGACGAGAACGGCTCCAACCAGAGCGTCACCCGCTCCTGCACGTGGTCGAACAGCAGGTACGCGACGTAGGCGCCACCGACGAACAACCCGACGCCGATCGCCAGCCAGCTCTTGCGCTCGGTGGCGACGTAGAGCATCCCGACGAACAGGCCGAAGAACAGCAGCGACGAGCCGAGATCCCGCTCGAACACCAGGACGCCGAGGCTGGCGAGCCACGCCACGATGATCGGGCCGAGGTCCCGGGCTCGCGGCAGCGCCAGGCCCAAGAACCGGCGCCCGACCAGGGCCAAGGAATCCCGCGCGTGCACCAGGTAGCCGGCGAAGAACACCGTGAGCAGGATCTTGGCTACCTCACCCGGCTGGAAGGACAACGGGCCGACGCCGATCCAGATGCGCGAGCCGTTGATGTTCCGGCCCAGCACCGGCACCAGGGGGAGCAGCAGCAGCACCAGGCCACCGGCCATCGCGGTATAGGTGAACCGCTGCAGCCGACGGTGGTCCCGCAGCACCCGCACCAACACCAGGCAGGCCAGCACCCCGACCGTCATCCACACCAGCTGGCGCACGGCTTGGCCCCCACCGGTGCGCTCCTCGGCGAGGTCGAGGCGGTAGATCATCACCAGGCCAAGCCCGTTCAGCAGCGTGGCCACCGGCAGCAGCACCGGGTCGGCGTACGCCGCGAACCGGCGCAGCACCACGTGCACGGACCCCACCAGCACCGACAACCCGAGCCCGTAGCTGATCATGCTGGGCGGGACCGCGCCGCCAGTGCCCAGACCGACGGCGGCGTAGGCGAGGAGCACCAGGCCGACGGCGAACAGCAGCAGAACCAGCTCCACGTTGCGCCGGACCCGGGGGGCGATGGTGGTGACGACGGCCATCACTGCCTCCCCGTCGAGCAGAAGGCAGGGGCTGAGTCACCCGCGGAAGGTCCGGGGCTGGTGACGGTCGGCGAGGGCGTGGCGGCGGACGACGTGGTTCTAGAGGTCGTGGGCCGAGGCGTCGTCGCCGTGGTGGTCTTCGCTGTGGAGGTTCTCGCTGAAGATCCGGACGTCCGCCTGGGTGTCGTCGTCGACCTGGGCTTCTTCGTCGGTCTGGGCGTCGCACCAGCCGAGGGCGACGACCGGGCCGTCGTCGATGTCGGCTTCGAGGAGGGCGTCGCCGTGGCTGGGGCCGCCACCGAGCACGCCTGCTCACGGAGCTCGACGACCTTGTTCCGAGCACCGCCGAGCCCGTCGACCGTGATCGAGGCTCGTACCTGCTCAGCGGAGTACGGCGGCAGGGACGACACCGGGACCTCAAGCCGCTCGACCACCCGGGACATCCGCAGCGGGCCGAGATCCTGCGGCAGGCCACGGTAGATGGCCACGTTCTGGCCGTCCACGCCGACGTAGTACTGCCGCTGGCTCCACTGCCAGGCCAGCAGGCCACCTGCGACCAGCAAGCCGACCAGGACCAGCGCGACCCCTCCGCGCAACGCCCGCCGCAGCCGGGATGCCGGCGGCCCTACCGCGGGCACCTCGCCATCGGCGTCGGCGTGCTCGCCTGGGCCGGGCGCGGGTGGCTCCGGGCGCTCCAGGGCCGCGGCCTTGGCGGCCGGGCTGTCGGCAGCCGCGCTGGTCGTGACGGTGCCGTGCACCGCGGCGGAGCCCACCACCTCCGGCACGGTGCCAGCGAGCCCGTCCGCCGGGTCCACCACGTCGGCGACCACCACGGTGACGTTGTCCGCTCCCCCTCCGCGCAGCGCCAGGTCGACGAGGGCTTGCGCAGCGGCAGCCGGATCGTCATGGCTGGTGAGGGTTTCGGCGATGGTGGGATCGCGGACCACGTCGGTCAAGCCATCCGAGCACAGCAGGTACCGGTCCCCGACCGAGGCCTCACGCACTGACAGGTCCGGCTCGTCCAGCGGGTCACCCGACAGCACTCGGGTGATGACCCCCCGGTTGGGGTGCCGTACGGCTTCCTCCTCGGTGATCCGCCCCTCGTCGACCAAGGACTGCACGAAGGAGTGGTCATGGGTGATCTGTTGAAGCGTTCCCTCCCGCATCAGATAGCCGCGGGAGTCACCGATGTGCGCGAGCGCGACCCGGTCGCCGTGCAGCATCACGGCGGTCGTGGTGGTGCCCATGCCCCGAAGCTCCGGCTCTGCCTCCAGCCGACCCCGGACGTCGGTGTTGGCCTCCAGCAGGGCCTGCTCCAGTCTGGACAGGGCGTCGCTGCCGTGGCTCTCGCCATCGAGGCTCACGAGGCGCCCGAGCACTAGCGAGCTGGCGATGTCTCCCCCGACGTGGCCACCCATCCCGTCACACACGGCGAGGAGGTGTGGCCCTGCGTATCCAGAGTCTTGGTTGTTCGTGTACCGACCGAGTCCGATGTCGGAGCGGGCCGCGAACCGCAGGGCGAGAGGCATCGATGGTTACCTGCGCAGCTCGAGAACGGTGGTGCCGATCCTCAGTGTGCTGCCCACTTTGAGCTTGACCGGGTGGGTGAGTCGTTGCTTTCCGGCGTACGTGCCGTTCGTCGAGCCTAGATCCTCGACGTACCAGGCGTCGCCCTCTGGATAGATCCGAGCGTGACGCCCGCTGACGTAGTCGTCGCTGAGCACCAAGGTGGCCTCGGGGCTGCGTCCGATCAGCACCGACTGCTGACTAAGGGTCACCCGAGCCCCTTCGAGAGGCCCTCCGGTGACCAGCAGGTGGGTCGGCGTCCGCCGATTGCCCCGCGCAGGGGCCGGCTGATCGACCGAGGCCGGCACCGACCCTCCGCGCCCGGGGCGAGCCACCCGCCCGGTGACCTTGGTCCCGAACAAGTCGCCGCGCAGCACCCCCACGACGGAGAAGACGAACACCCACAGCAGGGCAAGCAGGCCCAGCCGCACGATGGTGAGGGTGAGTTCGCTCACTGCTGCACCTCGCGCCTGTTCATCGGACGCTCATCAGCGTTGGCCACGTGGTCACGACTGGTCACCGGCGGGGATCACCGGGCGCCGCGGTAGATAGCGCGGGTCCGGCCGACGGTGATCGCCGATCCCTCGTCGAGCTGGACGGCCGAGATCCGTCGCGCGTCGACGAACGTGCCGTTCGTGGAGCCCAGATCACGGATGGTGGCCACCAGGTGCGGCCCGTCGGTGGTGACCCGGACCTCGGCATGGGACCGGGAGACCCCCGGGTCGTCGAGCACGATGTCGGCGTCCTCACCACGCCCGATGACGGTGGTGGTGGACAGCAGCGGGTAGGGCTGACCGTCGATGTCCAACCACGGCCGCATCCGGCTGGGCTGCACAAGCCCCGGTGCGGCAGCGGCGATAGCTGGCACAGCCGGCGCCGGTTGGGAACTGGCGACGGTCGCTCGGGGGCTGGGCCGGGCGGCCAGACGGCGCTCCGACTGCCGGCCCTCCACCGTGGTGGCCTGCACCCGGAACACGCCGGTGTCGAGGTCCGGCACCTCAGCGAAGGTGACCGTGACCGGGCCGACGAAGGCGTACCCCTGCTGCTCGGCGTACGCCTCCAGGTTGGCGACGAACTCCTCGGCCAAAGTGGCGGCATAGTCGATCAACCGGTCGTGATCGGTGGCACCCAGCTCGACGACGAAGGTGTTCGGGACGAGCGTGCGCCCCTGACCGACCACCGCGGCCCGCTCGTCGGCCGCCTTGCGGAGCGCGCTGGCGATCTCGACTGGCTCTACCTCGGACCGGAAGGCTTTCGCGAAGGCACCGTTGACGGCACGCTCCAAACCCTTCTCGAAGCGGTCGAACACCCCCACAGCCGTCACCTCCTCGATCGGTCGTCCTTTGCCGCCGGTCGCCGCCGGTCGCCCGCGGGTCGCGGCACCGACCTCAGGTCCGGGTCGAAACCCGCAGCCATGGTAGCCGGGGCCGGACATCCGTCTCGCCGTGCTAGCCTCACCGAGAGCTCTGGCCGACCTGGGTCGTCCCCTCAGGCTGCACTTTTCTCGGAGTTCTCCTGCGCGAGTGGCGGAATGGCAGACGCGCTGGCTTCAGGTGCCAGTGTCCGAAAGGGCGTGGGGGTTCAAATCCCCCCTCGCGCACCCACCGGGTGGGTTCCTGAACTACCCACTCCCGCGACATCCCGGCCAGAGCAGCGATCTGGCCGGGATGTCGTCGCCGAAGCCGGCGTGGCAGCATGGCGGCGTGGCTGACGGGCTGACCAGGTGAGTGATTCGCTGGTGGGATCGGTGCTGGTGGTGGCGTTGATGTTCACTGCATGGTCCGGCCTGGTCACCATGCTGAACCGGCGACCCGGCCGCGCGCTCCTTAACTGCGGTATCGCGCTCGAGGTGCTGCTGGTGGCGCAGCTGGTGGTGGGTGTGGCCCAGCTGGCGGGGACCGATCGGGACGTAGCCGGGGTCACCTTCGTCGGGTACCTGATCGGCGTCCTGCTGGTACCGCCGCTCGGCCTTGCCTGGGCCCGGGCCGAGCCCAGCCGCTGGGGGCCCGGAGTGCTCGTGGTCGCCGGGCTGGTGGTCATGGTGCTGGTGGCGCGGCTGCAGCAGATCTGGGGCGCGAGCGGGTGACGAACTGGTGAGCGCGCCAGCCACCCGGCATGGAGCCGGGCGGGTGCTGATCGCGGCCTACGCGGTCTTCGGGGTGGCCGCGACGGCGCGGGCCGCGGTGCAGATCACCGACCGGTTCGAACAGGCCCCGGCGGCGTACCTGCTGTCCGCCCTCGCTGCCGTCGTCTACCTGGTGGCGACCGTGGCGCTGGTCCGCGGCGTCCGGGCCTGGCTGCTGGTGGCTCGGGTGTCCTGCACCGTGGAGCTGCTCGGTGTGGTCATCGTGGGCACGGTCAGCGTGCTGGAGCCGCGGTGGTTCCCGGACGCCACGGTGTGGTCCCAGTACGGCATCGGGTACGGCTTCGTGCCTGTCGTCCTTCCCGTGGCGGGCCTGCTGTTCCTCCGCCGGATCTCGACCACCCCAGAACCGGACGGCCGGTAAGCAACGTGTCACCAGGGTCGGCGGAACACCTCGACCACCCACATCCGACCACCGCCGTAGGCGACGCCGATCCCGACCTCGGTGTAGCGGCTGTGCAGGACGTTCGCACGGTGGCCCGGGGAGTTCATGAAGGCGGTGTGCAACTGGCTCACCGAACCCCCGACCCCGACGTTCTCACCGACGTAGTGCCAGCCGCGAACCTGGCTGCTCAGGTTCGGGTTGTGCCGCAGGGTCTTGCTGCTCGCCATCCGCTTCGCCCAGTTGCGGGCCACCGTGGTCAGATCACTGCGCACAGTCAGCTTCCGGTAGCCGCGGGAGCTGCGCGACGCGTTGATCTTCGAGACAAAGCCCTTCTCCGCGCTGGTGACCGACGGGTAGGTGGCGGCCTGCGCGGATGCCGGGGCGATCAGCCCACCCAGCACCGACACCACCAGAGCAAGGGCTAGACCCAGCACCCACACTGCTGGCACCGGTCGGATCCGGGCCACCGCGGTGGTGGAGCGCGGCATCGGGCGTGGCATGCGAACGCCGTCCTTTCTGGGATCGGGACATTGCTGCGTCGAGCGTCGAAGGACCGCCCTGGTCGCGTCCAGCGGGTTGCTTCCCAGTACATCGGGGGGTGGCAGCGGTCGGTGGATCGACCAAACGGGTGGCAGACTTGCCCAGGTGGCAGACTTGCCCAGGTGGCAGACTTGCCCAGGTGCCAGAGCTGCCGGAGGTCCACGGGCTGGTGGGCTTCTTGCGTGAGCGGGCGGTGGGCCGGTTCGTGTCCCGGATCGATGTCGCCACGATCAACGTGCTGAAGACGTTCGACCCGCCGGTGACAGCCCTGGCCGGGACGCAGATCACCAGCGCGGCCCGGCACGGCAAGTGGCTCGACCTGGAGTCGGGCGGGCTGCACCTGGTGTTCCACCTCTCCAAGGCCGGGTGGCTGCGCTGGTCGGACGCGTTGTCCAGCACACCGTTGCGCCCGGGCAAGGGGCCGATCGCCCTGCGGGTCGCGCTGGACGACGGCTCGGGTTTCGACCTCACCGAGGCCGGCACCCGCAAACGGCTGGCGGTGTACGCCGTCCGGGACGTCTCGGTGGTGCCGCAGATCGACAGCCTCGGGCCAGACCCGCTCGCTGACGACTTCGACCGGGCGGCGTTCGGCGCGCTCCTGGCTGGACGCCGGACCCAGATCAAGGGCCTGCTGCGGGACCAGTCGGTGATCGCCGGAGTGGGGAATGCTTATTCCGACGAGGTACTCCACGTGGCCAAGCTGTCACCTTTCGCGATCGCCGGATCATTGTCAGACGACCAGGTGGACGTCCTCTACCAGTCGCTGTGCACGGTGCTCACCGAGGCGGTCGCCGCCGCGGCCGGGCGCCCGGCGTCGGAGCTGAAGGACGCCAAGCGGTCCGGGATGCGGGTGCACGGCCGCACCGGGCAGCCGTGCCCGGTCTGCAAGGACACCGTGCGCGAAGTCAGCTTCGCGACCTCGTCCTTGCAGTACTGCCCGACCTGCCAGACCGGTGGCAAACCGCTGGCGGATCGCCGGATGTCCCGGCTGCTGCGGTGATGGTGTCGCGCTGATGGCCGCGGAGATCACCGTGTCGCAGCTGCCGACGTCCCCGCCGCCGGCGACCGTGTTCCTCGACGTCCGGGAGGACGACGAGTGGTCCGCCGGGCGGATCGCGGGAGCCGTGCACGTGCCGCTGGCCCAGGTGCCGGATCGACTCGCCGAGCTGGCCGACCTGGCCGCCGACCCGTTGTACGTCGTGTGCCGGTCCGGCGTCCGGTCCGGCAGGGCCGCGGCCTGGCTCGCCCAACACGGAGTACCGGCGGTGAACGTCGCCGGTGGGATGCAGGCCTGGGCGGCCGCCGGGCGGGCGATGGTCGCTGACTGCGCTGAGCCGGTTGTCCGCTGACCCGCTCGTGACGTGACTGGATCGCGTCGCAGATCACCGGTCCGGTGAAATCGGGCGACCCGAACGGCGTACGGTTGGCGCAGCAGCGGTGGGCACTGGCTGATCGGCATGGCACGCAAGGCCTCCAACGAGCCAGGTGAGATGACGATCGCACGACCGGAGGATGACGTGACCACTCGGTCTTCTGCTGCTCGGTGGACGTTGCTGGGCTGGGCGAGCCAGCGCAGCAGCCGGCTGGTGCTCGCGCTGCTGGTGCTGACAGCGCACACCGTCGGTTCGCTGACGCTGCTGGCCGGCCCTGCCAGGGCCGAGGACGAGGGCACGTTGAACGCCGGCGGGATCACCGCCCGAGTCGCTCCCGCCGTCCGGGTGATCATCACCGAGGTGGTGATGGAGGTCAGCGGCCCCTACAGCGACGTGAGCCGCAACGCACAAGTCCTCTACGACGAGGCCGGCCGCCGACTGGGCGCTGGACTGTTGCGCAGCAGGGCCGAGGCCACCGACTTCGTCTACGAGCGGATCCGGCAGAACCCGGACCGCTACATCACCACCACCAAGGACGAGCAAGGGAACCCGTCGATCGTCACCCGGAAGATCGACTCCGCCAGCCAGGGCACGGGCTTCATCGTCAACCCCGACGGCTCGCTGGTGACGAACGCGCACGTGGTGTCGGTCGACAGCCTCAAGCCGGGCATCCTTGCGGACTACGCCTCTCAGCAACGAGCGCTCGAGCGGCAGGGTTTGCGGCAGGCGGGCTACAGCCCGACGGAGGCGAAGAAGCTGGCACCGATTCTGGTGGACTGGACCATGAAGCGGGTCAAGACGAAGGTCGTCTCGCAGAAGAACACGGTGGCGGCCACCGTGGTCCAGGCGTCCGGACCGCCCAAGCTGGTGAAGCAGCCGGTCGAGGTCGTGGCCGCGGGCGATCCCGCGAGACAGGATCTGGCCCTGCTGCGACCTCGGGGCAGCACTGGGACGCTGTCGACGGTGCCACTCGCACCGGACGCCGAGACCGACGTCGGTGACCAGATCTATGCGATCGGCTACCCCGGTGCCGCGACCTTCAACCCGAAGATCTTCGACGCCAAGCAGCCGGAGCCGTCGTTGACCAGCGGCCTGGTCAGCGCGCGCAAACAGACGGCGTCCGGCCGTTCGGTCTTGCAGACCGACGCCGCGATCACCAACGGCAACAGCGGTGGACCGGTCGTGAACCGCCGTGGACAGGTGATCGGAGTCGCCACCTTCGGCGTCCGGGACGCCACGTCGGGGCAGTCCGTCGCCGGGTTCAACTTCTTGCTCCCGGTCTCTGACGTGGCGGCGTTCCTGCGCGATCAGGGGATCACACCGCAGACCAGCGAGACGACCCGCCGGTTCAGCCTGGCGTTGGCCGACCTGGACCGCCGCTATTACCAGCGTGCATTGCCCCAGCTGCGGCGGGTCGCGGTCGACGAACCCGGGCACCCGACGGTGCAGCGGAGCATCAAACGCGCGCAAGAGGCGATCGCTGCTGGCCAGGACCGCACCCCGAGGGAGGTGCTGGGCATCGAGCTGCGGACCATCCTGCTGATCGCGGGTCTGGGCATCACCCTGGTGGTCGTCCTGGCCGTGGTGGTCGCGGTCATCCTGATCCGTCGATCACGGACCCGGCAGCAGGTACCGGCACCGTTCGTACCGCCGACCTCACCGCCGCATATGACCTCGACAGCGCACTGGCCACCCCCGATGCCTCCGGGCGCACCTGGACCTGGACCTCACCCCAGCTCAGCGCCTCCTTCGTGGCCTGGCGGTCCGGTACCGACTCAGCCCGGTGAATGGCCACCGCAGGAACCACCGCGGGGTCGCTGAGCCGGCCAGCACCAGCACGCGCCACCAGCTGCCCGTCCGGTTCGCGCGCGATCAGCGCCACCTGCCACGTGAGGTAGGCCGCCGCCGAGCGGGGCTCCTCGGGCGTTCAGGCCGGTCGGGACTCCAGGTCGAGGAGCAGCTGCTTGGCGGCCAGGCCGCCGGCGTACCCGGTGAGAGCGCCGCTGGCGGCATTCACCCGGTGGCAGGGCAGCACCACGCACAACGGGTTGCCGCCGAGCGCCGCGCCGACCGCGCGAGCGGCGCGCGGTCGGCCGACCGCTACGGCCAGCGCACCGTAGGTGGTGCGCTGGCCGTACCCGGTGGTGGCCACCAGGTGGTGGAGCACCTCGCCCTGGAACGCCCCGGCCAGCGCGAGATCCACCGGCAGGTCGAACCGCTGGCGGCGCCCGTCCAGGTACTCCGAGAGCTGGCGGCGCACGGCGTCGGTGCGAGCCGGCATCCGCAGCACCCGCGGCGACACCATCGCGCTGATCCGGGTGAGTACCCGGTCGGTGTCCGCGTCGGCCTCGACGAAGGCCGAGGCCACCACGGGGCCATCGTGGCGGACCGCGAACAGCATCCGACCGAGCCCGGTGTCGTCGACGGTGAAGCCGACGTCGCCGTCCAGGTAACCCGGGCCTACCGTCGGCTGCCGGACGGCGGGCTCGAAACAACGCAGTGCTTGCTCGATCGAGGATGTCATCGCTGCCCTCCTGGCTGAGGCGTGGCGCCAGTGCCGACCATGGTCGGGCCGGCAATGGACGAAGGTGTCGCGTCAGGGTCAACCACCTTGTGGCGCAACGCGATCAGCGCGTCGCTGACCAGTCTTCTGGACGCCGTCGGCGTGGTCCCCAGCGCCGCCGCCACGGCGCGGTGGTCCAGGTCTGTCACGTACCGCAGGACCAGCGCGGTGCGCTGACGCTCCGGCAAACCCCGCACCTGATCCCACAGGGCTTGGTCGGGCAGCACCGCGTCCTCGACGACGTCGCCGCCCGGCCGGTCCGGCAGTGACTCCTGCGGCACCGGGCGGCGGGCGCGACCGCGGTGTGCATCGGTGGCGCACCGAGCGGTGATGGTCAGCAGCCAGGACCGCAGGTTTCGGCTCGACCGGATCCGCGGGTAGGCGGCCAAGGCCTGGGTCCACGCCTGCTGGGCGACGTCATCTCCATCGCCTGGCCCAGCCAAGGCATGGGCGAGGCGGGCGACGTCGCGCCAGTGCGCGTCGACCAGATCTTGGAACGGCGGCAGCGTCACGCCCATGGAACGACCTGGCGGGGGGTGCTGTGAGGCCTAGGCAAGATCTTGCGACGCGTTTTCCATGAAGGGGATGCACAGAGAGCCACCTTCTGACTACTGTGACGCACATCGCAAAGGGTTACTGAGCGATAACACACGGCAACGAAAGTTGAGGTGGAGTCCGTGACCGCTACCGCCGTCCGGGTACCGACCCGTAGTCGAACGGTGCGCGTGCCGCACGCACCTGCGTCGGTACCCGCCACCCGGCACGCATTGGTGGACGACCTACGCGGGCGAGAAGTCCCGCCCCAGGTCGTGGACGAGGCGGAGCTCGTGGTCTCCGAGCTGCTCGCCAACGCGGTACGACATGCCAGGCCGCTGCCTGACGGCTCGGTCCGGGTGCACTGGCAGGTCAAGGGCAGCACCGTGGAACTCGACGTCACCGACGGCGGCGGTCCGCTCGTCCCCCGCCCGATCCACCCCTCGCCGTACGCCACGTTCGGGCGTGGGCTGCGGGTGGTGCGCAGCCTCGCCCACGAGTGGGGGGTGCTGGACGAGGAACGCGGACGAACCGTGTGGGTGTGCCTGGGTGGACCATCCAGGCGCCGACGCCCCTGACCCGGATCTGACCGCTCACTCCTGAACCGTAGCCTCCACCGCTCGGACCGCACAGGCCTCTTCCTCCGGCCCGTTAGGCTCGACGGGTGACCGTCGCCACTGTCGCCGTGGTGATCCCGGCCAAGGACGAGCAGCAGCGGATTGCCGCGACGGTCCGGGCGGCCGGCCGCATCCCGGGCGCCGAGCTGGTCGTGGTCGTCGACGACGGCAGTACGGACGACACCGGCCGGGTCGCCGCGGACGCCGGAGCGCAGGTCGTGCGGCATCAGCGCAACCGGGGCAAGGCCGGGGCGATGCGGACAGGTGCCAGCTACGTCGCCCGACACCAAACCGACCCGGCACGTCCGGCGGTGCTGCTGTTCCTCGACGCCGACCTGGAGCGCACCGCCGTCGCGGCCGCCGCGCTCGTCGAGCCAGTGCTGGCCGGCCGGGCGGACCTGACCATCGCGGTGCTTCCCGCCCAGCGGACCGCGGGCGGGGGCCACGGCCTGGTCGTGCGGCTGGCCCGCCGTGGCATCCAGCGGCTCACCGGGTGGCCGGCGTCCCAGCCGCTGTCGGGGATGCGCTGCCTGACCCGGGCCGCGTACGAGACCGTGCAACCGCTAGCGCCGGGCTGGGGGGTGGAGGTCGGGATGACGGTGGACGCGCTGCGCCGGGGCCTGCGGATCGAGGAGGTGCCCTGCGAGCTGCATCACCGGGTGACCGGCACCGACCTACGGGCGCAACTGCACCGTGGCCGCCAGTACCGGGACGTGTGGCTGGCGCTGGCGGTCCGACGCCTGCGTCGACGGTAGGACACCAGGTGCCGGCACAGCAGGACGCCTGATGCGCAGCGTGGCAGAACGCCGGGCGAATGGCATGGCAGGACGTCAGGTGCCCGGCCGAACACAGCAGACCGTCAGGCGCGCGATCCTGCCCTGGGCTTTGGTGCTCAACGGGATCGCGGCGCTGCTGGTGGTGGGCGTGGCGCTGTCGGGGCCGTCGGCGGCGTCCCCGGCCCTCGGCGGAGGCACCGGGTGGCGGTCGATGCTGCCGCCTTGGTCGTTGGACGCCGCACCGTCCTCCGGCTGGGTGGCGGCGCTGCTGAGCGCCGGTTACCTGCTGGGTGGCGCCGGGGTGGGGTTGGGTTTGGTGGCGTGCCGGCGCGGTGAGCGACTTCCGGCACTGGTCATCCGGATCGCTTGTGCCGCAGCGGTTGTGGCGACCCTGGTGCCGCCACTGGGGTCGGCGGACCATGTGAGCTACGCGGCGTACGGTCGGATCGCTGCCGCCGGTGGCGACCCCTACCTGGAACCCCCGGTGAGCTGGGCCGGCGGCGCCGATCCGGTGACCAGCGCCGTCGAGCCGCCGTGGACGCGTACGCCGAGCATCTACGGCCCGGTCGCCACCGCCGTGCACACCCTGGCCAGCCTGGCCGGTGGTGACAGCCTGCGGGCGACCGTGTGGGCCTGGCAGTTGGTCTGCCTGGCCAGCTGGCTGACCATCGGGCTGACCTTGATCCGGTTCTGCCGCGACCGGCCTGTCTCCTCGGGTGTCGTCGTCCAGTCGGATCGGGCTGCCGGGCCTTCTCGTGGTGCTGCCGACCGGGCGGCCTGGATGTGGCTGCTGAACCCGGTGCTGTTCGGGGTGCTGCTGGTCGGCGCGCACGTGGACGTGCTGGCCGCCGCGCTGGCGCTGGGAGCGATCGTGCTGGCCGGCCGCCGGCCACTGGTGGCGGGGTTTCTGCTCGGCGCCGCGGTCGGGGTCAAGCTGACCACCGCGCTGATCGGCCCCGCCGTGCTGTACGGCCTGTGGCGATGGCACCGGGATAGCGCCGGTGGGGCCATGACGTCCTGGCGCCGGTTCACCCGGGACGCCGTTCTGGGTGTGTGCGGTGCCGCGTTGGTCCTCGTGCCCGCGCACCTGTGGGCTGGTCCGCACGTGTTCGACCAGCTGGGCCGAGCCCGGCGCTTCGTGTCGCTGGCGTCGCCGTGGCGCCCGGTGGTCTCCACGCTGACCGGGCCGTGGTCGGCCGAGGCGGTCCGGGATGCGATGGCGGTGCTAGCGCCGCTGGTCGTGCTGGTTGTGGCCGCGATGGTCTGGCGGATCGTCCGGTCGTCACAGGTCACCGCCCACCGGACGGCCCAGCGCCCCACCACCCAGCACTCCGTTGTCGCGCAGCACCCAACCCAGCCCCCAACCGCTCAGCGGTCGGTGGCCCATGGTGCCGCGGTGCTGGCGCTCGCCCTGGCCGCCGGCTATGTGGTGGCCACGCCCTACACGCTGCCCTGGTACGACGCGTTGGCCTGGGCGGTGCTGCCGCTGGCGATGGCCACGGCGCTGGACGTCGTGCTGCTGGTGCGACTGGTGACCTACGCCGTGGCGTACGTGCCCGGCCGGGTGCTTGGGTCGAGCCCCCCGGTGCAGGAGCTGATGCTGACCTACCGCGGCGTGGTCATGCCGGGCGTCGGCTGGGTGCTGCTGGTGACGATGGGCTGGTTGGCGTGGGGCCGCCACCGGCGCCGTGGCCCGGGACATCACTCTGAGCACCCTGCTCGGGCAGCCCGACCCGCAAGCTGATCGCGAGGATCAGCGGCGCCGCGAGCGCGGCGCCGACCGCCGGTATCGCCGTCCCGGAGTCGTTGACCGCGAACCCGATCGCCCACATCAGCAGCAGGCAGCACACGCCCTGCCGCAACACCGGACTGCGCTGGTAGGCCATGTGCAGTGCATGTGCTCGCACCGCGTCCGGACGCAGCAGCACCAGGGCGAACAGCGCCGCGACGACCGGCACCAGCATCGACATCCAGCTGCCCAGCAGGATGTCGAGGTTCTGCCCGGCCTTGCGGGACACCACTTGCCACGCCCCGCCGTCGACCGCCGTCTGCACGAACCGCCCCAGGTGGGTGCGGTCGGCCGCTGGCCGCAGCCAATCGACGACCGCGACAGCCACCAGCAGCAGCACGGTCGCGGCGCCGATCGCCAGCAGCCGCCGTGCGGAGAGCCGAGACCCCAGGACGCCGAGGGCCAGCAGCGCGAACGCCGGCACCAACGCGAGCGGGCCACCGAGGTCGCTACCCCACCACGGTGACACGTCCAGGGCCACGACGACGACGCCGATCAGCGCGACCACCGCGGCGGCTCGTCGTCGAGCGGGTTGTCCCGGCTCGTCGCGGTCGGGTTCCTGCCACAGCAGGCGAGCCGGGTGCGGCACATAGACAGGATGCGGCGAAAGGGCAGGGTGCGGCGAAGGGGCAGAGTGCAGCACCTGGTCGGCCAGCGCGGTCGCCAGCAACAGCGCGCCGGTGGCCAGCAAAGCGAACGCGACGTTGGAGAACCCGTAGAACCGGCCCGCCACCACCGGCTGCACGCCCATCAAGCTGGACAGCTGCAGCTGGGAACCGGTCAGCACGTCGACGGCCAGCACCGCAACGGTGATCCCGGCCACCGCGCCCGCCGGGCCGAGCCGGTGCCGCCGCCACGGGCCCAGCAGGGCGGCCGCGGCGATCACCACGACGTACCCGGCGGTGACCGCGCTGACCACCGCCAGCGGGTGGCCCCCCCGCCACCAGGGCACCGTGTTGGCCAGGTAGGTACCGGCCGGCACCGCGGCAAAGACCAACGCCAGCCGGCCGACGACAGCCCGCACCAGCCACCGTCGTGGGCGGGTGGCCCGGCCGGACCGCAGCACGAGTGCCGCCGCGCCGTACACCACGAGCTGAGCGATGACCCATGCTCGGAAGAACGGCTCGACCAAAGGCTGGACGCGATCGGCCGCCTGGCCGAGGTCGAGCACCTTGAGCATCCGGTCACCGGCATCAGCGGGGGCGTCAGCCGGGGCGGCCAGCGTCGTCAGCGGGGAACCGACCAGGGTGGGCGGACCAGGGATGCCCAGCAGCGACAGCACCGTCGGCGTGAGGTCGGTCGCCTGGACCAGGGCGTCCTGGCGGGTTGCGGACGTCCGCAACCACCCGGCGGCAAAGCCCGGGCCACTGGCCGCGATCAGCTGCAGCCGTGGGGTACGGCCGGCGTCCGCGAGCGACACCACGACCACCCGGGCACCCGCCGGGGCCGCGTCCAGCACGGCTCCGACCCGGGTATCGACGGTCCGCAGCTGAGCCGGCCGGTCACCGGGGACCATGCCAGCGCCCTGCTCCGGGCTGGCGGGGGCGTCGTCCTCGTCGCGCACGGCTCCGGCGTCCACCACGGTGAGCGGGCAGCTGGTGCTGGCCTGCCGGACGGCGCCCGCCAGGCCCTGGGGTTCGGCCGCTGCCAGGCGGTAGCGGGGGACTCGTCCGGACGACGTCGCGAGCGCGACGGCGGCCCCGGGCCCGATCGCGGTGGCGCACCGGCCGGCCTCGGCCAGGGAGCCGGCGAGCAGGCCCGGGCGGGCGTCGAAGGTGCCGCCGCGGGCGGCTTGCAGGTAGCGAGGCCAGTCCGGGACGGTTCCCGCACCGCCCGCTGCGGGGATGGCGCGCGGCGGCCGGCACGGCAGGTCAAGGGGACGCTCGTCCGCGGCGTCGGTGGCGGCGGCATCGGCGGCACGGCGCCCGGCGGACAGGGCCAGCCACCCGTCCACCGGGCAGGTCGACGGGCGGACGCTACGGACCGCGACCGCGCCGACCGCCGCCGTCCTGGCCAGCCCGGCCAGTCGTGGGGCGGCGTCAACAGTGACGTCGGCCCAGCGGACCCCCCCGACCCCGATGACCACCACGGGCGCCGGGGCAGATGGATCCATCGCGTCCGTCGCGACCCGTGGTGGGCTGGCCGATGGGTCATCCGCGGCAGCCGGCGCAGCGACAGTCAGCCCGGTACCGGCCGGCCTTGCCACGGCCGGCCCGGCAAAGGCTGGCGCCACCAAGGTTGGTGCCGCGCCAGCAGCCAGCGTGACCAGCGACACGCCAGCGGATAGCCGGAGCCACGTGAGTCGACGGCTTCGGCGCGGCACCTGCCCAGGCTACGGGGACGATCCGGGACACTGGTCGGGTGACGGTGCGACGCAGGCTGCCCGCGGCAGCCCAGCCGCTGCTGGTCGTCGGCGTCCTCGCGCTCGCCGCGCTGCCGGTGGCCTGGAACTACCTGGTGACCTGGCCGCAGGACCAGTGGCAGGTGGACGTCGAGGTCTACCGCGAGGCGGCCCGCTCGATCCTGTGGGGCCGGCCGATCTACGAGCACCTCACCGAACCACCGCAGCTGCTGCCGTTCACCTACCCGCCGTTCGCCGCGTTGCTGGCGCTGCCGCTGGCGCTGCTGCCGTTCGGCGCCGTCGGCTGGTTGTGGACGGCTGCCCAAGTCGGCGCCACGTACGCCACCGTGCTGATCGCGTTCCGGCCGATGCTGGCCCGGGCCGGGCGGCACCGGTGGGTCGTCGGTGCCGTGCTCGCCGCGCCGATGCTGTGGTTGCTGCCGGTCTCGGACGGCATCCGGTTCGGTCAGGTCAACGCGTTCCTCGTGCTGGCCTGCCTCGCGGACGTCGCGGTCCGCCGTCCGCCGTGGGTCCGGGGCACGTTGATCGGGTTGGCGACCGCGATCAAGCTGACGCCGGGGGTGTTCTGGGTGCACCTGGCGATCACCCGGCAGTGGCGCACCCTGCGGACCGTGGTGCTCGCTGCGGCGGCGGCGACGATCGGCGCGGCGCTGGTGCTGCCGGAGGCGTCGCTGGCGTTCTGGGGTGGCGCGTTGAACGACCCGAACCGGCTGGGTCCCAACCAGGGCACGTCGAACCAGTCGATCCGCGGGGTGCTGCTGCGGATCGGCCCGGACGGCGCCGCCGGCACCGCGCTGTGGTTGGCGTTGGCGGCGGTGATCGCGGCGGTCGGGTTCGGGATCGCGCGCCGAGCGCACCGAGCGGGCGATCCGGTGGCCCAGGTCGCCGCGGTCGGGCTGACGGCGCTGCTGGTCTCCCCCGTCTCGTGGATCCACCACTTCGCCTGGGTGATCGTCGTGGTGGCCGCGGTGATGGGGAACGGCGGATCCCGCCGTCGCCTCGTGCTCGGCCTGGCCGTCTACGCCTGGTTCGTCGGGCGATGGCCGTGGTGGGGGGTGATCTGGGTGCAGCGCGACGCCGTCCCGGCATGGGTGGCGAGGGTCCTGCAGAACAGCTACTCGCTGGGCGCGGTCCTCGCCCTCGGCCTGCTCGCCTGGTCGGTGTCCGCGCCACCCCGAGCCGCCGCGGCGAAAGGCGATCGGTCAGCGATCGAATCCGACCATGGACCTGAGCGCGAGCCCTCAGTCAATCCTCTCGTCGATCAAACGGCTCGCAAACCCACTGCTTGAAACAGGTGCTGCGGCAGCGGATCCGCAAAGCCCGAGATCGAGGCCACCTCCCGCACGGAAAGTCCTCTGGCCAGCAGAGCCCGGGTGATGTCCCCGACCAGTTCCGGTCTTTCCGGTGCCAGATCTTCTCCCCCGGGCTCTCTCGTTCGCCAGCCCTTCGCACTGAACGCCTTGCACATGCTCGTGCGCTGCGATTGATTCAGAAGCTTCAGCTGATACGCCCGCTCAATCAACGCTTGCATCGAGACACCCCACTCACGCTTGAGGTCGAGAAGCCGGCCCATCTTGATATTGCGTAATGACGGTCGAATGACGTCTGCCGGCATCAAGAATTCGGCGGCAAAGGCATTGGCTTCGGCCTCCACGTCCTCAGAACCGTCGATGGCGGAATGCAGCACCAGATGACCCAGCTCGTGCGCAAGCGTGAGGCGCACCCGATCTATGGCAATCAGGTCATTGAAGAGGATGAGCGGGTGATCGCCGGCCCATTGGGACAGTCCATCAATTCTGCTGGTGCCAAAGTCATCCCGTATCAACAGGCAACCGGCCGCTTCGAGCCACTGCGTCAACGTTCGTACCGGCCCAGCAGGCATGCGCCATTGCGCCCGGACCATCCGAGCCGCTCCCTCTGGCGACACGTCCAGCGGATCGAATGACGGGACGTGGTGTTCGGCGCGGATCGACACCTCCTCGAACAAGTGGCAGGCATGCCACCGATGCACGTTCAGCTGTGCTTCAAGCTGGCGCCAGAGTCCCGGCGGCGCCGTGGCGCGCCGCCGCATATGCACATCGACAGCCATTCCGGCCCGAGCCCGTTTGGCGTGACGAAGGAAGGCCGTCGTGACCCCCAACGCGTCCGCGACCTTCGCCAGGGCGTGGTCATCAGGGTCGCGCAGGTCGTTCTCGTAGCGGGACAGAGCGGCTTGGGTGACGCCGGCCTTGGCGGCCAACTGCTCCTGAGTGAAACCTTGGGAACGGCGGACCGTCTCCAGCACTTCCCCGAGCCTGGTCAC
Source organism: Angustibacter sp. (assembly GCA_051657715.1). Classification (GTDB taxonomy): domain Bacteria; phylum Actinomycetota; class Actinomycetes; order Actinomycetales; family Angustibacteraceae; genus JBOFBH01. The sequence goes on along the minus strand of JBOFLF010000069.1, from coordinate 15,838 downwards.
CCTCCCTCCCGGAGCCCTTCACCGGACTGCTCATCACCGGGGAGGCGAATATCTGGCCGCCGAGGTGAGGTTGACGCCAAGAGCGGCGTCGCCGTGACGATCAGATCGGCCTCTGGTTCAGCTAGATCATGCATCCAGAGAGGCTTGTCGCGGCCATCCCGTAAGGAGATGACCGCGCTACCCAAAGAGGTCTCGTCGACGAGCCAGCGGTAGCCGGCGATGAGCCGAACCTCCTCCATGCCCTTGAGGGTCTGTGGCTCTTGCTCCAGGAAATCCAAAGCACCTTGGGTGAGGAAGGTGCTGACCCGTCCTTCCGCGTCATGCTTTTTGACCCGCAAGCGGTACTTGATTCCGACTGAGATCTCGCGCAGCGGTGGTTGGTCCGCCAAGACGACGCCGTCAACGGCGTCGAAAATCTGGAGCGCATGCGCCCACATTCAATCGTGACACCAGTTCATGATTCCGCGGTCCGAGGAATCAGCGACCCAGCTGGGAAAGGTGCGCCGGGTATACCCGCAGATCTTCCCGCGTCTGCGCCACCATGAGAGCCAGACCGCCTACGACCTTGCTCCCGAGACCCAGGATGACCTCGTCCGCGGACGGTAAGGCGAAATTCATGCCCAAAAATATACCGCGATGGTGAGGGGGAGGAGCACCGGCCCGCCGCACTGCCCCGGGGGCGACCAGCGCGCTGGTCAGGGTTCGGCGAGGCGGGTGCGGACGGCGAGCAGGACGGCCTGGACGCGGTCCCGGCACCCGGTCTTCGCCAGGACGCGGGACACGTGCGTCTTGACGGTGCTGCCACTCAGCCGCAGCTCGGCGGCGATCTCGCCGTTCGTCATGCCGGAGCCGATGCAGCGCAGCACCTCGACCTCGCGGTCGCTCAGCGGCTCGAGGACGCTGCGGTCCACCACCGGCTGCTCGGGGTCCAGCATCCGGCGGATCACCGCGCGGGTCACCTCGGGCGCGAGCACCGCATCCCCCTGGTGTGCCGCCCGGACGGCCGCGACCAGCTGCTCGCGGCTGCACCGCTTCAACAAGAAGCCGGCCGCCCCGGCCTGCAGGGCCTCGGTGACGTAGCCCTCGTCGTCGAACGTGGTGAGCACCACCATGGTCGGCGGGTCGGGCAGGGCCGCAACGGTCCGGACCGCGCTCAGGCCGTCCACCAGGGGCATCCGGATGTCCACCAGGGCCACGTCGATCCGAGCGCCGTCCCGCACCGCCTGGACGAACTCGCCGCCGTGCCGGGCCTGCAGCACCACCCGCAGGTCCGGCGCGGACTCCAGCATCGCGGTGATGCCCTCGACGATCAGCTCCTGGTCGTCGACCACCGCGACCGAGATGGCCTTGCCAGACCTGCCCGAGGTGGAGCCACCCGAGCCAGACCCGCCCGGGGCGACCGCGGCCATCACCGCCCCCCCAGCGCCGAAGGGCCAGGCGACGGGACGGACACCGTCGTGGACGGCGTCCGAGCAGATCCGGTCGGCGGCACGGAGGGCGGGTCGATCGGCAGCCGGACCAGCACCTGGGTGCCCTGACCTGGCTCGCTGGCCACGTCGAGCTGGCCGCTGAGCAGCCGGACGCGTTCCCGGATGCCGAGCAGACCACGCCGGTCGGTGGTGGCGTGCGGGCTGAACCCGCGCCCGTCGTCGGTCACCGTCAGCACCAGGTCCGTGCCTTCCTGCGCGACGGTGATCCGGACCAGCCGGGCGGCGGCGTGCCGGATGATGTTGGTGACGCACTCCTGGACGATCCGGTACGCGGTCACCTGCACCGCCTGCGGCACCTCGCGTCGCAGGTCCACGCTGAGCGTCGCGGTCACCCCGGCGTCGGTCAGCGGGGCGAGCAGCGAGCCCAGGTCGTCCAGCTCGGGCGCCGGCGCGAGCGCGGACGGCTCCCGCGGCTCGCGCAGCCCGACGACCAGGGTGTCCAGCTCGGTCAGCGCCGACCGGGCGCAGTCCGCCATCCGGGAGATCTCGCTCGGCGAATCCTCCCCCAACCGCGCCTGGGCGGCCTCGGCGAGCACCACGACCGCGGTGACGTGGTGGCCGACGATGTCGTGCAGCTCGCGGGCCAGCGCGGCGCGTTCGAGCTGCACGGCCCGGCGCAGCTCGAGCTGCTCGGTGATCCGGTCCAGCTCGCCGATCCGGTCGCCCATCACCCGCTCTCGGCGCCGCGAGCGCCACAGCGCCCCGGCCAGCAACCCCACCACCGCCGCCAGCGCCGGCAACGGCAGCACAGACCAGATCGACGTCGCCAGGGCCGCGGCCGGCACCAGCGCCAACCTCCAGCGCGGGGCCAGCCACCGTCCGGCGAGAAACCCGACCGCCACGGCCGGCACCAGCCAGGCCAGAACGCCGAGCCACGACAACCCATAAGCGGTGTCAGCGGTGTAGTAGACGATGTCACCGGTGCCGTCCTGAACCATGATCGGACCCGTGCCGAGGTACCTGAGCCCGAAGGTCGCCGTCCACCCGAGACCGGACAGGGCGCAGAACACCACCGCACGCGGCAGCGTCGGCTGCGGCCCGAACAGCAGCACCACACCCGCGAACAGCACACCCGCGAACAGCCCGGCTGGGCCGGCGACCCAGAACAGCGCGGCCGGGTAGACCAGCAGGGCCGCGATCGTCCACCGACCCGGCCTGGCTCGGCGCTTGTCGGGCGCCGCAGAGGGCTGCTCGGGCACCGCGACAGCGTGGGTGAAGAGGGACCCGGGGCTCCCGGACGCTGCGTGTGGAGCTCGCGAAGATGTCGGCATGGCGGCAGTGTGCCGAACCCGCCGACACCGCCACATCCGCTCACGGTCCTGGATCGCGGCCACCTGAGGTGGTACCGCGGTACCGGTCCGGCCAGTGGCGACCACGCCTGTAGCACCGCTCACCGGCACACCGACTGGCACCAGTGGCCGATGTGCTGCCCACCGGTCAGCGGGACCGTAGATGCATGACCTCCACCGCCCTCTTCGCTCCACCGGCCCGCACCGCGTCAGCCGGCGACACCGAGTCTGCCGGTGCCGCCGTGCCTGCCGCTACCACCGCTCGGGCGCTCGCGGGCCACGCCGTGCCCGACCGCGGTCACCGCCGGTCCTCGGTCGCCGACGTCCGCACCGTGCCGAACCTCATCACCGTGGCGCGGACCGTGGTCGCGGTGCCGATCGCGCTGCACGCGGTGGCCACGTCGTCCACCGTGCTGCTGCTGACCGCCTACCTCATCTACTGGGTCGGGGACATCCTGGACGGGTGGTCCGCGCGCCGCCTGGGTCAGGAGACCCGGCTCGGCGCGGTGCTGGACATCACCTGCGACCGGGTCAGCACCTGCCTGCTGGTGGGTGCGCTGATGGTCCGCGATCCGGCCCTGTGGCCGGCGCTCACGGTGTTCCTGCTGCAGTTCATGGTGCTGGATCAGCTGCTGTCGCTGGCGTTCCTGCGCTGGCCGCTGGTCAGCCCCACCTACTTCTACCGCGTCGACCGGACGGTGTGGCGGTGGAACTGGTCACCGCCGGCGAAGGCGCTGAACACCGCCGGGGTGGTGCTGGCCGCCGCGACCGGGTCGCTGCCGATCGCGCTCGCGGTCGCGATCCCCGTGCTGGGCGTGAAGGCCTGGTCGGCGTGGCGGGTGTTGAGCATCGCGACGGCACCAGGAGTACCGGCCACGTCAGAGGTACCAGCCGCCGCGGAGGTGTCGGCTGCATCAGGCGCACCGGCCGCTGCACCGTTGCTGGCCGCGGAGGTGTCAGCTGCCGCCACACCCGTCGTCCACCGTGCCGGTGGTCAATGATGAGCTGGCGTGCCGAGGTGATGGCTCAGGCCGCGGCGACGTCCGGGACCCCGGTGCTGGACCTGGTGCTGGCCCCGGTCGTCGCCGCCGCGACCGGGTTCGCCTCGGCCCTCGTGCCGGTCATCAACGCGGAGCTGGCGCTGATCGCCGCCGCACGGGTCTGGTCGACGCCGGTGGCCGTCGCGGTGGCGGTCGGCCTGGCGGTGGGGCAGACCGTCGGCAAGGTCCTGGTGTTCCTGGCAGCACGCCGGGGGGCGTCGTGGCACCGGGATCGGCGGTCCCGTCGGAGCAACCGCGGACGACGCGGCGACGGAGGCGGACGACCCCGTCACCGCGCGCTGGGTGACCGGATCCGGCCATGGGTCGACGGATCCCGAGGACGTCTCGGCCGCGGCGGCGTCGTGCTGCTGTCGGCGAGCGTCGGCGTCCCACCGTTGGCCGTGGTGAGCGCTGCTGTCGGCGCCATGGCCAGGCACGGCGCAAGCGCGGACGTGCCTCGACGGGCCAAGCCCGCGCAGGGCACCAGCGGCACGACACCAGTCACACCGACGAAGAGCGGCGGCAACCACACCGCGACCCCCACCATGCCCGCGACCCCGGCCACGACAGCGACAGCGACCTCCATGATCACGAACGCCCCTCCAACCACGTCGGCAGCCGAGGTCGCACGCAGCCCGATCCGCAGAAGGCTCGCCACCGCGAGCGCCCTCGCCGACTTCACCGCCTGCTGCTTCGTCGGACGAACCGCCCGGTTCCTGGCCGTCCTGCTCGGCGCGCAAGCCGTCGTCACCTGACAGCCACGCTCGCTCCTTCACCACCCGCGAGAGCGCCGCGGATGGTGGGTGGTGCACACAGAAGGGCTGGGCGCGACGCAAGGTCGGTCACAGGGCCGACGCCGGATGGCTCGCGCACTCAAATCCAAGGGCTTGCCCGACGGCGACGTGGCGGCGGTGCTCGGAGTGTCGCGTGCCCGGGCTCAGCAGTTCACCGCGTCTTGATCCGACGGCAGGGCCGAGGCTGAGCCGCCCGCTGGGTCCGCGCGCAACAGGATCCGGGAGGATCGGTGGTACCCACGACACCACGAGGCAGGGACGGCGATGAGCTCAGCGACGGGCATGCACGACTGGAACCAGCGGATCATCGAGGAGTTCCGGGCCAACGGCGGCAAGGTCGGTGGCCAGTTCGAGGGCGCCCCGATGATCCTGGTGCACCATCTGGGCGCCCGGACCGGCACCGAGCGGGTCACCCCGCTGGTCTACTTCCCGGACGGCGACCGGATGCTCATCGTCGCCTCCAAGGGCGGCGCACCGACCAACCCGGACTGGTACCACAACCTGCGCGCCAACCCGCGTGTGGAGGTCGAGGTCGGCGCCGAGACCTTCCCGGTGGACGTCGTCGAGATCAGCGGCACCGAGCGGGCCGCCGCGTGGGAGCGGATCGTCGCCGCCATGCCCGGCTTCGGCGACTACCAGCGGGGCACCGAGCGCACGATCCCCGTGCTCGCCCTCACCCGGATCCCCTGAAACCCGAGTCCCCCGACCCCGGTTGCCGTGGTTTGGCGCCCATGCTCGGGCGTGCTGGCTTGGCTGTGCTGGCTCGGGTGCCCCCGACCGAGGTGGTCAGCTGGACCGCGGGAGGTCGGCGGCGAGACGAGCGGCCTCTCCCAGCACCGTCTTCGCCGGGACGCCCAGGGTGAGCGCGGCAGCGGCCACGTCGTCGTACTCCGGTTGGGCGTTGACCACCCGACCAGCCAGGCGGGCCAGCTTGACCCGCACCGGCTGACCGTGCACGTCCACCGTGGCCTCCTCACGTGGCAGTGCGGTCTTGCTGAGCCTGCTGTGCCGCAACCCGATCGCGCTGGTGTGGGTGAGGACGATGTCCCGCAGCCGGGCGAGCGTCGCCGGGTCGTCGTCCGCGAGCACGTGCAGGGTGTGCGCGGGGCGCCCCTTCTTCATCAGGATCGGGCTGAGCCAGGCGTCCGAGGCGCCCGCGTCCAGCAGCTGTGCCAGCACACCCGGCCACAGCCTCGGGTCCAGGTCGTCGACGTTGGTCTCCAGGACGCAGACGGCAGTCACGTCCAGGGCGCCGCCGGTAGTGGTGTCGAGAGGGTTCGCGGCGGCGGGCAGGGACGGCTCGAGCTGGACGAGGGTTCCCCGGACCAGCCGCAGCGCACCGACCCGGTCGGGCAGAACCCTTGAGCCGCAACCGGATCCGACCCGGTCGACCCTCATCGCCGGCATCGCGCCGTAGCTGTCGGCGAGGGTGGTGAGCAGCGCGGCTCCGGTCGGGGTGCACAACTCGATGTCGACCGGTCCACCGGATGCCGGCGCGCCGGACCCGGTGAGCAGCTCTAGGACGGCTGGGCCGGGCACCGGCAGCACGCCGTGATCCGAGTCCACCGTGCCGCCGCCGAGCCCGATCGGCCCGACCTGGACCATGGAACCGAGCCAGCCGAACCCGGCGCAGGCGCCCACCACGTCGGCGATCGCGTCGTGCGCTCCGACCTCGTGGAAGTGCACGGCCTCGGCGGCCACGCCGTGCACCCGACCCTCCGCGGCGGCGAGCGCACCGAACGCCCGATGCGCGCGGTCCCGGACCTGCGACGGCAGATCAGCGGCGGTGAGCAACGCCCGCACGTCGGCCCAGGTGCGGTGGGGGGCGTCGGTCTCGCTGGCGTGCACGAACGCCCGGGCGACGTCGAACCCGTGCCGCCGTTCCCGCTCGAAGGTCACCGCGGCCGGCACCACTGCCGCGACTGCGTCGGCCATCACGGCGGCGGGGACCCCGACGTCCCAGAGTGCGGCGAGCAGCATGTCGCCGCTGGCTCCGTGACCGGCGTCCACCCACACCACGTCCGACCCCGCTGTCACCTCAGGCATCGCCGCGCCCAGCGGCACCTTGGGCATCGCCGCGCCCAGCGGCACCTTGGGCATCGCCGCGCCCAGCGGCACCTTGGGCATCGCCGGCATGTCGATCAGGGACGGCCTGGGCTGTCGGACCGGCGGTACGCCGAGCGACCCGGGCAGCGTGCACACCCGCCCCGTACCCGTTGTCCACGTTCACCACCACCACACCGGGCGCGCACGAGTTGAGCATCGCCAGCAGCGCGGCCACCCCCCCGGCTCCGGTGCCGTACCCGGTGGACGTCGGTACGGCGACCAGCGGCACCCCGGTCAGGCCGCCGACGACGCTGGGCAGTGCGCCTTCCATCCCGGCGACCACCACGAGCACGTCAGCGGCGGCCAGCTGGTCTCGGACGGCGAGCAACCGGTGCAGGCCGGCGACTCCGACGTCCCGGATCTGGTCGACCCCCGCACCGTGCACCCGGGCGCTGACCGCCGCCTCGGCGGCCACCGGCTCGTCTGCGGTGCCCGCGGACACCACGAGCACCTGACCGCGCGGCGATGGCAGGCCACCCAGCACCGCGGTCCGGGCGACGTCGTCGACCTGCGCGTCCGGCAGCTGATCCCGGACGGCTTGCCGCGCAACCGGATCCAGCCTGGTCGCCAGCACGGCGCGGTCGAGCCCACCCTCGGCGCCGTGGTGCTCGGCCAGCATGCGCAGCGCGGCCACCACCTGCTGCGGGGTCTTGCCGGAGCCGTAGACCACCTCCGGGTCGCCGGTACGCCGATACCGGTCGACGTCCAGCCGCGCGAACCCGACGTCCAGCACCAGGCTCGGCCCAGAAGCGCCGTCGCTCGCCTCGCCGCCCACCAGCCCCGTCGCACCACTCACCGCACGGACGGTACCCGGCGTGGGAGCGCCCAGCGCACAACGGCAGCGAGGGCGGTTCAGCGCGCCGGGTCTCGCCTTCAGCCGCGGTGACCACCACAATGGCCGGGCCTACCCGTCAGGCCGTGAGGAGCTGTCATGTCCACCCCGCCCACCAGTCCGCCCGCCACCCGTGGCGGCCTGCTCCGCGACGGCGCGATCGCCGGTGCGATCGCTGCCGTCGCCACCGTCGTGATCGCCCTGATCGGCCGGGCCGCGGACGTCGACCTGCGGGTGCGAGGTCAGGAGATCCCGGCCGCCGCGTTCGCCGTGTGGACGGTCGTCGGTGCCGCGATCGGCGTCGTGCTTGCGCTGCTGCTGAAGCAGCGCCGGCGGTTCGTCGCGGTCACGGTGGCTGCGACGCTGCTGTCGCTGATCCCCCCGGTGGCCGCCGAGGTGGACGGCGCGACGTCCGCGGTGCTGGTGCTCGCCCACCTGGTGGCCGCCGCGGTGATCATCCCCGCGCTGGCCAGGCGCCTTCCGGGCTGACCCGCCCGCCCCGAGCACCGGACGCGGCCTCGTCGGGACCACCGCCACCCGTAGGCTCGTCGTCGTGCCCGACCTCCCCTACGCCTACCTCGGCCCGGCCGGCACCTTCACCGAGACGGCGCTGCTGCAGGTGCTCCCGGACGGCACGCCGACCCTGCCGATGCCGAGCGTGGACGCCGCGCTGGCCGCCGTCCGGGACGGCGTCGCCCGTGCTGCGATGGTGCCGATCGAGAACTCGGTCGAAGGTGGGGTCAGCGCCACCCTGGACGCGCTCGCGAACGGCGGGTCGTTGCAGCTGCGCCGCGAGGTGCTGGTTCCGGTGCGGTTCGTGCTCGCCGCCCGCCCGGGCACGGCCCTGGGCGAGGTGCGCCGGGTCGCCTCGCATCCGCACGGCTGGGCACAGTGCCGGCACTGGCTTGGCCGGAACCTGCCGGACGCCACATACGTCCCGGCGCTGTCCACCGCCGCGGCCGCGCAGGCCCTGGAACCGCGGCAGCACGGCGAAGGCGGCCGGGCGGATGACCCGCCGTACGAGGCCGCATTGTGCGCACCCCTCGCGGCGAGCCGGTTCCAGCTCGGCGTGCTGGCGGACGGCGTGGGCGACAACGCGGCCGCGGTGACCAGGTTCGTCCTGGTCGCGGGGCCCGGGCCGCTGCCCGAGCCGACCGGCGCGGACAAGACCACCCTGGTCGTCTACCAGCACGACGACCACCCCGGGGGACTGCTGGAGATGCTGGAGCAGTTCGCCACCCGCGGGATCAACCTGAGCCGGCTGGAGTCCCGGCCGACCGGAGACTCGCTCGGCCGGTACTGCTTCTCCATCGACTGCGAGGGGCACCTCGCGGACGCCCGGGTGGCCGACGCCCTGGTCGGGCTGCACCGCACCTGCCGGACGGTCCGGTTCCTCGGCTCCTACCCCCGCGCCGACGGCAAACCGGCCCAGGTCACCGACGCCACCACGGACGCCGCCTTCCAGGACGCGGCCACCTGGGTGCACCGCCTGCGCTCCGGCGAGCCGGCGCTCCCACCCGCCGACCGGTGACCACCCACCCGATCAGGCGACGGGCCAGCGGGCGGACGGACGGCAGCCCGGCTGCCCGCTCAGCGGCCAGGTCGTGCGCGGTCTGCATGGAGGAGCGAGCATCGCCATCGTCACCACCCTCCTCAATCGTCACCACCCTCCTCAGTGGTAGTCCATGAAGTCGACGAGGGTGTCCTGTTGCGGACGCGCCGGTTGCTGCTGGGTGATGCAGTGCACCCCACCGCCGAAGCCGAGGATGGTGCGGCCGTCGGCCCGCTCGACCCGCCGCCCGGGGTACAGCCGAGCGAGCAGGTCCAGCCCCTCCTCGTCGCCGGGGTCCTCGAACGTCCCGACCACGACGAACCCGTTGCCCACGTAGTGGTTGACGTAGCTGTAGTCCACCGGCTCGCCGTCCACCTCCAGGATCGTCGGCGCGGGCAGGCCCACCACCTCCAGCGTCCGGCCGGCCGCGTCGGTGGACGCCCGCAGCAGCGCCATCAGCTCGCGGCTCACCTCGTGGTCCGGGTGCGCCGGGTCGCGCTGCTCGTGCACCACCACCAGGCCCGGCCGGATGAACGCGGCCACCATGTCGACGTGTCCGCGGGTGCCGAACGGGCCGTAGTCCCGAGTCAGGCCGCGGGGCAGCCAGATCGCCGTGGTGGTGCCCAGCTGGGCGTGCACCTCCGCCTCGACCTGCTCCCGCGTCCAACTGGGGTTGCGTTCCGGGTCCAGCTGGACGGTGTCGGTCAGCAGGACGGTGCCGGCGCCGTCCACGTGCACCCCGCCGCCCTCGGTGGTCAGCCTGGACGAGCGCACCGGGGTGCCGGCGGTCTCGGCGACGAAGCGAGCGACCTCGGCGTCCTGCTCCCAGGACGCCCACTCCTGCGCTCCCCACCCGTTGAACACCCAGTCCACCGCCGCCAGCGTGCCGTCCGCCTCGGTGGTGAACGTCGGCCCGATGTCCCGCATCCACGCGTCGTCGATCGCCCGCTCCACCACGGCCACGTCCGGCCCGGCCGCTGCCATGGCCAGCGCCGCCTGGCCGACGTCGGCCACCACGGTGACCGGCTCGTGGCGGGCGATCGTGCGCGCCACGTCCGTCCAGGCCCGGCGGGCGGCGTCCAGCGTCGTCGAACCGTCAGCCCCGAAAGTGTCGTTCGGCGGAGGGAAGGCCATCCAGGTCCGCTCGTGCGGTTCCCACTCGGCGGGCATCCGACGCTGCCGGACGACCTGCTGCTCGGCCTGGTTCTCGACGTGGTGTTCGGGGAGCTGGTGCATGACGTCATGGTGCCAGGGCGGGCCACCGCGATCGTGAGAACATCTGGCCATGTTGACCCTCACCAGCTTCGGCACCCCCGCCTCACCTGCTCGAACCGCACCGCCCACCGACAGCGAGCGCCCCCCGCTGCGGGTCGCCGCGGTGCAGCACCGCTGGCACCCCGACCCGGACGAGCACCGCGCGGCGTTGCGGGAGGGGGCGGTGGTCGCCGCCCGGCACGGAGCGCAGCTGGTGTGCCTGCAGGAGCTCACGTTGTCCCGGTACTTCGCCGACCGCCCCCCCACCGACCCGGACGCCAGCCCAGCGGCGCTCGCCGAGGACGTCGAGGACGGGCCGACCCGGGTGTTCGCCGCCGCACTGGCGGCCGAGCTGCAGGTCCCGGTACACGCCTCGTTGTACGAGCGGGCCGACGAGGCCGACGGGCTCGGCTTCAACACCGCCATCGTGGTCGACCCGGACGGCGCGCTGCTCGCCCGGACGCGCAAGCTGCACATCCCGGTGACCGCCGGCTACCACGAGGACCGCTACTTCCGCCCCGGGCCGGCCGGCGCCGAGCCCGGCAGCGCCGAGCCTGGCGGCGACGCGTACCCGGTGGTGAGCATCGGATCTGCCCGGTTCGGCTTCCCCACCTGCTGGGACCAGTGGTTCCCGGAGCTGGCCCGCGCCTACTCGCTGCGCGGCGCGCAGGTGCTGGTGTACCCGACCGCGATCGGCTCCGAGCCGGATCACCCGACCTTCGACACCGAACCTTTGTGGCACAAGGTGATCGAGGCCAATGGGATCGCCAACGGGACGTTCATGGTGGCGGTGAACCGGATCGGCACCGAGGGGGCGTTGACGTTCTACGGCAGCTCGTTCATCTCCGACCCGTACGGCCGGGTGCTGGTGCAGGCCCCGCGTGACGAGCCGGCGGTGCTGATCGCCGACCTCGACCTGGACCAGCGGGAGGAGTGGCTGACGCTGTTCCCGTTCCTGACCACCCGGCGCCCGGACACCTACGGTGTTCTCGTCGATCAGACCTCATCACGTGCGTTACCCGACACCCACCCGCACCACTGACGGTCATCTTCAGGTCGCTGCCCACAGCCGTTGGGAGCACCCCGCGATAACGCCGTGGCTACTGGGCGGCCTGGGGCGTCATCGGCTACGGGACTGCCCACGCGGGACGCGGACGGCCAGCGCGCCCGGGTCGATGCGGGCGCGCATGCCGCGGACCTCACCGACCAGGTCGCCGTCCACCTGGGCCGGTGTCGAGCGGTCGACCCGGACGGCCAGCTCCCGGCAGCGGGCCTGCTCCTGCGGGTGGTGCCCACGGCGCAGCAGCACCCGGGTGGCCACGGTCACCCAGCTGACCGCACCCGCGGGGGACAGCGTCATCGCGTCCAGCCAGCCGTCGTCCACCCGCGCCTGGGGCAGCAGCACGATGCCGCCGGTGAGCGTCCCGCAGTTGGCCACCAGGACGCTGCGGACCCGGCGGGAGAACGGCTGCGCGTCGTCGAGCTTGATCCGCGCCCGGGCTCGCGGACCGCGCAGGTTGCGCGCCCCGGACACCACGTACGCCAACCACCCGACCTGGGCCTTGAGCCGTTCGGGGGCGCCGGCCATCATCGCCGCGTCGAAGCCGAGCCCGGCGGCGACCAGGAACACCCGCTCCCGGGACGCGCTGCCGGCGCGATCGGAGGACCCGGTGAACCGGACCCGGCCGACGTCGATCATCCGGTCCACCCCGTCGAGCGCCACGGCGAGCGCGTCCTCGATGCCGGTGAGCGGCAGCTCCAGGTTCCGGGCCAGGAGGTTCCCGGTGCCGCCGGGCAGCAGGCCCAGCGGCACCCCGGTGCCCACCAGCGTCTCGGCGACCTCCCGGACGGTGCCGTCCCCGCCGAGGGTGCACACCAGGTCGACCCGCTGCGCCAGCGCCTGCCGGGTCTGCCCGCGACCAGGGTCCTGGGCCGTGGTGGTCAGCCACAGCGGCTCGTCCCACCCGTGCTCGCGGCAGACCGCAGTCACCCGGGACCGCGCATCCTGGACGTCGGACACCTTCGTCGGGTTGACGATGAGCGCCGCTCGGCTGACCGGCCGCCGGCCAGCGCTGGCATTCGGCTGCCGTCCGGCACCGCCCCGGCGGTCCCGGACGGTCACCACGGTGAACAGGGCGACGGCGCCAACCAGCAGACAGAGCAGGACGAGGAAGACCACCGCAGCCGTGGGATGCACGGTCACGGCTGATCACGCTATCGGCCGCCGGCCCGGACGGCGCGGTGAGGGAGGGTCGATAGGCTCGATCCGTGATCGACCTCAAGGCGCTGCGCGACACCCCGGACGCCGCCCGCGCCAGCCAGCGAGCCCGCGGCCAGGACGTCGGCCTGATCGACGCCGTGCTGGCCGCCGACGACCACCGTCGCCGAGCGCTGGCCGACTTCGAGGGGGCGCGCGCGGAGCAGAAGGCGTTCGGCAAGCAGGTGTCCACCGCGTCCCCGGGCGACCGGCCGGCGCTGATCGCCCGGGCCAAGCAGCTCGCGGACCAGGTGAAGGCGTTGCAGCAGAACGCCAACGAGGCGCAGGAGCGGCTGGACGCCACGGCCCGTCAGGTGCCGAACCTCGTCGAGCCGGGCGTGCCGGTCGGCGGCGAGGACGACTACGTCGTGCTGGACACGGTCGGCGCGCCCCGGGGCTTCGCGGCGGAGGGTTTCGAGCCCCGGGATCACCTGGCGCTCGGCGAGCTGCTCGGCGCCATCGACACCGGGCGCGGGGCGAAGGTCAGCGGCGCCCGGTTCTTCTTCCTCACCGGCCCCGGGGCGATGCTCGAGCTGGGCCTGTTGAACCTGGCCATGGCCCGGGCGCGGGCGGCCGGCTTCACCCCGATGGTGGTGCCCACCCTGGTGCGCCCGGAGGTGATGGCCGGCGCCGGGTTCCTGGACGCGCACGCCAGCGAGGTGTACCGGCTGGAGGCTGACGACCTCTACCTCACCGGCACCTCCGAGGTCGCGCTGGCCGGGTACCACGCCGAGGAGATCCTGGACCTGTCCGCCGGCCCGCTGCGGTACGCCGGCTGGTCGACGTGCTACCGCCGGGAGGCGGGTGCACACGGCAAGGACACCCGCGGCATCATCCGGGTGCACCAGTTCCAAAAGGTCGAGCTGTTCACCTATTGCCGGGTCGAGGACGCCGCCGCCGAGCACCAGCGGCTGCTGGACTTCGAGCGGGCCATGCTGGACGCCGTCGAGCTGCCGTATCGGGTGATCGACGTCGCCGCCGGCGACCTGGGCGGGCCGGCCGCCCGCAAGTACGACTGCGAGGCGTGGGTGCCGACCCAGGGCCGGTACCGCGAGCTCACCTCGACGTCCAACTGCACGACGTACCAGGCGCGGCGGCTCGGCATCCGCGAGCGCGCCCCGCAAGCCGGCGGCACCAGCAAGAACGCTGCCCAGAACGCCGGGCAGGGCACCACCCGGGCGGTGGCCACGCTCAACGGCACCGCGGCGACCACCCGGTGGCTGGTCGCGATCCTGGAGAACCACCAGCGCCCGGACGGGTCCGTGGTGGTGCCGCAGGCGTTGCGGCCGTACGTCGGGCTGGACGTGATCCGCCCGACCGGCAGCGCGACCGACAGCTCACCCGACGGCTCCACCGACAGAGCCACCGATGGCTCCACCGACAGGGCAGCCAACGGTTCGACGGACGGCCCGGACCGGGCCGCGGCGGCGACCTCGTGAGCGAACCGGTCCAGCTGGTCGCGTTGGACATCGACGGAACTGTGCTGGACCACGACGGCGCGCTCAGTGATCGGGTCCGGGACGCCGTGCACGCGGTCGCCGAGTCCGGCCGGCACGTGGTGCTGGCCACCGGCCGCTCCCCGGTCGCGGTCACCCCGGTGCTGGACCGGCTCAGCCTGACCGACGGCTACGCGGTGGGCAGTAATGGTGCCCTCACGATGCGGATCGACCCGGCCGCGCCGCACGGCTACCACGTCGTGGACGTCAGGGAGTTCGACGCCACCGACGCCCTCGTGCTGCTGCGCGAGCACCTGCCCGAGGCGGTTTACGCCGTCGAAGACCGGGCCAGCGAGTTCCGGGTCACCGGGCCGTTCCCGGACGGCGAGCTGCTCGGCCGGTTGCACTACGTCCCGTTCGAGGCCCTGCTGAATCGGCCGGTGACCCGCGTGGTCGTCCGCAGCCCGCAGCACACCACCACCGACTTCCTCGACCTGGTGCACCAGCTCGGCCTCGAGGGGGCCAGCTACACCGTGGGCTGGACCGCCTGGCTGGACATCGCGCCCGAGGGGGTCAGCAAGGCGCACGGCTTGCAGGTGGTCACCGACTCGCTCGGGCTGACCGCGGCCGACGTGCTGGCCGTCGGCGACGGCCGTAACGACCTGGAGATGTTCGCCTGGGCCGGGCGCAGCGTCGCGATGGGCCAGGCGCCGCTGGAGGTCCGCGCCGCCGCCGACGAGACGTGCGCCGCTGTCGTCGACGACGGCCTGGCCGACGTCCTGGAACGCCTCCTCGCCTGACGCCTGCGACGGGCCAGTCGGGCTGGCGCGCGCAGCAGGTCAGTCAGGCTGGCGTTGTCAGCTGCGGTAGGCGTCGCGCCGGTGAGCGACGTCGACCACGGTGACCGTCCGGCGGTCGTCGTCGATCCGGTAGATGACTCGGTAGGTGCCCCGACGGGCACTGTGCCGATCGGCCAGCGCAGGTCCCAGCCGCTTGCCGACCCGATGTGGCGCTTCGATCAGCGACCCGGTGATGAACTCCAGGGCCGCGGTCGCCGCGTACTCGGGGAGGTGCTCTGCCACCTGCCGACGGGCAGTGGTGGTGACGATCAAGGAATGCCTGCTGTCAGTCGGCACTCAAGCGCCCCGTCGGCCGCCGTGCTGACCGCCCCGGCGACCGGCACGGCCGACCGCCGCGATCAGCTCCTCGCGAGTCTCGACCCGCCCGCAAGCGAGATCCTCCTCGGAAGCGGCGAGGCGCTGCATCGCCGCTGGGTCGGACAGGACCTCGAGCGTCTCCTCCAACGCCTCCAAGTCCTCGGGAGCCACCAGGACGGCCGACGCCTTGCCGTGCACGGTCACCGTGACTCGCTCGTGCTGCGAGCTGACCCGGCTCACGATCTCTGAGAGGCGGGCCTTGACCTCGGCCAAGGAGAGAGTGGTCGCCATAGTCATAAGCATGACCATGTCGACGTGTCCAACGGGCGATCGCCGGAGTGCGTGGGACGAATGGGCGGTTCTCAGGAGGCGAGGATGCGGAAGACCTCCACCTGGCGGGCCTGGAGGTAACCGACGGCGAACCGGGTGGTCGCCCACCAGATCAGCCCACCCCACCCCAGTGACACCGGCACCAGCACCAGCTGCAGCCATGGGTGGTCCAGCGACCAGAACGCCGCCGCCACCAGCGGTGCCAGCAGCACGGTCAAGGCGACGACGCTGCCCATCCCGGCCGCCAGGGACAGCCCGCTTCGGCTGCCGCCGCCGGTCGCGAACGGGTTCGTGCCGGTCT
>JBOFLF010000068.1:0-9657 GCA_051657715.1 Angustibacter sp. | reverse complement strand
CCAGCGCGGTGGCGAGTGGGAGTGGCCGGCTCATCCGGCGGCCTCGGGGCCGTACATGGTGACCTTCCACCCGTCCAGCGGTGCGAGTTCGATGGTGAGGGTCTCGCCGTTGGTGATGGTGACGTTGACGACGGCGTCGACCGCGGTGATGCTGACCAGTTCGCCGCGCACGACGAGCGCGGACGGCACGAGTTGCGGCACGGTGGCTTGGATCATCGCGGTGGCCTCGCCGGTGGTGAGAGCGGTCGTCCGTGTGACCCAGGTGGCGCGGGGGAGGGTCCTGGCTTCGAGCCAGGTCACGACGAACCGGGTGGCGGCGTCGTGGGCTTGGACTTCGCGGGTGGTGTCGGGGACTGCGGGGCTGCTGCCGGGTGGGGTCGCGGCTGCGGTGGGCGTGATGGTCGGCATCCACGACGGCACCGGTGGAGTCGTGTCGGTGGGTGAACCGGTAGGAGAGGCCGCAGCGGCGGCGGGTTGGTCTGTGGGGGTGGAGCGCAGGTAGGGGGAGATCATGCTCCACGCGGTGAACGCGACCAGGACGGCGAAGAAGCCGACGACAGTGCGGCGGAAGTTCGCTGGTGTGGCCACGACCCAGTGCAGGGCCCGGCGGATGGTGGTGCGGATGGTCCTCATGGGCGGTCTCCGATGGTGTAGAGCCGCACGCCGTCGCCGGTGACTGGTGCAGCCGGGAGGGCGCGCCGGGCGGGGATGGTCTCCGGGGAGACCGGCCGCGCGGACGGGGTGTAGATGACGAGGTCATGGCCGGCATGCGTGGCGGTAGCGTGCCCGGTGGTGGCGGTTCTCGTGGGGGTTGGTCGGGTGGTGGCGTGGGTGGCTTCGGGTGGGATGACGGTTCCTTGGACGACGGTCGGGCCGGTGCTGGGTGGGGGTTGCGGTGCGGGGGTGGTGTGCAGAGCGGGTGGGGTGTAGATGACTCGGCCGGTCTTCGCCGGCGGCGCTGCGGCGGTGGCGGCGATCTTGGTCGCGGCGGCAGCGGCGGCGCCTCCGGTAGCGGCGCCGACGCCGGCGATGAGCGCGCCGCGGATGATCGTGGATGCCATGGAGGACTCCGCTGGCGCCGCTGGTTCGTGGGGGCGCGGGAGTTTGTCGGCGGGGAACAGGTCGGGGATGCGGTGTGCGTGGCGTTTGGTGATGGTGCGGAGCTGCGCGATGGGGCCGCCTCGGCGGAGGGTTTTGGTGAGGTGCCAGACGGTGAGGTTGAGCGCGCCGATGGCGAGGATCGCGAAGACTGATGGCAGGCCGAACTCGACGGAGAGCAGCACGGCGTACCCGGCGCCGATGAGGACGATCGCGATGACCGCGAACGCGGCCCCGCTGACCAGGACCCCGCCGGCGGTGTTGAGCAGTGTGAGCAGCATCCACCGCCAGCGGGGGTGTTGCGCGGCGATCGCGATCAGTGGGGTGACCGCGATCGCGAGCCGGACGAACACCAGTGCCCAGATCACCCGGTAGAGGGCGTACCCGAGGACGATCATGCTGGAGATGGCGGCAAACCAGCCGACGAAGGTGTAGCCGACGCGGGCGCTGCCTTGGTCGCCGGCGAGGTAGGTGTAGGAGGAGGGGTACTCGTTTTTCACCGCTTCGAGAATCCGGGCGGATGTCGCCTTCTTGCTGGTGTAGATCGGCTCGGCCTGGCGGGGGTCTGCGGTGATCGCGGCTTCTTCGGCGCGGGTGAGGGTGGAGGCGTTCCACAGCGCGGGCCCGTACTTGCGGCCGGCTTCGGTGTTGCCGCGTCCGAAGTGCGCGGTTACCCATGTCTCGTAGACCAGTGACTTGGTGAGCATGGATCCGAGCCCGTCTGCGGCGGAGCGGCTTTCGTCGGTGCGGGTGATGGCGCTGGCGGCGGTGTTGACCACTCCGGACATGGTCTTGTCGATGGTGGCGCCGAGGGTGAACGGGTAGACGACGGCGGCCAGGGCGATGGTGACCACGACAACCACACCGGCAGCAGCGCCCGCGTTCTCGGCGATGCGGCGGCGGGCCCGGGTCGCCATCCACACCGCGGTGGCCAGGACGGCCATCCCGATGAACGGGATGAAGAACTTGTCCCCGAACATGATCGAGGCGTACTGGAATACCGGTGCCAGCAGCGCCATGAAGGTGGGGTCGAAGATCACCCGGGCCAGGACCACCACGATCGCGACCATGATCTTGGTGAGTGAGAACAGCAGCGACGCCACCGGCTTGGTGAGGTCGGTGACCAGGTCGCACTGGTAGGCGTAGTCGTGCAGGCCTGGGCCGTAACCGTGGACTTCGTAGATCGACACCTGTGGTTTGGCGGCGAACGGGTCACCGGCCGTGATCTGCCGGGGTCCGCTGTCGAGGGCTGCGGCGAGGCCGTCCCCGGGCCGGGACATGACGGGGATGTCTGGGTCGCCGCAGGGGAGGGGGTTGACGTCGACCGCGGCGGCGGCGCCGGCGAACCCGACGATGAGCATGAGCCCGACCAGGACCACGCGGATGACGCGGCCGCCCGCGCCGCGACCGCGCTGGCGGATCTCGGATCGGCGGGTGTCGGCGCGACGCCCGCGGTGCGTCATCCGGCCATCGGCGCGCGCGCGGAACTCAGCCACGCGGGCACCGGGCCGGCCGTGGGGGCGGGTCACGCGGGCACCTCGGTGAGGTCGTCGGCGGCGAAGATGCCGACGCCGTCGGTGGCGTCGATCCGCCCGCCGGGGGTGGTGTCCAGAGCGCCGCGCAGGGTGGCGTCCCACCACGACATGTCGACGTGCACGACCCGGCGGCGGTTCTCCCAGTCCCGCACCAGGAACGACCCAGGTTGAAGGCCCCGCAGGGTGTGGTGGTAGCCGGAGTCGGGGGATAGGTGCAGCAGCGGCATCGCCTCGCGGGCGGAGGCTTCGTCACCCATCCGGCCGGCGAACACCATCCCGGCGAGGTTGCCGATCTGCTCATCGATGCGGAACAGGGTGTTCGGCTTGGGCGCGGTGAACACCACCAGGGAGTCGTTCTTGCGGGAGTCGTTACTGGCGCGGACCACGAGGCCGCTCATCGATCCGGACCCTTCGGTGATGATGGTGCCCTCGTCGATCGCGACCGCGGACGGGCCCGGTGCGTAGATCGCCCTGGTGGCGAGCCGGGCGCCGAGGTGCAGGATCGGGCGGGACGCGCGTTGGGCCTCGGTGAGTTGGGATAGGTCCGCGCCGGCGCTCTTCGGGGGCAACTCCATCCCGCGCATCGTGATGACGGTGAGGGTGGAGTCGAACAACCCGGCCAGAAGTCCGTCGTCGACGTCGCGGCCGCGCTGCGGGAAGATCGGCGCGCCGAGCCGGCGTTCGGCAGCGGCGACGAGCCGTGCGGCGATGACTTTGCCGGTCTCGCCTGGTTGGCGGTTCAGTGCATCGACGAGGGTCCAGGGGTCGGCGCCGTAGTGGCCGCCGACCTCGCTGGTGGCGTCCTCGAGCCGGGCGACGAGCTCGCCGGTCGCGTCGGCTTGGACCATCCGGTACGGCAGCAGCATCACCGCAGCGTCGAGGAGCAGTTCGCGGCGTTCCTGCTTGGCGTCGGCGACCGCGGCCTGGTACTCCTCGGTCGACTCGTATGTCGCGGCGCGTGGTTCGGGGATGAGCAGCGAGGGCACCATCATCCCCGGCTTCACCGCGGCCAAGGAGACCAGCCGCGCGTCGCGTTTCAGGTGCGGCAGTTCGGTGAGCCGCCCCAGCGGCCAGGACGGGTCGAACACCACGGCCTGGTGCCCGATGGTGGTCTCGTAGTCCATCAACGACCCCAGCAGGGTGGACTTGCCGCCACCGAGGTCGGTGGTGACCAGCACCAGGCCGGGCTTGTTCTTCCTCGGCCCGGCGTGGGTGTCCAGGACGAACACCTCACTGGTGCCGGCGATCTGACCCAGGGGGAAGCCGACCGCGTCACCGGCCGCGGATGACGCGTGCGGTACCGCGGTCGCCAGGGTCGCGACCGGCATCTGGGTGACGTAGCCGGACATCACGGGTGGTTCACAGGGGGTGAATGAGCGGTAGAGGTGCCACTGGCTGTAGGCGTGGGCCAGGGTGATCTTCTGGTTCCGGGCGACTTCGGCGGTGAGGGTGTCGGCCCGGTCCAGGCACTCCTCCTCGTCGGCGCCGGTGACCGCGAACATCACCACCCCGATCACCCGGGCGGAGACGTCGCGGTGGGCCGAGGCGACCTCGTCAGCGACGACCTCGGCCCGGGCAACCGCGCGGCTGATGGATGGGGGCACGCTGCCGTGTTCGGCGTGGTGCGCGGCGATGTTCTGCGCCCGCAGTTGGGCGTCCTCGGCGCTCCGGGTGAGGTCTTCGCCGTCGTAGATGTCGAACACCGCGCAGGTCTCGACGGGGAAGTCGAGCGTCTGCGGGTAGTACATCCACGGCAGCACCGCCCGCAGCACGGTGTCGTCGGTGCGGGCCGCCATTGACTCCACGTTCAGCACTGCCACATGCGAGGTGTGCCGGCGGCTGTTGCGGATGGCGTGCACCACCGTGGTCGGGGCGTACGGGCGAGCGGTTGCCACCACCGGCCCGGTGAACCCGTTCACCTCGGCTGGGTCGAACCCGGACCGGCGGCCGAAGTACGCCGTCGGTGCGGGGGCGCCGAGCCCGAGGGAGGCATGGATCAGCCAGCCCAACGCTTTGGTGCTGATCGGGCGGGCGAACCCGTTACGGGTCATGGCCTGGTTCACCCGGACCAGGGCGCGGCGGGCGTCCTCCAGCACCCCGAGGCGGCCCTCGATCGGGTCGCGGCCGGCGACCAGGGCCAGGTGCTCGGGCTTGTCGACCTTCTGGGTGGAGAACCGCACCCCGACCGGGACGCCGTACCGGCTGGCGCCGGTAGCGATCAGGTACCGCTGAGCGTCGGTGAGGAAGTCACCGAACGTGCGGCCCTGCTCCGGGTCGGGCAGCCGCCGGCCCGCGGTGGCCTCATCCAACGCCCGCGCCCACTCGGCGTGTGGGAACGGTGACGAGGTGCCCCGTATCCACAGCCGCATCCCGGTCAGTTCGGTCAGGCGCTGGGTGAACACCGACATGATCCCGCGGCGGGTGTCGGCATCCTGGTTCAGCCAGTCCACCGGTTCCAGGACGTAGAACGCCCACACCCCGTCGTCAGCGGCGACCAGGTTGCGGTGGATGAAGTTCAACGCCAACGGCGCGGTATGGGTGGGCAGAGTGGCCCCGTCGAGGAGCTGATGCTCCGGGGTCGAGGCCGCGGCATGGTTGCGGCGGAACGGGTTACGCATAGACGTGCCTCTCATGGGGTTACGCATGGATGTCCCTCTCGGGTGAGACGACGTACAGGACCGCGCCGTGACTGCTCACGTCGTAGCCGGCCACGGTCGTGACGTGGTTGATGTCCGGGTCGTCCGGCCGGGGCGTGCGCAGCTCACGCTCGACCGCGCTGACGTGGTGCCGGATCGGCGTCGTCGGCTTGACCCGCTTCCCGAACCACCGCGTGAACACCACCGCGCCCGCCACGGCTGCGACGACCGCGACCGCGGCCTTGGGCAGCGCCGCCGGGATCGGCGCCCACGCGTACAACACGTCCGGCTGGGCCAGATACGCCACCGGGGTGAGTACGAACGAGCAGGCCGTGGCCAGAATCCACATCACCCCACGAGCCTCGAACCACCACTCCATCCCGGCGCTGCCCTTCCAGATGAACGGCACCCGCAGCGCGGCGTCATCGGTCTCGAACATGGGCCGCGCCTCAGCTCTGGAAGAGGTAGTCGAGGACACCGGTCGCGTACGCGATCACGCTCCCCCCGACCGCGATCGCGGCGACCACCGCGGCCAGGCCGAAGTTCATCGCGGTCTGGGCCTGGGCCTTCGGGTTCGTCTTGGACGACTTCGCGCCCATCTGCAACGCCACGAACAACCCGATCAGGCCGAACAGGGTCAAACCCAACCCGACGATCGCCGCGACGTTGATGAAACTCGGTGCTGACGGATCAGCCAGCGGAAATGCGGTACCCACGATGTGGTCCCTTCACTCGGTTCTCGGATGTGACGGCCGCGCGGCCCTGCCGCACCGACCACCCACCAGCGTACGCGCGTAGTGCGGAACGCGCTACGCATGCCGCACGACGTTCATGTCGACATCGCCACGCGTCCCGCGTCCAGGCGTCTCCCCTCAGGCAGGGGAGACGCCAGGCCAGCCTCGACGAACTTGGGGATGCCGCGCCGTGTTCGGAGAGAGGGAGTGCCGTCCCCTGATTCACACTGAGCCGGTGAAGGAGATCAACCGGTGGCCCCACTTCGCCAATCTCAGCGACGACGAAGAGGAGGTTCTCATTGCCCTTGCAGGGGCGTTCGACGCGGGCGCCAACGCGACCCTCGTACCTCCCCGCGGCCTCATGCTCGGATCGCCACCCACTCAGTTGCTGGTCCGCTTTTCGCGCAAAAGGAACAGGATTGTCTGTGCGGTCGGGGAGGCCGCCCTCGACTGGGACGACCTCAGGACGCGAGCCTCGGCGCTCCTCGAGAGCGCACCAGCATGGACCACGTTCTCCATGACCGGCCGGTTCCGGCACGGTGGCTCCCTGTTGACCGAGCATCTCCAGATCCGTCCCGTTGACGATCTGCGCAAGTGGAACCGCGGCCCGCAGCACTTCGCCGGCAAGTCCCAACGGCCGCTGAATGCTCTCCTGGTGGATGTCGAGTACAACAAGCCGGTACTCGACGGCGTGGCGGCTATACGTCTCGCAAATTGGCGACGTGAGCAGGCGATTCGCGAGGCCGCCCATCTGGTCTCGCTCGCCACCTGGCTCCCCGTCTGGCAGGAGCCGAACCGGGAGGTGTGGATCCATCCGCACATGGGTTGGGCGCCTGAGCCGCCAGTCAACATTCACGGCCGGACCGCGTTCCACCACCCCGATCTCGGGGATCGCGACGAACGGCCCGCCGCCGCCGAGAGCCCGCCCCTGGAACTGATCCCTCACGACGAGTTCGTCACGGGCCGTGTGGATCTCGTCCAGACCGGGCACCTCTACGCGGCGGACTCCCTCGGGGATCTACACCGAGCCCTCAGGCAGCTCGACTTCTTGACCCGAAAGCGAGCGCGCCGCTCCCTCGCGTACGCACACGACGCCACCACGGCAACCAGCTCGTCCTTGCGGACCCTCGCCTACGCCATCGCCATCGAGGCCCTGTGCGGGCAGCGGGGACCCGGCTCCACGAAGAGATTCGAGGCGTTCCTCGACCGGTACGCCGGCGCCGTCTTCGGGCCGGAGCACTTGAAGGACGCCTACAGGTTGCGGAGCGCACTGGCGCACGGCAGCCATCACCACGCAGATGTGGACGACCCGGACCCGGGCCCGACCATCGACCACCTCAAGGCCCGGGGGGAAGCGAGGGCGGCCATCCTGAACTGGCTCAGGTCGCCGGAGTCCTAGTCTCATTCGCCGACGTTCGGGGGCGTGCGCCGCAGTGCGCCGAACGGCTCGCGCGTACTCAAATCCGCCCGGCGGAGCGGGGCGAACGCCGAGGTGCGGACCTCGAAAGCGTGTTCCCAGTCAACGCTGGCTACCTGGATTCGGGCGACTGGCGGTTGACGGACGGTGCAGCCTGCCACCGCTCCGGTCAGCGCGTCGGGCCTGTCGCTCTTGAAACCGCTGCGGCGTCGTTGCCGTGAGTGGCGAGCCCAGCCGGGTGCTCCAGATGGTCGGTGAGGAGTGCCATCGTGGCTAGTCCGTGTCCAGAAGGTGCTTGTTCCACGTGAATGTGCAGGTCAGGGCGTTGCGGGCGTCGCTCTGTAAATCCGTCGCGAAAGCTTCGAAGGTTCGAATCCTTCACCTGCCACCACCAGCACGGATGAGGCCCTGACCAGCGGAAACGCCGGCCAGGGCC
The DNA here is from genome assembly GCA_051657715.1 of Angustibacter sp. Lineage (GTDB taxonomy): Bacteria > Actinomycetota > Actinomycetes > Actinomycetales > Angustibacteraceae > JBOFBH01. The sequence continues at coordinate 1,801 of JBOFLF010000068.1, read as the reverse complement.
TCTCGCATGCCGTCCGGCTGTGACCGGCCAGCACCGGCCCGGACTGAAGTCGCCGGTGATGGTGGCGCTCAGGGATTCTCGGTGTGGTTGGCCTGCTCGGTGGTGGTGTCGAGGTGGTCTTGGTGGGCCCAGACGGCTTCGTCGTAGCCGAGTTCGCCGGCGGTGTCGTGCAGGTCGTAGTCGGGCCCGGTCCACCCGCAGGTGCAGCCGGTGCGGAGGAGGGCGAGGCGCCATGGGCCGTTGCGGGTACGTGTTTCGTGGGTCCAGGGGTCGTGACGGTCTGTCACGGTCGTCATCGGCACTCCTCAGGTGCGGGCACAGGTGTGCTGTCGGTGTCGGCTCGCTAGAGTCGGTCCCATGCTCGGTACGGGTGGGCGGCGCCCCCCCCCTTCGAGCGGCGCCGGGCGTCAGGGCCGCGTGTCGTGTGGCTGGGGTGCCATCGAGATCAAGGTGGAGGCCCGAGCGTTGGTGGCGTTGTCGCATGCGATCTAGTCAAGGTTCCGAGCGCGCCGTGAGCGATGACGCAGCGGTGCAACGGCGGCGCAACAGCCTGCACCTGCGCGCACACTGCATCGCAGATGTCCCCTCGGCGTCGACGGTGCACCATGTGCCATTTCCGCGTGTCCGCGGCAGCGACGTAGGAGCGGCCGCGTGACCGTCATCGAGACGTGGACGGGTGCTCGCGCCGCCGCGCTACGTGCCTCTTTGCGGATGACGAATGAAGCGTTCGCCGAGCACCTCGGAACCGCGACGAGGACTGTCGCCAACTGGAACGCGACACCGGATGTCGTGCCGAGACTCGAGTTGCAGCGGGCGTTGGACACCACCTTGCAGAAGGCAACGGTCGCGGAGCGCGAGCGTTTCGATCTGTTGTGCCGCGCTGGCGGTGGCGGACGGGTGCCGCGCGCCGGCGGATCAGGAGTCGTGGTCGAGCGGAGACTGTCAGTCGATATCGAGATCGACGCGGATGGCTGGGCGGTGCTCACCTACACCCACGAACTGGCCAACGAGAGCGCAAACCCGTACTCCCGGATGCCTCGGGAGATGTGGTTCGAGACCACTCGCGGGAAACTTGGCCTACTGGCGCTTCCGACCGATGCAAACCCGGACCGCCACGTGATGATTCAGCGCATCCATGACACCGCCCACGGCCTCCATGTCCAAATTCGCGTGCCAACTCCTGCCGGCGCTCGCGCCAGGGGAGACGATGACGGTCGCCTATCGGGCCACAGGTGGGCGATTCGTCGCCGATCACTACTGGCGACAATCGGTGACGCGACCTACGACCGAACTCGTCATCAGGTTGCGGCACTCATCGATGGATATGCTTGGGCACTGCTCGGCCGTCGAGGAACTGGCAGATGGATCGGAAGTCTCGGCAGCCGAGGTGATCCGGGTGCTGATCGACCGCGATCCTCGCCGAACGCCAGCCGATGCGGAAGGCTGGCGCGTCGTTAGCATGCCAGGGAAGTCGTACCCCGGCATGCTCCCGGACTCGCACGCCAGCGCCTCGGGCGACCTGCTTGGCGATCTGACTCCCGCCGAATGGACCATTCTCGATGCTTTCGAGAATCCCATATACCAAATCACTAACGTCGCCCTCGTTGGCTCGTCGAACGCATGGGCATACTGCCTGCCCGTTCCGGGGAAGGTCAGGCAAACCGGCTCTTCCGACCTGAGTGTGGGGTGAGCACGACTCGCGGGGGCCTGGGGTTGAGGGGGTTTGGGGTCGAGGTCCCTGAGGATCAGAGGACTTCTACTCCCTCTGGTGTCAAGGACCTCGACGATGACCGAGCCTATG
>JBOFLF010000067.1:0-122432 GCA_051657715.1 Angustibacter sp. | reverse complement strand
CGGGCCGACCGGGACTCTCGAAGAGGAGTCGACGATGGGTGATCACGTGGTGCCGGACAGCGGCCTGCTCGCGCCGGTGCGTGCCGGGGTGGCCGCGGCGGCCGTGACGGACGACGCCGCGTGGCTGCGCGCCATGCTGGACGCCGAGGCCGCCCTGGTGCGCGCCCAGGCCACCCTCGGCGTCGCTCCGCCCGCGGCGGCCGAGGTCATCACCCGGGTGGCCAGCTCGGCCGAGTTCGCCGTGTCCGGCCTGGCTCGCGAGGCGCGCGGTGCGGCCAACCCGGTGGTGTCCGTGGTCGCGGCACTGGGGGCGGCCGTCCGGGCGGTCGCCCCGGACTCCGCCCAGTACGTGCACCGGGGCTCCACCAGCCAGGACATCCTCGACACCGCGGCGATGCTGGTGGTGTCGCGGGTCGGCGCGCTCGTCCAGTCCGACCTGCGCCGGATCGAGGAGGCGTCGGCCACGCTCGCCGCCGCGCATCGGGACACCGTGATGGCCGGCCGCACCCTGGGGCTGCACGCGGTCCCGGTGACATTCGGCCTGAAGGCGGCCGGCTGGGCGACGGCTGTCCACGACGTGTCACGCCGGTTGCGCACGCTGCGGGCTCAGCTGCCCGTCCAGCTCGGCGGCGCGGCGGGGACCCTGGCCGGCTACCTGGAGAGCGCCACGGCCGAGCTCGGCGCCGGAGCCACGGCCGGCTCCAGCCTCGGGACCACAGCCGGCTCCACCGCTCGCGCCAGCGCGGAGGGCGGCGGGCTCGACGACGGGTACGCCCGAGCCCTCACCGAGGAGTTCGCCCGGCAGACCGGTCTGGCCGCCCCGCTGCTGCCGTGGCACACCCACCGCACCCCCGTCGTGGACGCCGGTTTCACCCTCGCCCTGATCACCGGTGTGCTGGGCAAGCTGGCCCTGGACGTCCAGGTCATGTCGCGCACCGAGATCGCCGAGGTCGCCGAGCCGGTCGCCGAGGGGCGCGGGGTGTCGTCGGCGATGCCGCACAAGTGCAACCCCGCGCTGGCGACGCTGGTGCGCGCCGCCGCGATCCAGACCCCCGGGCTGGCCGCGACCCTCGCGTCCTGCCTGCTCGCCGAGGACGAACGCCCGGCCGGCGCCTGGCACGCCGAGTGGCACCCGCTGCGCGAGCTGCTGCGGCTGACCGCTGGCGCGGCCGAGACGGCCGCCGAGCTCGTCGAGGGCCTGCGCGTGGACGCGGACCGGATGCGCGAGAACCTGTCGCTGACCCACGGGCTGATCGTCTCCGAACGGGTGTCCGCGGTGCTGGCCCCGCTGCTCGGCCGGGTCGAGGCGGCGGCCGTCATCCGCGCCGCGTCCCTGACCGCGCACGCCACGGCGACGCCGCTGCGCCAGGTGCTGGCCGCCGACCAGGTCGTGACCAGCCACCTGGGTGAAGCCGACCTGGCCGAGTTGACCGCCGCTGGCGGCTACCTCGGTGCCTCGCGGGTGCTGGTCGACGACGCGCTGGCGGCGCTGGACCGCGGCGAGACCAGCTCATCATGAGCTGGTCGATCAGGCGTGCCAGCTGATCAAGCGCGGTGTGCGTGCACGGTGAAGTCCTGGCGCCGCAGCCGTTCGGCCAGCGGGCGGCCAATACCGGTGGCTGGGGTCAACACCCCGGCGGCCGGCGGCAGCTCGTCCAGGACGAGGGCCAGGGCGCTCTCGCCGAGCATGACGGACGTGGCCGAGTAGCCCGGGTCGCCCTGCGCCGCGACCGTGGACCGGTACTCGACCCCGCCGGTCGTCACCGCGTGCAGCCGCATCCGGAAGAACCCGGCGGCCCGGGACGCCGGCGATGGCCCAGCGCCCGGTGCGGGCAGGAGCCGGTCCAGGGCGCGGCGGGGCAGCGGACGTCCCATCGCCGCCGCGAACCCGCCGAGCGCCACAGCCGCGCCGTGCGCGCCCAGACGTCCACGCAGCCCCGGGCCGAACCCGCCCCGCATCGTCGCGACCAGCGTGGTCTCGGTCAGCCCGTCGGCACCGTCCGCCGCGGCCTGCTCGTGCAGCAGCAGGACGCCGAGGTCGGAGGGCACCGAGTCGAAGCCGCACGCGTGCACGATCCGCGCACCAGCCGGTGCGTGCTCGGCCAGGTGCGCCGCGGTCAACCGCCCGACGAATCCGCTGGCGCCGTACAGCACCACATCGAACTCGCGCTGATCCTGGTCGGGGGCGGCGGCTGTCATGTCACTGCGGTCGCGCGCGCTAGGGCTCGGTGGATGCGCGGCACCGACACCGGGTAGGCGGTGCGCATCGTTGGCGCGAACAGGCTGACCCGCAGCTCCTGCAGCATCCACCACACCTCGCGCAGCTGCGGCGGTGGCGCCAACGCCGGTCCGCGCCCTGCTGGCTCATCCTCTGCTAGCTCGTTCCCCACCGGTCCATGTCCCGCCAGTTCACCTCGGGCAGGAAGTCCGGCGAGCGCCTCGTCGTACGCCGCGCGGGCCGCCTCGACCTGCGACTGCCGGGCGCGGTCGCGCGCCAGACCGTCCGGGAGCCGGTCCAGCCGGACCGCCATCGCCTGCAGGTAGCGCCGCAGGTCCGGCAGCCGGGCGGTGCCGGCGTCGGTGACGAACCGTGGGCGGATCAGCTCCGCGTGCTGAGCCCGCAGGTCGGCGAGCGCCGGCTCCAGCGCCGAGGACGTGGCCGCGCTGAGCCGGGACTGGACGTCGTAGGCGACGATGAGGATCTGCGCCACCTCGGTGACCACGTCCAGCAACTCGTCCGGCAGCTCACGGGAGACGGTGTCCCGCAACCGGTCGAAGCTCACCGAGTCCCGGGGCGGCTCGCCCTGGCGACCCACCGGACTGCTGGCCGCTGAGATCCGGGCACTTGACGTCGTGGCCGCCGAGACCGTGGCCGCCGACGTCGTGGCCGCTGGGTCACGGGCGACCAAGGCGTCCACCGCGGCGTCCGCGCAGTCGCCCACCAGCTGCGTGGCGCTGGCGTGCTGGGCTCGGCTGAGCACCAGCTTGGTGGCGTTCGACAACCGGGACAGCACCTGTGGCACCGGTGACGGGACGGTCAACCGCAGCAGCCGGCGCACTCCCGCGGCGTGTGCGCGCTCGGCCGACGCCGCGTCCGCGAACACCCGCACCGCGACCGAGGTGTGCTCGTCCACCAGCGCCGGGTAGCCGTCCACCAGGTGACCACCGGTCGTCGTCCGCCGGTGCTTCGGCAGGTCGCCCACATCCCAGGTGGTGATCCCGTTGCGCTCCACCACCTGGCCGGGAGCGTCCGGGGCTCCCGGAGAACGGGAGGCCCCCACGCTGTCCGCCGAGACCGCCGCCGCGATGACCGCGCGCAGCTGCGGGGCCAGCCGGTGCTGCAGCCGCGCCAGATCGGTGTCGCGGTCGAGCGGCCGGCCGGCGTCGTCCTCGACCACGAAGGTGACCCGCAGGTGCGTCGGGAGCGCGTCGACGGCGAAGTCCTGCGCGCGCACCGCCGTGCCGGTGAGCTCGCGCAGGGTGTCGGCGAGCACCTGGACCAGCGGCCCATCGTCCGGTCCGCACCGGTCCAGGACGTCGGACGCCCGGTCCGGTGCGGGGATCAGGCTGCGGCGCAACGCCTTGGGTAGTCCGCGGATCAGCTGGGTGACCAGCTCGTGGCGCAGGCCGGGCACCTGCCAGGCGAACGGCTGCGGCGACACCCGGCCCAGCACCGGCAGCGGGACGTGCACGGTGACGCCGTCCGCCGCCACGCCCGGCTCGAACTGGTAGGTGACCGGCACGGTCACCGGACCGTCCGCGGTGGGCACCGTCCACGAGGTCGGGTACGCCTCGTCGTCGACTCCGCCGATGTCGTCGCCTGTTCGCAGCACCAGCTCCCGGGGGAACGTCAGCAGCTGCAGGTCGTCGCCGCCCGCAGCACGCCGCTTCCACCAGGCGTCGAAGTGCCGGCCGGACACCACGTCCGCGGGGATCCGGGCGTCGTAGAAGTCGTACAGCACCTGATCCTCGACCAGCAGGTCGTGCCGACGGGTCCGCTCCTGCAACGCCTCGACGTCGTCCAGCAGCTCCCGGTTGTCGTGGAAAAACCGGTGCTGGGTGCGCCAGTCCCCCTCCACCAGCGCATGCCGGATGAACAGCTCGCGGGAGGCCACCGGGTCCACCCGGGCGTACCCGACCAGCCGGTCGGCGACCAGCGGGACGCCGTACACGGTGACCCGTTCGCGGGCCATCGCCGCGGCCCGGCGGCTGCTCCAGTGCGGCTCGGAATAGCCGCGCCGCAGCAGGTGTGGCGGCGCCAGCACCTCCACCCAGGCCGCGTCGACCCGGGCCACGGTACGAGCCCACAACCGCGAGGTCTCCACCAGCTCCGCCGCCACCACCAGGTCGGGTGGCTTGCGGGCCAGCGCCGAACCGGGCCACAGCGCGAACCGGGCACCGCGGGCGCCGAGGTAGTCCCGGGTCCGGTCGTCGCGCAACCCGATGTGCGACAGCAGCCCGGCGAGCACCGCGCGATGCACCCGGTCCGCCCGGTCCCCCCGCACGGCGGGCTCGCCTAGCACCGATGGCGAAGAATCCCTCGCAGGCGACGACGAAGACTCCGCCGCAGAACCTGACAGCGACGAAGTCGAGACAGACGTCTCAGCAGGTGAACCGCCGAGGTTCAGCTCCCGGCACACCTGGCGGAGTTGGGCCTGCACGTCCTGCCACTCCCGGATCCGCAGGTAGTGCAGGTACTCCTCGCGGCACATCCGGCGGAACCCGTCGCCGGACAATGCTTCCTGCCGCTCACGCAGGTGGTCCCACAGGTTCAGCCAGGTGATGAAGTCGGACGTCGGGTCGCGGAACCGGACGTGCCGCTGGTCGGCCTGGGTCTGTGCGTCGACCGGGCGCTCCCGTGGGTCCTGGATGGACAACGCCGCGGCGAGCACCAGCACCTCGGGCAGGCACCCCTCCCGGTGGGCCTGCACCACCATCCGGCCGATCCGCGGGTCCACCGGCAGCTGGGCGAGCTGCCGGCCGGTCGCGGTGAGCCGGCGCCGCGGGTCCGGCTGGTCCGGGTCGATAGCGCCCAGCTCGTGCAGCAGCTGCACGCCGTCCCGCACGTCCCGGCGGTCCGGCGGCTCCAGGAACGGGAACGCGGCGATGTCCCCGAGGCCGAGGGCGGTCATCTGCAGGATGACCGCGGCGAGGTTGGTGCGCAGGATCTCCGGCTCGGTGAACCGCGGGCGGGCCGCGTAGTCCTGCTCGCTGTACAGCCGGACGCAGATGCCGTCCGCGACCCGGCCGCACCGGCCGGCCCGCTGGTCCGCGGATGCCTGGGAGATCGGCTCGATCGGCAGCCGCTGCACCTTCAGCCGCCTGCTGTAGCGGGAGGTCCGCGCAGTCCCGGCGTCCACGACGTACCGGATGCCCGGCACGGTCAACGACGTCTCCGCGACGTTCGTGGCCAGCACTACCCGGCGCGCGGTGTGCGGGGCGAACACCCGGTGCTGCTCGGCCGACGTCAGCCGCGCGTACAGCGGCAGCACCTCGGTCCCGCGCAGCCGTGGCTCCCGCTGCGCCAACGCGCGGACCGCGTCCGCGGCATCCCGGATCTCCCGCTCCCCGGACAGGAACACCAGCACGTCCCCCGGACCCTCGCCGGCCAGCTCCACGACCGCGTCACAGATGGCCTGCACCTGGTCACGTTCTCCCGTGCCTACTCCCTTGATGCCGTCGCCCCTACCGCGAGCACGGCCGCCGGCAGTCCTGTCGGGCTGGTCGGCGCCGTCGGCGGTCTTGTCGGCACGACCGGCCACCTTGCCCGCAAGACCGGCGGCCGAACTATCAGCTGCAGCCGTCTTCCCTTGCGGCGCAGCGTGTTCGAGGAGCGGCCGATAGCGGACCTGCACCGGGTACGTCCGCCCAGACACCTGCACCACCGGCGCGTCGTCGAAGTACGCGGAGAACCGCGCCGGGTCGATCGTCGCGGACGTCACGATGACCTTCAGATCCGGGCGCCGGGGCAGCAGCCGCTTGAGGTATCCGAGCAGGAAGTCGACGTTCAGCGACCGCTCGTGCGCCTCGTCGACGATGATCGTGTCGTAGCGCGACAGCATCCGGTCCCGCTGGATCTCGGCCAGCAGGATGCCGTCGGTGAGCACCCGGACCAGGGTCCGCGGGCCGGCCCGGTCGGTGAACCGCACCGTCCAGCCGACCAGATCCCCCACCGTGGTGCCGAGCTCCTGCGCGATCCGCTCGGCGACCGTGCGGGCGGCGATCCGACGCGGCTGGGTGTGCCCGATCGTGCCGGTCACGCCGCGCCCCAGCTCCAGGCAGATCTTCGGCAGCTGGGTGGTCTTGCCGGACCCGGTCTCCCCCGCCACGACCACGACCTGGTGCTCCCGGATCAGCGCGGCGATCTTGTCCCGCACGGCGGTGACCGGCAGGTCGGGGTACCGGATCACCGGCACGCTCGCCCGCCGCGCCGCCACCTGCTCCGTCGTCAACGCCCCACGGCCCGCACCCTGGCCCCCGCGACGTGTGGCCGGGGTGTCGGCACGAGCCCCTCGCCGACGCCGAGGTCGGCGATGCCGGTCCGGTATCTCCCCCTCGGTGGCCGAGCTGCGACCACCGTCCCGCTGAACCACCGCAGCAGCCTACGCGCCAGGGACTCTTTCTCCTGCCAAGGCTGCGGCTGCCAAGACGTGCTCGTCGTCCGGCTCCGACCCCGATCGGCCTGGTCGAGCACCTGGGGTACGCCGAGCGGCACTGGTTTCAGGAGGTGTTGCTCGGCGACACCACCGCCCTGCCCTGGCCGCCGGACGATCCGGACTCCGGCCCGTTGGAGACCGATCACCCGACACCGGAGGTCTTCGCCTTCTACCGCGACCAGTGTCGGCGATCGCGAGAGATCCTCTCCACTACGGCCTTGTCGACGGCCGCCGTCGCCACCCACCGGTACGACCCCGTGCTCGCTGCGCAGACCACTGATCTGCGTCGGATCGTCCTGCACATGATCGAGGAAACAGCTCGGCACGCCGGCCACCTTGACGTGGTGCGAGAACTGCTCGACGGTCGCACCGGCCTCGGGCCTCGCTGAGCTGACGGTCATTCCCGGACGACGACATCACGGGCGCGTCGGGCAGCACGGGCCAGGTTCCGGTTGGGTCAAGCTGGAGCGTCCAACGCCGCCAGCAGGTCGTCGAAGAGCTCAGCCGTCCCCTGCCGCACGACCTCGACGACTCGGCCGGCGCGCCTGTGGTCGACGCAGACCGTGTCGCGCGGCTTCGTGGATCGCGAAGGACACGCGGGCGATCCGTGGTGAGGGCAGACGCCACACGTGCCAGCGAAGGTCGACGTCGTGATGTGCCCGCACCAGCTGGACCAGCCGGCCGTCGGCGAGGGCTTCGGTGCACTGCGCCTCAGGGAGCATGCCCCACCCGAGGCCGGCGAGGACCGCGTCGCGAAAACCTGTCGAGGAAGGCACGTGGGGGGTCGGCGGACTCACCTCGACGCCTCGGGACCCGAGGAACACCGCGGCGAGGTCGTCCTTGGCGTTGAACAGCAGACAGGGCATCGTCGCCCAGTCGACGTGGTTGCCCCTGGCGTACCTCGCGCGCAGCGCCGGAGTCGCCACGGGCAGGTACCGCATCGTTCCGAGCGGCTCCGCCCGACACCCGCTCACCGGACCAGCCTGATCACTCACCGCGCCGACCACCTCCCCAGAACGCAGCAAGCGCACGCTGTGGCTCTCGTCCTCGAGCTCGATGCGCAACACGACGTCCGGCCACGTGGCGGCAGCGCCGAGCACCGGGCGGAACCAGGTGGCGAGCGAATCGGCGTTGACGGCGACGGCCATCGGCATCGCGCTCGCACCGCCTCCCAGCTGCGCCCGCGACTCGGTCTCGAGCACCGCGACCTCTCTGGCCATGCGCAGCAGGACCGCACCGGCCGCGGTGACCGCGCATGGCGTGTGACGGCGCACGACGACGTGCCCGACCGATGACTCCAGCGCCTTGATCCGCTGGCTGACCGCGGACGGGGTGACCCGGAGCGCGGTGGCCGCGGCGTCGAAGCTCCCGGTGTCGGCGATCGCCACCAAGGCTCGGAGCTGATCCAGCTGCATGAAGCAAGCCTAATCTGACCAGAGAATCATTCACTAGACTTCACTTGAGCCCTCGGTCCACGATGGGTCGGTGATCAGCACGGCGGCGTCAGGCCTCGCTCTCGGGATGTCGCTGATCGTCGCCATCGGCGCCCAGAATGCCTTCGTCCTGCGACAAGGGGTACGGCGCGAGCACGTCGGGACGGTCGCCATCATCTGCATGGTCAGCGACGCGCTGCTCATCGTCGCGGGAACGGCCGGGGTCGGGGCACTGGTGACCAGGCTGCCGTGGCTGCTCACTGCCTTGACGTGGTTCGGCGCCGTCTACCTGACGTGGTTCGGGGTGAGCTCGCTGCGATCGGCCTACCTCGGACGCGCCCTCGGCGCGAGCGACGCCACCACCGCCGGTTCGGTGGTCACGACGACTCTCGCGCTGACGTACCTCAACCCACACGTCTACCTGGACACAGTGGTGATGGTGGGAAACCTGGCCAACCAGTACGGGGCAACGGATCGGTGGCTGTTCGCGGCCGGGGCCGCGTTGGGCAGCGTCGTGTGGTTCTCGCTCCTGGGTTTCGGCGCCCGGGCACTGGCGACCCCGCTGGGCCGACCGTCCGTGTGGCGGATCATCGACGTCCTCATCGCAGTGGTGATGTTCGCCCTGGCAGCCAAGCTCGTCAGGAGCGGGTAGGACGCGAGCAGCTGGCGCAGCAGCAGCAAACCGTCCGGCTGGGCCAGCACCCGAGCGCTTGCTCGCGGCGGTGGCCGTCGTCCCGGCCGATGAGCCGAGGGGTCATCCAGTCCAGGACACCCTGCTCCATCGCCTCCACCACCTGATACACGCTGGCGGGTAACTCCACCCGGTCCTGAGGGTCGGAGCGCCGGAGTGGCACGGTGGAGAAAGTCGAACACCGGAGTCACCAACCAAGCTGCCCGGCACCCGCCGGAAACCGAGGGATTCATAGAACGGGGCGACCCGCTCGTGCAGGGCCGATGGGACAGCCGAGCGCCTTGGCGTCCATCTCAACGCATGGTGGAGGCCGACGGTGAACCGGCGCGGCTCGGGGGCTGGTACGTCGAAAGACTGTCGCCTCACACAACCGCACCTCGGGGCGTTAGGTACCTGGACGGTGACGCATGGCACGGGAGGAGCGTGAGCCCGATCGGACGACATGACGGACGTACCTGGCGGGTGTCGGCGCAGTACGCGGCGTTGGCGTGCACCTGGGGTACCAGCTTCCTGTTCATCGCGATCGGGCTGGAGGGGCTCTCGCCGGGGCAGGTGGTGCTGGGCCGGCTCGGCGCTGGCGCTGCCGCACTGGCACTGATCTGCGCTGCCACCCGGCAAGCGCTGCCACGCGACATCAGGGCCTGGGGCCACCTGCTCGCTGTCGCGGTGCTGCTGTGCGTGTTCCCGTTCCTGCTGTTCGCCTGGGCGCAGCAGCACATCTCCTCCGGCATCGCCAGCATCCTGAACGCCACGACCCCGCTGATGACCATGCTGGTGGCGGTGGCTGCACTGCCGGCCGAACGCCCTACCCGCACCCGCCTGGCCGGCCTGGCCACCGGGTTCCTCGGCGTCGTCATCGTGCTCGCGCCCTGGCACACCGGGCTACGTGTCGGCGCCGAGGGGACAGGTGACTCACTGGCGACGTGGGGGCACCTGGCCTGCCTGACGGCGACGCTCAGCTACGGCGTCGCGTTCGTGTACCTGCGCAGGTTCGTCTCCCCGCTCGGCGTTCCCGCGGTTCCCGCGGCGACCGTGCAGGTGGGGCTCGCGGCTGTGGTGGTGGCGGCACTGTCGCCGTGGCTCGCGACGGAGCCGGCGCGGCTCACCCCGCGGGTGCTCCTCGCGATGGCTGCCCTCGGGGTTCTCGGCACCGGGCTCGCCTACGTGTGGAACACCAACGTCGTCAACAGCTGGAGCGCCACCACCGCCTCGACCGTCACCTACCTGACCCCGCTGGTCGGCGTCCTGGCCGGGATCGTCGTGCTGGACGAGCGGGTCTCGTGGTCCGAGCCCGTCGGAGCACTGGTCGTCGTCCTCGGCATCGCGATCAGCCAGGACCGGCTGGGCCAGCTGGCCAGCGCACGACGCAGCGCCGTTCGAGCGGACACCTGGCGCGGCCCCAGCGACGTCTCCAACAGCCCCCGCGGCTGATCGCCGATGGCCGTGACTACCTCATGGACGAGCGCCGCTTGGCCGGCAGCGAGTGGCCGACCGTCCGGTCGTTGGTGCCGAGGCGGCGGGCCACTGCCCGCTCGCGCTCTTTATAGTTCTTGCAACAAAGTCAGGGCAGCGCTCGCCGCAGCATGAGGGCGTCCACCGGGGAACCGTCCTGGCCTCGGTAGTAGCCCCGCCGGATGCCGAGCCGCTCGAAGCCGGCACGCTCGTAGAGCCGACGGGCCGAGGCGTTGTCGGCCCTGACCTCCAACGTCATCCGCCGAGCTCCCCGCTCGTGAGCAGCGTGCAGCAGGGCGTCGAGGAGCGTCCGGCCGAGGCCGGTGCCGCGATGCTCGGGGACCACGGCGAGGGTCATCAGGTCGGCCTCGCCGCCTTGGACGGCGATCCCGCCGTACCCGGCCACCACGCGGTCACGGGGCTGGTCGCGGCCGCTACTCGCGACCTGGCCACCGTCGACCTGGCCACCGTCGACCTGGCCACCGTCGACCTGGCCACCGTCGACCTGGCCACCGTCGACCTGGCCACCGTCGACCTGGCCACCGTCGACCTGGCCGCTCGGGCAGCGGTCGCTCGGGTCGGGGGCGAGCACCAGGTAGTGGCGGTCCGGGCGGGCCAGCTCACCCCACCAGGTCTCGTGGCTCCAGGCGTCCGGGCCGAACAGCTCCACCTCCAGCTCGGCGAGACGAGCGAGGTGCCACCAGCGCACCGGCTCCATCGCGAGCTCGGGAGGCAACTGGTGTCGTGGCGACCCGGCCGATCCACGCCCGGCCACCGACCCACCGTTCGACCCGGCAGGTGCCTTCGCGGCGGTGCCGCTGGCCGGGGTGCCGCTGGCCGGGGTGCCGCTGGCCGGGGTGGCGGGACGACCGGTCGGACTGGCGGGCATGGTCGTCAGGTCAGCCGAGGACGCTCTTGCGCCCGCCGCCGACGTGCACGTCGGGGCGCCGCAGGTAGCGCGGGGTCAGGTCCGACAGGTCCGACCCGGCGGCGAGCGCGTACACCGCGCAGGCCGCCAGCGCACCGGCGTCCGGGTCGATCGGGCCGACTCGCGGGCCGAGGGCATCCGGGTAGAGGTCGGCGCCCCGACCGACCACCGGCCGACCCGCCCGCGGGACAGCGGCCGCAGCGGCGACCGCCGGGCCGGCGACCCGTTCCGGTACCTGCACGGGGGATCCCACCCCGCCAGTCCGCGCACCGGCACGGGTCCCCCTAGTCCAGTCACCAGCACCGGTACCGCTGGTCCAGCCACCAGCGTCGGTCTCGCTGGTCCGGGCGTCAGCGTCGGTCTCGCTGGTCCGCGCATCGGCATCGGCATCGGCATCGGCATCGGCATTGGCATTGGCATTGGCATTGGCATTGGCATTGGCGATCAGGATCCGGTAGCCGGCCCAGTACACCTCCCGGCGCCGTGCATCCGTGGCCACCAAGAAGACGCTCTCCCGCCCGCCTTCTCCGGCATCGCCTGCTCGATCGCCCTCACCGCCGCCAGCACCTGCAGCCCTGCCCACCGAGCCGTCCGCGCAGGCCTGCCAGGCCAACGCGTCCAAGGTGCACACCCCGTGCACCGGAACCCCCCAGGCCGACGCCCATGTCTGCGCGGTGACCAAACCCACACGCAGACCGGTGAACGGGCCAGGCCCGGTCCCGACGACCACGTCGGTGACCTCGCCCGGGGTGGCGCCAGCATCCCGCAGCACGTGGGCGAGGGCCGGGGCGAGCAACCCGCCGTGGCGCTGGGCGTCCACTGTCGTGCGGCGGGCCAGGACCGTGGTGCCGTCGTGCACGGCCACGGTGACCGCGGGGGTGGCCGTGTCCAGTGCCAGCAGCAGCACCTCAGCCCCCCGCCGGTTCCGCCGACGGCGCCACGATGACATCCGTCGGCGGATCTGGGAGAGCCACGGGCTGGCTGAGGCGACCCCCTGGCAGGCTGGTGTGATCCGCTGGCGGGCTTGTCGGCTCGTCCGGGAGCTGGACGCCCGCCCAGCGGTCACCGACCGCACGCACCCGGACCAGCCGGGGCTCGTCCTGCTCGTCCGGGCCGATGTCGTCGACGTCGCCGTCCGGGCCGGGCGACCCGCCCCGGTGTCGGACGATGGTGACCTCCAGGCGGTCCGGTGCCAGCCCCTCGACGAGGCCCTCCCCCCACTCCACGACCATGACCGCGCCGTCCAGGCTGGTGTCCAGGTCCAGGTCGTCCACCTCGACGATGGACTCCAGCCGGTACGCGTCCACGTGCACCAGCGGTGGACCCGCCACCAAGCTTGGGTGCACCCGGGCGATGACGAACGTCGGCGACGTCACCGGGCCGCGCACCCCCAGGCCATCACCGACACCCTGGGCCAGCGTGGTCTTGCCGGCCCCGAGATCGCCGCTGACCACCACGACGTCCCCCGGCCGCAGCAGCTCGGCGAGCCGCCGGCCCCACGACCGCATGGCCTCGGCGGTCGGCATGGGCAGCTCCACGGTCGGATCGTAACGATCCAACCCCCGGCCATCGACACCGATCGGGAGGCGGCCGGTCACCGCCGACGGCGCGTCCGCGGTGGCTGGCCCACCCGCCCCACCAGGTCCCCGAGCGCGAGGTTGACCACGTCCGGGTGCTCCAGCATCACCAGGTGCCCGGCATGCGGCACCAGGACGTGCTCGACGTCCGACAGCCGGGTGGCGATGGCGGTGCTGTGCTCGGGCGGGGTGAGCAGGTCCGCGGCCCCGGACAGCACCAGCGTGGGCATGCCGGTCAGGACGTCCAGTGCCTCGGCCTTGTCGTGCAGGTCGAACCCCGGCAGGAATCCGGAGACCACGTCCAACGGGGTGGCCGCGATCATCGATGCGGCGAACCGCACCAAGGACGTCGGCACCGGGGAGGCGAACGAGTAACGACGGACCAGGTACCGCTCGACGTCACTGCCGAGCCGGCGGGTGCGGTCCACCAACCACGGGGTCCGGGTGAGGCCGGCCAACGCACGAGGCGCCACCCGGTGCGCCACCCGGCCGACCGGGTCGGCGATCCCCAGGTGCACGTCGGACAGTCCGCCTGCGCTGGTCGCCAGCAGGCCGACACCGACCACCCGCCGACGCACCAGGTCGGGGTGCCGGGCGACCAGCGCCATCGTCGCCATGCCGCCCATCGAATGCCCGACCAGCACCAGCGGGCCGTCCGGCGCGACCGCCTCGATGACCGCTCGCAGATCCTCGCCGCACTGGTCGAGCGTGTAGTGCCCGGACGGGCCGAGACCGGACCGGCCGTGGCCGCGCTGATCCCAGAACACCATCCGGGACCGGCCGCGCAGCCACCGCCGCTGGTAGTGCCAGACGTCCTGGTTCAAGCAGAACCCGTGACTGAACACCACGGTCACCCGACCACCTGAGGCCGGCAGCTCGGTTGCCGGTCTCGTCGGTGGCTGGGGCGCGGCGCCGCCGTCTAGGGCACCGTTCAGGTTCCCCCGACGGCTCGCACCGACCATGTCCGGGTCGTCTACCTCGGTGTACAGCACGGTGCCGTCCAATGCCTGGACCGCCACCGGCACACCGCGCAGCGAGCCATGGGGCTCGTCCTCATCCGCAGCTGGGAAGGACCGGCCTGCTGTCCACCGCTCGGCGGCCAGGCCGAGGGCGGCACCGGCACCGGCCGCCGCCAGCCCAGCGCCCATGCCGAGCACCATGCGGGACGGCGACCTCACCAGCCACTCACCGGTGTTGATTCCGTGCTCACCGGGGCACTCGCGGGAGTCGGATCGGCGCTGGCCTGCGCACCGATGGGCACGTACCGTCGAGGCACCCGAGGGCCGATCCGGGTGACGATCTCGTAGCTGATGGTGTCCGCGGCCTCGGCCCAGTCCTGGGCGGTGGGCTCACCGGAGACGCCCTCGCCGAACAGCACCACCAGGTCGCCAGCCGCCACGGCACCATCGTCCAGGCCGTCGCCGTCGGTGGCGCCGTCGCTGTCGGTGGCGCCGTCGCTGTCGCCGAATGTGGCGCCACCACCCTGGCCGGCAGCACGCTGGCCGGCAGCACCCTGGCCGGCAGCACCCAGGTCGACGACGAACTGGTCCATGCACACCCGGCCGGCGACGGTGAGCCGCCGTCCGGCGACCTGCACCGGCCCGCGGTTACCGGCCGAGCGAGGCACCCCGTCGGCGTACCCGAGCGGCACCAGACCCAGGGTGGTGTCGGACGTCGTGGCGTACGCGTGCCCGTAAGAGACGCCAGAGCCGGCCGGCACCCGCTTGACCAGGGCCAACCGCCCGGTGAGGGTCATCGCCGGCCGCAGGCCCAGGTTCGCGGCGGACGCCTGACCGGGCACTGGCGACAGCCCGTAGACAGCGAGCCCCGGGCGGACCAGGTCCCAGTGCAGCTGGGGGCTGGTGACGGTGGCCGCGGAGTTCGCCAGGTGCCGCAGCTGCGGGCGCAGCCCGGCGGCCTCGGCTACGGCTACCGCGTCCGCGAACCGCTCGGCCTGCCGGGTCGTGGTCGGGTGTTCAGGAGCGTCCGCCCAGGCCAGGTGCGACCAGACGCCGACCACCTGGACGGTGCCGTCGGCCTGCGCCCGCAGCGCGTAGTCGACCAGGCCCGGCCAGTCCGCGGCGGCGGCGCCGCCCCGGGACAACCCGGTGTCTACCTTCAGGTGCAGCCGGGCGGTCCGACCGACGGCGGTCGCGGCCGCCGCCACCTGGTCCACCGCCCACGGCGCGGCGGCGGACAGGTCGACGTCCGCGGCCACCGCGGGCGCCACGTCCTCGCCGGGCACGTGCAGCCAGGCCAGCACCCGGCCGGTGTCGCCGCCGGCGCGCAAGGCCATCGCCTCGGCGACCTGGGCGACACCCAGCCAGGTGGCGCCGCCGGCCCGGGCTGCAGCGGCGCACGGCAGGAGCCCGTGCCCGTAGCCGTCGGCCTTCACCACGGCCATCACCTCCGCGGCGCCGGCTCGCTCCCGCAGCACCTGGACGTTATGCCGGACGGCCGCCAGATCGACCACCGCCTCCGCCGGCAGCACGGAGGAAGCCGACGTACCGCCCGCGATCGGCCCCGATGACCACGCCTGCTGCATCCGCTCAGTCTCTCAGGCGACCGGCTGCCCAGGTCATCGACTCCGGCAACCCGCTCTCGCACGGATCGTTCAGGTCAGGCACTGGGTACGGGTGGCTCGTAGCTGTTCCTCATGGAGCCAGCGCCGGGCTGGCGGGCCGAGAGTCGCGTAGCCGGGCGACCGTGGCAGAGACAGCATCCAGGACGCTGCCAGCGTCGACAGGGCCACCGCCGCTGGCCAAGGTGGCGGCTCGACCGTGCACGGCAGCGGCCACGGCGCCGGCTTCGGCCGGGAGCAGGCCGGCGGCCAGCAGGGTGCCGGCGACACCGGCCAGGACGTCCCCGGCGCCGGCGGTGGCCAGCCACGGCGGGCCGTCGTCCTGGCTCAGCGTCGTCCCACCGCCTGGCGGGACGACCAGCGTGACCGCGCCCTTGAGCAGCACGGTGGCGCCGGTCAGGTCGGCGGCTCGCCGAGCGTGCTGCCACGGCGCCCGCTCCACCGCGGCTCGGGCAACACCCTCACGGCCCCCACCGGGGCTACCACCACTGTCGGGACTGGCACCGGCGGCATCGGTGCCGTCGCCGCTGCCGACACCGTCGGCGAGCCGGGTGAGCAGCCGGGCCAGCTCGCCGGCGTGCGGGGTGAGCAGGGTCGGCGCGGGCCGCGGACCCTGCACGAGGTCCAGGGCGCCGGCGTCCACCAGGCAGGGCAGGTCCGAGGCCAACGCCGCCAGGGCCGCGTCCCGCTGCCCCGGGTCCGCGTCGACGTCGACACCGGGGCCGAGCACCCAGGCCTGCACCCGACCCGCCCCGGGCACCACCTCGGGCCACCTGGCCAGCACCGCGCCGGTCGGCGCAGGTGGACCGAGGTACCGGACCATCCCCACACCGGAGCGCACCGCCGCCCCGCAGCACAGCACGCCCGCACCGACGTACCTCGCGCCGCCCGCGACCACCCCGAGCACCCCGCGCCGGTACTTGTCGGCGCCGACGTCCGGCACCGGCCAGGCCGCGGCCAGGTCGGCCTCCACCAGCCGCCGCATCACCGGGGCACCTAGCTCGACCGGTGACAACCCGATGTCCGCCACGGTGATCCGGCCGCACCGGTACGCGGCCGGCGCGATCAGCAGGCCCGGCTTGACCACCCCGAACGTCACGGTGCGGTCCGCCCGCACCGCTTCGCCGACCACCGCACCGGTGTCCGCGTCCACGCCGCTGGGCAGGTCCACCGCGACCACCGGCACCCCGGCCGGCAATGCCCGCACCCAGGTGGCGGCCGGCTCCCGCAGGCCACCACGGCCGCCGATGCCCAGGATGCCGTCGACCACGACGTCCGGCGCGAGGCGCGCCATGGCGTCCGCCACGGCACCCACCACGTCGTCGGCCAGATCCGGTACCCAGCCGTCGTGCACCGCCCTGTCGTGCACCGCGCCACCAGCGTGCACCCGGCCGCCGTCGTGCACCCGGCCGCCGTCGTGCACCCGGCCGCCAGCGTCCCGCAGCGCCCGCAGGCCACCGGGGTGCGCCTGGTCACCCAGCAGCACGGCATTCACCCGGGCTCCCCGGCGAGCCAGCCACGCCCCGGCGTACAGCGCGTCCCCACCGTTGTGCCCGGACCCCACCCACAGCAACACCCGACTGCCGTACACCCCGCTGCCGCGCGCCCGGGCCGGACGGCGACGCAGCTCCTCGGCGACCACCACCGCCAGCGCACTCGCCGCCCGCTGCATCAGCGCGCCCTCAGGCGACCGGGCCATCGCTGCCGCTTCCGCCCGCCGGACCGCGGCCACCGACCAAGCGCCGATCACCGCACCGCTCCGAACCTGGCCCATCGTCCGAACCGGGGCACGGGCGCCACGGCCGACCCGGCACGTCGCGGGGACGCCAGCGGGCTGCCTAGAGGTCTGCCGACTGAGCTGCGGATCCCCGCACCACGGGTCCCCGTGCCGCGGGTCCCGGCCCTAGGGATCACGGCGCTCCGCCACCACGACGGCGCTGGCGATCCCGGCGTCGTGGGACATCGACAGGTGCAGCGACTGCGCGCCAAGTTCCGCCACCCGCGCCGCGACCGTGCCGGACACGTCGAACGACGGCCGGCCACCGGCGTCCGTCACCACGACCGCGTCCGTCCAGCGCAGCCCCACCGGCGCTCCGAGCGCCTTGGCGAGCGCCTCCTTCGCGGCGAACCGGGCTGCCAGGGAGGCCAGCGGCCGGGACCGTTCCTGCTCGGCGAACAACCGCTCCCGCAGCCGGGGGGACCGCTCCAGCGTGCTGCCGAACCGTGCGATGTCGACGACGTCGATCCCCACGCCGACGATCACGGCCAGCCCACCAGCCGACCCGCTCGACGGTGGGCTTGACGACTCATCGACGGCGCACCAGCTG
Source organism: Angustibacter sp. (assembly GCA_051657715.1). GTDB lineage: Bacteria > Actinomycetota > Actinomycetes > Actinomycetales > Angustibacteraceae > JBOFBH01. The sequence continues at coordinate 104,787 of JBOFLF010000067.1, read as the reverse complement.
CTTCGCGGTTCACTCGACGGTGACCGACTTGGCGAGGTTGCGCGGCTGGTCGACGTCCAGGCCCTTGGCGGTGGCCAGCTCGCAGGCGAACACCTGCAGCGGCACCGTGGTCACCAACGGCGCCAGCAGCGTCGGCGTGCGCGGCACCCGGATCACGTGGTCGGCGAACGGCTCCACGTCGTGGTCGCCCTCCTCCGCGATCACGATGGTGCGCGCGCCCCGGGCTCGCACCTCCTGGATGTTCGAGACCACCTTGCCGTGCAACGAGTCCCGCCCGCGCGGCGAGGGCACCACGACGAACACCGGCAGGCCCTGCTCGATCAGCGCGATCGGCCCGTGCTTGAGCTCGCCGGCGGCGAACCCCTCGGCGTGGATGTACGCCAGCTCCTTGAGCTTCAGCGCCCCCTCCATCGCGACCGGGAACCCGACGTGCCGGCCGAGGAACAACACGGTGCGCTCGCGCGCCATCGACCGGGCCAGCTCGCGCACTGGCCCCATCGCGTCCAGCACCTGCTGCACCTGGTCCGGGACCTCCCGCAGGCGGTCCATCAGATCGCGCACCTCGTCCGGGAACTTGTTGCCACGCACCTGCGCCAGGTACAGGCCGAGCAGGTAGCACGCGGTGATCTGGCCGAGGAACGCCTTGGTGGAGGCGACCGCGATCTCCGGCCCGGCGTGGGTGTAGAGGACGGCGTCGGACTCGCGCGGGATCGTCGAGCCGTGGGTGTTGCAGATCGCCACGACCGTCGCCCCCTGCTCACGGGCGTGCCGCAGCGCCATCAGCGTGTCCATGGTCTCCCCGGACTGGGTGATCGCCACCACCAGGGTGCGCGCGGTGACCACCGGGTCCCGGTAGCGGAACTCGTGCGCCAGCTCCACCTCGGTCGGGATCCGGCACCAGTGCTCGATCGCGTACTTGGCGACCTGACCGGCGTACGCGGCGGTGCCGCAGGCCACCACCACGATCTTGTCGACGGCCCGCAGCACCGCCTCGTCGATCCGCAGCTCGTCCAGGGTGAGCCGGCCGGCGGCGTCCATCCGGCCGAGCAGGGTGTCGGCGACCGCCCGCGGCTGCTCCAGGATCTCCTTCTCCATGAAGCTGGCGTGCCCGCCCTTCTCCGCCGCCGCGGTGTCCCAGTCCACGTGGTACTCGCGGGTGGCCGCCGGGCGGCCGTCGAACCCGATCACCTCTAGGGAGTCCGGGGTGATGGTGACGATCTGGTCCTGGCCCAGCTCGACGGCGTCCCGGGTGTGATCGATGAACGCGGCCACGTCCGAGCCGAGGAAGTTCGCGCCCTGGCCCCGGCCGGCCACCAGCGGCGAGTTGCGCCGGGCGCCGACGACCGTGCTCGGCGCGTCGGCGTGCACCGCGAGCAGGGTGAACGCGCCGTCCAGCCGGTCGCACACCACCCGCATCGCCTCGGTCAGGTCGCCGAGCTCGGCGTAACCGCGGGCGACCAGGTGTGCGGCGACCTCGGTGTCGGTGTCCGAGCGGAACGTCACCCCAACCTCGATCAGCTCGGCGCGCAGTGCGGCGAAGTTCTCGATGATCCCGTTGTGCACCAACGCCAGCCGGCCGTCCGCGGAGCAGTGCGGGTGCGCGTTCGCGTCGTTGGGGGCGCCGTGGGTGGCCCACCGGGTGTGCCCGATCCCGGTCACCGACGCCGGCAGCGGGTGCTCGGCGAGCGCCTTCTCCAGGTTCGCCAGCTTGCCGGCCCGCTTCACCACCAGGAGGGCGTCGGCGTCGAACGGCCCGGTCTGCCGGCCGTCGAACGGCCCGGTCTGCCGGCCGTCGAACGGCCCGGTCTGCACGACAATCCCCGCGGAGTCGTAGCCGCGGTACTCCAAGCGCCGCAGCCCCTCCAGGACGACGTCCAGGGCCTGCACGCCGTCGGCCGGGCCGGCGTATCCCACGATTCCGCACATGCCCTCAGGGTAGCCTCGACGCTCGTGCCCCCCGGCCCCGCCAAGCCACCCGGCCGGCCCTCAACAGACGACCGGCTCGGGGGCCGGCCGGCCGGTCACAGCCTGCCGTCGCCGTACGTGGAGCTGGACCGCCGTGCCTGGTCCCGGCTGCGCGATCAGACGCCGCTGCCGTTGGACGCGGACGACCTGGCCCGGCTCACCGGGCTGGGTGACCGGATCGACCTGCGCGAGGTCGAGGAGGTGTACCTGCCGCTGTCCCGGCTGCTGACCCTGCACGTGCAGGTCGCCGCCGAGCGACACCGGCTGATCCACCAGTTCCTGGGCGCACCGACGTTCCTGGACGCCCCGGGGCCGACGTCGGGCGACGACAGGCCAACGGCGCACCGGGTGCCGTTCGTGATCGGGGTCGCGGGCTCGGTGGCGGTGGGCAAGTCCACCACCGCCCGGTTGCTGCGCGACCTGCTCGCCGCGTGGCCGAGCACTCCCCGGGTCGAGCTGGTCACCACCGACGGGTTCCTGCTGCCGAACGCGGAGCTGGAGCGTCGGGGGCTGTTGCGCCGCAAGGGTTTCCCGGAGTCGTACGACCGCCGCGCGCTGCTGCGGTTCGTCGCCGGGGTCAAGGCGGGCTGCGACCAGGTGCCGGCACCGGTGTACTCGCACCTGACGTACGACGTCGTGCCCGGCGGGCAGGTGCTGGTGCGGCACCCGGACGTGCTGATTGTCGAGGGCCTGAACGTCCTGCAGCCTCCGCAGCTGGACGCCGAAGGACGCCCGGGGCTGGCGGTGAGCGACTTCTTCGACTTCTCGGTGTACGTGGACGCCCGCACCGAGGACGTCCGCCGCTGGTACGTGGAGCGGTTCCTGCGGCTGCGGGCCACCGCGTTCGCCGACCCGTCGTCGTACTTCCACCAGTACGCCGAGCTCACCGACGCAGATGCGGTGGCCACCGCCGAGGGGATCTGGGCGACCACCAACGAACCCAACCTGGTGCGGAACATCCGCCCCACCCGCGGTCGGGCCACCCTGGTGCTCACCAAGGGCCCGGACCACGCCGTCACCCGCATCCGCCTGCGCAAACCATGAGTTCCAGCGGGCCACCGCCCGATCGCCAGCCGGTGGCGACCCCGAAACGGGCTGGGCCGGGCAGCGCAGGGCCGCGCTGGGTTGGGCAGCGCTGGGTTGGGCCGGCCGGTCAGCGCAGCACGGCCGCGGCCAGGGCGACCGAGCCACCGTCCCCGGCCAGCAGCCGGGCGATGACCTGCTCACCGTCGTCGGCCGCGGTCAGCGGGATGGTGACGACGGCGCCGGCGCCGTCCGGGGTGGCGGCTACGGTCGTGGAGCTCAGGCTCCGGCCACCGGCGAGCACCTCTAGCCGCGCGGCTCCCGCGCCCACTCCGACATAGAGCACCAGCTCGGTACGCCCCGGGGACGGTCCGGCACGGACGTCGAACCCGCTGGCCGGACCGCCCGGCGCGGCGGTCACCGAGTACCAGGACGTGACCGAGCCGGTCCGCCGCGGTCGTTGTCCGTCCGACCATCGGACGGTGAACGGGCTGGGCAGTGTCACGGTCGCCGAGGGGTCACCAGACCCGCCGACGCCCAGCAGCTGGCGCTGCGTACTGTCCCGGGCGGTCTGGTTAGGGTCGCCGTCGTCCACGCCAGCGACCAGCCAGTCCCGACCGCGCGGGTCCGGCAGCACCACGGTGGTCACCCCGACCCGATCCACCCGCACCACGGCGGACGGCGGCGCCGCCGGAACCGCTGGCGGTGCCGCCGGCTGCTGCCTGCCGAACGGGGAGGAGGTGAGCACGGCGACGACGACGGCGACCGCCGCCAGGCCGCCGGCGGCCAGCGCCGGCGGCCCCCAAGCCCCGAGCACGCGGCGCCCACGGCGGGTGCTCGGGTTCCGCAGGCCCGTCCGGACCCGGAGCCGGATCCGGTCGACGTCTGGCTGGTGACCGGCCAGCTCCTGATGAAGCAGCCGTCCGACGGTGGCCACGTCCCGCTGCTCGGCGTCGTCGCGCTGCTCGGTCATCGGCCACCGTCCCGGTCGCCCGGCGGCACGAACGCCGCGACCGTGCTGCTGTGGTCCGTGCCGAACGCCTCGTCCCCCAGCAGGCGCCGCAGTTGGGCCACGGCCTTGGACGTCTGGCTCTTCACGGTGCCGACGCTGACCCTCAGCAGGTCCGCGACCTCCCGCTCCGGGAGGTCGAACGCGAGCCGCAGCACCACGCAGGCACGCCGACGGGGGGCGAGCCGGGCCAGCGCCCGTCGCACGTCCACCACGTCCCCGCTTGGCGGTCGCTCGGTGCGGGCCGCATCTACCCGCAGCAGCCGCAGCTTGACCCGGGCCAGCTGCTTGCGCCGGATCCGGCTGGCCGCCATGTTGGCGGTCGCCCGCCGCAGATACCCGAGCGGGTGTTCGGCGACGCGCACGGTGGGCCACTGCCGCCACGCGGCCAACAGGACGTCGCCGGCCAGGTCGTCCGCCTCGTCCGGGTCACCCAGCAGCACGTACGCCAGTCGACTCAGCGCGGCGGCGTGCAGCGTGACGAAACCCTCGAACTCCTGCTCCGCCGTGCTCACCGCCCCTAGGTCCACGGGCTCTGGTCTACCGGTGCGCCGTCGTGAGGTCCAACCGTTGGCGCGCTGCGCCGGGCCGGGCGCAGGCCCGTAGACAGGCACTGGACAGCACCCGGTCGGCCACCCCGGGGCAGGTGCGAGGACCATGCTGGCCAACGGAAACCTCCTCATTGCGGGACGTGGTGGCCAGGGCCAGCAAGGTCGCTCCGACCCGCACGACGGCCGCCCCGGGTGAGGGGGCAGCCGTCGTGCCGCTGGACGTGGGCGCGACGCACCGGTGTCCGGCTCGTTAGGAGACGGCGGCACCGAGGAACATCTGCGCCTGCTGCGGTACGCCGCGGATCCCGGCCCTAGTAGTCAGGAACAGCGTGCTCCCGACGGTGCCAGGCCGGGTCAGGAACTGCCCGTTGGCGACGTTCCGGTACGACGTGGTGCCATTCGTGTTGTACACCGGCTGCCACTGCTGAGCGCGGTTCTCGGGGCTGCTCGCGCCGGAGACCACGTTCGCGTCAGGCTGGCCCTCGTGGGCCTGCAACGCGAACCCGTTCGGCTCACCCGTCGAGGTCTCGGGCAGGATCTGGTAGACGGGGACCCCCGGTATGCAGCTGTCGCTGGTAGGGCATGCCGCCACCTCCAGCATCGAGTAGGCCGTGGCCCCACTCCCGCCGAACCCGAAGTAGGAGTACTTCGCGCCCGACGCCTTGGGGAGGGCGTTCACCTGTGCATGGAAGGCCGACGCGGTGCTGAGCGCGACGCTGCTGTCGGGGTAGACGATGGTGGTGAAGTCCTGCCCGGACGGCAGCGCGTCGCTGTCGTCCCTGGTCGTCGCCCGCGAGGTGTCAGCGGTGAGGAGCTGGTTGTTGGCGCAGCTGCGGTAGGAGACCGTACCGTCGGTATTGAACTCGGGCTTCCACTGCTGGGCGGTATTCGTGGAGTCGCTCTTGCCCGAGACGACGTTCGCGTCCCGCTGGCCCTTGTGGGCCTGCAACGCGAACCCGTTCTGGTTCCCGGCATCATCCAGAGTCAGGATCTGGCCGCAGACCCCTGCCGACGTGGGGACCCGATAGCGGGTCGTGAGTCCTCCGGAGGTGAACGCGAAATACGAGTACTTGGCACCTATCGCCTTGGCCAGCGCCGTCAACGTCGAGGTGGCCGTGGCGAGCCGCTCGGAGGGGTCCGACAGGCAGGTGATGAACCCGTTCTCGTCCGGCGGACCGAAGATGACCGGGTAGTGGTCCGAGGGGTAGGCGGGCGTCCCGGCGCCGGCGATGTTGGTCACGGCCTGCGCTGCGCGTTCATCCGGGAGACTGTCGACCACCAGGTAGTCGAGGACCGAGGGGCCGTATTGGCCGCTGCGCCCGTCGGCGGTGCGCGCCGACCAGGTGTGGTGCTGGGGTGCGATGCTCCGGGGATAGAACGTCGCGGGAGCCTCGTTGAAGTCGCCCATGATGTCAGCGCCCGGATACCAGGATTGGATCCGGTTCACCATCGCGATCGGCACCGCCCCCTGCTGGTTCCCGGCGTGTACCGAGAAGAACCAGCGCCCGCCCAGGTGCACACCCACGGCGGGGCGGATGTCACCGGGGTTGGTGGGGAGGGCGTCGGGGCCGGTCTGACCGCCGGTACCGGGGTCTGCGACGTAGCGGACGTTGTCCGCCCGCTGGCGGGTCACGATCCCCACCCTCAGCGCCCCGGCGCGGTTGATGTTCCCCGTGGCGAGGTAAAGGTAGAACTGTTCGCCGTTGTGCGCCCAGCTGTACTCGAGGACCGGTTGCCTGCCATTGGGGGTTCCGGACACCTCCCGGGCACCCGGTGGCAGCGTGGTGCCGATCTCCTGGACCGCGAAGGCGGTGAGGTTCCGGCCCGAGATCATCTCGCCGATCGTCCCCCAGGCCGTCCCCTGGGCGATGTTCCAGGTACCGGTGCAGATCTGGGGTACCGGTAGCGCCCTGGCCGGTCCGGCGGGCGCGGCGATCAGCAAGGTGACGGCGGTGGCGCAGGCCGCCACCCACGCCACCAGCCTCGTCGAACCGGCCGGATGGCGAGCCGTCGCTGCGACGATGGAGGGTCGTGGTGTCAACATGGTTTCTCCCCTTCGATCGGGATGACGGGCTGTGTGCCCGCCCGTGTGACACCCCCTAGTCGCCCCACACCGCGACGAGGTTGCCCGGGCACCGCCAGAAACCTGCGCACGAGCCGCTGTCTGCGACCGGTGCCTGCGCCAACCCCTCCCCTGCACCGGTCCAGACGCAGGTCAGGTGTCGAGCTGCTTCTGCCACTCGGTGTCGACGCCGACGACGCGGAAGCCCAAGGCTCGGTTGACCCGCAGCATCGGCTCGTTGGACTCCGCGTTCCAGGTGACCACCCGGCGCACCGCCGGGGCACTCGCGCGCAGCGCCCGCAGGTTCGCGGTCTTGAGCAGCTGGCCGAGCCGACGGCCGCGGTGCTCGCGCAGCACCAGGGTGTCCCACTGGAAGGCCAACGCCAGGTCGTGCGCCGGCAGCGACAGGACGCTGAAGCCGGCCGCCTCCTCGGTGTCCTCGTGCACGACGAGGACACCGATTGTCCGACGCCCCTGCGCCTGGGTGATCCGCTCGACGTCCCGGACCCGGTCCGCGTCCCACACCTCGGGTTCGAGCGCCAGGTCGCCGAGTGGCGCGTCGATGGTCATCCGGGCGTTCAGCCGGGCCAGCTGATCCACCCACCTATCCGGGACGGCGCCCTCCCACGTCACCGCCCGATAGCCGGCGGCGTACCGGGCGGTGTCCGCCTCGACGTCGCGGAGCAGGTCATCCAGCGAGCCGTCGGGCAGCTCCAGGTCGCTGCGCAGGCTGACCAGGGCCGCGGCATACCCGTGCCGGGCGGCGAACGGGGCGTCAGTGCGCAGGTGCCCGGTGCGGTAGTCCGCCTCGACCGCCACCACCGAGCGTCGATCCTCGCGGGTGCGTCGCTCGACGGCGGCCAGCAACGCGGACCCCACGCCAGCGCGGCGGTGCGCCGTGGCGACGGCCAGCTCCGCCTGCGTCAGGTGCAGGTTGTCCCGCAACGGGAAGTCGATGCTCGCCATGCCGACCACCTGGCCGTCCAACCGAGCCGCCAGGTGCTCGACGCGCGACGCGCGTACCTCTTGCTGTCGACCGCGGACCTCGTCCACCGTCCACGGGGAGGCCAGCTCCCCCCACGCGTCCCGGGCCACCCCGGCTGCTACCTCGACCGTCTGCCGCAGCAGGACGTCGTCGGTCAGCGGGTCGAACGACACGATCTCCAGCTCAGCCACGACACCCGAGCTTGCCAGCCGCGGAACCCGGTCCGCACCTGTTTATCAAGGGCATCTGATGAAGCTGATGTATCAGGACGGGTGATCGTGCCTTCTGCTGTTCAGTGGAGCTGATCCGTCATGAATTCTCTGAGTATTTCTCTTGAGTTTGCCTCAAGGGTCATAGATCGTAGGGTTTGCGCCTCTGGGATCCGATGACGAGAGCCGGAGCGCGCAAACGGTGGGGAGGGGCCGTGAAGCGAAGTCTCGTCCGCATGCCTGGAAGGGATCAGCGGGGGCCGCGCGGATGACGTTGATGGTCATCGGCTGCGGCTCGATGGGGTCCGCACTCGGGCGCGCGGCCGTGCGGCTGCTGCGGCCCGGTGGGCTGGTGCTGGTGGATTCGTGCGCGGATCGGCGAGACCAGCTGGCAGCCGCGGTCGGTGGCGCGGTCGCGTCCGTTCACACCACTGATAATTGGGGCGAGTTCGTCGCCGCGTGTGACGCGGTGCTGATAGCCGCACCCTGGCCCGTCAACGCGGCGGTCTTCGCCGGAACGGTCGACCTGCCGATTCCGGTGGTGAGCATCACCCGCCCGCCCCTTGATCCTGCGCGACCGGTGCCGCAGGCAGTGGTCGACCGCGCTGGGCCGGCTGTGACCCCCATCGGGTTGGAGCCGGGCCTCACCGAGATCGTGCTGCGGCACGTGGCCGGCGGCCTGGACCCGCTCGAGGACGCCGAAGTGCTCTGCGGGGGGTTGACCACCCAGCCGCCGGAGGGGTTTCCCTACACCGCGCTCTTCAGCGTCAGCGAGCTCCCGTTCGGCCAGCGCCAGGCGTTTCGGCTGAGCCGCGGGCGCATCCGGGTCGAGCGCCGCTTCAGCGACGTGCGCGCGGCATCCGTTCCCGGGATGCCGCCGTTGGAGTCGTATCACGACGGGATGGTGCCCTGGCTCGACTCGATCCCCGGCCTGCGGCAGGCGCACGTGCACCAGCGCACCGTGCGCTGGCCGGGGTTCGCCGCCGCGGTCCGCACACTGGCGGACGCCGGCCTGCTGGCCGAGCACCCAGTGGATGTTGGGGACGCCTGGGTGACGCCCAAGCAGGTGGTCGACCGGGTCCTCGGGGAGGTGGTGCGCCGCCGCCCGGATCAGGCCGAGATCACGCACCTGCTGGTGCGAGCCGTCGGTAACCGGGACGGCCGACGAGTCCACCGCGACGTGCACGTGCACTGCGCAGCTGCGGACACGCCGCTGGCCAGTGGGCTCGCCACGTTGACAGCTGTGCCAGCCGTGCAGGCGCTGCGCGCCGTCGAGAAGACACCCGGGGGGTGGGTGCGGCCCGACGAGCTGTTCACCGGTGCCGCGCTGGGCGAGCTGGTGACCGCGTTGCAGCAGTTCGGCGCCCACTGGGCGGACACCACCAGGGAGGTCTCGTGAGCAGCATGGGCACACCACCGCGGCCAGCGATCGGCGACATGGCCCACCGCGAGCACCGCACGATCGGCATCGGCGCAGGCCCGGCGAACCTCAGCCTGGCTGCCCTGCTCTCACCCTCGGCAGGGGCGGCGGACGACGTGTTCCTCGAGCGCAACCGGGTGTTCCGATGGCACCCCGGGCTGATGCTCCCGGACGCTGAGATGCAGGTGCACTTCCTCAAGGACCTGGTGACTCCGGTAGACCCGACGAACCCCTACTCCTACCTGGCCTTCGCGGTGAACCGCCGACGGCTCTATCGGCTCTTGGCCACCCGGCGGCACCGCCTGCGTCGCAAGGAGTTCGAGGAGTATTGCGGATGGGTGGCTGGTCGGCTGCCGAGCGTCCGGCTCGGGGTGGACGTGCACTCGGTGGACTGGCAGGACCGCTTCGTCGTGAGCGCCGACTGCGGCGAGCTGCATGGCCGCAACCTGGTGATCGCCGCCGGTGTCGCCCCACGCCTGCCGTCGTGCCTGGCCCGGACCAACTCGGCGCGCATCTCGCATGCCAGCACGTTCGTCCGCTCACCGGCGCGCCGCTGCCGGGGCCACATCACCGTGGTCGGGGGCGGGCAGAGCGGCGCGGAGGTGGTGGCCCATCTGCTGGCGATGCCGCACGGACCACGCCACCTGACCTGGGCGACGCGGCGGACGACGTTCCTGCCCCTGGACGAGAGCCCGTTCGTGGAGGATTTCTTCACGCCGGAACACAGCCGCCACTTCTTCGACCAACCACCTCAGGTGCGCAGCCAACTCCTCGCCGAGCAGCGGCTCGCGAGCGACGGCATCTCGACCAGCCTGCTGGAGCGCGTCTACGCGCTGGACTACGACATCCGCAACGGCGTCCAGCCGGGGCCGGCGCTGCACCAGCTGCCGGCCCAGGAGCTCGTGGCCGCCGAGGACGACGGAGCTGGTGCGCTGCTCACCTGGCGGTCGGTGCGCACCGGCTCGACCACCCGGACCCGGACCGACTACGTCGTCTGCGCCACCGGGTACGAGCAGCGGCTCCCGCCAGCGCTGGACGGCCTGCGCGACCGGCTCGCCCTCGACGACGGCCTGCCGGTCGTCCGCCAGGACTTCTCGATCGAGTGGGACGGCCCTGATGATCGGCGGATCTACGTGCAGAACCTCGCCCGGCACGCCTTCGGGGTGCCGGACCCCAACCTCAGCCTGCTGGCCTGGCGAGCAGCGGTGATCGCCCGCGGCATCGATCCGCTGTTGTCGTACGACGTGCTGAGCGACGCCGAACCGGCCGACCGCGGCGGTCAGGTGACGCTGGACCTCGCCGCCGAACCGGCCGCCTCCGGTGGCCTGCCGACCGTGGACGTGGGCGCCGTCGAGCCGACCGTGGACGTGGGCGCCGTCGAGCCGGCCATGGACGTGGGCGCCGTCGAGCCGGCCGAGGAGGTGCTGTCGTGACACCGGCCGAGGACCTACCTGGGCAGGACCCGCGGTCGGTGCTGCCTACCTCGGTGCTCAAAGACCTGCCGGCGGGGCCGGTACGCGAGCTCCTCCTCCCACATCACGGCGACGACGGTTCGGCTCCGCCGTTCCGGATGTCCTCGTGGGCGGTGGACCCGGGAGGGTGGAGCGAGTGGGACGTCCACGACGTGCTGGAGGTCTGGCTGGTCGCGTCCGGCACCGGCACGGTGCTGCGCGGCGCCGACACGCCGACGCCGGTGCGGGCCGGGGACGCGGTCTTCATGCCGAGCCAGGTGCGGCACCGCATGCACAACGACGGCCGGACGCGGATCGAGCTGTTCAGCATCTGGTGGCCCGGGCACGGACCGAGCGAAGCGGTCCGATGATCGATGTCGGCGGCCTGCTGGGCCGGATCCGCCAGGCATCCCCGGTGGACCCGGCGTACTTCTTCTTCGCCGGTTACCCGACTCCCAACGGTGAACTGCACCTCGGGCACGTCGGCGGGCCGTATCTGCGCTCCGACGCGGCGGCCCGCTGCCTGGAGCTGCACGGCGCGCGAGTGTGCTGCGCCACCGCGTCCGACGCCTGGGAGACCGGGGTGCTGCTGGCGGCGGTGACATCGGGCGAAGAGCCGCGCGTGGTGGCCACCCGGCACCACGATCGTGCCCACCGTGCCCTGGCCGGGCTGAGCCTGCGGCAGGAGGTCTTCCTCAACCCGCAGACGGACGAGGTGCTGCCCGGGTACGCAGCGCACTGCCGCGACGTCACCGCGGCATTGGCGCGAACGGACCGCATCCGGGTACGAACGGAGCGGCTCCTGCCAGGGCGCTCCCCCGGCCCGCCGTGGGCGGTCGCGGCCTTCGTCAGCGGTGCCTGCGAGCACTGCGGTGCCCAGGGCTCCGGGAACGTCTGCGAGTCCTGTGGCTGCTGGATGTCACCCGAGCACCTGGACGTGCCCTGGGGCGGAGCCGAAGGCACCCGTCGGCCGGTCCGCTCCGCGTTCGTCGTCGCCGGCGAGGCGTTCTCCGCCACCGGGATCGCCGGCCGATGCGACGACCCCCGCCTCGGCGCGCTGGTGGACCGATACCGCCGCGAACAACACGGGCTGATCCGCCTCAGCTACCCGCTGGGGTGGGGCGTCCCGTGGAGCACCGCCGTCGAAGACGGCTTGCCGCCACTACCCGTCGAAGACGGCTTGCCGCCTCTGCCCGCCGAAACCGTGCACACCAGCTACCTCACCGGCAAGTACGCCTCCACCCGGCTGCTCGGCGAGCATGCTCGGCAGCGACTCGGGAGGGACCCTTTCGCCCCTGGGTCGGGCATCACCACGGTCGCCACCGGGGGGATCGACAGCGCGCTCGGCTGGTTGGCACTGACCGCGCTCGCTGGTCGCGGGGTGGATTTCGAGCCGTTCGACGCGTACGTGGTGAACGCCTTCATGCTCCTGGACGGCCAGAAGTTCTCCACCTCCCGTCGACACGTGATCCGGGTCAACGATGCCCTGGACGCGAGCCTGTCGCCAGACGCCCTGCGGCTCGCGCTGGCTCGCGTGGGGCCAGGCCGGGTCGAGACCGACCTGGGCATCGACGACGTCGCCGAGACGTCGGCACAGGATGTCGGCCTGCTCACCGTGGCGGTGGCCCCCGCCACGCCAGGATCACGTCCGGACACCGTGGACGAGAGCGCTCGCGACCTGCTCGGTGAGCTGCTGCACCGCCAGCAGACCGCGCTGCAGGTGCCGGATGTCGACCTTCCGGCCGCTGCCGAGGCCCTGGTGGCCTGGGCGTCCGCGGTCCGGGCTGGGACGGGCCGCGGGTGCCCACGGTCGGCCAGGCGGGGGCTGGCGCTACTGGCTCTGCCGCTGCTGCCAGGATGGGCGGGAGCCGTCTGGCGCTCGGCCGGCCGGTGCGGCGACGACCGTCTGGACGCGCTGGTCGGCGGTGCCGCGTGGGACGGCTCGCAGGCGCCCGCGATGCTCGCGCCCGTGCCCGCGACCGTCCTCGAGGAGCTGCGGGTCCGCGGCCAGGAGGGATGAGCTGTGCAGCACGGGGCGAGGGGTATCACGGTGGCCAGCGCGGCGGCTACCGGATGACCGCACCCGGCGCGCCGGCCCACCGCAGATCCGTCGCGGGTGCTCTGCGACGGGCCGGCGGCACCCTGTTGCCGCAGACCCGTCGAGGACGCGTGCTGTCTTTGGGCGCGACGGTGGACGCGGTCGCGACCGGCATGTTCCTGGCCGCGGCCACGCTGTACTTCGTCGGCTTCATCGGCATCCCGGTCGCGGCGGTCGGGGTCGGGCTGTCGGTCGCCAACATCTGCGGCCTGGTCAGCCCGTTGCCGCTCGGCTGGCTGGCCGACCGGATCGGTGCCCGCCCGGTCTACCTCGCGCTGCTGGCGGTGCGGGCGGTCGGGTCCGTGGGATACGTCTTCGTCACCGACTTCCGTGGGTACCTGCTGGTGACCTGCCTGCTCACCGCTGCCGCGCGGGCGTGCACACCGCTGCTCCAGGTGATCGTGGGGGAATTCGAGGGCACCCGGAACCGGACGCGGACGATGGCCTCGCTGCGGTCGGTGAACAACATCGGCCTGACGGTGGGCTTCCTGCTGGCCGGCGTGATCCAAGCCGCCGACTCCCGGGCCGCCTTCGCCGCGCTGTTCATCTCCAACGGGGTGGCCTTCATCGTCGTCCTGCTCTCGACGGTGCGCGCGGCCCGCCTGCCCGCGGACGAGGCCTCGCATACAGACGAGGACTCGCCGGCGGAGCCGCGCGCACCGTCAAGACCCGCGCCTGGCGACCAGTCCGCGACCAGGCCAGCGGCTCCCGTCCCTGCGCACACCCGGTCGCCCTACCGGGACCTGCGGTTCCTCGTGTTCACCCTCGCCAATGCCGTGCTGTTGCTGCACGACGCGATCCTGTTCATCCTGATGCCGTTGTGGATCGTCCAGCGAGCCGGCCTGCCCGCTACGGTCAGCTCCGTGCTGCTGTCGGTGAACACCGTCCTGACGGTGGCGGTGCAGATCTGCCTGGCTCGGATGACCCACGACGTCGCCCGGTCCCGGCGGTTGCTCACCGCGGCCTGCGCACTGCTGGTCGGCGCGTGCGCCCTGTTCGCCCTCACCGACCACCGGCCGGCGGCCGTCGTCATCATCGGCGCGGCGGTGGCCGTCGTGCTGCTGACGATCGGCGAGAACCTGCACGCGGTCGCCGGCTGGGAGCTGTCGTTCCGGATGTCCGCCGTCCAGACCCGCACCCAGTACCTGTCGCTGTTCAGCCTGAGCACCACCGCACAGATGATCGTGGGTCCGGTGCTGATCACCTCGGTGGTGCTGCCTGGCGGTGCGGCCGGCTGGGCGCTGATGGCCGCGCTGTTCGTCGTCGGCACCGTGGTGACCGTCCGGGTCACGCACCGCTTCGAAGCGGCCGCCAGGCGAACTCACCCGTAGCGCACCTCACGGAGGTATCCGATGTCCGAGCACGTGATGGTCTTCGGCAGCGGCGGCGATATGCCGGCCAGGTTCCGCGCGGCCGCCCCTGAGGTGGCGACCACCCTGATGTGCCGGCTCGAGCACATCCCGCGGCTGCCGGATCCCACCGGCCACGCCCGTGTCGTGGCACTGCCGTACGACGCGCCGGACGAGGAGTGGGTGGAGCTCGCGCGCGCGGTGCACGCTCGGCACGCGGTGACCCGGGTCGTCATGTTCGGCGAGCACGACCAGGACCGTGCCGCGGTGGTCGCCCTCGCGCTGGGGCTCCCCACCCACCACCCGGCCGTGGTGCGGCAGGTGCACGACAAGGAGGCGATGCGCCGTCGGCTGCTGGAGGCGGGGGTGGAGGAGGTGCCGGCAGCGCTCGCAGCAAGCCCGGACGACGTGCGCGCCTTCGGCGCTGACCACGGCTGGCCGTGCATCGTCAAACCAGCGGGCGGGACGGCCAGCTTCGGCGTGGCCGTGGCCCACGCGGACGCGGACGCCGAAGCGGCGTTCGCCCGGGCGGCGGCGGAGCACGACGGCGTCCGGATGCGCACGGTGCTCGTGGAACGCTTCTTGACCGGCGAGCAGTACAGCGTGGAGGCGTTCTCCGAGCACGGGGAGCACGTGGTCGCGGCGATCACCCGCAAGTACTCGGACGCCGAGTCCTTGGTCGAGCTGGGGCACGTGCTCCCGGCGGATCTCGGCGCCGAGCAGCACACGACGATCACCGGACACGTCGGCCGGGTGTTGGACGCCCTCGGCGTCGAGTTCGGGCCCACCCACACCGAAGTGGTACTGACCCCCGCCGGACCTCGCACCATCGAGACCCACCTGCGGCCGGGCGGTGACGACATCTTCGCCATGGTCGAGGACGCGGTCGGCGTAGACCTGCTCGGGCTGCAGGTGCGCCAGGTGCTGGGCGAGACGGTGCTGCCCGCGATCCGCCAGGCACTCACCGACCCGGCGCACACCCGGCGCTGCGAGGCGATCTGGTTCGCCGCGCCACCGGTGACCGGCGAGCTCATCGAGGCGACCGGCGTGGAGCCGTCGTCGGAGCACCCCGACGTGACTCCCAAACTGCTGACCCCGACGGGAACCCAGCTTGGCGGGTTGGCGAGTTCGTACTCGCGCCTGGCTCAGGCCAGGGCACACGCGGCCGACCCGCAGACGGCGCTCGCTGCGGCCCGGGGGGCGGTGGAGCGGATGCGTTTCCTCACCAGGGTGCCCGGTACCGCGAGCGCCGAACCCGTGTAGCAAAAGGCTGGGTGCCAGCCGGTACGAGAGCGGGCCATGGCAATCCGCGCAGGAGGCGCGTCGCTAGCGGAGCGCAGGAGGCGCGTCGCTAACGAAGCCGCACCAGGCCGAGCCGAAGCATCTGGTGCACGAGCAGCTCGCCGGTGACGAGCATCGCCCGAGACCTCAACGGCGCCACCGCGAACGCGTCGGCGAGCACCTCGTGCACCGCCTCGCGAACGGTGGCCCCGGCCACCAGCGCAGCCAGCAGGTCCGCGAGCCGCTCCAGCGGCAGCTCCACCTCGCGCTCGGTGGCCAGCTCCCAGAAACCGTCCGGGAGCCGGCGGGCAGCGTAGGCGTAGCGCGTGACGAGCGCGTCCCGCACTCGGTCCACGGCACCAGGTGACCCCACAGCGCCGGGTGATCCCACAGCGCCGGGTGACACTGCCAGGGAGAGCCGGGCGTCCAGCACCGGCGGATCGGTCAGATCGACCACCTCGACGCGACCGCTGCCGCCGGCGCGGGCGACCAGCCCGCAGGCCAAGAAGTGCGGTAGGCCGTAGTCGGCCATGTGCGCCGCGACGGTCCGGTACGTCTGGGCCGTGGTGTGGCGGGAGCCCTGGACGACGGCGAGCCGAGCGGTGAGCGCCGCCCGCACCTCGGCCGGCACCCGCCCCTCGACGGTCACCGTCACGTCGTATCCGTGTCGCGACCCGAAACGCCGCAGGTCGGCAAGCAGCAGCGGCCCGTCGTGATGACCGAGGCTGTGGAAGCGCAGCACCAGCATGCCGTCAGCCGTCAGCAGCTCATCGGCCCGCTGCAGGAGGTCTCTGATGAGGCCCAGGCCGTCGGGGCCGCCGTCCCCCACGGCGGAGTACCGCAGACCCGGTGGCACCGGCACGTAGGGCAGGTTCGCGGCGACGCAGGAGAACTGGCGCGTGGGCAGCACGTCCTGGAACCGGCCCTGGGCGGGCCGCACCCGGTCGGCGACACCGCTGAGCGCCGCGGACAGCTCGGTGGCGACCAGGCAGCTGTCGACCGGGTCGATCGAGACGACCTCGTGCGCGCTGCGGGCGAGCGCACACCCGATGAGGCCAGACCCAGCACCGACGTCCAGCGCCCGGCCCCTGGGGGCCTCCGCGAGGACCCGGCCGGCGAAGCGCAGCGAATCCTCACCGAGATAGACGGCGTGGGCGCGTGAAGCAGCGGTTCGGTCACGGACCGCCAGCAGCCCCTGGAATGCGGTCACCTGCCACTGCCCGGGACCACCACCGTCAGCGGCCAGTCCGCTGACCTCGAGCGCCCGCACCAGTCGAGGGTCCACGGGCGGGACGAGCGGGACGCCGTCATGCAGCAGCCGGACCAACAGCTCCCCCTCGCCGTGATCGCTCCCGGTGCTCGGGTGCGGACTCGCGCCCGGTGTGCTCTCTGCCGCGGGGAACGGCTCGAATGCCGAGCGAGCGATCGCCCGCCGGGCCTCCACCCGGGCCGCAAAGGCAGTGCGGCGCAAAGCGGATGCGACCATCTCCCGGGCAGCGGCGGCGGCCTCGCCGGGCCGATCGCGCCCCGTGCTCATCGGACGGCGACGCGGCTCGCGGCGGTGGCGAAGGAACCGAACAGCCGCCGAGTCGGGTCGAGCTCCGGATGCCACTGCACCCCGACGACGAACGGCCGGTCCGGGTCTGCGATCGCCTCGATCGTGCCGTCGGCGGCCCACCCGGTGGCGATCAGGCCCGCGCCGAGCCGGTCCACGCCCTGGTGGTGGTAGCAGCCCGCGACGTCGTGCCGGCCGAGCACCGACCCTGGGAGGGCGTCGACACGCATGGTGATCCGGTTCGTGGCGAACGTCGGTCCCGCTGGTTGGTGGACGTCGCAGCCCAGCTCCGCCGGGAGGTGCTGGCGCAGGGTTCCGCCGCGGACCACGTTGACCATCTGCATGCCGCGGCATACCCCGAGCACGGGCAGCTCCCGCTCCAGCGCCACCTCGAGGAGAGCCGCCTCCCAGCGGTCCCGATCGGGCGCGAGGGTGCCGGTGTGCGGACCCGCGGTGGCGCCGTACAGCGCGGGATCGATGTCAGCACCGCCCACGATGAGGACACCGTCCACCGCCGCCAGCGCCCGGGCCGCCTCCGGGACGCCGCCGCTCGGAGGCAGCAGCACCGGCACGGCGCCCACCTGCGCCACACCCGCGACGAAGTCCGTCGGGACCAACGACGCGCGGCGTCGCCAACCACGCCAGGTCGCCACCTCCTCGTAGGTGCTGATCCCGACCACCGGACGGGACGCGGAAGCCGTCATGACAGCGGTTCTCGCACCCAGGCGGACCCGTGCCGGGTGAACCCGATGTGCGGGTAGTACTTCTCGGCATCAGGCGCGGAGAGCAACACGAGCTTGGCCCGGGGCGCCGCCCGTCTCGTCGCCTCGACGAGGTCGACCCCCACCCCGCGACGCCAGAACGCACGGTCCACCGCCAGATCCGACAGGTAGGTGACGTAGGCACCGTCGGTGATGCTGCGGGCGATGCCGATCAGCTGGCCGTCGTGTCGGGCGGTGACCACGAGATTGGCGGCGCGCACCATGGCGGCGAAACGTTCGGGATCGTCCACCGGGCGCCGAGCCGCCAGGCCCGAGGTCCGGTAGACCCCGGCCACCTCGTCCACGTCGAGAGCAGCGCCGTCCACGACTTCACACGCCCACACCGAGAACCTCCTCCAGACGGGTGCGCAGCATGGCGCGGGACTCCAGGAAGCTCGCCGGGTCCACCGACTCCGGCCGCACGGGGATGTCGTGCTGCCGCAACGCGTCCAGCAGCGGCCGGTCGTCCTGCCATGCCTCGATGGCGGCGGCCTGGACGATGCGGTAGGCGCGCTCCCGGTCCGTCCCGCCAGCCACCAGATCCTGCAGGACGGCGGAGCTGTAGATCAGCCCGCCGGTGGCATCCAGGTTGCGCCGCATCCGATCCGGGTCCACCCGCAGCCCCTCCACCAGGTCGGCGGCGGCGGTCAGCTGGTAGTGCGCCACCTGGAAGCTGTCCGGCAGGACGACCCGCTCGACAGACGAGTGAGCCAGGTCGCGTTCGTGCCACAACGCGACGTTCTCCAGCGCGGCTGACGCGTTGGCCCGCAGCAGCCGTCCCAGCCCGCACAGCCGCTCGCTGGTGGTCGGGTTCCGCTTATGCGGCATCGCGCTGGATCCCTGGTAGTGCATCGACCGAGGCTCCTCGACCTCCCGCACCTCGGTGCGCTGCAGCAGGCGCAGCTCCAGGGCCAGGTGCTCCACGACCGCTCCGGACAGCGCCAGCGCGCACACGGCGTCGGCGTGCCGGTCGCGTGCGACCACCTGGGTCGGCACCGGTTCCACCGCCAAGCCCAGGCGGTCGCAGACGTACCGCTCCACGAAGGGGTCGATGTGGGCGTAGGTGCCGACCGGGCCGGAGATCGTGCCGACCGCGACCCGCTGGCGAGCCGACCGCAGCCGGGAGTGCACCCGGTCCACGGCCAGCGCATGCCCGGCGAGCTTGAGGCCGAACGTCGTGGGCTCCGCGTGGATTCCGTGCGTGCGGGCGACGCACACCGTGTCCCAGTGCTCGAAGGCCCGGCGGGCCAGGACGTCGCGCAACCGGCCGGCGGCCTCGATCACCAGGTCGCACGCCGTCGCCAAGGTGTGCCCCAGGGCGGTGTCGACCAGGTCGTAGCTCGTCATCCCGTGGTGCACCCAGCGGGCCGCACTGCCGGCGGTGGCATCCCCGGCAGTGGCATCCCCGGCACTAGCACTGCCGGCACTAGCACTGCCGGGGATGGTCTCGGCGTACGCCGCGAGGAAGGCGAGAACCTCGTGATCCCGGGTGCGCTCCAGCTCCGCGACGCGGTGCGGGGTGGGCACCCGGCCGGCACGGATCGTCGCGAGCTCCTCGGCGGACACGGTGCCCAACGCCGCCTGGGCCTCGCAGGCGAGCACCTCGACGTGGACCCACGAGGCGTACCGGGCCTCGTCGGTCCACAGCCGTGCCATCTCCGGACGCGCGTAGCGGGCGATCATCGCGGCCGTTGCCCCCACAGCACGGTGCTGCGCAGGTTGCCGGGCACCGGCCCCTCGGCGAGGGCGGCGCGCAGCGCCGCCACGCCCGCCTGGAACTCCTCCTCCGGGATGAGGTGCAAGCAGGAGAACGCCTTCTCTTCGAAGCGCTGAGCGTCCGTGAGCTCGTAGGTGCTGCTCACCGTGGCCTCGTGCTGTTCGGTGAACCCAGCACCGCTCATCGCGGCGACCAGCGTCTCGATCCGCGGGTATCGGGCCAGCTCGGCGTCCACGGCGGTCGGGAAGAACCTGGACAGCGGCAACCGATGGCGGATGTTCCACTCCGAGTCCGTGACGGTGCAGACGTACCCGCCGGGCTTGAGCGCCGCGAAGGCACGGGACAGGTAGCGCTCCGGATCGGTGATGAAGTGGATCACGTCCACGGAGAAGATCAGGTCCAGCGATGCCTCGTCGTAGTCGAGGTCCTCGGCGCGGCCCTGGCGCAGGTCGAGCGGCGCCGGCTGACTCCTCGCGAACGCGAGCATCTGGGTGGAGGGCTCCAGCCCGCCGCAGACAGCGCCCGTGCGCTGCTGCACAGCGGTCACGTGGTTCGCGGTGCCGCAGCCGACCTCCAGCACCGTGGACCGGGCGCCGACCCCGGCATGCTCGACGAGGTGCTCGACGAGACCGGGGTAGGTACGCCGGTTCCTCGCGTACTCGGTGGCGAGGTTGTCGTAGTCGATGGTCGTCATGTCGAGGTCTCCTGGTCCCAGTCGGTGTACAGATCCCGTGCCCGCGCCAGGTACCACACGCAGGACGCATAGGTGGCGAGCCATGCTTCGGCGGTACTCAGGGAGCGGTCATACTTCAGCCAGCCAGCGAGCGAGCTCGCCGCGCCGATGGAGAGCCGGGCTCGGACCACCGGCTCGGGTTCTGGTAGCGGCGGGATCCGCAGCAGCCGACGCTCCAGGGCACGGATCGCGGCGTCCGGCTCGATCGGCAGTCGCAGTGAGGACAGGTCCAGCTCGTCGGAGCCGAGTGCGACCTCGGCGAGGTTGAGCAGCGTCTCGCTGCGGCCCGTGGCCACGGCATGCAGCACCGCGGCCATCGGCAGCACCCCATGCAGCAACGTGGCCAGGTCGAAGACCGGGTCGCCGTATCCGGGATCGGGGAGCGGGTGGCCGTCCCACACCGTCCGCGGGTCGATGAAGACGGGACGGCCGTCCCGGTGGTGCAGCATGTTGGTCAGGTACAGGTCCCCGTGCACGCGGCTGCCGCCTCGGGGCAACAGGCGATCCGTCGCACCGTCCAGCCACCGGCACGCTTCCCGATACCCCGGGACGAGCAGGCCGCCGGGCAGCCGCACCGGGACCGCGAGCACCTCGTCCCGGGTCACCTCGGGAAACCGGGCGGCGAAGGTCCGGACGAAAGCCGGGTGCTCCGGCAGGGCGGTGAATCGCTCGCGGTAGAGGTAGTCCGCCACGACCGGCGGGCGTCCGGGGTCGGCCGTGTTCTGGTACCACCCCTCGAGGGCGGCCAGGTGCGGTTCGAGCTGCGAGACGGCGTCGTCAGCCAGCCGGGTGCGGTCGGCGTCGGCAAACAGCCGTTCCACCGGCATCGGCTCGGCGGCGTCCATGATGTTCACGGCTTGATGTCCCTCGACCGCGACGGCACGCGTGCGGGGGAACGGGGCTGCCGCGCCAGTCCCGGCGAGCTGCTGATTCACCGTGCCGGTGAAGTCGACCTCGGCTTCGATGACGTCCCGGGGTCCGACCTTGGCGACCAGCGGCCCGGTGCCGTCGCCCCGGAACTGCACGACGCCGGTGGAGTCTGAGCCAGGGGTGTGCAGCAGCTCCAGCTCCGGGGTCGGCGACACCATCGCGGCCCACCCCGCGAGGCGGCTACGGCGCACCAGGTCGACCACGGCGTCGGCCTGGCAGGTCACCGACCCCGACGCCACGAACCACCCGTGCAGAGAGCCACCGAGCAGATACATGCCCGGAGCCACGGCGCTCGGGGTCATCGCGCTGCTGTCGGCCCGCGGCGGTACGGCGCCCGTGGACACCCGCGCGCGTGCCGGACTGGCCTGCGACCACTCGTCCCGCGGCCGGGTGTCCACCACCCGCACCGTGATACCGAAGTGCCGGAGCGCGCCTTCGACTCGATCGGCAGTCGCCGCCGTGCCGACGCGGTCCGCGGGGTCCGCCACGAACACGACGGCCTGCCCAGTTGCGTCCACCTCGACGTCGTCGGACACGGCCAGTGCCTGGTAGAGCGCTGCCAGGCAGGCGGTCGAGGCGGGGTGGATCGGGCCCGCGAAGGAACGGCGGTCGGCAAGACGCATCAGGTGCCCCCCAAAGAAAACCTGTTCGAGCGTTAGACAGCCTCGCCAGCGACGTCAGGCCCCGACACGCTGTCACTGGCAGGTGAACGCGTCGGGGAACGCCGGGAGTCAGCCTCCTTGATCAGCATCAAAGCCACAATATGCTTGTCCCGATGTATTCGGGTAGCTACTTTCGTGCTCTGAGGGGGTAGAGCCGCCAGGCGTGGATCCTGATACGGCGAGGTGGCCCTGGTTGGCGAGGTATTCGGGGGGGTAAGCATGCTGGCAGCGCCGCACCCGGATCGCGCCGTGCCCATCCTCCCGGGGACGACGACCAGGGGTGGGTCCGGCGCCCTCGATCCGCCCGATCGCTTCCTCGATTCGACGAGCCTGCACCGGCGTTACGCCGCGGGCGAGGTGACCCCGACGGAGCACGTCAGCGCCGTGTTGGACGCGGTGCGCGCACATGACCCGCGGCTGAGGGCTTTCCTCACCGTCGACGCGGACGGCGCGATGAGCCAAGCGCGCCGAGCGGAGGACCTGCTGCGGTCTTGCGGTCGCGCCGCTCTGGAGACGTACCCGTTGCTGGGGCTGCCGGTCTCGGTGAAGGACCTGACGCCCACCGCAGGGATGCGGACCACCCGGGGCTCGCTGGCCACCCGCGACTGGGTGCCACAACACGACGCGACCGCGGTCGCTCGCCTGCGGCGCGCCGGAGCGGTCATCATCGGCAAGACGAACACCTCCGAGGACGGGTGGAGCGCGTCGACCTGCAACCGCCTCGGCCCGGCGACCGGCAACCCCTGGGACCTCAGCCGCAGCGCTGGCGGCTCGAGTGGCGGAGCCGCCGCCGCTGTGGCCGCGGGTCTGGGTGTCGCGGCCACCGGCACCGACGGAGCGGGGTCGATCCGGATCCCCGCCGCGTTCTGCGGCGTGGTGGGGTTCAAGCCGACCTTCGGCCGGGTGCCGTACGACCCGCTGAGCCCGGAGCGGCTCTCGCACCTCGGTGCGCTGGCCCGAAGCGTCGCCGACGTCGAGCGGCTCGTCTCGGTCATGGCCGGCCCGGATCCGCACGACCCGTACTCGCTGGACGCACCTGCCGCCGAGGCACGCCCCACCCGCCGTCGGTTGCGGATCGGGTGGCTGCCCCAACCTGGCGGCGTCGCCCCATCAGTGCTGGCGGCGGAGCGCTGCTCCCGCGCGGTGGCCGCACTCGCCGAACGAGGCCACCACGTCACCCTGGTGGTGGAGACCTTCGAGGACCCGTACCCCGTGCTCGTGGTGATCCTCGCCGCGGCCGCGGCGGCTGACCATCGACCCGAACACGACTCGGTCGCGGACCCGGATCGGCTGGCGGTCGTGAAGCACGGCCTGCGACTGACCGCGGCGGACCTGATCCGAGCCGAGCGGGAACGCGCGTTGCTGTGTCGCCGCCTGTACGCCTGGACCGCACGGTTCGACGTGCTGGCGATGCCGACCGTGCCGGTAGCGCCCTTCGATCGTGCGGCGTGGCGACCGGACACCGATGGCGGGGCGCTCGACTGGCTGGCGTGGGCGCCGGCCTGCTACCCGTTCAACCTCTCCGGCCAGCCAGCCGTCTCGGTCCCGGTCGGCCACGACGAAACCGGGTTGCCCGTCGGGCTCCAGCTGGTGGCGGCCCGGCACCGGGACGAGGTCGCCCTGGCCGCTGCCCGCGAGCTTGAGACCGCCATGCCCTGGCAACCCTCCTACCGGCACCTGGAGACGATGTGACCACCACCATCCCCGGCACGTCCGGCGTCCCCGGCGCGTCCAGTCAGGTGCGCCTGGCCGACGCGAGCACCGGCAGCCGCGACTTCATCGCCCGCCACGAGCTGTGGGACACCCACCAGCAGGAGGCGGCGCGCGCGGTCCGGGACCGTCTGGGCGAGCTCGATTTTGTCCGAGTCGTCTTCGGCGACCCGCATGGGCTTGCGCGGTCCAAGACGCTTACCGCGGACACTTTCGCGGCCGTGTTGCGCAACGGGATGGACCACAGCCCCGGGCCGTTCGTCTTCGACACCGGGCACGCCGTGGCCGTCGATTTCTTCGCACCCGGTGGCGGGCTCGGCATTGACGAACTGACCGGCGCGGGGGACTTCATCGCCGTGCCGGACCCCACGACGTTCCGGGTGCTGCCGCACACCGGCGCCCGGGTCGGCTGGGTCGTCGCGGACGAGCACCTGCGCGACGGGACCCCGCACCCGTTGTCCAGCCGGGCCGCGCTACGCCTGATGTGCCAGCGGCTCGCCGCCCGGGGCATGGAGGCCGTCATCGGCCTCGAGGTGGAGTGGTACCTCACCCGGCTCTCGCCCACACCGGGTCTGTCCGCGAACCAGGTGACGGCGAGCCAGGTGGGCGGCTTCGGGGTGCAGGGAGCGGCACCGGCGGTCGAACCGGTCAACGGCGGCTACCAGTTCAACCTCGACGCGCTCACCGACGCCTTGGCGCCGGTCCTGGAGCCGCTGACGACTGCCGTGCTGGCCCTCGATCTTCCGCTGCGCACCGTCGAGCACGAATCAGGGCCGGGACAGCTCGAGTTCACCTTCCACCCGCTGGAGGCGTTGGCCGCCGCGGACGCGATGCTGTTGTTCCGGACGGTCACCAAGCAGGTGATGGCCCGGCACGGGCACCACGCCTCCTTCATGGCCCTGCCCGGCCTGGCCGGCTTCGACGCGAGCGGCTGGCACCTGCACCAGTCGCTCGTCGAGCGCAGCAGCGGCCGGAACATGTTCGCCGATCCAGGACGGCTGCTGTCGTCGGTGGGCGAGGGCTACCTGGCCGGTCTGCTCCACCACGCCGCCGAGGCGACGCTGCTCGCCGTCCCCA
Organism: Angustibacter sp.; assembly: GCA_051657715.1. Lineage (GTDB taxonomy): Bacteria > Actinomycetota > Actinomycetes > Actinomycetales > Angustibacteraceae > JBOFBH01. The sequence goes on along the minus strand of JBOFLF010000067.1, from coordinate 80,239 downwards.
CCGTGAACGGATACCGCCGGCTGGACGAGAGGTTCTCGCTGTCCCCGGACCGGATCTCGTGGTCGGTCGAGAATCGCGGCGCCTTCCTGCGGGTGGTCGGCGGCGGTGGGGATCCAGGCACGCACGTGGAGAACCGGATCGGCGAGCCGTGCGCCAACCCCTATCTGTACATCGCCAGCCAGCTCGCCACCGGGCTCGCGGGAGTCGACGACAAGCTGGTGCCGGGCGCGGCGTCCGACAACCCGCACAGCGCAGCGGCCCCGGCGTGTCCGCGGGACCTGGGTGCGGCCCTGGAGGCGTTCCGGAAGGGATCGGTCGTCCGCGCCGCGCTCGGCGAGGCGCTCAGCGAGTGCCTGCTCCAGCTCAAGACCAGCGAGCTGAGCCGCTATCGGACCTGGGCAGCCTCGGTCGGCGCGGCGCTCAACAGCAGCGTCACGGAATGGGAGCAGCGTGAGTACTTCGCCACCTTCTGAGTTCACCACCCGTGTCGTGCGCAGCGTGGACGACCTCGACCCCCGCTCGGAGGGCCTCGCCCAGACGGTCGGGGTGTCGGAGTTCTACTACGGGCACGAGTTCCTGCGCGCGTACGAGCGGGAGCCGATCCAGCCGGTGCACGGGGTTCACTACGTCGAGACCTACGACTCCGTCGGCGAGCTGGTGGCGTTGACACCCTGCTATGTGCAGGGCGACCCGCTCGGCGCCCTCGGCCTCGCGGCCGGTGAGCATGCGCTGCTGAGCCACGTGTGGCACTGCTCGGACACCCAGCTGGCCGGTGCTACCCGCACCGCGCAGCTGGCCGGCGCGGTGATCGCCGCCATGCGCGACGTCGCGGCTCAGACCGGCCTGGGCCGGTTCGGGTTCATCAACGTCCCCACCGACTCAGCGTCGGCGCGGGCGCTCACCGGCGCTGGGTTGGCGGGAACCGATCTCGACACGCGGTACTGGATGGATCTGGCCGGCCTGAAGGACTGGGAGGGGTACCTGGCGGCGTTGAAGACGAAGGACCGCGGCGAGTACCGGCGGCAGCTGCGACGAGCGGACGACGTCGGCGTGCGGGTCAGCGACCGCGAGCCCACGCAGCACGAGGACCCGCAGACGCTGCGTATCTTCGAGGAGCTGATGGCCCGGGTCGGCTCGGCCGGCTACTACAGCGCCGAACGCATCGCCGCGTTCCTGCGGTACACCCGCCGAGGCGCCCGGATCGTCGAGGTCACACTGGCGGACGCGCTGATCGCCAAGGCCGTGGTCTTCATCGAGAGCCGGAAGATCCACGCCTGGGCCGGCGGTTACAACCGCGACCCGGGGTTGCCGTTCAGCCCCTACTACGTGCTGATGGCCGCCATCATCCAGCTGGGGTTCCGGGTCGGCGTGTCGGTCTTGGAGGGGGGGCGGCGCAACCCCGCGTTCAAGATGCGGTTCGGCATGGTTCCTCAACCGCTGCAGGCGTTCATGGCGGATACCGGCAGGTGAGCGACGTGCCAGGAGGACTCGACGTGGTCCCGGGCATCCCCGGCGACTGGGCGGGGCTCGCCAGTGGCGCACCAGCCGTCGCCCAGCCACGCTGGATCACCTTCGGTCGCTCCTGGTACCCGGGGGACTATCACACCTTCGCCTTGCGGGACCCAGACGGCCGGTGCTCGGCGGCGCTCGGCGGCGCCCTGCTGCCGAGCCGCCCGGTGGTCGCCCGTCGCGACCCCTACGCCATGCTGTCGGGCCAGCTCGCCCGGGACGGCTTCCTCGCGTCCGGCCCGCACCCGTGGCAGGGCGTGGACCCGGCCGACGTCTTCCCCTGCCTGCTGCTGATGTACCCGAACTACCAGGCGTTCCCGCTCGGACCGGGCGCGCACGACCCGGCGGTGCTGCGGCGCCTCGTCCACGAGCTCCTGCAGTGGGGCCGGCGCAGCGGGGCGCGCTCCGTGGTCTTCCTGCATCTGACGCCGCGCGCGGCACCCCTGACAGCCGTCTTGGCTGCGGCCGGTTTCCGGGTTGGGCATCTGATCGACCGCTGCGACCTGCCGGTGACCTGGGACAGCTTCGACGGCTACCTGGGGAGCCTGCCCAGCAAGCGCCGAGTCGAGGTGCGCCGCGAGCTGGGGCGGATCGCGCAGCGCGGCCTGGACCCAGTGCGGCGCCCGCTAGCTGACGATGAGCCGGAGCTGCTCGCCCTGAGGTGCCAGCTGGTGGAGAAGTACACCGGCACGGTCGACCCCGCGCAGGAGGCAGCCATGCTGTCCGCGATCCGAGCCCACGTACCGCCCGAGGATCTCCAGGTCTTCGCCCTGGTAGCCGACTCGCGCACGGTGAGCTGCAGTCTCTTCGTGCGGGACGGGCAGGAGTGGACGGCCATGATGACCGGCTCGGACTACACCGACGCCCGGTCGTCGCTGGGCTATTTCTCCACGCTGTTCTACCAGCCCGCACAAGCGGCGGCCGAGGCCGGCATTCGTCTGATCAGTTATGGACCGGCGTCGGTGGATGCCAAACGCCGTCGTGGTTGTGTGGTGAGCCCATGTCTGGTGGCAGAGTTGCCGCTGGACGGTCACACCGGAATGGATTGACCGTAGTGGATTTCACCGTAGTGGTACCGTCTTTCGCGCGGGGGAATGGCGGAACTGGCAGACGCGCGCAGCCTTCGGGTTGCGTGTCCGAAAGGGCGTGGGGGTTCGACTCCCTCTTTCCCCACCGTGGTGTCCCGGCTACATGCGGGACGAGACATGACACGAATGCTGAGCACCGGTGATGCGACGAACGAACCGCCTCGTCGGTACACGGGCGATCCCCTTCACACCTGCCGCCCGACACCGAGGCTCACTCGTGCGGGCCGCTGCCGATGTCGAACTCGTTGCCCTCGATGTCCAGCAGGGTCGTCCAGGTAAAACCGTGCTCGGCGACGTCCCGGACCCGGGTGGCGCCCAGGCCGACCACCCGCTCGATCTGCGCCTGCAGATCAGGGGTGTGCAGATCCAGGTGCACCCGGTTCTTGCCCTGCTTGCCCTCCGGCACCTGGATGAAGAACACCGCCGGCTGGGCCGAGCCGTGGTCGTGCATCCCAATGGACGCGAAGAAAGGGTTGGCTCCGTCGTCGACCGGTCGGTCCAGGACGGCGGACCAGAACCCGGCGACCCGCCGGGCGTCGACGCAGTCGATCGTGACGGCAGTGATGGACAAGGACATAGCTCCTCCTCGAATACCGCGATAGGGCGGGATGCTGCGATGGGTGGGAATCCTGGAATGACGCGAATCGTGCGGTAGCCGGGCGGGTCAGGGGGCCGCGATCGGCCAACACACCTCGGTACGCCAGCGCTGCGGATCATCGGTGTCGGGCGGGCCGACGAGGTACCGCTCGCGGATCGGGCCGTCGCCGCCGGTGGTGCGACCGGCCAGGTGCGCGCCCAACGCACCGTACGTACGGTCCAGCTCCCGGTACGGCCCCAGATGGAGCGCGACGGCGACCCGCTGCCCTGCCACCCGCGACAGCCGGACCCGGCCGGGCGGGTCCGCCAGCACCTGCGAGCCGACCGGCAGGTATGCGGTGACCTCACCGACGGCGTCCTCGAAGAACTCCCCCGGGTACAGCCCACCGCCCGGACCGGTCGGCGCGACGCCGGTGGCCTCTAGGGCAGCGCCCAGGTCACCGAACGCGGCAGCGCACCAGTCGTCGATGCCGTGCCGATCGGTCCGTCCGCTGACCGCGAACACTGGCGTCGGTGACAGGACGCGCTCCTCGACCACCAGCGGTTCACCGGGGTCGGTGAGCAGCGACCGCAGTGACACCACCGCCGCGTGGGCACGGTCCAGGTGGCGTTCCATCCGGTCCAGGTGGCGCAGCACCAGGCGGCTGCGATCCCGCGGGTCCGCGGCGGTGAGCACGGAGCGCACGTCCTCCAGCGGCATGTCCAGGTCCCGGAACCGCCGCACCAGCTGGGCGTCCGCGACCTGCCCGGCGGCGTACCGGCGGTACCCGGTGCCCGGGTCCACGTCGGCCGGCACCAGCACCCCGACGTCGTGGTAGTGCCGCAGGGTCTTGACGCTCAGGTGGCTGGCCCGGGCGAACTGCCCGATGCTCAACAAGCCGGCGCTCGAAGAACCAGGGCTCGGAGATGTTGTCATGGCGCCAGCTTGCAGCCTCCCCCGGCGGGAGGGTCAAGCAACGGCGGTCACCTGCGGCAAGATAGGACGGTGCTGCACCTGCGCCTGACCGTGCCGGCGACCTACTCCGACGAGATGGTGCGGTTCCTGGTGGACGATCCGCGGGTGACGCACGTGGTGCTGCTGCCGGGCGCCGCGCTCGACCCGCCAGGAGACGCGGTCCAGTGCGACGTGGCCCGGGAAGGCGCTTCGGATGTGCTCGGCCGGCTGCGGCAGCTCGGTCTCGACCACGGCGGATCGGTGGCCATCGAGGAGGTGCACGCCGCGCCGTCCGAGCACGCCAGGGCCGCCGAGCGAGCCGCGCCAGGCAGTCCTGACGACGGCGTCGTCTGGGACGTCGTGCTGGAGCGGGCGTACGAGGACACCGCGCCGTCCTGGTCTTTCTACGCGTTCATCACCTTGGCCACGCTGATCGCCGGGATCGCGGTGGTGCTGGACTCGGCGATCCTGGTGGTGGGGGCGATGGTGGTGGGGCCGGAGTTCGGGGCCGTGGTGGCGATCGCGACCGGCCTGGTGCTGCGCCGTCCACGGCTGTCCTGGCGCGGTCTCGGGCTGCTGATGCGCGGCTTCGCGGTGGCGATCGCGGTGGTCGCCGCCATCGCGCTGCTCGCCCGGGCCGGCGGCTGGATCGAGCCGGCCGACCTTACCGCCGCCCGGCCGCTCACCGGGTTCATCTGGAACCCGGACCGGTGGTCGTTCGTGGTCGCGCTGCTCGCCGGGGTCGCGGGCACCTTGTCGCTCACCGCCGGCCGGGGCAACGCTCTGGTCGGTGTCTTCATCTCGGTGACCACGGTGCCCGCAGCCGGCAACCTGGCACTGGCGATCGCGCTCTGGGTGCCCGAGGAGATGGACGGATCAGCGGCCCAGCTGGTGGTCAACCTGGCTGGAATGACCGTCGCCGGCATCCTCACCCTCTGGGTGCAGCGGTTGTGCTGGCGGACGATCCACACCCGGCGGCGGCGGCCTGCCGATCAGCACGACAACCCCACAGGCAGCGGCACCGCGGCCGAGCCCGCCGCTAGCCCAGCACAACCGAGCAGCCCAGCACAACCGAGCAGTTCAGCGGAGCCGATCAACTCCGGACGACGGCCAGAGCCAGGTGCTCCTTGACCACCCCAGCAAGCCGGTCGGCCAGCAGCTGGGCGTGATCGACGTCGGCCGCCTCCACCATCACCCGGACCACCGGCTCCGTGCCGGACGGCCGCAGCAGCACCCGGCCCCGCCCGGCCAGCTCGGCCTCCGCCTCGGTCACCGCGTCCTGCACGGCCAGCTCCGTCCCAGCGCGGGACTTGTCGACGTCCTTGACGTTCACCATGACCTGGGGCAGTCGCTCCATCACCGACGCCAGCTGGGCTAATGACCGGCCGGTCTGGGTCACCCTGGCGCACACCAGCAGCGCGGTCAGCAGGCCGTCGCCCGTGGTGCCGTGGTCGGTGAGGATGACGTGCCCGGACTGCTCACCGCCGAGGGTGTACCCGCCGCCACGCATCAGCTCCAGCACGTACCGGTCACCGACCGCGGACTGCACGACGGTGACCCCCTCCCGCCGCATGGCCTGCAGCAACCCGAGGTTGCTCATCACCGTGGCCACCACAGTGTCTCGGGCCAGTGCCCCGCGCTCGCGCAGCGCGAGTGCCAGGACGGCCATGATCTGGTCCCCGTCGACGACCGCGCCGGACGCGTCCACGGCTAGGCAGCGGTCGGCGTCCCCGTCGAGCGCGACACCGAGATCAGCGCCGTGCCTCGGGACGGCGGCCTGCAGCGCCTCGAGGTGGGTGGAACCACAGCCGTCGTTGATGTTGAGCCCATCTGGTTCGCCACCGATCACCACGACGTCGGCGCCGGCCTGCCGCAGCAGCTGGGGACCGACCATGCTGGCGGCACCGTGCGCGCAGTCCACGACCACCCGTAGGCCGTCCAGTCGGTGCGGCAGCGCGGCCAGCAGATGGGCGAGGTAGTCCTCGGCGGCGAGCGGATCCATGCGGACCCGGCCCACGCCCGCACCAGTCGGACGCTGCCACCGCTCACGGAGGCGATGCTCGATGGCGTCCTCGATCACGTCGTCCAGCTTGTGCCCGCCACGGGCGAAGAACTTGATGCCGTTGTCCGGCATCTCGTTGTGCGAGGCCGACAACATGACGCCGAGGTCGGCGTTCCGCAGCGCGGTCACGGTGGCCACCGCGGGCGTCGGCAGCACTCCCACGTCCAGCACGTCGACGCCGGCGCTGGCCAGCCCAGCAACCACGGCAGCGGACAGGAACTCCCCGGACGCGCGCGGGTCGCGGCCGATCACGGCTGTCGGACGGTGCCCGACGAACGCGCCCCGATCGGCGAGGACATGGGCGGCCGCGACAGCCAAGTCGAGGGCTAGTTCAGCGGTGACGTCCCGATTGGCCAGGCCTCGGACGCCATCCGTACCGAACAATCGAGCCACGGCTGCTCCTCCTCGAACACCAGCCCCGCTGGGCCGACCCCCACGATGGTCATCTGGCCCCCGACATGCGACGGCGGCCTCGGGGAAAGGTACCCCCGGGCCGCCGCGACGTCCCACGAACACTGTTCGCCTGGTACTCGAGGGGCCGGCCACTCACGCACCGTCACCTCGGATCAACTGTCAGCGCTTGCTGTACTGCGGAGCCTTCCGGGCCTTTTTCAAGCCGGCCTTCTTGCGCTCGATGACCCGCGGGTCCCGGGTCAGGAAACCGGCCTTCTTCAGCGCCGGCCGGTTGGCCTCGGCGTCTACCTCGTTGAGCGCCCGGGCCACCCCCAGACGCACCGCGCCGGCCTGACCGGACGGACCGCCGCCGTGCACCCGGGCGATGACGTCGAAGGCACCGTCCAGCTCGACCACCTTGAACGGCTCGCCGACGATCTGCTGGTGCACCCGGTTGGGGAAGTAGGACGCGAGATCTCGTCCGTTGATCGACCAGACCCCGGTGCCGGGCAGGATGCGCACCCGAGCAACTGCTTCCTTGCGGCGGCCCGTCGCTGAACCGGGCGCCGTGACGCTCTGGCGCCGGTCAGATGCCTGCGAAGCCGTCTGCGTGGTGTAGCTGCTCGGGGCATCCTCGACGTCGGGCTCGAGATCGGTGCTGGTGTCGGCCACGGTTCTCCTCGAACGATGCTGGATGTCAGGTGCTGGGTTGGCGCTGGGTGTCAAGCGCTGGGTGGCCAGGTGCCGCCGCTCAGTGCTGCGCGACCTGGGTGATCTGGAACGGCTCGGGCTGCTGGGCCTGGTGCGGGTGATCCGGCCCGGCGTACACCTTGAGCTTGGTGAGCTGGGCACGAGCAATCGAGTTCTTGGGCAGCATGCCGCGGACGGCCTTCTCCACCGCCCTGGCCGGGTGCTTATCCAGCAGCTCGGCGTAGGTCTGGGAACGCAGCCCGCCGGGGTACCCCGAGTGCCGGTACGCCTTCTTCTGCTCTCGCTTGGAGCCGGTCAACGCGACCTTGTCGGCGTTGACCACGACGACGAAGTCGCCGGTGTCCACGTGCGGCGCGAACACCGGCTTGTGCTTGCCACGCAACAGCACGGCGACCTGGCTGGCCAGACGGCCGAGCACGACATCGGTGGCGTCGATGACAAGCCACTGGCGCTCGATCTCGCCCTTTTTCGGACTGTACGTACGCACGCGGGTGCCCTCATCGGTTGGGATTTATTCTTACATGTGGAGCAGATGGCCCGAAGCACGCAAGCGACTGGCCCGAAGCACGCAAGCGACAGCCCGCTCGGCGCGACGGTCCAGGCTACCCGCCAGCTCAGAGCGGGGTCAAAGCGGCGCCACCCTGCTCAGTCACCTGCCCGGGCCTGCTCAGCCACCTGCCCGGGAGGCAGGGTCAGCGTTCGAGCAGCACGGCCACGGTGCGGGCCGGCACGGTGGCCGTGCTCGACCCGGCGTCCCATCGGACACGCTTCACGACCGGGTCGGCACCGCTCGCCTGCACCGGCGACAGCGTCAGCGCCCGACCACCCATGCCGGTCACGGGCTGCTCGACGTCGTCCGGGGTCGCGTTGACCACCACCACCAGGCCGCGCAGCCGCGGGTCGACGTCCACCCCGACGGTGTCATCGATCCGCATCACCACCACCCCGGGCCGGGCGGACGAGGTGCCGCTGGCCGGGAACGACACCTTCTGCTGGATCGCCTCGGCCGACCCGAGCCGGAACAACGACGTCGAGGTGCGCAACCGCAGCAGCTGCTGGGCTCCGGCGGTGGCCGCCGCGACGTCGTCCGCCGACGGCTTCAGCGCCGGGTCGCCGAGCAACGGGCGCTGGAACGGCCACTTCGCCTCGTTGTCCGCGGCCGGCGGCAGACCGCGGCCGAAGCCGTTGTCCCGCCCCGTCCAGTCCAGCCGGTTGAACCAGTCGCCGGAGTCGTAGCTGTTGCGGTCCAGCGACTTGCTGCGCAGCAGGTCCGCACCGGCGTGCCAGAACGACGGGGACTGGCCGAGAGCCGTCGTGGCGAGCGACAGCGTGTTCATCCGTACCCGGTCGGCCATCGGGGTGTCCATCGGCAGCTTGAGGGTGAGCGCGTCCCACAGCGTCTCGTTGTCGTGCGCGTCGACATAGCTGACCACCTCCTCGGGGGAGTCGGCGTAGCCCGCGCCCGGCTCGCCGTTGTACTCCACCCCGGCGCCGGTCACCAGCTCACCGGACGCCGAGCGGAACGCGTAGTCCTTCAGGGTGCCCGCCATGCCGAGCTGCACCAGGTCGGTCGCGTTGGCAAGCGCCGCCGCCTGAGCGTCCGCGTCCCCGTTGACCGCGGCGCCGTTCGGGTCACCGGCCAGGCCGGATCCCAGGCCCTGCCTACGCGGGTCCTCGTCGAACGGCCCGCCGCCGCGCACGGCGTCCCGCAGCCGGTCGCTGAAGGTACCGATCCCGGTGCCGCCGAGCTGCCCCTGCCGGGCCTGGTAGAACCGCGCGTTGTCGGCCACCTCACCGAAGTTCCAGCCCTCGCCGTACAGGTAGACGCCGCGGCCGTCGACGCCGTCCCCGGCGAGGGTCAGCCGGTCCAGCGCGCTCCGGACCGCGAGCATGGTGTCCCGGGAGTGGTGGCCCATGAGGTCGAAGCGGAACCCGTCGACGCGGTAGTCACGGGCCCACCCCACGACCGCGTCCACCATCGCCTTCTCCGCCATCGCGTGCTCGGTGGCGATGTTCTCGCAGCAGGTGGAGGTCTCGACGGCGCCGGTGGTCGGGTTCAGCCGGTGGTAGTAGCCGGGGACGACCCGGTCCAGCACCGAGCGGGCGTCCTGGCCGGAGGCGGCGGTGTGGTTGAACACCTGGTCCAGCACCACCCGCAGGCCGTCCGCGTGCAGCGCGCCGACCATGGTGCGGAACTGGGTGATCCGCGTCCGGGGGCCGGCGTCGGTGGCGTAGGAACCCTCGGGCGCCATCCAGTGGTAGGGGTCGTAGCCCCAGTTGAACGCGTCGCCGGTGGCCACCTCGGCGATGCACTCCTGCTGGCGCGCCGAGTCCGGCGGCAACGAGGGCAGGTCGCAGTCCGGGGTGCGCTGGTCGGGGCGGCGCTCCGGGACCGAGGTGATGTCGAACGTCGGCAGCAGGTGCACCGTGTTCAGCCCGGCGTCGGCCAGCTCTCGCAGGTGCTCGCGGCCGGCGCCGTCGTCGGCGAACGCCAGGTAGGTGCCGCGGTGGGCGGCCGGCACCTCGGCGTCGGTGATCGAGTAGTCCCGCACGTGCAGCTCGTAGATGGTGGAGTCCACCGACCGGGCCAGCCGCGGCGACGGCGTGGTGCGCCACTGCCCGGGCCGCAGCGACGGGTCCGCCAGGTCGACCGCGACCGACCGAGTGGAGTCGGCGGTCAGGCTGCGGGAGTAGGGATCGGTGACCAGGTTGCGCTCGATCGCCCGGGTGGTCGGCGCGTACACCCGGACGTCGTACCGGTAGGTCGCGTCCTGCCAGGACCGTCGGCCGCGCACCGACCACACGCCGTCGGCGTCCCTGCGCATCGACACCCGTCGTGGCGCGCCGGAGTGCTCCCTCGGCGCGATCAGCAGGGCGACGTCCTGGGCGGTCGGCGCCCACACCGCGAACGTCGGCCAGCCACCGCGCCAGGTCACCCCGAGCTCGCGGTCGGCCGCCCCCGGGTACAGCGCGTCGAGCACGCTGGGTACCTGGACGCCGCTGGCGTCGGTGAGCCGGCCGCTGGCGTCGTACTGACCGACCGCGACCTGCCCGCGCAGGATCCGCTCGGCGTCCCGGGCCACGGTGCGCGGCACCCGCAGCGCGAGGAACCCCTCCAGCTCCGGGCGTTCCCGCACGACGGACGCCGGCAGCCCGGCCCGCTCCAGGCGCAGGTTGCTGGACCGCCCGCCGGTGAGCGCCTCGTCGTCCACCGAGAGGTCGGCGTCGTCCGACCAGTGCAGCCGCCAGCGCAGCGCCTGCGGCCTCGTCCCCGGCGGGACGGCGTTCGCCGGCCAGGCGAGCAGGTCCCGGGCCACCCAGTGCGCCTTCGCCTTCGACAGGTCCGGTGCCGCGCCCGGTTGCGAGCTGCTCACGGTCAGCACGTGGTCCGACAGCCGGTAGCTGAAGGTGGTCACCACGCCGTCGCCCGGCACGGTGAACGGGATGTTCGCTCCGTCCGGCGCACCGCCGACGCCGTAGTTCTCGTCCATCGACAGCCCGTGCGCGGTCTTCACCTCGTAGCTGCCGGCCGGGATCCGGTCGGTGCGCCAGGTCAGCACGCCGTCGCCGTCCGGATCCTGCAACCAGGGCCGCATGCAGGCCGGGTCCCAGTCCGCGCCGCACCCCAGATCGGACTGGAACGATCCCGGCGCGGTGACGATCGGCCCGTTCGCGTCCGAGGCGACGTAGTGGGTGACGTGGTTGTAGTAGAAGCTGACTGGCCCGGCGGGCGCGGTGTAGTCGATGTTCGGCCCATCCTTCACCCCGCCAGCGCCGTAGTTCTCGTCCCAGCTGCGGTCGATGGCCGCCTTGTACGCGTACGGCCCGGCGGGCAGCGTGAACGTGCCCTTCCATACCTCGTCCTGGGCGTCCAGGGTGAGCTGGGCCTGGTCGCAGTCCGGCTGCCAGTCACCGGCGCAACCCATCTCCGAGTTGTGGCTGCCCGGGACGGCGACCGCGTCCGGTTGCGCGACCGGCCCGACGCCGCCACCGCCACCCTCGCCACCCGGCGCTGGGTCGCCGACGATCCCATACGTAGTGGTGGCCGAGTGGTTGCCGCTGGCGTCCCGCAGCACCGAGCGGTACTCCACCAGCGTGCCCTTCGCCAGCCCGGTGGTGTCGTGGAACACCCGGTACGGCGCGTTGTCGTCGGCGCCCAGCCGCTTCCAGCTCTTCGTGCCGACCGGGCGGTAGCCGAACGTCACCTCGGCGAACGCGTTCGCCGGGACGGCGGCGCCCACCTCGGCACGGCCGCCGACCACCGCACCGGCCTGCGGAGCGGCCGCGTACACCGCCGGCGCCCGCTCCCGGTCCGGCAGCTCGTCGGTGGCCTGCCAGACCGCCACGGACAGCGGCGGCACGGTGATCCGCGCCCGTCCCTCGCGGTCGGTGCGCAGCCCGCGGTCGGTGCCCAGCAACGGCTTCAGCCGCCCACGCTCGGTGTAGGTGGCGACGTCCACGGTCTTGGCGGTGGTCGCGTTGTTGGCGGCCACCAGGTACTCGACCTGCTCCTCGCGGTCCACCCGGCTGAACGCGTACACCCCGGCGGACGCCGAGGCGTACCGGTGCACCTGGGCTCCGTCGGCCAGCGCCGGGTGGTCCCGGCGCAGCTGCGCCATCTCGGCGATCGACCGGTAGAGCGGGTTGCTCCGGTCGTACCGGTCCCGGGACCCGGGCTCGCCGACCACCATCGGCTCGGTGTTGTACTGCTCCACCCGGCTGGCGAACATGTCCTGCCGGGCGTCCTTGTCGCCGCCGGACCCGGCGAAGCCCTGCTCGTCGCCGTAGTACACGACCGGTTGCCCGCGGGTCAGGTACATCAGCTGGTGCGCCAGCACGTCGCGGCGCCGCACCTGGTCGTCCGGCACCTCGCCGGAGGTCTGCAGCATCATGCCGATCCGGCCCATGTCGTGGTTCCCGAGGAACGTCGGCGACTGGTAGGCGTTGGAGTCGGTGTCGGTGTAGTAGTCGTCGTCGGTGAACAGGTCCCGGATGCCGGTGGTCGGCTTTCCGGTGGCGAAGTCCCGGGCCGCGGCCTGGAAACCGAAGTCCAGGGTGGCCGGCAGCTTCGCGGTGGTGCTGAACGTCGCCAGGTACGACGGGCGGGCGTCGTACACCTCGCCGAACATGAAGAAGTCGTCGTTGCCGTTGCGCTTCGCGCGCTGCAGCAGTGCCGGCGAAAACTCCTGCCAGAACTCGGTGTTGACGTGCTTGGCGGTGTCGATCCGGAACCCGTCGATACCGAAGTCGACCCAGGCCTGGTAGATGTCGGTCATCCCGTCGACGACCTCGGGCTGCTCGGTGAACAGGTCGTCCAGGCCGACGAAGTCGCCGTACTCGCTGCTCTCCCCGGCGAACGTGGAGTCCCCGCGATTGTGGTAGCGGCGGACGTCGTTGAGCCAGGACGGCACCTTGACCACCCGGTCCAGCCCGGTGCGGAACGTCGGGGTGTACGGGAACGACGTGCGCGCGTCCAGCTTCGGGAAGTCCTCGGTGCCGGCGTACTCCTTGTCGTCGAACACGTTCCCGTTCACGTCCCGGTACGGCGACGTCGCCTTGTCGACGTAGGTGTACTGCTGCTCCTGGTAGTCGATGACGTCCGCGGTGTGGTTGGTGATGATGTCGAAGAAGACCTTCATTCCCTTGCGGTGCGCGGCGTCGACCAGCTCCTTCATGTCCTCATTGGTGCCGAGGTGAGGGTCGATCCGGGTGAAGTCGGTGATCCAGTACCCGTGGTACCCGGCGCTGACATCAGCGCCGCTGCCCTGCACCGGGCGATTCTTGAAGGACGGCGTGAGCCAGATCGCAGTGGTACCCAGGCCCTTGATGTAGTCCAGCTTGCTGGTCAAGCCCGCCAGGTCACCCCCGTGGTAGAACCCCTTGTCGGTCGGATCCAGGCCGGTCGTCAGGCGCCCACCGGTGAGACCGCCGGAATCGTTGGCACGGTTGCCGTTGGCGAACCGATCAGCCATCACGAAGTAGAACTGCTCGCGGGTCAGCGGCTCGCGCAGGCTGGGAGCGGCCAGCTTCCGGTCCGCCGGGGTGACCCGGCCCGCCGAGAGGTCTGCGGGAGTGATGCCGATCCGGTGGGTGGCGTGGTCGTAGCTGAACTCGATAGTCGCCGGCCCGGCCAGCACCAGCGGCTGGTTGGCACTGCCGCCGTCCGCGCCGTAGCTGACGTCCCACGAGTCGTCAAGCGCGACCTTGAGTTCCCACGACCCCTGCGGCACCTCAAAGCGCTCGCGAAACACCTGGGTGTCGCCAACCCGCTCCAGGTGGGTACGCGCGCAGTCTGCCTGCCAGTCCTGCTCGCAGCCGAGCTCGGTCTGCAGAGAACCGGCGAGCGTGACCGACGACGGCAGCGGGGCGACCGCCGCTCGCGCCACGGGTAACGCCGCGCCGCCCAAACCCGCCAGCGCGATCACCATCAGGACCACCGTCAGGCGGTGGGCACGGCGCGAAGCCACAGGTCGGGCCTGGGATAGGACGGTGGTCATGGCAGCTCCCCAGCATGGTGGACGGCACCATCATCAAGTCCACGGCCCGATGCGGTCGCTGTCTTCCGATCGAGAGCACCCACCGCCGCACAGAGCACGCGACAGGCCCGACCCTAGTAGCGCTCCCACCCCTGCGGAAGAGAGTCGTCGCAAGAAATGAAAGACTTTGCATTTACGAAGTGTGGTCAAGAACTGCACTCCGTGATCACGATCGCATCGCTGCTTGCGACAGCTGAAGCTGTGACGACGGTCGTGGCACCCATTGGTTTGTAGGGCTCTGCGGCCGTCTGATCAGCGGCCACGCCCGCGGTGGCGAACGACCCGGAACAGATCGGCGACGATCACGCCCTGCCGCCGCACTCGAGCGTGGAGGCCAGCCAAGAGATCCTCGGTCCGCTCATCACGCTCGTCCATCCGGTCGAACCGCTGATCCATCCCGTCCAGACGCTCGTCCAACCGGTCGAACCGCTGATCCATCCCGTCGAACCGAGCGTCCATCTGATCGAACCGCTGTTCGTGCTGCTGCTGGCCCACTGCGAGCGCGGCTACGACATCAGCGATCCGTTGCAGGGTGCGCCCCTGTTCAACCTGGGTCTCCCGGAGGGCGGTCAGCGTCCGGGTGTGCTGGCGCAGCACCTCCCGGAACTCACCGACGTCCCGGTCCGCCATAGACGCCAGAGTACGGGTGGATCGAGCGTCCTGCTGGAGACCGGCTACATCAGCCTCGAGCACATCGACCCGATCCCGGATGGCATCCAACTCGCTCACGCCTACGACGCTCCCACGCGCCACCACCCTTGTCAGCAGCGCTATTCAAGACGTGCATGACTCAGCTGCGGCCAGAGTTTGAACGGCCCAGCGCCGCGGTCAGCGGTCCCGGACGACACGGCCGGCGTCCCACACGGGCTCGTCATGTTCCTGCACCTGGCCGTCTTCACCGAACACCAGGAACCGATCGAAGCTTCGAGCGAACCAGCGATCGTGGGTGACCGCGAGCACGGTGCCGGCGAACGCGGCCAAACCCTCCTCCAGAGCCTCCGCGGAATGCAGGTCAAGGTTGTCCGTCGGCTCGTCCAGCAGCAATAGGGTCGCGCCGCTCAGCTCCAGCAGCAGGATTTGGAACCGAGCCTGCTGACCACCGCTGAGCGTCTCGAACACCTGCTCACCGGCACGGGCCAACTCGTACCGGTCGAGCGCGCGGGCCGCCTGCTCACGCGGTAGACCGCCCCGGTGCTCGTCCCCTCGATGGAGCACCTCGAGAAGGGTGCGAGCATGCAGCGCCGGGTGATCGTGGGTCTGAGCGAACCACCCGGGTCGCACCCGCGCTCCCAACCTGGCCCGACCGGTGTGCGCTACCGCCGACACCAGCACGTCGCCGACCGGGCGGTGCTCGACCTCCGGGTCGGTGCCCCCAGCGGCGAGCAGCCGCAGGAAGTGCGACTTGCCGGACCCGTTCGACCCGAGCACGGCTACCCGCTCGCCGTACCAGACCTCCAGGTCGAACGGCCGCATCAACCCGGTGAGCTCGAGCCCCTCGCAGACCACCGCGCGCTTGCCGGTGCGGCCGCCGGCCAACCGCATCCGTACGTCCTGCCGTTGCGGCAGCGCTTGCGGCGGACCTTCCTGCTCGAACTTGGCCAGCCTGGTCCGAGCCGCCTGCAGCCGACTGGACATGCCGTCGTTGTACGTCGCCTTCACCTTGTACATCTGCACCAGGTCCTTCAGCTTGCGGTGCTCGTCGTCCCAGCGGCGACGTTGTTCCTCCAGGCGAGCGAACCGGTCGGTCCGGGCCTGGTGGTAGGTGGAGAACCGTCCCGGGTGAACCCACGCCGTGCTGCCGGCCGCGCCAGGCTCCAACGTGGCGATCCGGGTCGCGGCTTGGTCCAGCAGCTGCCGGTCGTGGCTGACCAGCAGCACCGTCTTCGGCGTCGCGTGGAGCTGTCCCTCCAGCCAACGCTTGCCTGGGACGTCCAGGTAGTTGTCCGGCTCGTCGAGCAGCAGCACCTCGTCCTGGCCGCGCAGCAGCGCCTCCAGCACCAGCCGCTTTTGCTCCCCGCCGGACAGGGTGGACACCAGTCGCCGCTGCGCCGTGTCGAACGGCACCCCGAGGGCGGACACCGTGCACACGTCCCACAGCGTCTCCGCGTCGTACCCGCCGACGTCCGACCAGTCCGAGATCGCCTGGGCGTAACGCATCTGCACAGCCTCGGCATGCGGCCCGGAACCGGACTCCACCAGCGCCAGCTCGGCTTCGTCCAGCTGGCGCTGCGCGGCCTGGACGCGGGGAGCGGCGACGGAGACCAGCAGCTGCCGGACCGTGGTGTCGTCGCGGACCTGCCCGATGAACTGCCGCATCACGCCGAGGCCACCGCTGCAGGTGACGGCACCGCCGTGCGGGTCGAGGTCACCGGCAATGATCCGCAGCAGCGTGGTTTTGCCTGCGCCGTTAGGCCCGATAAGTGCCACGGTGGCACCGTCGCCGACCCGGAAGGTCACCTCGTCCAGCAACGGCCTGCCATCCGAGAGGTGGTAGCCGACCTGGTTGACCTCGACATGACCCATGGGACGCCAGTGTGCCCCGTCAGGTCGCGGGTTCTATTCCAGGCGGCGCACGGCCCGCGCTTGCGCCACCCGGGTGGCCAGCTGGTCATCGGGCGGGTAACCCACCTCTTCCAGGCAGAGCCCGTGCGCCGGCATGACCACGACTCGAGGGTCACGGCGCCCACCGACGAGCACAGACCGTGGCCAATCCGGCGGACAGCGGCCCTGCGCGACCGGAACGATCGCTCCGATCAACGCTCGCACCATCGAGTGGCAGAACGCGTCCGCGACCACCGTCGCCACCGCGGTGTTCTCACTGTCCCGGAACCAGGAGAACTGCAGCAGGGTGCGCACTGTCGTGGCCCCGTCCCGCCGCCGGCAGAACGCGGCGAAATCATGCAGCCCGACCAGCTGCCCGGCTGCGGCGTCCGCGAGGTCCAGGTCCAGCTGCTGACGGACAACCACGGTGTCGTGTCGGCGTCGCGGGTCGAACGCCTCTGGTCGGTCGCAGATGCGATAGCTGTACCGACGGTGGGTGGCCGCGAACCGGGCATCGAACGCCGCCGGTACCACTCGCACGGCTCGGACCACCACGTCCTCGGGCAGGACCCCGGCAAGTCGCGCTTGGGCGGACTGCTCAGGTGTCCTGCCTGAGCGGCCGGGCAACGCACTCCACAATGCCGTGTCGACGTCGAGGTGGACCACCTGCCCGCGGGCGTGAACTCCCGCATCGGTTCGCCCGGCCACCGTCAGCCGTACCGGTTCCGCGCTGCGCAGCACACACGTCAACGCCCCGGCCAGCTCGCCCTCGACGGTGCGCCGCTCAGGCTGGACGGCCCACCCCGAGAAACCCCCGCCGTCGTACGCGAGGTCGATCCGGATCCGTAGCATCACGGCCTCCGGTTCGCTCAGGCGGTGCCGTCCTCGTTCGTGTCGCCGTCAGGTGAACCCTGGTCTTGACCCGCGTCGGCGGTCGCCTCCGCCGCCTGCTGCACGCCCGGCGCGGAAAAACCAGCAGCCTCGGCAGCCTCAGCGGAGGTGAACCACACCTCGGCCTTGGTCTGCTTGTAGAACCGGGACTGCGGCGTGTGGTAAAGCATCGAGTCCCGGTTTCCCTTGATGGTGAAACCCTCCGGGGCTGAGCCGTCGTCCGTCGGGCCGTGCGAGCCCTCGCCGGATGGCGCGTCGACGCTGGTAGCAGTGGCCGAAGCGACGTTGTCCGACTGCGCCTCCTCGGCTTTGGTCGCCGACTTCTTCGCGGCCGTCTTCCCACTGCTCTTGCGTGCCGCCCGCTTGGCGACCGCCTCCGCCTCGGCCACCGTTGCCTTCTTTGCCGACAGCGGTTCCCGCACGAGTTCGATCACGGCCATCGGCGCGTTGTCGCCCTTTCGCGCCTCCACCTTGGTGATCCGCGTGTACCCGCCCTGGCGTTCGGCTACGTCCGGCGCGACCTCAGTGAAGAGCCGGTGCACCACGCCCTTGTCCCTGATGACCGCAAGGACCCGACGTCGGGACGCCAGGTCGCCTCGCTTAGCGAACGTCACCAAACGCTCGGCGAGGGGTCGCAGCCGCTTCGCCTTGGCCTGGGTGGTGGTGATCCGGTCGTGCTCGAAGAGCGCTTGCGCCAAGTTGGCCAGGATCAGCCGCTCGTGCGCCGGCCCGCCGCCGAGGCGCGGACCCTTCGTGGGGGTGGGCATGGTGATCGGTCTCCTGCCGGTCGGTCACCTGTCGAAGCCCACAGGCACCGACGCCGGTGAGGACGGGTGAGTGGGACGGTGTGGTCAGTACTGCTCGTCCTCGACGTACGCGACGTCGTCGTCGGCACCGTATGCCTCAACGGCGGCTGCCGGGTCGAATCCGGGCGGGCTGTCCTTGAGCTGCAGGCCCATCCCGACAAGCTTCGCCTTGACCTCGTCGATGGACTTGGCGCCGAAGTTGCGGATGTCCAGCAGGTCGGCCTCGCTGCGCGCGACCAGTTCACCGACGGTGTGGATACCTTCGCGTTTCAGGCAGTTGTACGACCGCACCGTGAGATCGAGGTCTTCGATCGGCAGCGCCAGGTCCGCTGCCAGTGCGGCGTCGGTCGGCGACGGGCCCATGTCGATGCCCTCGGCCTCCACGTTCAGCTCACGGGCCAGACCGAACAGCTCGACCAGGGTCTTGCCCGCCGAGGCCATCGCGTCCCGCGGGCTCATGCTGGCCTTCGTCTCGACGTCCACCACCAGACGGTCGAAGTCGGTGCGCTGCTCGACCCGGGTGGCCTCCACCTTGTAGGTGACCTTGAGCACCGGCGAGTAGATCGAGTCCACCGGGACCCGTCCGATCTCGGCGTCCCCGGACTTGTTCTGCTGGGCGGAGACGTAGCCGCGACCACGCTCGACCGTCAGCTCCATCTCCAGCTTGCCCTTGGCGTTCAAGGTGGCGAAGTGCAAGTCCAGGTTGTGGATCTCCACCCCGGCCGGCGGCGCGATGTCTGCCGCGGTCACGGTGCCTGGTCCTTGCTTGCGCAGGTACATGACCACTGGCTCGTCGTGTTCGCTGGACACCACGAGCGACTTGACGTTGAGGATCAGTTCGGTGACGTCCTCGGCAACTCCGGGGATGGTGGAGAACTCGTGGAGCACGCCATCGATCCGGATGCTGGTGACCGATGCCCCCGGGATGGATGACAGCAGCGTGCGGCGGACCGAGTTGCCCAAGGTGTAGCCGAAACCCGGCTCCAACGGCTCGATGACGAACCTGGATCTCACATCGCTGATGGACTCTTCGGTCAGGGTGGGGCGCTGTGCGATGAGCACGTCTTCATTCCTCTCTCACGGGTGCCCGCTATATGGCACCCCGCGGTCATGCGTGCCGAACCAGCCCTCGCGGGCTTGGGTGGCCGGCGTACCTGCCCGGGCTCGGTATGCCAGGCAGGAGAAATCGGTCAGCCGGGTCAGTCATCAACTCGGGTCAGTCATCAACTCTTGGAGTAGAACTCGACGATCAGCTGTTCCTGTACCGGCGTGTCGATCACCTGCCGGGTCGGCAATGAGTGCACCAGGATGCGCTGAACGTCCGGCACGACCTGCAACCAGGAGGGCACGGTGCGATCCCCCGCGGTCTCCCGCGCGATGATGAAGGGCGTCAGCTGCTGAGATTTGACCCGCACCTCGACGATGTCCTTCTCCCGCACCCGGTAGGACGGGATATCGACCTTCACCCCGTTAACCGTGAAGTGGCCGTGCCGCACCAGCTGTCGGGCAGCGTCTCGGGACGTCGCCAAGCCAGCCCGGAAGACCACGTTGTCCAGACGCGACTCCAAGATCCGCAGCAGGTTGTCGCCGGTCTTCCCGGATACCCGGTGCGCCTCGGCGTAATAGGTGCGGAACTGCCGTTCCAGCACCCCGTACATCCGAGCCGCCTTCTGCTTCTCGCGCATCTGGAGCAGGTATTCGCTCTCCTTGCTCCGCGCGCGACCGTGCATACCAGGTGGGTAGGGCCGGATCTCGATCGGGCACTTCGGCCCGTCGCACTTAGAACCCTTCAGGAACAACTTCATCTTCTCGCGGCGGCAGCGCTTGCAGTCCGCGCCGGTGTAACGCGCCATATGGCTGGTTCTCCTCGGTGAGGCGCTGGTGCGGTGGTCGGAACGGTCAGACGCGGCGACGCTTAGGTGGGCGGACGCCGTTGTGCGGGACTGGGGTGACGTCCTGGATGGACCCCACCTCCAGGCCGGTAGCGGTGAGTGAGCGAATCGCCGTCTCGCGGCCCGATCCAGGACCCTTGACGAAGACGTCGACCTTACGCATGCCGTGCTCCATGGCTCGGCGGGCAGCGGACTCCGCGGCCATCTGAGCAGCGAAAGGCGTCGACTTGCGTGATCCCTTGAAACCCACCTGCCCGGCTGAAGCCCACGAGATCACCGCACCGGTGGGGTCCGTGATCGACACGATGGTGTTGTTGAACGTGCTTTTGATGTGAGCGTGCCCATGGGCGACGTTCTTCTTCTCCTTGCGGCGCACCTTCTTCGCGCCGGTGGCACTGCGTCCCTTGGGGGGCATCTGCGATGAACTCCTCGGTCGGGGTCGAGCCGGTCGGGTCCGGGCTGCTTCCTCGGGTAGGCCTACTTGCGCCCGGCCTTCTTCTTGCCGGCGACGGTCCGCTTGGGACCCTTGCGGGTACGTGCGTTGGTCTTGGTGCGCTGGCCACGCACCGGCAAGCCGCGGCGATGCCGTAGACCTTCATAGCTACCGATCTCCACCTTGCGACGGATGTCGGCAGCCACCTCCCGACGCAGGTCACCCTCGAGCTTGTAAGACGCCTCGAGGTGGTCCCGCAGGGCGATCAGCTGCTCATCGGTTAGATCCCGGACGCGGGTGTCTGGGTCGATGCCCGTGGTGCTCAGGGTGTGGCCCGCTCGCGTGCGCCCCACACCAAAGATGGAGGTGAGAGCCACCTCGACGCGCTTGTCACGCGGGAGGTCGACTCCGATTAACCGTGCCATACGGCGCTCCTGCCCTATGCCGGCGGAGGTCTGGTGCAACGCCGGTCCTCGCTGACGAGGTCCCCGGCCTCCGCTGCCGGGGGTGGCGTCCCGCACCGCCGCTGAGGCGATCCGGGGGTCGGGCGTTGCTGGTCGTGATGTCCGTGCAGGCCTGGTGAGGTCGCGAAACTGCGTCAGCCTTGACGCTGCTTGTGCCGCAGGTTCTCGCAGATCACCATGATCCGGCCGTGTCGCCGGATCACCTTGCACTTGTTGCAAATCTTCTTGACGCTCGGTTTGACCTTCATGCGCTGTCCGCTCGGGGTGGGTGTTGGTTCGGCTGAGGATCCTCGCTCACCGGTACCGGAAGACGATCCGGCCCTTTGTGAGGTCGTACGGGCTGAGCTCGACGACCACCCGATCCTCAGGAAGGATTCGGATGTAGTGCTGACGCATCTTGCCGGAGATGTGTGCCAGCACCTTGTGGCCGTTGGACAGCTCGACCCGGAACATTGCGTTCGGGAGTGCCTCGACGACCGTGCCTTCGATCTCGATGACACCGTCCTTCTTCGCCATGTCCTCCGCATTCCGTCATCGGGCCGCGCTGAAGCGACAGCCCACAGGATGGTTGCTGCAGCACACGAGTGACGAGATCTTCGTCCGCCAGAACCAGCCGCGGAGCGGGGAGAAGATCGAAGTTCGTGAACCGACGCTCCAGGATACGCCAGGGTGCGGTCATGACCCAAACTGACCCCTCCGACAGGCCAGCGCGGCCACTCAATCTGAGCTCATGACATGTGGTCAGGCTGAGCCACGCAGGGAACGCCCAGTTCCGCCAATCGCGCTCGCCCACCGTCCGCCGCTGTGAGCACCCACAAGCCCCGGTCGGTGACGGCGACCGTGTGCTCGGCATGCGCAGCGCGGGAACCGTCAGCGGTCACCACCGTCCACTCGTCGTCGAGTACCCGGGTGGCCGGTGTGCCGCGAGTCAGCATCGGCTCGACTGCGACCACCAGGCCGGCACGCACCCGTGGGCCACGGTCGCGGACGCGGTGGTTCGGTACCTGTGGCTCCTGGTGCATCTGGGTGCCGATGCCATGCCCGACGTACTCCTCGACGATCCCGTAGACCGGTCCGCCGTCCCGAGCGACCGACTCCACGTGCTCCTGCACCGCGCTACCGATCGCGTGTAGACGTTCACCCACCGCCAACGCCGCGATCCCTTGCCACAACGCATCCTCCGTCGCCCTCACGAGCGCCAGGTCAGCCGGATCCGCCGCGTCAGCGCTGCCGACCACCATCGAGAAGGCGGCGTCCCCGTGCCACCCATCGACGATGGCGCCGCAGTCCACCGACACCAGGTCGCCTTCAGCGAGCACACGGCTGCCCGGGAGCCCGTGCACCACTTCATCGTTGACCGACAGACACACCGAACCGGTGAACGGCGGATCCCCGTAGCCGAGGAAGGACGGGACGGCACCAGCCTCGCGGATCGACCGCTCGGCGGCCTCGTCCAACTCTGCGGTCGTTACCCCAGGTCGAGCCTGATCACGCACGACAGCAAGGGCATCTGCCACCACCACCCCGGCCCGGCGCATCACCTGCACCTGCTCGGCCGTCTTGTACTCGATATGGTCCCGGTGAAACACGACGACCTCAGCGCTCAGGAGCCGCTGGGCGCGTGAGCAGCGCCACCCACCGGGTCGACGGCAACCTCGATCGCGGCGACCAGACGAGCGGTGACCTCGTCTACCTCACCAAGCCCGTCCACGGCCACCACGAGACCACGCTGGTGATAGAGATCGATGAGCGGCGCGGTCTCGTCGCGATAGAGCTGCTGGCGGTGTCGAGCCACGTCTTCGTCGTCGTCGCTCCGGCCGTCAGTGCTCGCCCGCCGAACCAGCCGAGCAACGATCTCATCCGGGTCCACCACCAGCTCCACCACGACGTCCAGCGCCGCATGATCTGCAGCCAGCATCCGGTCCAGCTCCTCGACCTGAGCCAGAGTCCGGGGGTAGCCGTCGAGCAGGAACCCGGTCTGCGCGTCAGCTGCAGCCAACCGCTCGCGGACCATCGCGTTGGTGACGTCGTCCGAGACATACCCACCGGTGTCGAGGACGTGTTTGACCCGCTCTCCGAGCTGTGTACCTCGTGAGATGTGGTCCCGGAAAAGATCGCCGGTAGACACAGCTGGGATGCCGTAGTGCTTGGCCAGCCGGGCAGCCTGGGTTCCTTTACCCGCCCCTGGCGGCCCCACCATGAGGATGCGCATCAGCGCAGGAAGCCTTCGTAGTGGCGCTGCTGAAGCTGGGACTCGATCTGCTTGACCGTCTCCAACCCAACGCCGACGACGATCAGGATTGAGGTGCCACCGAACGGGAAGTTCTGGTTGGCATCGATCGTCGCCAATGCGATGAGCGGGATCATCGACAGCACACCGAGATACAGAGCCCCGGGCAAGGTGATCCGGGTCAGGATGTAGTCGAGGTACTCGGCCGTCGGACGTCCAGCCCGAATTCCCGGAATAAAACCTCCGTACTTCTTCATGTTGTCGGCGATCTCATCCGGGTTGAAGGTGATCGCCACATAGAAGTAAGTGAAGAACACGATCAGCATGAAGTACGTGATCATGTAGTAGGGATGATCACCTTGGACGAAATACCGGTTGATCCACGTCACCCAGCCAGCGGTGCTGCCCTGCTGGAACTGGGCAATGAGCGCTGGCAGGTACAGCAAAGAGGAAGCGAAGATCACCGGGATAACGCCGGCCTGATTGACCTTGATCGGGATGTACGTGCTGGTGCCGCCGTACTGACGCCGTCCGATCATCCGCTTCGCGTACTGCACGGGAACTCGTCGTTGGGACTGCTCGACGAACACCACCGCGGCCACCAACACGAATCCCACGAGCAGCACGATGACGAATGTCCCCCACCCCCTCGAGGTGCGAATCCCCCACAGCGCCGAAGGGAACGTCGCTGCGATCTGGGTAAAAATCAACAACGACATGCCGTTCCCGATGCCCTTGTCGGTGATCAGCTCACCCATCCACATGATCAGGCCGGTCCCAGCTGTCATGGTGACCACCATGATGAGCACCGTCAGCAGGGAGTCGTTCGGGACCAGCTCACTGGCACACCCGGGGAACAACGGGCTCGGGGTCGCTCTGGCCGCTGACACCAGCGTGGCCGACTGCAGGATGGCCAGACCGATCGTGAGGTAGCGGGTGTACTGGGTGAGCTTTGCAGTACCTGCCTGGCCCTCTTTCTTCAGCGTCTCGAACCGAGGGATCACCACCGTGAGCAACTGCACGATAATGCTGGCGGTGATGTACGGCATGATGCCGAGGGCGAACACCGCCAACTGAAGCAGCGCGCCGCCGCTGAACAGGTTGACCAGACCTATCAGCGAGTTGTCTTGGGTTGTCTCGATGCACTCTTGGACCGCGGTGTAGGAGATTCCCGGGGTTGGGACCAGGGAGCCAAGCCGGAACAACGCCAAGATGGCGACCGTGAACAGCAGCTTCCTACGCAGGTCGGGCGTCCGGAAGGCCCGGGCGAACGCGGTAAGCACGACTCCTCCAGTGCCGCAAACCAGCGGCATCTCGACGTTGGCGGCCCGACGGAACGGACCTGCGGACGATAACACCCGCAACCCGCTCCGGACGGGCTCCGGGTTGCGCTCGTCGCATGAGCACGGGGCCGAAGATCATCGGCCGACCATCACGACGTCGTGCGCTCCAGCTCGGTGGCGGTACCACCCGCCGCCATGATCTTTTCACGAGCGGATGAGGAGAACCGGTGGGCGGAGATATCCACCTTGACGGTCAGCTCCCCAGTGCCTAACACCTTGACCGGCCGGCCCTTGCGAACCGCACCTCTGGCCACCAGGTCAGCCACCGTCACCGTTCCCCCGTCGGGGTACAGCTCGCCGATCCGACTGACGTTGACCACCTGGTACTCCACCCGAAATGCGTTGGTGAACCCCCTGAGCTTGGGGAGCCGCATATGGATCGGCGTCTGGCCGCCCTCGAAGCGTCCAGGAACTTGGGATCGCGCCTTGCTGCCCTTGGTGCCGCGACCAGCGGTCTTACCCTTGCTAGCTTCTCCTCGCCCGACCCGAGTCTTGGTGGTACGCGAACCTGGTGCCGGGCGCAGGTGATGCACCTTGAGCAGGCGCTCTCGAGGCCGCTCCGTCTCGTCTGCCATGTCTCAGTCC
This sequence comes from Angustibacter sp., assembly GCA_051657715.1. Lineage (GTDB taxonomy): Bacteria > Actinomycetota > Actinomycetes > Actinomycetales > Angustibacteraceae > JBOFBH01. The sequence continues at coordinate 55,224 of JBOFLF010000067.1, read as the reverse complement.
ACTTCCTCGAACGTCACCAGGTGAGAAACCGTGGCAACCATTCCCCGGATTTCCGGACGGTCCTCCTTGATGACGACGTCACCGATTCGCTTGAGGCCCAACGTCCGCAACGTGTCGCGCTGGTTCTGCTTGCCGCCAATCACCGACCGAGTCTGGACCACCCTGAGCTGAGCCATCACGCACTCACCCCAGCGGCCCGGGCTCGCAGCATGGCAGCCGGTGCGACGTGCTCTAACGGCAGCCCTCGACGAGCAGCCACCGACTCTGGACGCTCCAGGCCCTTCAGCGCCGCGACCGTGGCATGCACGATGTTAATGGCGTTGTCCGACCCTAAGGACTTGCTCAACACGTCGTGAATACCCGCACACTCCAGGACGGCGCGCACCGGGCCGCCCGCAATCACCCCAGTACCCGGCGCAGCCGGTCGAAGCAGCACGACCCCTGCAGCGTCTTCACCGGTGACTGGATGCGGAATGGTGCCCTGAATGCGAGGAACAGCGAAGAAAGCCTTCTTGGCCTCCTCAACACCTTTGGCGATCGCCGCCGGCACTTCTTTCGCCTTGCCGTAGCCCACACCGACCGTGCCGTCTCCGTCGCCGACGATCACCAAAGCGGTGAAGCTGAACCGGCGACCACCCTGGACCACCTTGGCCACGCGGTTGATCGCGACAACCCGTTCGACGAACACACTCTTGTCGGAGTCGCGACCACGGCCGTCTCGATCCCGACGGTCCCGACGGTCGCTGTTGCCGGCTCCACCACCGGCGCCCGTACCGCGGCGCTGTGCTCCAGGCATCAGATGGTCCTCTTCTCTGCGATGTAGGTGTTCGGGCGAATCACAGGCCCAGCCCTTGCTCGCGGGCACCGTCCGCCAGGGCCGCTACCCGACCGTGGTACCGGTTGCCTCCCCGGTCGAACACCACAGCATCGATGCCCGCTCGACGAGCGCGCTCCGCAACGAGTTCGCCGACCTTGCGAGCTTTCGCGGTCTTGTCGCCACGTGCAGCACGCACGTCTTGCTCCATAGTCGAAGCACTGACCAATGTCCGGCCCTGGACGTCGTCGACTACTTGGGCGACCACGTGACGAGCGGAACGGGTAACGACCAAACGGGGACGCTCGGCCGTCCCGGACACCTTCTTGCGGACCCGCAGATGACGACGCCCCCGGGCATCCACCCGGGTCCGTCCTCGCTTCACGATCACTGCCATGACTACTTGCCTGCCTTTCCGGCCTTACGCCGGATGCGTTCGCCGGCATATCGCACACCCTTGCCCTTATAGGGGTCAGGCTTGCGAAGCTTGCGGATGTTGGCGGCGACCTCGCCGACCAACTGCTTGTCGATACCGAGCACGGACAACCGCAACGGGCCGTCGGTGGCAAAGGAAATGCCGTCTGGTGGATCGATCGTGATCGTATGGCTGTAGCCCAAGGAGAACTCCAGGGCGCTGCCCTTCGGCACGACTCGATATCCAGTGCCCACGATCTCGAGTTTCTTCTCGTAACCCGAGGTGACGCCGTACACCATGTTGGCGATCAACGAGCGGGTCAGGCCGTGCAGCGCTCTGCTCCGCCGTTCGTCATCTGGCCGCACGACAGCGATGGCGCCATCATCGCTGCGGGACACCGCGATGGGGGTAGCGACGATGTGCGACAGGCTGCCCTTCGGTCCCTTCACACTCACGTGTTGACCGTCGATGATGACGTCGACGCCACTAGGCACAGGGATCGGGAGCCGTCCGATGCGAGACATGTTCCCTCCTCACCAGACGTAGGCGAGGACTTCCCCGCCCACGCCTTGCTGCGCGGCCTGCCGATCGGTGAGCAGCCCGGACGAGGTCGACAGAATCGCGACGCCGAGGCCGCCCAGCACGCGGGGCAGATTGGTGGACTTGGCATAGACCCGAAGGCCGGGCTTGGACACGCGTCGGATCCCGGCGATCGACCGTTCCCGACTCGGCCCGTACTTCAATTCGATCACAAGCTTCTTCCCGACCTCAGCGTCAGCGACTTCCCAGGACGAGATGTACCCCTCCGCCTTGAGGATCTCCGCGATGCGGGACTTCAGTTTGCTGTACGGCATCGCGACGGTGTCGTGGTACGCGGTGTTGGCATTGCGCAGACGCGTCAACATGTCTGCGATCGGGTCGGTCATGGTCATCGGGCGCTCCTGCCCTTCCTCGCCGGGGTTTCCCGAGCAACCCGCCCGGGACCTGCGACGTCGTCTGTCATCACCAGCTGCTCTTGGTCAAGCCCGGAAGTTCGCCGCGGTGCGCCATCTCACGCACGCACACCCGGCACAGACCGAACTTGCGGTACACCGAGTGCGGACGCCCGCACCGCTGGCATCGGGTATAAGCGCGAACTGCGAACTTCGGCTTCCGGTTCGCCTTATTGATCAACGATGTCTTGGCCACGTCAGTTCTCCTTCAACGGAAAGCCGAGAGCCCGTAGCAGAGCTCGGCCTTCGTCATCGTCACCAGCAGTCGTGACGACCGTGATATCCATCCCACGAACACGATCGATCCGGTCCTGGTCGATCTCGTGGAACACCGACTGCTCGGTGAGGCCGAAGGTGTAGTTGCCTTTGCCGTCAAATTGCCGAGGAGAAAGTCCGCGAAAATCACGGATCCGCGGCAACGCGACGGAGACGAGGCGATCGAGGAACTCCCACATCCGATCACCACGGAGCGTGGCGTGGGCACCGATGGGCATGCCCTCCCGCAGCTTGAACTGGGCAATTGACTTACGAGCTCGGGTAACGGCCGGCTTCTGTCCGGTGATGGCCGCGAGATCGCGGACCGCTCCCTCGATCAGTTTGGAGTCCCGGGCTGCTTCGCCAACGCCCATGTTGACCACGACCTTGGTCATTCCCGGAACTTGCATGACATTGGAATACCCGAACTGCTCAACCAAAGCCGGGATGATCTCCTGCCGGTAACGCTGCTTGAGACGAGGAAGAGCGCGCTCAGTGACAGCAGTGGTCATCAGACATCCTTCCCGGAGCGCTTGGACACGCGAACTCGTACGGTGCGCTGGCGACCGTCACGTTCCACGGTTTCAGTGCGGTAACCGACTCTGGTTCGCTTCTTGGTCTCCGGGTCTACCACCATGACGTTGCTGATGTGCAGCGAGGACTCCTGGGTGATGATCCCGCCCGTCTTGCTCCCCCGGCTCGACTGACTGACCCGAGTGTGCCGCTTAACCTGCCGGACGCCCTCGACCAACACTCGCTGACGTTCAACGTCGACGCTGATCACTTTGCCCCGCTTGCCGCGGTCGCCGCCGTTCTTCTGTGACCGGCCAGTGATGACTTCGACCGTGTCACCCTTCTTGATCTTGAGCTTCGCCATAGCTCACAACACCTCCGGGGCCAGCGAGACGATCTTCATGAACCGCTTGTCACGCAGCTCCCGGCCGACCGGACCGAAGATGCGGGTGCCACGGGGGTCACCGTCCTGACGGAGAATGACCGCGGCGTTCTCGTCGAACCGGATGTACGAACCGTCCGCGCGACGCCGCCCCTTCGTCGTCCGGACGATGACGGCCTTGACGACATCGCCCTTCTTCACGTTGCCGCCGGGAATGGCGTCTTTCACGGTGGCGACGATCACGTCGCCGATGCCGGCGTAGCGCCGACCAGATCCACCGAGCACCCGGATGCACAAAATTTGCTTGGCACCGGTGTTGTCGGCGACCTTAAGTCGCGACTCCTGCTGAATCACTGCTGAACTCCTGTCGTCGCGCCGGTTCTCGCGGTCAGCGAGCCTGGCGGAACCGCCTTGGGACTGGCGCTACTTGGCCTTCTCGAGGATGTGGACAATCCGCCACCGCTTCGTGGCAGACAACGGTCGGGTCTCCATGATGAGAACCAAATCGCCGCGACCAGCGGCGTTCTGCTCATCGTGAGCCTTCACTTTGGTGGACTGCCGCATAACCTTCCCGTAGAGCGGGTGCTTCACCCGGTCCTCCACCTCAACCACAGCAGTCTTGTCCATCTTGTCGCTGACAACATAGCCACGGCGAACCTTACGGTACGGCCGCTGTTGTGCTGCCGGGACGGCAGGCGCCGGAGCATCCGCCGCCTCACCAACGGGGGAAGTTTTCGTCATCACTGATCCTCTGGCCGTTGCCTGATGCCGAGTTCGTACTCGCGCAGCATGGTGTAGATGCGGGCGATGTCACGACGCACGGCACGGAGCCGTCCGTGGTTCTCCAATTGACCGGTGGCCGACTGGAACCGGAGGTTGAACAACTCCTCCTTGGCCTTGGCGAGCTCCTCGATCAACCGCTCCTCGCTGAACTCAGCAAGCGCCGAGGCGGTGAGATCCTTCGAACCGACCGCCATTACTGGTCACCGCCCTCACGCCGAATGAAACGACACTTCATCGGCAGCTTGTGGATCGCGCGCAGCATGGCCTCGCGTGCAATCGATTCCGGCACTCCGGACAGCTCAAACATCACTCGCCCGGGCTTCACGTTCGCCACCCACCACTCCGGCGAACCCTTGCCTGAACCCATCCGGGTCTCGGCTGGTTTCTTGGTCAGCGGCCGGTCCGGGTAGATGTTGATCCACACCTTCCCACCACGCTTGATGTGGCGAGTCATCGCGATCCGGGCGGATTCAATCTGCCGGTTGGTGACATACGCCGGCTCGAGAGCCTGGATACCGAAATCACCAAATGCCAGGACCGTGCCGCCTTTGGCAGCACCGGTGCGCTTCGGGTGGTGCTGCTTGCGGTGTGCCACCTTCCGTGGGATCAGCATGATCAGCCCTCCGCCTCGGGTGTCCCAGCAGCCGGAGCAGCCGCACCGCCGGCGGGTGGCGCCACAGCGTCTCCAGATCCCCGACCTGTTCCTCCCCGGCCAGCACGAGACGGCCGATCACTTCGTCCCCGACTCGGCCGCTCGCTACGTGGCCCACGAGGCGGTCGCGGCGCGGCGGCCTGCTGCTGCGCGAGCTCCTTCGCCGTGACATCCCCCTGATAGATCCATACCTTTACCCCGATCCGACCGAACGTCGTCCGAGCCTCATAGAGGCCATAGTCGATGTTGGCTCGGAGCGTATGCAGCGGCACTCGGCCCTCGCGGTAGAACTCGGAACGGGACATCTCCGCTCCGCCCAGCCGACCGGAGCACTGAACCCGAATTCCCTTGGCTCCAGCACGCAGCGAACTCTGCATTCCCTTGCGCATCGCCCGCCGGAAGGACACCCGCGCAGACAACTGCTCCGCGATACCCTGCGCCACCAGCTGAGCGTCCACCTCCGGGTTCTTCACCTCGAGGATGTTCAGCTGTACCTGCTTTCCCGTGAGCTTTTCCAGCTCGCTACGCAACCGGTCGGCTTCCGCTCCTCGGCGACCAATCACGATGCCCGGCCGAGCTGTGTGGATATCCACCCGGACCCGATCCCGAGTCCGCTCGATCTCCACCCGAGAGATACCTGCGCGCTCCATGCCGGTAGACATGAGCTTGCGGATTGACACGTCCTCCCGGACGTAGTCGCGGTACCGCTGGCCGGGGCGGGTGCTGTCCGCGAACCACCGACTCTTGTGCTCGGTGGTGATGCTCAACCGGAACCCGTGCGGGTTGACCTTCTGCCCCACTATCGGGCCCTCCTCTTCTTCTCCGCGGTGGTCGCGGCAGTTGGCTCACCAGTGGTCGGTGTTGTGACGACAACCGTGATGTGGCTGGTGCGCTTGCGAATCCGGTAGGCACGGCCTTGCGCGCGCGGGCGGAATCGCTTCATGGTCGGCCCTTCATCGACGAACGCCGCCTGAACCACGAGCTCCTGTTCGTCGAACGCCTCGCTCGTCCGGTCTGCCTGGACACGCGCGTTCGCCACGGCGCTGTCGAGCACCTTGAGGACTGGCTCGCTCGCCGCTTGCGGGGCGAACCGCAGGATGGCACCGGCCTGCCCCACGTGCTGCCCACGAATCAGGTCGATGACGCGTCGGGCCTTCTGGGGCGTGACGCGGACGTACCGTGCCTGCGCCTTGGCTTCCATCGGTTCTTCCTCGCTTCAGGGTGATGGTCTTCGCCGCGTCAGCGACGACGACCCTTCCGGTCGTCCTTCTCGTGCCCTCGGAAGGTGCGGGTAGGGGCGAACTCGCCGAGCTTGTGCCCGACCATCGACTCGGTGATAAAGACCGGAACATGCTTGCGGCCGTCATGGACGGCGATGGTGTGGCCAAGCATGTCCGGCACGATCATCGAGCGCCGAGACCAGGTCTTGATCACGTTCTTCGTCCCCTTCTCGTTCTGGGCGTCCACCTTCTTGGCGAGGTGGTCGTCCACAAAGGGACCCTTCTTCAAGCTGCGCGGCACGGCAGGCCTCCTCAGCGCTTCTTGCCGGTACGGCGACGACGGACGATCAACCTGTCGCTGGCCTTGCTGGGACGGCGGGTGCGTCCCTCAGGAACACCCCAAGGGCTGACCGGATGACGGCCACCGGACGTCTTTCCTTCACCACCACCGTGCGGGTGGTCGACCGGGTTCATCGCGACACCTCGAACACTCGGACGCCTGCCCTTCCACCGCATCCGACCTGCCTTGCCCCAGTTGATGTTGGACTGCTCAGCGTTGCCCACCTCGCCGATGCTGGCTCGGCATCGCACATCGACGTTGCGAATCTCCCCTGATGGCATCCGCAGCTGGGCGTACGGTCCCTCCTTGGCCACCAACTGAACGCTGGCACCCGCCGATCTGGCGATCTTCGCCCCACCACCAGGTCTCAGCTCGATCGCGTGCACCACGGTTCCGACCGGGATGTTGCGCAGCGGCAAATTGTTGCCCGGCTTGATGTCCGCGCTCGGACCGTTCTCGATGCGATCGCCTTGACGCAACCGGGCCGGAGCGAGGATGTACCGCTTGTCGCCGTCCGCATAGTGCAGGAGAGCGATACGCGACGTCCGGTTTGGGTCGTACTCGATGTGCGCCACCCGCGCCGGCACGCCGTCCTTGTCGTGCCGCCGAAAGTCGATCACTCGGTAGGCACGTTTGTGCCCGCCACCGACATGCCGAGTCGTGATCCGTCCGGCGTTGTTGCGGCCACCGCTCTTGGTGAGAGGACGCACCAGCGACTTCTCCGGCTCCGAGCGGGTGATCTCGACGAAGTCGGCGACGCTAGCGCCGCGGCGCCCTGGCGTCGTCGGCTTGTACTTGCGGATACCCATAACTCACAGTCCTCTTTACGCGTCGTGGTCGGTGTGGTCCGGTCAGCTGACCGGACCCCCGAAGATGTCAATGCTGCCCTCGCGGAGGGTCACCACAGCCCGCTTGGTGTCCTTGCGTTTACCCACGCCAAAACGAGTACGACGCGTCTTTCCCTTGCGGTTCAGCGTGTTCACCGATCGCACCTTCACGCCGAACACCTGCTCGACCGCGATTCGGATCTCCGTCTTGTTCGCCCGCGGGTCGACCAAGAAGGTGTAGGCCCCTTCGTCCAACAAGCCGTAGCTCTTCTCCGACACCACCGGCGCAAGCAGGATGTCGCGGGGGTTCTTGGGCAGCGCGGTCATGGCGCGACCTCCTCAGGCTGATCAGACGCAGTCGACGCGACCGTCGCCCCGCCCACAAACGCCTCCAAGGCCGCGGATGTGAACACCACGTCATCGCTGCGCACCACGTCGTAGGTGTTCAGCTGGCCAGGCGCCAGGACATGAACCCGCTCGATGTTCCTCAGGCTTCGCCAGCTGACTACGTCCTCCGACGCCACCACCACGAGCACCCGACGTCGGTCCGAGACATGCTGCAGCGTCGCCACCGCCGCTCGGGTGGACGGCTCGTCTTGTTCCACCACAGCACTCACAACGTGAACTCGGCCGTGACGTACTCGGTCCGACAAAGCGCCGCGTAACGCAGCAGCCTTCATCTTCTTGGGAGTCCGCTGCCGATAGTCCCGAGGCTGGGGACCATGCACCGTGCCGCCTCCGGTGAACTGGGGTGCCCGCGTCGAGCCTTGTCGAGCACGGCCCGTTCCCTTCTGCCGGTGCGGCTTCGCGCCACCGCCGCGGACAGCACCCCTGGTCTTCGTCGCATGGGTGCCCTGCCGGGCAGCAGCAAGCTGGGCCACCACCACTTGATGGATCAGCGGAACGTTGGTCTGAACGGCGAAGATCTCATCGGGCAGCTCGACGGTGCCGTCTGTGCCGCCAGATGGCGTACGAACGTCGACAGTCGGCACAGGTCACGCTCCTTTCGCAGCGGAAGTCACCAGCACAACAGCACCCTTAGGCCCCGGCACCGCACCCTTCACCAACAGCAGCCCGCGCTCAGCGTCAACTGCATGAACCAGCAGGTTCTGGGTGGTGTGACGGGCTCCACCCATACGACCAGCCATCCGCAAGCCCCGGAACACGCGACCTGGCGTCGAGGCACCTCCGATAGACCCGGGCTTGCGGTGATTGCGGTGCGCACCGTGGGACGCACCAACACCGGAGAACCCGTGACGCTTCATCACGCCGGCTGTGCCCTTCCCCTTGGTGGTTCCCATCACGTCCACCCGCTGCCCGGCCTCGAACACCGACGCGGTGATCTCCTGCCCAGCGGTGTATTGACCCGGGGCGGCTCGAAGTTCCATCAGATGCCGCCGAGGAGTCACGCCTGCCTTCGCGAAATGGCCGTTCATCGGCTTGTTGACCTTGCGAGGGTCAATACCGCCGTAAGCGAGTTGCACGGCTTCATACCCGTCAATGTCCTTGACGCGAACTTGGGTCACAAGGCATGGACCAGCTTGGACGACGGTGACCGGCACCAGCCGGCCAGCCTCATCCCATATCTGGGTCATGCCAAGTTTGGTGCCTAGGACACCTTGAGCATGTTTCACGGCAGTCATGTCGGACCCTCAGAGCTTGATCTCGATGTTGACATCGGCCGGCAGGTCGAGACGCATCAGCGAGTCAACCGCCTTTGGGGTCGGATCGATGATGTCGATCAACCGCTTGTGCGTACGCATCTCGAAATGCTCGCGGCTGTCTTTGTACTTATGCGGCGACCGGATAACGCAGTACACGTTTTTCTCAGTCGGCAGCGGAACCGGGCCAACTACCGTGGCACCGGCTCGGGTCACCGTGTCGACGATCTTTCGCGCCGAGCTGTCGATGACCTCGTGGTCATAGGACTTGAGCCGGATGCGGATCTTTTGTCCCGCCATCGCCTTTGTGCACTCTCTTCTCGTTGCTTGGATAGCCGATGAATCGCCATGTCACCGACCCCCGAGGTCGGGTGTGTCGCACAGGGTGGCGACGGCCTGTCTGTCATATCGCCGTATGGGGTGCCGATCGAACTCACTCGGCCGATCAACAAGTTCGCAGCTAAGTGGCCCTACGCTCTGCCGCGAACAACCAGGTCATCCTGCCAGAGACGATCACTAGTTGGCCAATCGCCTCTGTGTTGGGGGGTCAGGCCGGTGACCCTGACCCCCCAACTATCACGAGCTCCTACTTGATGATCTTCGTGACGCGACCAGCGCCGACGGTACGACCGCCTTCGCGGATGGTGAATCCCATGCCCTCGTCCATCGCGATCGGCTGGATGAGGTCGACCTTCATGCTGGTGTCGTCACCCGGCATCACCATCTCCGTGCCCTCAGGGAGGGTTACGACCCCCGTCACATCGGTAGTGCGGAAGTAGAACTGCGGCCGGTAGTTCCCGTAGAACGGCGTGTGCCGGCCTCCCTCGTCCTTGGACAGGATGTAGACCTGCGCCTCGAACTCGGTGTGCGGCGTGATCGAGCCCGGCTTGCACACCACCTGCCCGCGCTCGACATCCTCACGCTTGATGCCACGCAACAACAGACCAACGTTCTCACCAGCCTGACCCTCGTCAAGCAACTTACGGAACATCTCGATACCGGTAACAGTGGTCTTCGTCGACTCCGGTCGGATCCCGACGATCTCCACTTCCTCGTTGACCTTGAGGATGCCGCGCTCGATCCGACCGGTGACGACGGTGCCGCGACCGGTGATGGTGAAGACATCCTCAACCGGCATCAAGAAAGGCTTGTCCGTGTCCCGCACAGGCTGCGGGATCGACTCGTCGACCGCGCTCATGAGCTCCATGAGCTTGTCGCCCCACTCCGCATCGCCCTCCAGCGCCTTCAGCGCGGACACCCGCACGACTGGCAAGTCATCGCCTGGGAAGTCGTAGGACGACAGCAGCTCACGGACCTCCATCTCGACGAGCTCGAGGATCTCCTCGTCGTCGACCATGTCGGCCTTATTGAGCGCAACCACGATCGAGGGGACGCCGACCTGGCGAGCCAGGAGCACGTGCTCCTTGGTCTGCGGCATCGGGCCGTCGGTCGCGGCGACCACCAGGATCGCCCCGTCCATCTGAGCGGCACCGGTGATCATGTTCTTGATGTAGTCGGCGTGACCAGGGCAGTCGACGTGCGCGTAATGCCGCGCGGCAGTCTGGTACTCGATGTGCGCGATTGAGATGGTGATGCCCCGCTGACGCTCCTCGGGTGCCTTGTCAATCTGATCGAAGGCCTCGGTGTTCGGATTCGCCACCGGGTCCTTGTCGTGCAGCACCTTCGAGATCGCGGCCGTCAACGTGGTCTTGCCATGGTCGATGTGACCGATGGTGCCGATGTTGACGTGCGGCTTAGTCCGCTCGAACTTCGCCTTCGCCACTGTGGGTCCTCCTCAGGACTCGGGGATGTGGAGCCGCAGCTCGCGGTGGTGCGGCCGATCTGGGATTACGAACTAGCCCGAGGTCATTCTCCTCGAACCTTCTTGATGATCTCCTCTCCGACGTTCTGCGGAACCTCGGCGTAGGAGTCGAACTGCATGGTGTAGTTGGCCCGCCCCTGAGTCTTGGACCGCAGGTCGGCCACGTAGCCGAACATCTCCGACAACGGAACGAGGGCCTGCACCACCTTGGCGCCGCTGACGTCTTCCATGGACTGGATCTGCCCGCGGCGGGAGTTGATGTCGCCGATCACGTCTCCGATGTAGTCCTCAGGCGTGCGGACCTCAACCGCCATCAGCGGCTCGAGCAGAACCGGATCCGCTCGGCGCACAGCCTCTTTCAGTGCCATCGAACCGGCGATCTTGAACGCCATCTCGGAGGAGTCGACGTCGTGAGAAGCCCCGTCGAGCAACGTCGCCTTGATCCCCACCAGGGGATACCCAGCCAGGACGCCTAGCTGCATCGCGTCCTGGATGCCGTGGTCGACGCTCGGGATGTACTCGCGCGGAACCCGGCCACCTGTGACCTTGTTCTCGAACTCGTACATGGCGCCGTCCTCGGATGCCAACGGCTGGAAGGTGATCTGCACCTTCGCGTACTGGCCGGATCCACCTGTCTGCTTCTTGTGGGTGTAGTCGTACTTTTCCACCGCGCGACGGATGGTCTCCCGATACGCGACCTGGGGCTTGCCGACGTTCGCTTCGACCTTGAACTCCCGACGCATCCGGTCGACCAGGATGTCGAGGTGCAACTCCCCCATGCCCTTGATGATCGTCTGGCCGGTCTCCTCGTCGAGCTGAACCTGGAAGGTCGGGTCCTCCTCAGCGAGCTTCTGGATCGCCGTCCCGAGTTTCTCCTGGTCCCCTTTGGTCTTGGGCTCGATCGCCACTGATATGACCGGGTCGGGGAAGGTCATCGACTCCAGGACCACCTGAGCGTTCGGGTCGCACAACGTGTCACCGGTCGTGGTGTCCTTGAGGCCGATCATCGCGTAGATGTGACCGACCACAGCCTCCTCAACAGGGTTCTCCTTGTTGGAGTGCATCTGGAACAACTTGCCGATCCGCTCCTTGCGGCCCTTGGTGGAGTTGATCACCGGGGATCCGGCGGCCACCCGACCGGAGTACACCCGGACGTACGTCAGCTTGCCGAAGAACGGGTGACTGGCGACCTTGAACGCCAACGCGGAGAAAGGCTCACTCGCATCTGGCTTACGGATGACCTGCACCGACTCGTCCCGGACGTTGTGGCCCACCATAGGAGGGACGTCCAGTGGTGAGGGGAGATAGTCCACGACGGCGTCCAGCATCGGCTGAACACCTTTGTTCTTGAAGGCCGAGCCGCACAGCACCGGGTACATCTCGCCAGAAACCGTCAGGTGGCGTATCGCCGCCTTGATCTCCTCCGGTGTCAACTCCTCACCGCCGAGATACTTCTCGAGCAGCGCCTCATTCGTCTCGGCCACCGTCTCGATCAACTGGTGCCGATACTCCTGAGCCTTTTCGACCAGATCTGCGGGGATCTCCTCGATCTGGTAGGCCTCGCCCTTGCCGGTGTCCCCGCGCCAGGTGAGCGACCGCATGTAGACCAGGTCGACGACGCCCTCGAAACTGCTCTCCGCGCCTATCGGCAGCTGGATGACCAGCGGCCTCGCCGCGAGCCGATCCTTGATCGTCTGAACCGTGAAGTAGAAATCAGCGCCCAACTTGTCCATCTTGTTGACGAAGCAGATCCGCGGGACGTTGTACTTGTCCGCCTGCCGCCACACGGTCTCGGACTGCGGCTCGACGCCTTCCTTACCGTCGAAGACGGCTACCGCTCCATCCAGCACCCGCAACGATCTTTCGACCTCAACCGTGAAATCGACATGGCCGGGAGTGTCGATGATGTTGAACTGGGTGCCCTCCCAGAAACACGTGGTCGCGGCTGACGTAATCGTGATGCCGCGCTCCTGCTCCTGCTCCATCCAGTCCATGGTGGCGGCGCCGTCGTGAACTTCACCGATCTTGTAGTTGATCCCGGTGTAGAACAGCACCCGCTCGGTCGTGGTGGTCTTGCCAGCGTCGATGTGCGCCATAATGCCGATGTTGCGGACCTTGGTGAGATCCGTCAGCACGCCCTGTGCCACAGTGATTTCCTGCCTTCTGAGGGGCTGGCATTACCAACGGTAATGCGCGAAAGCCTTGTTCGACTCGGCCATCTTGTGCATGTCTTCGCGCCGCTTCACTGCGGCCCCAAGACCGTTGCTCGCATCGAGAATCTCGTTCATGAGCCGCTCGGTCATCGTCTTTTCGCGGCGATCCCGGGCGAAGTTGACGAGCCACCGCAACGCCAGCGTCGTCGCCCGGTTCGCTCGCACGTCCACCGGCACTTGGTACGTCGCACCGCCGACCCGTCGAGACTTGACCTCGAGGGTCGGCCGGACGTTGTCCAGGGCGCGCTTGAGCGTTACCACCGGATCGGTACCGGTCTTGGTCCGCGTACCTTCGAGCGCGCCGTACACGATGCGCTCAGCCACCGACTTCTTTCCATCCAGCAGCACCTTGTTCACCAGTTGGGTGACGAGCGCGGAACTGAAAACTGGATCAACGATCAGTGGTCGCTTCGGGGCCGGTCCCTTGCGGGGCATCAGCTCTTCTCCTTCTTCGCGCCGTATCGGCTACGCGCTTGCTTACGGCCGCGAACGCCTTGGGTGTCTAGCGATCCGCGGACGATCTTGTACCGCACCCCCGGGAGATCCTTCACCCGGCCACCACGGACCAACACGATCGAATGTTCCTGCAAGTTGTGACCCACACCTGGGATGTACGCGGTGACCTCGATGCCGCTGGTCAACCGGACTCGGGCAACCTTGCGCAGCGCGGAGTTCGGCTTCTTCGGTGTGGTCGTGTAGACCCGGGTGCACACACCGCGACGCTGTGGGCTGGCCTTAAGCGCCGGGGTCTTGGTCTTGGCGACCTTGTCCTGCCGACCCTTACGGACCAGCTGCTGGATCGTGGGCACCTACGTCTCCATCTCTGATGTGGCGGATCTACTCGTCGCGATCATCGGGGCAAGGCAGCGAAGCACTAGCCGGTACCGACCCCCGAGGTCGGGTGTGTCGTTGATGAAGCCGCACATCTGCTTCGGTTGATCTGAGCGGTGCGGGGCACTCGGGAGACCCGAGCACGAGCGTCAAGGCTACCCGCCGTGCGGTCGGATGGTCAAAATGAGGCAGGTCAGATGCTTTGGCGGGACGGTACGCCCTCTGGCCACCGCCCCGCCGCCCGCCTTAGTTGCGGAAATCTCCAAAATCGAGGTCCTCCAAGGGAACCGCCTGACCCGACCCAGCGCCAAACGGCGCATAGTCGACGTCTTCGTACCCCGGCATCGAGTACATCATCGAACGTGCCTCCTCCGTGGGCTCGACCTGCACGTTGCGGTACCGCGCAAGCCCGGTGCCAGCCGGGATCAGCTTGCCGATGATGACGTTCTCCTTGAGACCGAGCAACGGGTCCGACTTGCCGTTGATGGCCGCGTCGGTGAGCACTCGGGTGGTCTCTTGGAACGAGGCAGCGGAGAGCCAGGAATCCGTAGCCAACGACGCCTTCGTGATGCCCATGAGATCCGGCCGCCCAGATGCTGGGCTGCCGCCCTCCGCGACAACCCGCCGGTTCTCCGCCTCGAACCTGGTCCGGTCAACCAGCTCACCAGGCAGGAGATCCGCGTCACCGGACTCGATGATGGTCACCCGGCGCAGCATCTGCCGGACAATCACCTCGATGTGCTTGTCGTGAATCGACACCCCTTGGCTGCGATAGACCTCCTGGACCTCGTCCACCAGGTGGGTCTGCACTGCCCGCGGACCCAAGATGCGCAACACCTGCTTTGGGTCGATGGCACCCTGGATGAGCTTCGTGCCCACCTCCACGTGGTCTCCATCGGAAACCAGCAACCGGGATCGGCGTGACACGGGATACGCGTGCTCCTCGGACCCGTCGTCCGGGGTGAGCACGATCCGACGGGCCTTGTCGGTCTCCTCCAGCGCGATCCGGCCGGTGGCTTCGGCGATCGGAGCCACACCCTTGGGTGTGCGGGCCTCGAACAGCTCGACCACCCGAGGCAGACCGTGCGTGATGTCATCACCGGCGACACCACCGGTGTGGAAGGTCCGCATGGTCAGCTGGGTGCCCGGCTCGCCGATCGACTGGGCAGCGATGATGCCCACCGCCTCGCCGATGTCCACCAACTTGCCGCTAGCTAGCGACCGTCCGTAGCACAGGGCGCAGGTGCCGACCCGGGAGTCGCAGGTGAGCACCGAGCGGACCTTCACCTCCCGGACGCCATGCGCGATCAGCATGTCGATCGAGACGTCGCCCAGATCGGTACCGGCAGCCAGGACGGTCTCGCCATCCAACACCACATCAGAGGCCAAGCTCCGCGCATACACCGACGTCTCGACGTCATCGTGCTTGCGCAACCCGCCGTCCGAGGTCTCTACCGCGATCGGCATCGCGAAGCCACGCTCGGTACCGCAGTCCTCCTCCCGAACGATGACATCCTGCGAGACGTCCACCAGGCGGCGGGTGAGGTACCCGGAGTCGGCGGTCCGCAACGCGGTGTCCGCCAAACCCTTTCGGGCGCCATGGCTGGAGATGAAGTACTCCAATACGGAGAACCCTTCACGGAAGTTCGCCTTCACTGGCCGCGGAATGATCTCGCCCTTGGGGTTGGCGACCAACCCGCGCATGCCGGCGATCTGCCGCACCTGCATCCAGTTGCCACGAGCACCCGAATTCACCATCCGGTAGATGGAATTGGACGCCGGCAAGTTGGCCTCCATCTCCTTGGCGATCTCATTGGTGGCCTGGGTCCAGATCTCGATCAGCTCCTGACGACGCTCGTCGTCCGTGATCAGACCGCGCTCGAACTGGCCCTGAACCTTGGCGGCCTTGCCCTCGTAAGACTCCAGGATCCGCACCTTGTTCGGCGGAGTGACCACATCGGCGATGGACACCGTGGTACCCGACCGGGTACCCCAGTGGAACCCGGCCTCCTTCAACGCGTCCAGGGTCGCAGCGACCTGCACCTTGGGATAGCGCTCGGCCAGGTCGTTGACGATCGCGGACAGCCGTTTGCGGTCCACCGTTTCGTCGACGTACGGATAGTTCTCGGGCAGCGTCTCGTTGAACAGTGCCCGACCGAGGGTGGTGTCCAGCAACAGCGGGTCACCCTCGGACCACCCGTCCGGCGTCGCGGCACCAGAACCCGGGCGAACCCCGGTCACTCGGATCCGGGTCGGGGTGCCGAGTCCGAGCTCCCGAGCGTCGTACGCCATGATCGCCTCGGCCACCGAGCCGAACGTCCGACCCTCGCCCAGCGGCTTATCGTCCATCGAGGTGAGGTGGAACAGGCCGATCACCATGTCCTGGGTGGGCATGGTGACTGGACGCCCATCGGCCGGTTTGAGGATGTTGTTGCTGGAGAGCATGAGAATGCGGGCCTCAGCCTGCGCCTCCACCGACAACGGCAGATGCACCGCCATCTGGTCGCCGTCGAAGTCAGCGTTGAACGCGGTGCACACCAGCGGGTGGATCTGCACCGCCTTGCCCTCGACTAGCTGCGGCTCGAACGCCTGGATGCCGAGCCGGTGCAGCGTCGGCGCCCGGTTCAGCAGCACCGGGTGCTCGGTGATGACCTCCTCCAGCACGTCCCAGACCACCGACCGGCCGCGTTCCACCATCCGCTTGGCGGACTTGATGTTCTGCGCGTGGTTGAGGTCCACCAGCCGCTTCATCACGAACGGCTTGAACAGCTCCAGGGCCATCTGCTTCGGCAGGCCACACTGATGCAGCTTGAGCTGCGGCCCAACCACGATCACCGACCGACCTGAGTAGTCGACCCGCTTGCCGAGCAGGTTCTGCCGGAACCGGCCCTGCTTGCCCTTGAGCATGTCGGACAACGATTTCAGCGGTCGGTTGCCCGGGCCCGTCACCGGACGGCCGCGGCGGCCGTTGTCGAACAACGCGTCCACGGCCTCCTGGAGCATCCGCTTCTCGTTGTTGACGATGATCTCCGGCGCGCCGAGGTCGAGCAGTCGCTTCAACCGGTTGTTCCGGTTGATCACCCGGCGGTAGAGATCGTTGAGGTCGCTGGTAGCGAACCGGCCACCGTCCAGCTGCACCATCGGGCGCAGGTCCGGCGGGATCACCGGAACGCGGTCCAGCACCATGCCCATCGGGGAGTTCCGCGTGGTGAGGAACGCCGATACCACCTTGAGTCGCTTAAGCGCTCGGGTCTTGCGCTGACCCTTGCCGTTCGCGATGACGTCCCGCAATGACGCGGCTTCACCATCCAAGTCGAAGCTGGCCAACCGCTGCTGGATCGCTGCGGCTCCCATGCCGCCTTCGAAGTACAAGCCGAACCGGTCGCGCATCTCCCGATAGAGCACCTCATCGCCCTCAAGATCCTGCACTTTGAGGTTCTTGAACCGGTCCCACACCATCGCTAGCCGGTCGACCTCGGCGTCCGCTCGCTTGCGGATCTGGTTCATTTCCCGCTCGGCGGACTCGCGGACCTTGCGACGAGCATCCGCTTTCGCGCCCTCGGACTCCAGCTGTGCCAGGTCGGCCTCAAGCCGCTTCGCCCGGGCCTCGACGTCAGCGTCGCGGCGGTTCTCCAGCTCCTTCTTCTCCACCTCGATCTGAGCTTCGAGGGATGGCAGATCGCGGTGCCGTGCCTCTTCGTCCACCACCGTGATCATGTAGGCGGCGAAGTAGATGACCTTCTCCAAGTCCTTCGGCGCCAGGTCGAGCAGGTAGCCGAGGCGACTCGGTACTCCCTTGAAGTACCAGATGTGCGTGACCGGTGCTGCCAGCTCGATATGCCCCATCCGCTCTCGGCGCACCTTGGCGCGGGTCACCTCGACACCACAGCGCTCACACACGATGCCCTTGAACCGGACCCTCTTGTACTTGCCGCAGTAACACTCCCAGTCTCGGGTCGGGCCGAAGATCTTCTCGCAGAAGAGCCCGTCCTTCTCCGGCTTGAGAGTGCGGTAGTTGATGGTCTCCGGCTTCTTGACCTCGCCCCTCGACCAGTCGCCGATTTCATCAGCTGTAGCGAGGCCGATACGCAGTTCGTCGAAGAAGTTGACGTCCAGCACGGGTGTCCTTCTCTCGGTCGGTCAGATGAAGGTCGTAGTTCGGTGTGGCAGGTCGCGTGAGGAACGGACGCGTCGCCGCGTCGCCCGTTCCAGCACACTCAGACCTCTTCGACGCTGCTCGGTTCGCGACGGGACAGGTCGATGCCGAGCTCTTCAGCGGCACGGAACACGTCCTCGTCGGCATCCCGCATCTCGATCGAGGTGCCATCGCTGCTGAGCACCTCGACGTTCAGACAGAGCGACTGCATCTCCTTCAACAACACCTTGAAGGACTCCGGGATCCCTGAGTCCGGGATGTTCTCGCCCTTGACGATCGCCTCGTACACCTTGACGCGGCCCTGGATGTCGTCGGACTTGATGGTGAGCAGCTCCTGCAAGGTGTACGCGGCGCCATACGCCTCCAGCGCCCACACCTCCATCTCGCCGAACCGTTGACCGCCAAACTGCGCCTTACCACCCAAGGGCTGCTGGGTGATCATCGAGTACGGGCCGGTGGAGCGAGCGTGGATCTTGTCGTCGACCATGTGGGTCAGCTTCAAGATGTACATGTACCCGACCGCGACCGGCTCGGGGAACGGCTCGCCGGTCCGGCCGTCGAACAGCTGACCCTTGCCGTCGGCGCCCACCAGCCGATCGCCGTCCCGGGTGGGGAACGTGCTGCCGAGCAAGCCGATGATCTCCTCCTCGCGCGCACCGTCGAACACCGGCGACGCCACTCGGGTGCCGGGCATCGCCTCATAGGCGTCAGGCTTGATCTCTGACGCCCAATCCGGCGAGCCCTCAACCTTCCAGCCCTGGTGGGCGACCCAGCCCAAGTGCATCTCCAAGACCTGGCCGACGTTCATCCGACTCGGTACGCCCAGCGGGTTCAGCACGACGTCCACCGGAGTGCCGTCGGGGAGGAAGGGCATGTCCTCGATAGGCAGGATCTTGGCAATCACACCCTTGTTGCCGTGCCTACCGGCCAGTTTGTCACCGTCGGTGATCTTCCGCTTGTTGGCGACGTAGACCCGAACCAGCTGGTTAACACCGGGGGGCAGCTCGTCGCCCTCCTCGCGATCGAACAGCTTCACGCCGATAACCGTGCCGGTCTCGCCGTGCGGCACCTTGAGGGAGGTGTCCCGTACCTCGCGAGCCTTCTCCCCGAAGATCGCCCGCAGCAGCCGCTCCTCCGGGGTCAGTTCGGTCTCGCCCTTCGGGGTGACCTTGCCGACCAGCAGGTCCCCGTCCCGGACCTCGGCACCGATCCGGATGATCCCACGTTCGTCCAGGTCCGCCAGAACCTCCTCGGACACGTTCGGGATGTCTCGGGTGATCTCCTCGGGGCCGAGTTTGGTGTCTCGCGCATCCACCTCGTGCTCGTCGATGTGGATGGACGAGAGCAGGTCGTCCTGGACCACCCGCTGGGACAGGATGATGGCGTCTTCGTAGTTGTGGCCCTCCCACGGCATGAACGCGACCAGCAGGTTGCGACCCAGCGCCATCTCGCCACCGTCGGTCGACGGACCGTCGGCCAGCAGCTGCCCGGCCTCGACCCGGGCACCCTCTGCCACAGCGACGCGCTGGTTGTACGACGTCCCCTGGTTGGACCGCCGGAACTTGGCCACCCGGTAGGTGGTGTACGTACCGTCGTCGTTGGTCACAGTGACGGCGTCCGCGGAAACCTCCTGGACAACACCGGGCTTCTCCGCACGCAACACATCGCCGGAGTCCAACGCGGCACGCCACTCCATACCGGTACCGACCAGCGGTGCCTCGGCCCGGACCAACGGCACCGCCTGCCGCTGCATGTTCGAGCCCATGAGCGCGCGGTTGACGTCGTCGTGCTCCAGGAACGGAATCATCGCGGTAGCAGCGGACACCATCTGCCGGGCGGAGACGTCCATGTAGTCGACGCTCTCCCGAGCGACCAACTCGACCTCGCCGCCCTTGCGGCGGACGGTCACCATCTCCTCGACGAACCGGCCGTCCTCGTCCAGCGGCGCATTGGCCTGGGCGATGACGAACTCGTCCTCCTCGTCCGCGGTGAGGTAGTCCACCTCTGTGCCAACCACACCCGCGGACACCTTGCGGTACGGCGTCTCGACGAACCCGAACGCGTTGATCCGGGCATACGTCGACAGGGAACCGATCAAGCCGATGTTCGGGCCTTCCGGTGTCTCGATCGGGCACATCCGGCCGTAGTGCGACGGATGCACGTCCCGAACCTCGAACCCGGCGCGATCACGGGACAGACCACCCGGGCCGAGCGCAGACAGCCGACGCTTGTGGGTGAGGCCCGCGATGGGATTGGTCTGGTCCATAAACTGGGACAGCTGGCTGGTGCCGAAGAACTCCTTGATCGACGCCACGACGGGACGGATGTTGATCAGGGTCTGCGGTGTGATCGCCTCGACGTCCTGAGTGGTCATCCGTTCCCGGACCACCCGCTCCATGCGCGACAAGCCAGTCCGGACCTGGTTCTGGATGAGCTCGCCGACAGTCCGCAACCGCCGGTTGCCGAAGTGGTCGATGTCGTCGACCTCGACCCGGACGTCCACCGGCTGACCGTCCCGCGTCCCTGGCATAGAGGTGCCGCCCGCGTGCAGGGTGACGAGGAAACGGATCGCCGCGACCACGTCGTCCAAGTCCAACACGCTGACATGGCCGGCCTTCTCCAGGCCCAGCTTCTTGTTGATCTTGTACCGACCGACTCGAGCCAGGTCGTACCGCTTGCCGTTGAAGTACAGGTTGTCCAGCAACGTCTGAGCCGCCTCCCTGGTTGGCGGCTCGCCCGGGCGCAGCTTGCGGTAGATGTCGAGTAGTGCGTCGTCCTGACCGGTCGTGTGGTCCTTCTCCAAGGTCTGCCGGATGGACTCGAAGTCGCCGAACTCCTCCAGGATCTGCGCCTCGGTCATCCCGAGCGCCTTGAGCAGCACCGTGATCGACTGCTTGCGCTTGCGGTCCACCCGCACACCGACCATGTCCCGCTTGTCGATCTCGAACTCCAGCCACGCACCGCGGCTCGGGATCACCTTGGCTGTGTAGATGTCCTTGTCAGACGCTTTGTCCGCGGACCGCTCGAAGTAGACGCCCGGGGAGCGCACGAGCTGAGAGACGACCACGCGCTCGGTGCCGTTGACCACGAAAGTGCCCCGCTCGGTCATGAGCGGGAAGTCCCCCATGAAAACCGTTTGGCTCTTGATCTCGCCGGTGTTGGCGTTCATGAACTCGGCTGTCACGAACAGCGGGGCCGCGTACGTCATGTCCCGCTCCTTGCACTCGTCGATCGAGTACTTGGGCGGCTCGAAGCGGTGGTCCCGGAACGACAACGACATCGATCCAGAGAAGTCCTCGATGGGGGAGATCTCCTCGAAGATCTCCTCCAGACCGGAGCGCTCATTCACGACACTGCTGCCGGTGGCCTGGCCGCCGTGGGAGTGCCAACGCTCGTTACCCAACAGCCAGTCGAAGCTGTCGGTCTGCAGAGCAAGCAGATCGGGTACCTCAAGTGGTTCGTTGATCTTGCCGAAGCTGACCCGGCCGGACGGGGTCCGGGCGGTGGAGGTCGCGGGAACGGTGCGCGAAGCAGCCAAGGATGGTCCTTCCACGGGCCTGAGGAGCGTGCGGCGCGCAAACCCCCGAGACCCGAGGACCCACAGATGACGACAGGCAGCGTCAAACTCGGTCACGGGGTCCAGGAGAGGGCAGGCGCAATGGACTAGCATACATCACAAGCGCATGCAGGCAAAAGTCTATCTCACGAGGCTGATCAGTAGTGACCTCATCGACCGGCCCGTCACAGCGAAGGACCGTCCGGACGAGCCAGCACACTGGCATGTACGTCGAATGCGGATGGGTGGTGCAGACCACCTGTTGCAGTCGGTCTGCACCACCTCAGCCAGATCCGGGCTGGACACCCTGCCGGACTGGTCCGCTGATCACATGATCACTTGAGGGTGACGGTGGCCCCAGCGCCCTCAAGCGCTTCCTTCGCCTTTTCGGCAGCCGCCTTGTCGACCTTCTCCAAGACGGTCTTCGGGGCGCCGTCAACCAGATCCTTGGCTTCCTTGAGGCCAAGCGACGTCAACGCGCGGACCTCCTTGATGACCTGGATCTTCTTGTCACCAGCGGCCTCGAGGACGACATCGAACTCATCCTGCTCGGCTGCTGCCTCCTCACCAGCTCCGGCCCCACCCGCCGGGCCGGAAGCCACGGCGACTGGGGCTGCCGCGGTCACCTCAAAGGTTTCTTCAAATTTCTTGACGAACTCCGAAAGTTCGATGAGCGTCATTTCTTTGAACGAATCGAGCAGTTCATCGGTGCTGAGCTTGGCCATGATCGTCCTCCGTTCCTTGCTGAATCTGTAGAGCGTGGTGTCAGTCCTGCGCGGACGACACCTCGGACTCGTGGTCACGCTGAACTCGCAACGCCTCGAGGACGCGGGCGGTCTGCGCCAGTGGGGCCGCGAACAACGCGACAGCACCCGCGAGCGACGCCTTCATCGCGCCAGCCAGTTTGGCCAGCAACACCTCGCGAGACTCAAGATCAGCGAGCTGACGTACATCGGCGGCGGACAACGCGACGCCGTCCAGCACGCCGCCCCGTATTACCAAGGCGGGGTTGTCTTTAGCGAAGTCACGCAGCGAACGAGCAGTCTCGACAGGATCGCCGGCGACAAACGCGATAGCTGATGGACCGTTCAGCTGACCGTCGAATGCCGTCACACCCGCCTGTTGAGCAGCAATTCCCGTCAACGTGTTCTTGACGATGGTGTACGTCGCGTGCTCGCGAATGCTGGCGCGCAAGGCGGACAGCTGGGTCACGGTCAGACCCCGGTACTCGGTGAGAAGTGCGGCATTGCAGTCGCGAAAACGGTCGGTGAGCTCAGCGACCGCTGCCGTCTTATCCGGCCGGGCCATAAGCCTCCTTCCACGTAGAGAGTGCCGGTCGTGACCAGACTCATCCACCGTGAGGAAGCGCAGCGCTGAGATGGCCCTTCATCCGAGTGAAATCTCGCTGAAAGGACATTCAGTCGCCTGCGCTGGCCGGCATCGGAGATGAACCTTCGGACCTCACGCTTGAGCGTGTGGTCAACCAGCGGTCTTGGGCGAACACCAGAGTACGGGTCTTGAGGTAGGAGACCAAATCACCGGACGCCAGCCGGCTCAGCCTCGTCCGCGGCCACATCGCGGGTCAGGCTCGGATCAACCGGGATACCCGGGCCCATGGTGGTGCTCACCGTCGCCTTCCGCAAGAAACGACCCTTTGCGGCGGCCGGCTTGAGCCGTAGCACCTCCTCGAGGGCGGCGGCGTAGTTCTCAATTAACTGACGCTCGCCGAAGGACACCTTGCCGATGATCAGATGCAGGTTGCCGTGCTTGTCATTGCGGAATTCAATCTTGCCGCCCTTGATGTCTGCGACCGCCTTGGCGACGTCCATGGTGACGGTGCCAGTCCTGGGATTCGGCATCAAGCCACGCGGACCCAGCACCTTGCCCAAGCGTCCGACCTTTCCCATCAGGTCCGGGGTGGCGACCACCGCGTCGAAGTCCAGCCATCCGCCTTGGATCCGCTCGAGGAGGTCGTCGCTGCCCACGTAGTCGGCACCAACCGCGCTGGCCTGCTCGGCCCGCTCACCCGTGGCAAACACCAGGACCCGAGCGGTCTTCCCGGTGCCATGCGGAAGGTTCACCGTGCCCCGGACCATCTGGTCGGCCTTGCGGGGGTCGATACCGAGCCGAAACGCGACCTCCACGGTCGCGTCATACCTCGTGGCCGACGTCTCCTTGGCGAGCCGGACCGCTGCCAGCGGCGAGTACAGATGGTTGGAGTCGATCTTGTCGGTGGCGGCGCGATAGGCCTTGCTGCGCTTCATGCGGTTCTCCTGTTTCGACGGTGACATGTGGTCATCTCGGGGCGGAGCGCCCCTGCCACGTGGTGCTGACGTACTGCGAGGTCATGCGTCCTGCTGCAAGCTGGGCTGTCGTCAGATCTTGGCGACCTGGTTGAAGGAGAGCTCGACCGGTGTCTCCCGGCCGAAGATCGACACCAACACCTTCAGCTTCTGAGCATCTGGGCTGATCTCACTGATCGTCGCCGGCAAGGTCTCGAACGGACCCTCCATCACCGTGACCGATTCCCCGACCTCGAAGTCGACGACACGGACCGGCGCTGGGGCAAGCTGCCCCGGCTTTGCCTTGGTCTCCAGCGTCGGGGCGAGCATCGAAAACACCTCGTCGGTGCTCAGCGGCACGGGCTGGTGCGTATTGCCCACGAACCCCGTAACCCCTGGCGTATGCCGGACCGCCCCCCAGGACTCGTCGCTGAGGTCCATCCGAACCAGCACGTACCCCGGCATCCGGACGCGACGGACCTGCTTGCGCTGACCGTTCTTAACCTCGGTGACCTCCTCCATGGGGACCTCGACCTGGAAGATGTAATCCTCCATCGCCAAACTTTGGATCCGGGTCTCCAAGTTCGCCTTTACCCGGTTCTCGTACCCAGCGTAAGAATGGACGACGAACCAGTCACCAGGCGCACGACGTAGACCTGCCTTGAACTCCTCGACAGGGTCGACGTCCGGTTCAGCGTCTTCCGTGACCGTCGCGGAATCACCACCCGGCTCGACGAACGAGTCAACCTCCAGCTCGTCAGCAGCGTGAGCACCCTCCGGCTCGGGACTGGCGTCTACCAGGTCTTCTTGAGTCGGGTGCGTCTGCTCGGACACGTCGTTCCTGCTTCCCTGTCAGTCTCTGGTCTGTGGAGGCCGTGCTTCTGAGGCCACCGGCCACCGCACAGCGGACCGGCACGCCGGCGGTCAGCCGGCGAAGACCTTGCGAACCACGGTGCCCAGCGCGAGGTCCAAACTAGCGACGTACGCCATGACGGCCGCGACGAAGACCAGACAGACCGTGGTGTAGGTCACTAGCTCGGTGCGGGTGGGGCGGACAACCTTGCGCAGCTCGGCGATCACCTGCCGCACGAAGAGAGCCGCCCGGCCGAACGGCCCACGCCGACCCCGAGCATCACGGCCATCGGCCTCGCTCGTACTGGTCTGGGTCACCACACCTCACCTATTCGCCGCGGGCGAGGGTCCCGCGCTTCTTGATCGTGCCGCCGGCCAGGGGATATCGAGTCACCATCATCATGGCGACGCCTGTGTCCGCTCCTGGAGAGGAGCCAACGCAGGGCAGGAGGGACTTGAACCCCCAACCGCCGGTTTTGGAGACCGGTGCTCTGCCATTTGAGCTACTGCCCTTCGGTGGCGCCGCGTCACGCCACCGCGGACAGAGACCAGCGTGGCGGACGTCACCACCGGGGTTGAGTGTACGCGAGCCCAGGTCCGCTGGTCGAACCGGCGTCTGCCCAGGACCAGCTCCCCCGTCGAAGCGCCGACCCGGGATGGAAGGATGAGGCCGTGACCGAGCACACCATCGCCGCCCCTGCCCGGCGCGTCTCAGCGCGCGTCGCCGCCATCGCCGAATCCGCAACCCTGGCCATCAGCGCCAAGGCAAAGACGTTGCGAGCGCAGGGCCGACCAGTGATCGGCTTTGGCGCCGGCGAGCCGGACTTCCCGACCCCCGCCGCGATCTGCGAGGCGGCCGAGGCGGCCGCCTCGCAGCCGGTCAACCACCGATACAGTCCGGCCGGCGGGCTGCCCGAGCTCAAGCAGGCGATCGTCGCCAAGACTGCGCGGGACAGCGGGTACCGGATCGACACCGACCAGGTTCTGGTGACCAACGGCGGCAAGCAGGCCGTCTACCAAGCATTCGCCGCCGTCCTAGATCCGGGCGACGAGGTTCTGCTCCCCACCCCGCACTGGGTCACCTACCCGGAGGCCATCCGACTGGCCGGAGCCATGCCGGTGCAGGTGCTGACCGGGCCGGAAGCCGGGTACCGGGTGAGCGTCGAGCAACTCGAGTCGGCCCGGACCCCGCGGACCCGAGCGGTGTTGTTCTGCTCGCCATCGAACCCGACGGGGGCGGTGCACTCTCCGGACGAGGTTCGCGCGATCGGCCAGTGGGCTCTCGAGCACGGCATCTGGGTGATCACCGACGAGATCTACGAACACCTGGTGTACGACGACGCGCGATTCAGCTCGATGCCGGTCCAGGTACCCGAGCTCGCGGACACCTGCCTGGTGCTCAACGGCGTCGCCAAGACGTACGCCATGACTGGTTGGCGGGTGGGCTGGCTGATTGGTCCACGAGACATCGTCAAGGCAGCCACCAACTTGCAGTCGCACCTGACGTCCAACGTGGCGAACGTGTCACAGCGCGCGGCGATCGCCGCCTTGACCGGAGACCTGTCAGCGGTGGTCGAGATGCGCACCGCGTTCGATCGGCGCCGCCGCACCATGGTGCAGCTGCTGGAGGAGATCCCCGGGGTGGTCTGCCCGACGCCGACCGGCGCCTTCTACGCCTACCCCTCCGTGCACGGAGTGCTGGGCCGCACCATCCGAGGACGCACGGCGACGACATCGGCCGAGCTGGCCGAGCTGATCCTGGACGAGGCTGAGGTCGCTGTGGTTCCCGGTGAGGCGTTCGGCCCGAGCGGGTACCTGCGGTTGTCCTACGCGCTCGGCGACGACGACCTGGCGGAGGGCGTCGGCCGGATGGCAACGCTGTTGTCCGAAGCCCGCTGACGCGTGCCGCCGCCTCGGTGGGCCGATCCGTGAGGCACCCGGTCCGGGACCTCGTGGCCCTGCCAAAGGCGCACCTGCACCTGCACTTCACCGGCTCGATGCGGCCGGCCACGGTGTTGGACCTCGCGGCCAAGCACGGAGTGGTGCTGCCCGAGGCGCTTACCGCGGGGCACCCCCCGCAGCTGCGAGCCACCGACGAGAAGGGGTGGTTCCGCTTCCAACGGCTGTACGACATCGCCCGGTCCTGCGTCCGGGATGCCGACGACATCCGCCGGCTGGTGCTGGAGGCCGCCCAGGACGACATCGCCGACGGTTCCCGCTGGCTGGAGATCCAGGTCGACCCGACGTCCTACGCACCGCACCTGGGCGGGCTCACCCCGACGTTGGAGGTGATCCTGGACGCCGTGGGCGACACCACGCGCCGGACCGGTCTGCCGATCGCCGTCGTGGTGGCAGCGAGCCGGATCCGACACCCACTGGAAGCACGGACGCTGGCCCGGCTCGCGGCCCGGTATGCCGGCGACGGTGCCGGCCACGTCGTAGGTTTCGGTCTGAGCAACGACGAACGCCGTGGCGCCACGGAGGACTTCGCCCCCGCCTTTCGGATCGCCAGCCGAGCCGGCCTGGCCAGCGTGCCGCACAGCGGCGAGCTGCTCGGCCCAGACCACGTCCGCGCCACGGTGCGACACCTGGCACCGGACCGGCTCGGCCACGGCGTCCGCAGCGTGGAAGACCCCGCGGTCCTGAACGAGGTGATCGAGCGAGGCATCACCCTGGAGGTCTGCCCCGGGTCCAACGTCGCGCTCGGCGTCTATCGCGAGGCGTCATCGGTGCCCCTGCGGTCGCTGCTGCGGGCGGGTGCCGCCCTGGCCCTCGGCGCCGACGACCCGCTGCTGTTCGGTTCCCGATTGGCCGACCAATACCGCACTGCGCGAGAGGTCCACGGCCTGGACGACGTGGAGCTGGCCGACCTGGCCCGAGCGTCCGTCCACGGGTCCCGGGCACCCGCACCGGTCCGTCGGACGGTGCTCGCCGATATCGACGCGTGGCTGGCCCTGGACCCAGCACCGACTCCAACGCCGAGCCACCCCGTGCACCTCAGCGGCGGCACCTGATGGGCCATCACGACGTGCTAGCCGAGCCGGTGCTGGTCGCGTGCGCGCACGGCACCCGGGAACCGGCGGGCCGTCGGGCCGTCGGTGCGCTGATCGCCGCGGTCCGGGCCGCCCGGCCGAGCCTGGTCGTGCGCACGTCGCACGTGGACGTCCAGCCGCCGGCCGTGGCGGACGTCGTCCGACGCATCGACGCCGCGGGCCGCAGCGCTGTCGTGGTGCCACTGCTG
The DNA here is from genome assembly GCA_051657715.1 of Angustibacter sp. Lineage (GTDB taxonomy): Bacteria > Actinomycetota > Actinomycetes > Actinomycetales > Angustibacteraceae > JBOFBH01. Next base: position 27,417 of record JBOFLF010000067.1, on the reverse strand, counting down.
CTGTCGACCGGCTATCACGTCCGGGTCGACGTCGCCGCGGCGGTCCACGGCCGATCAGCGGTCGCGGTCGGCGCGCTGGGACCGGACAGTCGGCTCACCGCGCTGCTCCAGGACCGGCTGCGCCGCGCCGGTCTGGGCGCCCAGGACGCGATCGTCCTGGCCGCGGCGGGCTCCAGCGATCCACGCTCCAGCTCCGACGTCGAGGCCATGGCCGAGGACGTGCGCCGGACCCACCGCGGGCCGGTGATCATCGGTTACGCCGCGACCGCACAACCCTCGGTGCCAGCGGCGGTGGACCAGGCTCGACGCACCAGCCGCCGGGTGGTGGTCGCGTCGTACCTGCTGGCACCGGGCTTCTTCCACCGCCGGCTGCAGGACGCCGGAGCAGACGACGTCACCGATCCACTGGTGCTGGACGGACCGCCCGACCAGCGGCTGATCGACCTCGTCCTGGACCGCTACGACACCGGACGCGCCAGTCTCGCGGGCTCGATCTGACAGCACCGACGCCCTCGGCCAATCAGCCCGAGGCTCAGCCATGACCAGGGCGGCTCACGACAGGTCGACGCCCACCAAGACCGGCTCAGGCTCCAACTGCACGCCGAAAGCCTCCTGGACGCCGTCCCGAACCTCGCGAGCGAGCGCCACCAGGTCGGCCGCGGTACCGGCACCCCGATTGGTCAACGCCAGGGTGTGCTTGGTGGACAAGGAGACCGGCCCAGGCAGGCCGTGGCCACGGGCAAAGCCGGCTCGCTCGATGAGCCAGGCAGCGCTGGTCTTGGCGGCCCCGGGGTCAGCATCGACCGGCCAAGCCGGCGGATCGACGTCGTGGCCGAAGCGCTCGGCGACCCGTTCGCGCAGCCGGCTGAACGCCGCGTGCGGCATGACCGGGTTGGTGAAGAAGGACCCAGCGCTCCAGGTGTCGTGGTCAGCCACGTCCAGGACCATCCCTTTGCGGCGACGTTGGGCGAGGACGGCGACCCGTGCTTCGGCGAGCGGCACCCGGTCCCCCACCCGAACGCCCAGATCACCAGCCAGGTCGGCGTACTCGATCGGCGCGCTCAGGTCGCCGAGCCGGAGCTGGTAGGTCACGTCCAGGACGACGTACCGGCCGGTCGGGCCACGCGACGACGCGTCCTTGAAGGCGCTGCGGCGGTAGCCGAACCGGCAGTCGGCGTTCGCCATCGTGACGACGCGCTGATGAGCACGGTCCCAGACCCGGACCCGAGCGATCGTCTGCGACACCTCCTGGCCATAGGCGCCGACGTTCTGCACCGGGGTGGCGCCTGCCGACCCCGGGATGCCGGACAGCGCCTCGATACCCACCCACCCCTCGACCACCGCGCGGGCGACCACGTCGTCCCACGGCTCCCCGGCTGCGACCCGCACCATGGCGCCGGCACACGCGTCGGATGACTCCACCTCGACACCGCGAGTGGCCACCCGCACGACCGTGCCCGGCACCGGGGCGTCCCCTACCAACAGGTTGGAGCCGCCGGCCACCAGCAACAACGGCTCGTCGGCGTCGTCCACCTCGCGGACGGCGTCCACCAGGTCGTCGGTGGTGGTGGCCTCGACGTACCGTCGGGCGGGCCCGCCGACCCGGAACGTGGTGAGGTCGGCGAGGCGCAGCAGGTCGGACCCGGCAACCCGGATCATCGCAACCGGACGACGGCCCGGGCCCGCCCCAGGACGGTCACAGCCGCGGTGCCGGCGTTGCGGTCCGCACCTGCGGTGGCACCGCTGGGGTCAGCCGTCGCACCTGCTCCCGAGCCGCTCGGGCTCGGGTCATCCGGGGGCGGATCGCCCTGCGGGAGAAGGGTCGCGGTCAGGTCGACACGAGCCGTCCCGGCCTGGTCGTCGAGGGCAGCGATGGTTCCGGTGATGCGGAGCCGGGCACCAGTGACGTCGTCCACCGGCACTGGACGGGTGAACCGCACGCTGTACTCCAGCACCGCCCCGGGGTCGTCCACCCAGGCGGTGACCACCCGGGCCGCAGTGGCCATCGTGAGCATGCCGTGCGCGATCACTCCCGGCAGACCCACCTCGCGAGCCATCCGCTCGCTCCAGTGGATCGGGTTGAGGTCACCGCTCGCGCCGGCGTATCGGATCAGATCCGCTCTGCCCAAGCTCAACTCAAGCGGCGGCAGGTGGTCGCCGACCCGAACTTCGGCGCCTGTGCTGAGGGGCTGGCTCACGCGCCCTCCCCTCGGACCACGATGGTGGAGACCGCGGTGCACACCGCCTCGCCGGACTCGGTGGAGATCTCGCTGCGGGTGGTCACCATGTCGTGCCCGCCGACTCGACGCACGACGTCAACATGCAGCACGGCGACCAGGCGGTCACCAGCCACGATCGGACGGTGATGGGTGAACGACTGCCCGCCGTGCACGACCCGGGAGTAGTCGATGGCGGCCTGCGGATCCTGGATCAGCTGAGCGTCGCAGCGCTGCGCGATCACGATCGCGAAGGTGGGCGGCGCGATGACGTCCGGGTAGCCGGCCTCATGCGCGGCTCGCTGATCCACAAACACCGGGTGCGGTCCGGTGGCCTCAGCGAACTCCCGGATCTTCTCCCGGGCCACCTCGTACGGCGGGGTCGGCGGGTAGCTGCGCCCGACGAACGACGCGTCGACCACGATGACCGCCGACGGTCAGCGGGTTTCGCGGTGCACGGTGTGCCGGCGATCCCGAGGGCAGAACTTCTTGAGCTCCAGCCGATCCGGGTCGTTGCGCCGGTTCTTCTTGGTGATGTAGTTGCGCTCCTTGCACTCGGTGCAGGCAAGGGTGATCTTGGGACGAACGTCGGCGCTCTTGCTGGCCACGGGTCTGCTCTCTGCTCGACGGGACGACCGCTCAAGGGTACGGCAGTCAGCGAGCCGACCTCGTCGGCGGCCACACGCCGGAACGCGGTCGGCGGTAGCGGGGGCGGGACTCGAACCCGCGACACCACGATTATGAGCCGTGTGCTCTGACCACCTGAGCTACCCCGCCGGGCGCGGGGGCCGCCGTCCGCCTTACAGCCGAGACCAGCGAGCCACCCACCAGAGCCCCAATACGGAATCGAACCGTAGACCTTCTCCTTACCATGGAGACGCTCTGCCGACTGAGCTATTGGGGCTAGCACGCTGAGCACTGAGCTAGCGCGATCCGAGCGTACACGCTCGCCGATGAGGCCAGGTAATCAAGGACGGCCGGATCACCCGCGATGGAATCGACCACGGGCCGCCTGAGACCCGCCGCGGCGTCACTACTGTGATCACGTGTTCCAGGAGCTGCTGCCGGCCTCGGTGGCCGTGGTGGAACGGACGGACGACCTGTCCGACCCTCAGGTGCACATCGATCCGAGCCTGCTCCAACACCAGGCGACCGAGCCAGCCGTCCGCCGTCAGCTGGAATTCGCCACCGGACGCTGGTGCGCTCAAGCGGCGTTGCGACGCCTCCAGGTGCCGCCGACACCCATCCCACGCAACGCCGACAGATCCCCGCGGTGGCCTCCCGGCGTGATCGGGAGCATCACGCACTGCACGGGAATGCGAGCCGCCGCGGTGACCCGAGCCGGCGAACTGCGCGGCCTCGGTATCGATGCTGAACCGGACGTCCCACTGCCCGACGGGGTGTTGCGGCTGATCGCGACCACCGAGGACCGGGCCTCGTTGGCCGCACTGACGACCAGAGCCAGCGGCCAATCCCCCACCGAGCCGCACGGGGATCGGCTGCTGTTCAGCGCGAAGGAGGCCGTCTTCAAGGCGTGGTACCCGCTCACGGGCCACTGGCTGGACTTCACCGACGCCGACCTCGAGCTGTGCGCGGATGGCCGCTTCGAGGTCCACCTGCGGGTGCCGTGGCCCTCGCACATCCGCGGTCTCCCCCGCTGGACCGGGCGGTGGTCCGCCGTCGACGGGTTGCTGCGCACCGTCGCGGTCCTGTCCTGACCTGCGACCCGCCGCACCACCTCCTGCGGGCCGGGCACGCCACCGCCCTCATGACACGACCTCATGACAATGGCGGCAGACATCGCGGTCGGGGCTCGCCGCGTCCGAGGCCATCGCTGGCGCGGCCAGCGAGCCACCCGCTGACACCGGGCAGGAACTGGCCAGCCTGCCTAAGCTGAACGCCGACAGACCGGCACTCGATTGGACCCGGTGACCACCGCACCCGCGCAGCCCGTCATGAGGAGCAGCAGATGGCGAAGTACGACCTGGACACCGTCACCCTCGGCACCCTGTTGGAGGATCCAGCGGCGGTCGCGATCATGGAGAGACACGCCCCGGGGGTCACGAGCAACCCGATGATCGCCATGGCCTCGTCCATGCCAGCAGCACAAGCAGTCCAGATGGCCGGCGGCGTGATCAGCGCGGACAAGGCGACCGCGATCCGCGAGGAGATCGCCGCTCTCTGACACTCAGCACGCCAACCGGACCGAGCACGCGACGACTCCAGGAGCCTGACACCGTGACCACCCCTACCATCCCCCTCAACGACGGCACCGCGATCCCGCAACTCGGTTTCGGCACCTGGCAGGTGGAACCGGACCGCGCCGTCGAGGCGGTCGGCACCGCGCTGGCGGTCGGCTACCGCCACATCGACACCGCGCAGATGTACGGCAACGAGAAACAGGTCGGCGAGGCGGTCCGCACCTGCGGCATCCCGCGCGACCAGATCTGGGTGACCAGCAAGCTGAACAACTCCTACCACGAGCCCGACGCCGCCCGTCGCGCCTTCGACGGCACGCTGGAGGCACTCGACCTCGGGTACGTCGACCTCTTCCTCATCCACTGGCCGCTGCCCACCCGCTACGACGGCGACTTCGTCTCCACCTGGAAGACCCTGGAGGAGTTCGCCGCCGATGGCCGTGCCCGATCGATCGGAGTGTCGAACTTCCAGCCCGCGCACCTGGAGCGGCTGGCCGCCGAGGCGGACGTCGCCCCGTCGGTCAACCAGGTGGAGGCACACCCGTACTTCCGCAACGAGCAGGTGCGCTCGTACGGGCTGGCGCACGGCATCGTCACCGAGGCGTGGTCGCCGCTCGGCCAAGGACAGGTGCTCGACGAACCGGCCGTGACCTCGATCGCCGACGAGCTCGGCCGCTCGCCGGCTCAGGTGGTGCTGCGCTGGCACCTGCAGCGGGGGAACGTGGTGTTCCCGAAGTCGGTCACGGAGTCCCGGATCCGCGAGAACATCTCGGTCTTCGACTATGAGCTGAGCGACGAGCAGATGGCCACGATCGACGGCCTCGACCGCGGCGCGTCCGGTCGCATCGGCCCGGACCCGGACACGTTCGACTGGATTCCCTGATCCGCGACCTCCTCGTCGCCACACGGCTCGGGTACCGCTTCATCGCCATGAGCACGTGATCCCCTGGCCGTCGTCAATCGCCCGCCGGGATGACGTGGCTGACCGAGGCGAAGCGCGCGAAGTCCCGGTCCAGGCTGGCCACGGTGCAGCCGTGCTCCACCGCCAGCGCACCTATCGCGGCGTCCGGCACCAGGTCTCCGGTGGCATCCGACTCTTCGCACAGCTGGCGCAGGAGCATCAAGTGCCGGGGGCCAGGGTCGACGACCAGGTAGTCCGGCTGCGCGCGAACGGCGTCGACGAAGGCAAAGACGTCTGCCAGGCAAGCTGGCGGGTCAAACACCCGGCGATGCGTCGCGAGGCGCACGAACGACGTCCAGACCATCGCCGGCACCGCAACCCCCGGTGACGTGACGGCCTCGTCGAACCATGGTCGGACAATCGAGTGCTGAGGGTGGTCCTGCCGGAAAGCGGCCAGCAGGACGTTGACGTCCAGCAGGAAAGGTCTCACCGCAGGGAATTGAGCTCGACGCCGTCATCCAGCAGCTCGTGGATGGCGCGGTTGGACGACAGATCCACCCCTGGCCGCACACCTCGCCCTCCCGTCAACACCGGGATCGTAGGGGGATCACTTGGCTCGGGCGTCGAGCACAGGTACCGACGTAGCGCAACCTCGACCACTTGACCCAAAGAGCTGCCCTGCTCACGGGCACGCCGCTTAGCGGCGGTCAGCACCTCATCGTCGATCGCCATCGTCGTGCGCATGTCATCAACGGTAGCGCATCACACGCATCAACAGTCACCGCCGGTAGCCGGCCTGCGCCTCCAGGCGGGCGACCCGCTCGGCCATCGGCGGGTGGGTGCTGAACAGCTTGGAGATGCCATCGCCGCGGAACGGGTTGGCGATCATCAGGTGGCTGGAGTTCACCAGCTCACGCTCCGGCGGCAGCGGCAGCTGCCGGGTGCCGAACTCCAGCTTCCGCAACGCGGACGCCAGGGCCAGCGGGTCACCGGTCAGCGTCGCGCCGTCCTCGTCCGCGTCGTACTCGCGGGTGCGGCTGATCGCCATCTGGATCAGCATCGCGGCCAGCGGCGCGGCCAGCGCGATCAGGATCATCGCCAGCGGGTTCGGACGGTCGTCGTCGTTGCCGCCGCCGAAACCGCCGCCGAAGAACATCCCGATCTGCGCGATCGAGGTGATCACCCCGGCGATCGCGGCGGCCACCGACGACGTCAGGATGTCCCGGTTGTAGACGTGCATCAGCTCGTGCCCGAGGACGCCACGCAGCTCCCGCTCGTCCAGCAGCTGCAGGATGCCGTCCGTGCAGCAGACCGCGGCATTGCTCGGGTTGCGTCCGGTGGCGAACGCGTTCGGCGCCATCGTCGGGGACACGTACAGCCGGGGCATCGGCTGCTCCGCCCGGGTGGACAGCTCCCGGACGATCCGGTACATCGCCGGCTGCTCCACCTCGCTCACCGGCCGGGCACGCATCGCCCGGATCGCGATCTTGTCGGAGTTCCAGTAGCCGTACGCGGTCATCCCCAGGCCCAGGAGAGCGAACAGCCAGATGAACCGCCCGCCGCCGATCACCGCTCCGATGGCGAGCAGCAGGCCGATGATCCCCCCGAACAGCAGGGTTGTCTTGAGGCCGTTGAAGTGCTGGTGGCCCATGTCGTCCTCTCACTCGCTCCGGCGACCACCCCGGGATCCGAGGTGGTCATCGACAGCATCAACGCGTGAGCCGGCCAGCCGCGTTCCCGGCCGGCCGACGGCCCTCCCACAGCACGCGCCAGCGGCGAGCTCACCGGCCTACCGCAGGACCGATCCAGCCTCGAGCAGGCCGACGAAACCCTGCGGGTACACCGACAGCGTCACGCACGCCGCCCCGGCCAGGCCCACCGCCAGACGAGCCGACAGCGGCCACCTGGACCCGCTGTCCTCGGTCGTCTCACCACGCCTGGTTCCCGGGCGGCTGCAGACCGCGACCACCCAGCGCAGGTACACCGCCAAGCCGACCACCACGTTGATCCCGGCGGCCACCACGACCCACCACGACTGCGCCGCCACCACCGGCGCCAGCGCGACCAGCTTGGCCACCGTCCCCATCACCCCGGGCGGCAACCCGGCCAGGCAGAGCAGGCCGAACACCAGCACCAGGCTGGCCACCGGCCGCCGCGACCACCACCCGGCGTACGACGACACCGGGTGCCGGTCACCGTCCGGGTGCCACCGGGACTGCTGGGTGGCGACCGCGAACACCGCGAGCGCGCCGGCCACCAGCGCGGCCAGGTACGCCACGGAGGCCTGCACGGCATCGAGGGTCGCGGGTGCCCCGGTGGCACCGCCCAGCGGGAGCACCACCCACCCGGCCTGCGCCACCGTGGACCACGCCAGCAGGCGCACCGCGATCGTCTGCCGCAGCGCGACCAGGTTTCCCACGGTCATGGTGACCACCGCCGCACCGGCCGCCCACGACGACCAGGAACCGGACCATCGCGGAGCCGCGACCGCCAGCACCACCAGCACCGCCGCGGCGCCCGCCGCCTTGGACACGGTGGACAGGAACGCCGCCACCGGCAGCGGCGCACCGGCATAGGTGTCCGGCGTCCACAGGTGGAACGGCACCAGGGACAGCTTGTACGCGACCCCGGCCACCAGCAGCGCAAGACCGACCCCGTGCACCGCGGCGAGATCGGGCGCACCGGTGGAGTCGCCCGGAACGAGACGCGCCGGGGCGGACAGGAACAACGAGCCTGTGGCCGCGTACACGAGTGCGGCACCAAGGGCGGTGACCGCGAACGAGGTGATCGCGGTGAACAGCAGCTTGAGCCCGGCCTCCGCGCCGCTGGCGTCCCGGCGCATGGCCACCAGCCCGACGATCGGCAACGAGGCGGTCTCCACCGACACCAGCAGGGTGGCCAGATCGCGAGCGCCGGCCAGCGCGCACGCGCCAGCGGTGGCCACCAGCAGCAACACCAGTGGCACCGGACCAACCGCTCGACCCTCGTCCAGGCAATCCTGGCCGCTCGAGTCGAACTGGGCGCGGTGGCCGCTCGGACTGGACTGGGCGGCGCCGAGCAGCAGGCATGCCCCAGCAGCCACCAGGACGATCACCTGCAACCCCGCGGTCAACGGCGACACAACGAACCCGCAGTCCACCCGGTCGCCAGCCGGGACGCAGACGGTCGAGCGGGTCCCGGTCCGCAGCGGCAGCACCAGCAGCACGCCAACAAGGACCGCGCCGCCACCCACGATCGAGGCCGCCAGCTGGCCGAACCGGGCACCGAGCAGGACGTGCAGCAGCAGGACCAGCACCGCACCGACCGCCGGAGCCAGCACCGGACCGATCGCCAGCCAGTCGACCGCCACCACGCCGTCCACCGCAGACCCTGCTTCGGTCCACGCCGCGCTCATGCCGACCCCTGACCCAGGCCGAGCAGCGCCTGCACCCCTGGCTCGGTCACCCGCAGCAGCAGCCACGGCACCAGCCCGAGCACCACGGTCACCACCACCAGCGGCAAGCCGATCGCCAGCTCGACGCCCGTCGCATCAGCGGACCTCGCATCAGCGGACCTCGCAGTAGCGCCCGTCGCATCAGCGGACGTCACAGCAAGCGCCGCCGCACCAGGCGGCACCATGGACACCGCCGCACCAGGCGGCTCGGCCGGACGATGGGTCTGCGGTAGCCCGTGCCAGCAGCGGCGCAGCACCCGCAGGTGGTACGCCGCGGCCAGTGCCGTCCCGGCCACCGCGAACACGGCCAACGTCCGCCACAGGACCACGTCGGAGCCTGGACGCCCCTGCCACGCGCCGTACGCGGCGAGCACCTCGCCCCAGAAGCCGATCAGCCCGGGCAACCCCAGCCCAGCCACACAGCCGACGGCCAGCAACGCGCCCAGCCGGGGCGCACCGTCCCGCAACCCGCCGCCGATCCGGTCCAGGCGCCCGCTGCCGGCCCGGTCCTTCAGGCCACCAGCCACCACGAACAGCAGCGACGACACCACCCCGTGCGCCACGTTGGCGAACAACGCGCCCTGGAGTCCCTGCGGCGTACCGGAAGCGATGCCGAGCACCACGAACCCCATGTGCGCCACCGAGGAGTACGCCACCAGGCGTTTGAGGTCCGTCTCTCGCAGGCACACCAGCCCACCCCACCCGATACCCACCACGCCGAGCACCGCCAGCACCGGCGCGACCCGGTCGAAACCATCGGGCACCACCGGGACCACCAGCCGGACCATGCCGTACGTGCCCATCTTGAGCAGCACGCCGGCCAGCAGCACCGACCCGACCGTCGGTGCCGAGGTGTGCGCGGGGGGCAGCCAGGTGTGCAACGGCCACACCGGGACCTTGACCGCGAGCCCAGCGACCAGCAGGACAGCCGCGGCCAGCTGCGCCGGCTCGGCGATACCCGCGCCCCGGGCCGCGGTCAGCGTCGACAGGTCGGTGGTCCCGGCCTGCCCGGCGACGACCAGGATGCCGGCCAGCAGCAGCACTGAACCGAACGCGGTGTAGAGCACGAACCGGGTCGCCGCGTCCCGGCGGCCACCAGGATCGCCCCACCAGCGGACGATCGCCCACATCGGCACCAGCACCAGCTCGAAGGCGATGAAGAACACCACCAGGTCGGCCGCCACGAACGTGCCCAGCGCTCCCGCCTCGACGAGCAGCAGCGCTGATATCAGCACCCTGCTCGACGGCTCACCAGCCCGTCGACCCGACGGCGGACGGATGACCGCGGCGAGCACCGCGACCCCGAGCGCGGCGGTGAGCAGCACCAGCGGCGTGCTGATCCCGTCCAGCTGCAGGTGCAGCCGGACGCCGAGGGCCGGGATCCACGGCAGGTCGACATCGACCGCCGCGGCCGGGCCACGCCACGGCCGGGAAGCCGCCAGCGCCACCGCGACCAGCGCGGTGGCGCTGGCGGCGACCATCCCGATCAGCGCCGCGACTGCGGCCAGCCGTCGCGGGAGCACCAGCACCGTCGCCGCGGCCAGCAGCGGCACCGCGACCAGGAGCACCAGCAGCACGCTCACCGCGCCCCCCACCCGAGCCCGGCGACGACCGCGACCACGACACCGCCCAGCACCCAGCCGAGGTACCCGGTGACCACACCGGTCTGAGTCCGGCGCAGGAGCCGGCCACCCAGCCCGGCACCCGCACCGGCGGCCCGCACGTAGGCGTCCACGACGTCCCGGTCCCCCGCGGTGACCACCCGAGCCAGGGCCTGCACCGGACGCACGACCAGCCAGTGCTGCGCGGCGTCCAGCCCGAGGCCGGCAGCCAGCGCGCGCCGCACCCGGCCAGGCAGCACCCGGACAGGATCACCGTCGCGTGCGAACACCGACGTCATCACCACGCCGAGCACGGTCAGGCCGGCTGCGATCGCGGCGGTGACACCGGTCAGGTGCACGTCACCGGGGACCACCGGATCCAGCAGCAGCAGTCCGCCGAGCGCAGCCGGCAGCACGAGCGCGACGACGGGCACCGCCATGGAGGCCGGAATGGGAGCGGCCGAGGTGGCAGCGGCCGGAACAGGACCGACCGGGGTGACAGCGGCTGATTCAGGACCAGTCGAGGTGGCACCAGCAGAGGGTGCCGGCACCGGGTCGGCTACGACCATCCACCAGGTGCGGGTGGCGTACCCGGCGGTGACCAGTCCGGTCAGCAGCGCGCTGGCCATGACCAGCCACCCGATCCAGCGCTGAGGTCCGGCCAGTGCGGCCTGCTCGGCTGCGCCGACCACCGCCTCCTTCGACCAGAAGCCCGACAGCGGCGGCACCCCAGCCAGCGCGGCCAGGCCCACACTGAACGAGGCGGCTGCCCACCGGCACCGGCGGCCCGCGCCGCGCAAGGCGATGAACGCGGTCGATCCGACCTGGCGGGCCAGCACTCCAGCGGCAAGGAACAGCAGCGCCTTGAAACCCGCGTGCGACAACAGGTGCACCACGGACGGTGCGGCCCCGAGCCCGTCGCCGGCCGTCGTCATCCCGAGGGACGAGAACTCACCGGACGAGGCTCCAGCAGACGCAGCTCCAGCGGACATACCTGCCCCTGCCCCTGCCCCGGCCCCGGCCGACGTGGCGCCCGTGACGGGCTCGTCCACTCCGCCGACGACGGCGAGCGCGGCCAACAGGTACCCGACCTGGCTGATCGTGGACCACGCCAGCACCCGCTTGAGGTCGTCCTGACAGCAGGCGACCAACGCGGCACCGAGCATGGTCACCGCGGTCACCACGGCCAGCACCGCCCGCGCGCCTGGAGCGGCCTGCAGCACCGGCAGCAGCCGGGCCAGCACCACCCCGCCGGCCGCGACCATCGTGGCCGCGTGGATCAGCGCGGACACCGGCGTCGGCCCCTCCATCGCGTCCGGCAGCCAGGTGTGCAGCGGGAACTGGGCTGACTTGCCGACCACCCCGACCACCAGCAGGATCGCTGCGGCCGTCAGCGTCGGCGTCCCGATCTGCTGCAGCTTCTCCGGCCGCAGCAGATCGGTGATCGTGGTGGTCCGCCCGGCGACCCACAGCATCAGGACCCCCACCACGAAGGCGACATCGCCGACCCGGGTCACCAGGAACGCCTTGACGGCAGCGGCGCGGGCCGCCGGCCGCTCGCTCTCGTGCCCTACCAGCAGGTAAGAGCACAAGCCCATCGCCTCCCAGCCGATCAGCAGCAGCAGCAGGTCGTCCGCGTGCACCACGAGCAGCATCGCCGCGGTGAACAGCGACACGGTGGCGGCGTACCCGCGGTAGCGCCGATCACCGGCCTGGTACCCGACCGAGTACACCTGGACCGCGATCGCCACCACGCTCACCATCACCGCGACGACCGCGGTCAGCCCGTCAGCCCGCACCACCAGCTCGACGGTGCCGTTTCCCGTGGGAACCGGGGGCAACAGCAGCACCCCGGTGACCCCAGCCGGGTCGCCGGCAGACGTCACCATCCGAACGCCCGCATGCACCACGACCAGCTGCACGACCGCCGCGGCCAACGCCCCGACGCCCCCGGCCAGCGCCACGCCGGCCTGCCAGCGGCGCGCCGCCCGCGGCAGCACGAGACCCACGAGCGCGGCCAGCGCTGGCAGCGCCACTACGGCCCGGGCGGACCACTCCAGCACCCTCATCCGCGGCGCCCGACGTCCGCGGCGTCCGACCGCTCCGTGGCGAACTCCACAACCGAGTCCGTGGCGGGATCGTCAGCCAAGGCACGGGCGGCCCGCAGGTCGACGTCACCGCGACGCCGGAACAACAGCAGGACGACGGCGAGGGCGACCACCATCTCCGCCGCGGCGATGGTGATCACGAACAGGGTGAGCACCTGTCCCCCGTGCAGCCGGTCGGCGTAGGCGGCGTCGAACGTGACCAGCAGCAACGACGCGGCGGCGAGCAGCAGCTCGACCCCGATCAGCACCAGCACCGCGTTCCGCCGGGCCAGCACCCCGTACACGCCGGCACCGGCGAGCACCGCTGCCACCAGGCACGGCAGGGCGAGGTGGATCACCGGCCTCCTCCCCCCGGGCCGGCGCGATCGCCGGTCTCGTGGGACAACAGCAGCGCCGCCACCAGCGCCGCGAGCAGCAGGATCGACAGCAGCTCGAAAGGCAGCACCCATGCGCCGAACAACGACCGGGCCACCGGCTCGGCGGCGCCCCGGGCAGGGTCGACGTCCAGCTCGCGGGCGCCGACAGCGGACACCAGCGTCACGCCCACCAGACCAGCGACCGCCGATCCGGCGACCGCCGCGGCGATCCGCTGCGGCCACGGCTGGTCGACATCCGGCGCCCGGCCGATCGGGGCGCGGGTGAGCATCAGCGCGAACAGCACCAGCACAACGACCGCGCCCACGTAGATCAGCACCTGCACCAGCGCCACCACCTCGGCGCCCAACACGAGATAGCAGCCGGCGACCGCCCCGAGGGCGACCACCAGCCACAACGCGGCGTGCACGACCTGCCGGCTGACCACGGCGAGCACCGCGGACGCCGCGGCGACCAACCCGCTCAGCCCGAAGAGCACGTCCAGGACGGTCATGACCCGTCCGGCCTCGCTGCGGCCGGGCGAGCCGGACGGGGCGGTCGCCGTGCCGCGGCGACCTCGGCCGGCTCGGGAGCCTTATCGTCCGCCAGCGGAGGCGGCGGCACCGTGGGCATCCACTGACCCAGCCGGGCCTTGTCGTGGAGCAGGTCGCGGATGTCCAGCTCGGCGTACTCGAAGTGCGGGCTCCAGTGCAGCGCGTCGAACGGGCACACCTCGATGCAGATGCCGCAGTACATGCACAACGAGAAGTCGATGTCGAACCGGTCCAGCACGTTGCGCTGCCGCTCCCGACCACCCTCGGTGGTCGCCGGCAGCGTCTCCTTGTGCGAATCGATGTAGATGCACCAGTCCGGGCACTCCCGGGCGCACAGCATGCAGGACGTGCAGTTCTCCTCCAGCAGCGCGATCACCCCGCGACTGCGCGGGGGCAGGCTCGGCGCGACGTCCGGGTACTCGGCGGTCTGGCTGCGCCTGGTCAACGTGCGCGCGGTGACAGCCAGGCCCGCGAGCAGACCAGGGACGCGCGACTGCGGCTGCTGTTGGACGTCAGGACGCGCCGGTGGAGTCGTCACCTGAGCATCCTGTCAGCCTCGCCCCGGCCGGGCCTGGACGGCACGGCCCTGGACGACTCGCTCGCAGCACCGTTCCACAGTCGCCACCGACGAGCCGGCGCGCGGCCGGCGGTCTTTCATCTCGTCCCACGAGATCGAGCGATCAGGACGCGGCCACCACGACACCGGTGATCGCCAGCTGAGCCAGGGCCAGCGGCACCAGGACCTTCCACGCCAGCGCTTGCAGCTGGTCGGCGCGCACGCGCGGCCAGGACACCCGGACCCAGATCACCGCCAGCACGACGAGCCCCGTCTTGGCCAGCGTCCACAGCACCCCGAGCAGGCCGAAGGCCGCCCCGGACGCCGGTCCGCGCCACCCGCCGAGGAACAGCACCGCGGTCAGCGCCGCGACGGCGACGATCCCCGCGTACTCGGCGAGCAGGAAGAACGCGAACCGCAGGCCGGTGTACTCGGTGTACGGGCCGAACACCAGCTCGGAGTCCGCGACCGGTGCGTCGAACGGCGGCCGGGCCAGCTCAGCGGTCCCGGCGATCACGAAGCACACCAGCGCCGGGAGCTGCCAGACGAGCCACCACGGCTGCCACGCCTCGACGATCCCGGACAGCCGCATCGTCCCCGCGGCCATCGCGACGCTGCTGGCCGCGAGCACGATCGGCACCTCGTAGGACAGCACCTGGGCGGCCGTGCGCAACCCGCCGAGCAAGGCGTACTTGTTCGCGCTGCTCCACCCGGCGAGCAGCGTGCCGAGCACCCCGACGGCAGTGACCGCGAGCACGAACAGCACCCCGGCGTCCACGTCCGCGGCCACCACGCCGGGCGCCAGCGGGATCACCGCGAGCACCACCAGGTACGGCACCAAGGCGATCGCCGGAGCGAGCCGGAACGCGGCACGGTCGGCGGCGGCCGGGGTGACGTCCTCCTTCTGGAGGAATTTGACGCCGTCCGCGACCAGTTGCGCCCACCCGTGGAACCCGCCGGCGTACATCGGTCCGAGCCGTCCCTGCATGTGGGCCATCACCTTGTGCTCGGCCTGCCCGACCAGCAGCGGCAGCACCAGGAAGGCGACCACCACGCCGACCACCCGGAGGACGACGTCCACCAGCTCAGGCACCGCCAGGCTCCTGGGCACCACCGTCGGTGGACTCGGCGTCGGTGGACTCGGCGTCGCGCTTCTGGCCGGTGGCGTCGCCGGCCTGCCACTCCCGTGGACCCCAGCCGGCGTCCGGCACGCCAGGTGGCAGCAGCGAGCGGCGGGACGAACGGGCGGTGGTCGGGTCGGGCTCGCCGGGCTCCTTGGCCCCCGGCCACGGCTTGCTGGCCCGCGCGGTGAGCACGAACGACTTGCGCAGGGGGGTGCCCTCGAAACCGTCCGGCAGCAGCAGGGGGCGCAGGCCCAGACCCGTGCCGTCGTCGAACCCGGTGAACGCGACGCCGAACATCTCGTGCGTCTCCCGCTCGTGCCAGGCGGCTCCGGGCCACAGGTCGGTCACGCTGCGGACGGTCGGCGGCGTCCCACGCAGCCGGGCCCGCAGCAGCATCCGCTCCACACCGAGCGGCGAACGCCCGACTCCCCCGGACGTCGACCGCACCAGGTGCGCGACGAGGTCCACAGCGGGCGAGGCCGCGAGGTCCACAGCTGGCGGGCCTGCGTCCGGCTCGTCCACCGCTGACAGCCAGTCCAGGATGTCGAGGCCAAGCCCGTCCCGGGCCGCGGACAACACGTCGTGCCAGCGGTCGACCGGCACGTCGACGCATACGGTCCCCGCGGCGTCGTGGGCCGGCAGCAGCGCACCGTCCACCCCGAGCCGCTGCGCGAGACGCGCCGCGACGGCGTCCGGGGTCCCCAGCGCCAGGCTCACCCGGCCACGGTATCGCCGGGCGGCGGGGCCGCCGGACGGAGCAGTCCGCCGTGCCGTGGCGACACCACCGCCCGGGTCACCCGGCTCGCGGCGGCCGGGCCACGCCGGGCGGCGATCGCCGTACCGCTGAGCCGCTCGTCGGCGATCTTCTCCTGGAGCCGCAGGATCCCGTGCAGCAACGCCTCCGGGCGCGGCGGGCAACCGGGCACGTACACGTCGACTGGCACCACCTGATCGACGCCCTTGGTGACGCAGTAGGAATCCCAGTACGGCCCGCCGGAGTTGCTGCAGGCCCCGAAGGAGATCACGTACTTCGGCTCCGGCATCTGCTCGTACAGCCGGCGAATCGCCGGCGCCATCTTGTCCGTGACCGTGCCGCTCACCACCATGAGGTCCGCCTGCCGCGGGCCGGGCGCAAACGGGATGACCCCCAGCCGGATGAAGTCGTGCCGGGCCATGGACGCTGCGATGAACTCGATCGCGCAGCAGGCCAGGCCGAAGTTGAAGACCCACAGGCTGTACCGCCGTCCCCAGTTCAGGATCAGCCGCAACGGCCTGGGCGCGATCGCGGCCAGCGGCCCCACGCGCGGCGCTGGCAGGTCGACAGCCACCGGCCCACCTTAGCCTGCGAGGGACCCGCGCTCGCCGCGGCGGGCCTGCCGCTCGATCACGCCTGCGCGACCAGCTGGACGATCCGGCGGCGGACCTCGACCAACGCGTCGGCGTTCTCCCGCACCCGCTCCCGCAGATCGTTGGCCAACCGGGTCGGCAGGGTCAGCGAGGTCGCCTCCGCGGCAGCGGCCGTCAGGCTGAGGTGCTCTTGATCGAGCCGGCGACGCTCGGCGACCAGGTCTTCCTCCAGCGCGATCAGCCCGTCCAGCTCGGCGACCCGGGGATCGGTGACCTGCCGCCAACGCGCGAGGGCCAGCTCGCGCTCTAGCCGTCCGAGATCCAGGACGACGCCGTCCGCGCGGTGCACGTCCAGCCGCGTCGCCTTCGGGCACCCGGGCGTCGCGACCATCGCCGTCTCGCCCGCTGGGTACTCGCTTGCCGGGGATTCGCTTTCCGGAAATCCGTTCGCCGCGGAGCCGTTCGCCGACAACCGTTGGCCGTCCACGCTCGGTCCGCGCTGGGCGAGCGCCAGCCGTCGCAGCCGCCGCCCGAACCGCCCGGGAAGGCGACCCGCCGTCCTGCCCCTCAAGTGCCCTGAGATGCCCACACTGCTCCCCTGCTCAGCTGGCCGGTCGGCCACATCCGTCTACAGCGCTAGACCCACCGCAGGACGCCGCGGCGCCAGGCATGGGCGAGCCCCACCGCCAGCACCGCCACGAAAACTCCCATCTCCAGCAACGTCGCCCACCGATAGCCGGGCAGGTGCACGACGGTCGCCCACGGCAGCAGGTACACCGCGTCCACGGCGAACACGACATACACGTAGGCGTAGCGGTAGAAGCGAATCTGCGACTGCGCCCACCCGCCACCGACCGGGTCCACCCCGCACTCGTAGCTCTGGAGCTGACCGTGGGTCGGTGCCCGCGGGCTCAGCAGCCGCGCCCCCGCAGTCCCCGCGACGAACAACCCGACACCGGTCAGCGCTACGAGGCCGACGATGACGTAGGGGGACGGGGTCACGGGGCCGAGCGTAGTGTCCGGCGGAATCGGAACGTGGGGACCAAGCCCGACGAGTTCGGTAAGAAGATGGTCAACGGCAACGGAAGGGACAGTCCGAGTCTGGCAGGGCGCTCGGCAGCACGGGTGAGATAGTTCCGCCATGCCCAGCCTCCGCCATTCCCACCGCAGCTCCCCCCGGTCCCCCCGCAGCTCCTACCGGCGCGTCCGCGGGACGACCTGGACCGCGCTGTTCGGCACCGCCGCCGTCATCGCTCTGGCCGCGTGCGCCCCGCAGAACGAGGGCAGCACCGCGGCATCCCCGACCGGGTCCGGCGCCTCGTCGCCTCCGTGCACAGCCCAGACCCTCAAAACCCGCACCCCCGGCACGCTCACCATCGGGACTGACAAGCCCGCCTACGAGCCGTGGTTCGTCGACGACGACCCGAGCAACGGCAAGGGTTTCGAGTCGGCGGTGGCCTACGCCGTGGCCGCCAAGCTCGGTTTCGCCACGGACGCGGTGACCTGGCAGGTGGTCAGCTTCACCCAGGCGATCGCCCCCGGCCCCAAGCAGTTCGACCTGGACATCAACCAGGTGTCGATCACCGAGGAACGTCGCAAGAACCTCGACTTCTCCAGCGGCTACTACGACGTCGCGCAGTCCGTGGTGACCGTCGAGGGCAGCGAGGCAGCGGGAGCGAGGACCCTCGCCGACCTGAAGAAGGTCAAGCTCGGCGCGCAGGTCGGCACCACCAGCCTGTCGGTGGCGCAGGAGCGGATCGCTCCCGACCAGGACATCGCGGTGTACAACACCAACGACGACGCCAAGGCCGCGCTGCAGAACGGCCAGGTCGACGCGTTGGTCGTCGACCTGCCAACCGGGCTGTACCTCGCGGCGGCGGAGCTGGAGAAAGGCAAGGTGGTCGGTCAGCTGCCGTCGTCCGGGACGCCCGAGCAGTTCGGTTTCGTGCTGGACAAGGGCAGCCCGCTGACCACATGCGTCTCCCAGGCCGTAGACGCGCTGCGCGCCGACGGCACGCTGAAGAAGCTGGAGCGGCAGTGGCTGACCAGCGCGGCGGGCGCACCCGAGCTGAGGTGAGCGAAGAGCTCGCGGACCACGCCGCCGCCGACGCACCACCCGCCACGCCCTCCGCGCCCTCCGCGCGGCAGCAGGAACGGTTGGCCTACCGTCGCCAGCGGGCCCGGCGATCTGCCCTGACCGCCGTCGCGAGCAGCGCGGTGGTGACCGGCGTCGTGGTCGCAGTGGTGGTGACCAGCCCGGGGTGGCCGCGAGTCCGGGAGAGCTTCCTGGACTGGCGGGTCGCCCGCGACGCGACCCCGCACGTGCTGGAGGGCCTGTGGCTCAACGTGCGGGTGATGGTGGTGTGCGCGGTGGCGATCGGCGTCCTCGGGCTGGCTCTGGCCGTGCTGCGGACACTGCGCGGCCCGGTGTTCTTCCCGCTGCGGGTGTTCGTCGCCGGGTACGTGGACCTGTTCCGGGGACTGCCGCTCATCCTGGTGCTGCTGCTGGTCGGGTTCGGCGTCCCGGGTCTGCGGCTGCAGGGCCTGCCGGACAGCGTGGTGTTCTACGGCGGGGTGTCGCTGGTGCTCACCTACTCGGCGTACGTCGCCGAGGTGTTCCGGGCGGGCATCGAGTCGATCCACTCCAGCCAGCTGGCCGCGGCACGCGGTCTGGGGCTGAGCTACCCGCAGGCGATGCGGCACGTCGTGCTGCCGCAGGCGGTGCGGCGGGTCGTCCCGCCGTTGCTGAACGACCTGGTGAGCCTGCAGAAGGACTCCGGGCTGATCTCGATCCTCGGGGTGATCGACGCCGTCCGGGCGGCGCAGATCGAGCAGGCCACCTACGCCAGCTTCACCCCGTACGTGGTGGCCGGGGTGTTCTTCGTGCTGCTCACCATCCCGCTGACCCGGCTTACCGACCGGGTCGCCCGCCGGCAGGGGTGGTCGGGCGCGGGTGGTGTGCCGTGAGCTCGCCGGCCGACCGCCTACAGGCCGACCAGGAGCAGGCCGGCCGGACGCAGGCGAACCAGCCGCAGACCGACCTGCTGCTGCGGATCAGCGGGCTGCGCAAGGTCTACGGCGCCGCGGTCGTCCTCGACGGCCTGGACCTGGAGGTGCCCGCGCACCGTTGCGTCGCGCTGATCGGCGCGTCCGGCTCCGGCAAATCCACCCTGCTGCGGTGCGTCGACCTGCTCGAGGTGGTGGACGACGGCGTCATCGAGCTGGCGGGTCAGGACGTCACCGACCCCCGGGCGGACGCGGACGCCGTCCGGGCGCGGATCGGCATCGTCTTCCAGGCGTACAACCTGTTTCCGCACCTGCGGGTGCTGGACAACGTGACCCTGGCGCCGCGGCGGGTGCACGGCTGGGACTCCGAGCGCGCCGAGCACGAGGCGATGGCGGTGCTGCGCCGGGTCGGCCTGGCGGACCGGGCGCGGGCGTGGCCGGACGAGCTGTCCGGCGGCCAGCAGCAGCGGGTCGCGGTGGCTCGGGCGCTGGTGACCCAGCCGGTGCTGATGCTGCTGGACGAGGTGACCAGCGCGCTGGACCCGGAGCTGGTCGGCGAGGTGCTGGCGCTGCTGCGGGACGTCAAGGACTCCGGCACCACGATGCTGGTCGCCACCCACGAGATGTCCTTCGCCCGCGACGTCGCCGACGAGGTGGTGTTCCTGGACGCCGGGCGGGTGCACGAGGCCGGCCCGCCGGAGCAGGTGCTGGACGACCCGCAGCAGCCCCGCACCCGCCAGTTCCTCCGCCGGATCACCGCTGGACGTGGCTGACTCAGGACGATCGCTGTCGGTCCGTCCGGCCTAGCCCGGATGGCTGATCGTCGTGGCGGGCAGGTGCTCCGTTGGGGTGGTCCTGGTCAGGACGCGGGCGGTGGTGCCGATCCTCCAACGGGTGTGCGCCAGGGCGGCGCGCGGCGTCCTGGGAGGGTTTTCGTGGTGCGGACGGCTGGTCGCGCGTTGTCCTGGGTCCGGAGTGTCGCCGCGGTGGCGGCGGTGGTGGTCGCCGCCTCGGTGGTCGGGGGCGTGGAGGTTCCGGGGGTTGGTGGTGCGGCACGCGCGTGGGCGGCCGGCCAGGGGACCACGAAGACAGATGGGGGCTCGCGGCCGGATCGTGAGTCGGCGGTAGCGGCGGCCCGGGAGTCGGGCGCCCAGGTCGAGGTGAGCGGGGAGCGGTCGGAGACGACCACGGTCTGGGCGAACCCGGACGGCACGGTGTCGGTGAGCGAGTCGGTGGCGCCGGTGCGGGTGCGACGGGACGGGCAGTGGGTGCCGGTCGACGTGGCCCTGGTCCGCTCCAGCGAGGGCTGGGTGCCGCGGGCGGCCCAGACCCAGGTGGTGTTCTCCGCAGGCGGCGACGGCCCGGCGGTCCGGTTGGCGGACGGGGCCCGGGCGGTGGCGTTGCAGTGGGCGCGGTCGTTGCCGGAGCCGCGGATCGACGGCGCGCAGGCGACGTACCCGCTGGACGCGACGACGGACCTGGTGCTGACGGCGTTGGCCGACGGGTTCGAGCAGAAGCTCGTGCTGCGGGCGCCGCCGAAAACGACGCCGAAGGTGCACCTGCCGTTCGACACTGCCGGTTTGACGATGCGCGAGGCCGCCGGCGGCGGGTACGAGTTCGTCGACGACCGGGGCGAGGTGGCGTTCACCAGCCCGCGTCCGCAGATGTGGGACAGCGCCCAGGACGAGGCGGGGATCCCGTCCAACCGCCGGTTCATCGCCGCCCAGCTGGGCGGGGCCGGGGACGACCCGCACCTGGACCTGTCGCCGTCGATGGCCTGGCTGAGCGCCCCCGGGACGCGGTACCCGGTGACGATCGACCCGACCGTGTCGGTGGCCCGGGCCGGTGACACGTACATCAGGGACAACGAGACCGCGGCCGGCGTGCACGCCTCGAACCACAACCTGGGTGTCGGGTACACCGGGTCCGCGCGGATGCGGGCGTTGCTGCGGTTCGACGACCAGCCGACGACCGGTGCCGGCGAGGTGGTGTCCGCGCAGCTGCGGTTGTGGAACTACGCGTCGTTCTCGTGCACCGCGTACCCGGTGTCGGCGTACCCGATCACCAAGTCGTGGTCGGCGTCGACGTTGACCTGGGCGAACCAGCCGACGGTCAGCACGTCGTCGGCATACGCGGCGAGCAGCGCGTTCTCCTCCGGGTACGGCACCGGGTGCGCCGACGGGTACGGCACCGTGGACGTCACGAAGATGGTGGACGCGTGGGCCACCGGCAAACTGCCCAACCACGGGTTGCAGCTGCGGGCGAGCGAGACGGACGCGGTGCAGCGCAAGTACTTCTGCTCGGCGAACGTGGACCCGAGCGGTGCCACCGGGTGCGCCGGCGGCACCCGGGCACCGACCCTGACCGTGACCTACGGCGCAGTTCCGACCACTCCGACCAGCGTCACGGTTGACGGCGGCAGGTCTGCGGGCGGCGGCACGTACGCGACGACGGCGACGCCGACGTTCACCGCGTCCGGCTCCACCGTGGCGTACGGAGACGCGGTCAAGTACGAGATCCAGGTCCACTCGGCCGCGACCGCGTCGGGAACGTCACTGGTGGCCTCATGTACCACCACGCTGGGTGCGGGGTCCTGCTCGGCTGGGTCGCCGCTGACCGACGGCGCCGCGCTGTACCTGCGGGCGCGGGCGGTCAGCGCCGTGGGCCGGGCCGGCTCCTGGAGCGGGATGGTCCCGTTCCGGGTTGCCCTGGCTCCGTCTGCGGCGACCGACCTGACACCCGGGTCGGCGGTCGGGTCCTCGGCGGGTGAGCAGATCCCGACCCGCACCCCCACCCTGTCCGCACGGGTCGGCTCGGGCACCGGCCCCGGGCTGACCGCGGTCTTCCGGGTGCGGGACGTCGCACCCGGGTCCGCCGTCAGGACGTTTCCGGTGCCTGGCGTGGCACCCGGCTCGACGGCCACGCTGCGGCTGCCGGATGGTGTGCTGACCGGCGGCCGGTCCTCCACCTGGGACGTGCAGGTCCGCGATGACCTGGGCCAGTCCGCGACCTCGTCGTCGCGGACCATCACCGTGCTCGCCACCCCGGCCGCCCCGGCCGCGCCCACGCTCGCGTCGGGCAACGGCCGGGTGACCGTGTCCTGGGCGGCGCCGAACGACGACGGCGGCTCCCCGGTCACCGGGTACACGGTGACTGTGTCACCGGGTGGCGCGGCCACCGACGCACCCGGTGGCGCGAGCCGCACCGTGGGGCCGGACGCCCGTTCGGTGGCAGTGGCTGGGCTGGCCAACGGCACCTCGTACACCGCCACGGTCCGGGCTAGCAATGCCCTGGGTGCCGGTGCGGCGTCGGCGCCGTCGGTGGCGGTCGCGCCACGGTCGCAGGCACCGGATGCGCCCGCGGCCCCTGTTGCGGCGGCCGGTGACGGGCAGGTCACCGTGGCCTGGCAGGCGCCCGCCGATGACGGTGGCGCCGCGATCACCGGGTACCGGGTGACCACCTGGCCGGTGGCCCCGGCCGGACCGGCCACCGTGGTCACCGTCCCCGCCACCGGGACCGGCGGGTCGACGGTGGTGAGCGGGCTGACCAACGGCACCTCGTACGCGTTCACCGTGGCCGCGGTCAACCCGGTCGGGGTCGGCGCGAGCTCGCCGGCCTCACCGGCAGTCACCCCGCGACCTCAGCCCCCTGGCGCGCCCGGGGCGGTCACCACCACGGGCGGCGACCGGCAGCTGTTGGTGCGGTGGGCGGCCCCGCAGCAGGCCGGGTCGAGCGCGGTCACCGACTACGTGATCACCGCCGAGCCCGGTGGGCACCAGCTCACCGTGCCCGCCTCGGCCACCGCGGCGCTGCTCGTGGGTCTCGCGAACGATGTCGGCTACACCGTCAGCGTGGCCGCGGCCAGCGCCGCCGGCACCGGCCAGGCCGCCACCGCGACCGCCACCACGAGCGCGGCAGCACCGACGTTCGCGGCCCCTTCCGCCCCCATCGAGCCCTGGGCCGCCCCCGGTGACCACGCCGCGATGGTCAGCTGGAGCCCACCGGCCAGCACCGGTGACGCTGGCCCGGTCCGGTACCTGGTACGGGTCACCGGCCCCGGCGTGGACGGTGTCAGCGCCACTCCTGACACCACGGCGACCATTCCGGGCCTGGCCTACGGCTCCTGCTACACGTTCGCCGTCACGGCCACCAACGACCTCGGCGACAGCCCGCCGGCAACGTTCGACTGGTGCGCCGGGAACGTCCCGGCCGCGACTGTCGGGGTGCAGGCCCACCGCGACGACGCGGCGCTGGAGGTCGCCTGGACCCGCCCCGCGGACCACGGCTCGCCACTCACCGGCTACCGGGTCACCGCCGAACCCGGTGGCCATCAGATCACCGTGGCCGGCGACGTGGTCTCCGCCCGGATCGTAGGGCTGACCAACGGCCAGCGGTACACCGTCACGGTCACCGCGATCAACGCGTTCGGCGTCAGCCCGCCCTCGGCGCCGTCGGCGCCGGCCACCCCGACGGCGCAGACCACCGACACCGACCGCGACGGCCTGCCGGACCTGCTGGAGGACAAGGCCGGCACGAGTGACACCGTCGCCGACACCGACCACGACGGCCTCACCGACGGGTACGAGGTGCTGCGGCTGACCGAGGTGACCTCACCGACCGACCCGGACTCCGATAAGGACGGCACCACCGACGACCGTGCCGACACCGACGGCGACGGCCTCACCAACGCCGCCGAGCAGGCCAGCGACTCCGACCCGGTGGCCACCGACACCGACGGCGACGACCTGGACGACCGCCGCGAGACCACCACCGACACCTCGGCCACCCGCGCCGACACCGACAGCGACGGCGTCGCGGACGGGATCGAGGTCGAGGTCGGCCTGGACCCGACCGCCGCCAGCGGCGGTGGCGTGCCCGACGCCGACCGTCCCGTCACCCGACGCCTGGCCGCCAAGGACGCGACCGCCCACGTCCGGGCATCCGCCGGATTGGTCGGCGACCTGCGCCTGGAGGACACCGGCCGCCCCGAGGATCTGCCCGGCGCGGTCACCGCCGCCACGGCTGTCACCGGCACGTCCGAGGCCTCGGGTAGCGGTGACCCGTCCGGTGGATCCGCGGGCAGCGGCGGTGGGGTGCAGATCGCTGATCTGACCGTCCCGGTGCCGTTGCGGATCGCCGACGACGCATGGCAGCGGCTGCGGCCGTTCGCCTGGGACCACGAACGCAACACCTGGAAGCTCGTCGACAACGACGTGTCGATCTCCTCGGCGGGCAAGACCGTCACCATCGACTCGCCCGAGCTCGGGCTGCGGTACGCCGTCGTCGACCTGGACGCCTGGCGCAACCAGGCCAAAGCCTGCGTGGACGCCGAGGCTGGCCGGCCACCTCTGGACCTGCAGATCATCGTCGACAACACCGTTAGCACCATCAACACCGGCGACGAACGGCTCCGTGCCCTGCGGACCGTCCTCGGCAGCCTGCGACCTGGCGACCGTGCCACCTACCAGTACTTCACCGAGCTCTATTCCCATGGGCAGGACGGTTTTTCCTACCCGTACTTCGGCCAGATCGACCAAGAACAACCCGATTCCTATGTGGACTCGATTCAGCGGATCACAGACCTCGCCGGGACCGAGACGTCGTGGTTGCGTGCGAACGACGTTGTCGATTCCCCCGACGATCTCCTGACTTTGGAATTGCTGCTCGACGATCGACCAAATTTCATCGACGGTAAACCTTACGACGAGATGCCCTGCGGTGCGTCCGCGGTGCTGTACCTCACCGACGGTGAAACCAGCCTGCGGGACACCGGTTTCATCAGTCCGGTTCCCGTGCACGTGCTCGACGTCGGTGTTGGCGGGATTTCGTGGCTGTACGACATGGCCGAGTCCTCCGGCGGCACGTATTCCTTCGTGCCCACCGCCGGGGACGTGGCCGCGTGGATCGACGCCGTGCAGCCCAAGCCGCGGTACTACATCGGCACCGACACCACCACCGACACCGATGGAGACGGCCTCACCGACTGGGTCGAGACCAACGGGTTCACCGCCCCCACCGACCCGACCCGCGTCTACACCACCGACCCGCACCAGGCGGACACCGACGGCGACGGCCTCAGCGACGGCGACGAAGCCGGCGCGCCCCTGACCGTGGCCGAGCTCGGCCACTGGCCGTTGACCACCCCGATCACCGTCCACCACGTCCGCTCCGCACCCACCACCCCAGACGGTGACGGCGACGGCCTGCCCGACGTCGAAGAACTCGAAGCCGGCCTGCCCGCCCTGGTCTACGACACCGACCGCGACGGCCTGTCCGACGGGGAGGAGGCGGACTGGGGCACCAACCCCCTCACCTCAGCCGACACCGACGCCGACGGCTACTCCGACGCCCACGAGGCCGCCCACGCCCACCAGGGCCACGACCCCACCGTCCCCATGCCCGCGGTGGACAAAGCCACGATCCAACGTGATGTGGCGTTGGGGTTCTTCTGCGGCGACAACACCGTCTGCAGGCGAGACAGCCTCGCCTGGCTGACCGGCAACATCGCCTCGGGCCTGTTGGTGTTCGGTGACGTCCGAGACACGGTCGCGTCGCTGATCGAGGGCCGCTACGGCAACGCCACCATCCTGGCCGCCGGGATGATCCCGCTCGGTGGAGACGCCCTCGCCACCATCTACAAGGTCACCCGGTTCGGTCGCACGTTCCCCCACCGCATCGACGCCCTGGCCCACTACGGGCGGGCCGTGCTCACACACAACGACAGCTTCCTACGCCTGGCCGACGACCAAGTCCCCGGCCTGGTCAACTCCATGCGCGCCCTTAACCTGACTGACGAGACCATCGCCACCCTGATCAAACACAACGGCGCCCACCGCATCGCCCACCTACGCGTCGGCGCCACCCCCACCCCCACCGCCTGGCTCACCCGCTGGCCCGGCGGCACACCACCAACCCACAGCAAAACCCCCGCAGAATTCGAAGAAGCCACCGCCCAACTCGTCAACGGCATCCGCGACAACGCCGGAAACCTCGTGAGAAACGGAATCCGGGAACCCATCAACGGCCACATCAGATACCCCGACATTAGAAGTCGCGTCAGCGATGAGATCTCTAATTTGCATGAGGTGAAGTCGGGTCGGTCGTGGGGATTCCTCATCAAAAGGCAAGCCTACAAAGACGCGGCACTACGAGAACATCATCCTCGAGTTGACAAGGTGTATTGGCATTTCTATATCGGGAAGAACGGTAAGATCGGTCCGTCGCGCGCCATCTTGCATGAGCTGGATGAGTTGCGTATCCCGTACTTCGTCCACTGGGAGTAGACGATGACGATCTTTCTGAATCAGGCGCGGATGGTGGACGCGCGTCGCTACCGGGACCTGCTGGTCGCCCGTGGCCCGCTCAAACTCGCCGAGCTAGCGAGGTGGCTCACCGCGGACGGGCACGACCTGGCAGGGTTCGACGGGTCCTCAGCCAGCCTAGGCCGACTATGGGAATGGTTCATCGACTACACCGACCGCCGCTGCCCCGGCACACCAGAAACCGCTCTACCGCTCTACGCGATCGGCGGGCCACCACCAGTAGGCCCACCGGACCCATACCAGCGGTCGTGGAGCCGGCGGGTGGCCTACGTCGGTGAGGCGGTCGTGGAGTACTTCATGGCCATGATCGCCCGCGTCGACCCCGGAGCTGGGTGGCAGGTCTACCTGGACTGCCCCCGCAACGACTCAGACCGCAAACAACCCATGCTGCAGTTCAGCGACGGCACCTGGTCCCTACACAACCCAGTCCAAGGCTGGGTCCTTCGACCGCACCGCGAGGACGGCGACCCGGAGAGGCCGTGGCTGACCACGCAGTACCGGGACTCGCAAGCCCTGCTCACCCAACTCCTCACCATCCACACCACCTCAAAACTCGCCCTCATCAACGGCCAATGGGCAGCCGTCCCCAACCCCAAACGCACCTACACCCACATCCCCCAACACCTCGTCCCCACCCTCAACCAACCCGGACCACCCCTGCTGGCCAACCTCCCCACACCACCCACCACACCCCTAC
>JBOFLF010000066.1:0-49754 GCA_051657715.1 Angustibacter sp. | reverse complement strand
CGGATGTGACTACCTAGGATCACCGGGTGATTGCTGAGCACCGTGGTCGATGGTCCCTCCGTCGTACTGTCGTCATCGCGACGACCGTCGTGCTGCGCCGCAGCTATGCGGGTCGACATCGACTCGTCCCGGGTGCCGTCCCGGTGACTCCGGTGCTCCCAGCGGTGCAGGGCGGTCAGCGAGCGAGCCACGCCATCGCCGGTGCCGCGCCGGTCTACCCCGCCGGCTCAGCTGGTCGGACGATCCTGCCGGTCGAGCTGCCTGATGGCGGGCCACGGTTGGTGGCTGTCGCGGTGTCCCCCCGGCCCGATCCGTTGCTGGACACGGTCCCGCACCCGGTCGTCAAGCTGTTCCCGATCCCGCCGGAACCCGAGGTCACCGCCCCGGCCGGGGTTGACGCCGACTCCCTCATCGGCACCGCGACGGGGTCCTCGCGCCCCGAGAACATCGCGGTCTGAGCCCTCCGCTTCTCGTCGACAAGCCGCCGACGATGACAGCGTGCGTCGTCGTCGGCTACTTGTCGACGTCGCCGACGACGAAGAACATCGAACCGAGCACCGCGACCAGGTCGGCGATCAGGCACCCGGGGAGCAGCCGGGACAGCACCTGCACGTTCGCGTAGGACGCCGACCGCAGCTTGAGCCGCCACGGCACCTTGTCGCCCCGGGAGACCAGGTAGTACCCGTTGAGCCCCAACGGGTTCTCGGTCCAGGTGTACCGGTGCCCCTCCGGCACCCGCAGCACCTTGGGCAGTCGCACGTTGATCGGGCCGACCGGTAGCGACCGCAGCCGGTCCACGCAGGCGTCGACCAGGTCGAGCGACACGTGGACCTGCTCCAGCAGGCACTCCAGCCGGGCCAGGGCGTCCCCCTCGGTGCGGGTCACGACCCGTCCCGGGCCGCCGTCGCCGAACAGCTCGCCATAGGCCAGGTAGGGCTCGTCCCGCCGCAGGTCGATGTCCAGCCCGCCGGCCCGGGCCACCGGCCCGCTCACCCCGTACGCCGCGGCCAGCTCCGCCGTGAGCACCCCGACACCTCGGGTGCGGGCCCGCAGGATCTCATTGCCGACCAGCAGCCCCTCCAGGTCCGGCAGCCGCAGCCGGACCGCGGCGACCGACCGCCGCACCCGGTCCAGCCAGCCGGCGGGCAGATCCTCCTTGAGGCCGCCCACCCGGTTGAACATGTAGTGCATCCGCCCGCCGGACAGCTCCTCCATCGCCGCCTGCAGCTCCTCGCGCTCGCGGAACGCGTAGAAGATCGGGGTGATCGCGCCCAGCTCCAACGGGTAGGCCCCGAGGAACATCAGGTGGTTGAGGACCCGGTTCAGCTCGGCCAGCAGCGTGCGAGCCCACACCGCCCGCTCCGGCACCTCCATGCCCAGCAGGTGCTCGACACCGAGCACCACACCCAGCTCGCTGGAGAACGCGGACAGCCAGTCGTGCCGGTTGGCCAGCACGATGATCTGCCGGTAGTCGCGGACCTCGAACAGCTTCTCCGCACCGCGGTGCATGTAGCCGACCACCGGGTCCGCGCTCACCACGCGCTCGCCGTCCACCACCAGCCGCAGCCGCAGCACGCCGTGGGTGGACGGGTGCTGCGGTCCGATGTTCAACACCATGTCCGCGGTGGCGAGATGGTCGCCGCTGTTGTGCTGTGAGGCTCCGGTGTGCTGTGAGGCTCCGGCGTTCCTGGCGGTACCGCCAGCGCCCATCCCGCCAGCGCCCATCCCGTCGGCGCCGATCCCGACCGTCAGCTCTCGTCGTTCGTCGCCGCCCGCCACACCGCAAGTCTCCCACTGGCTGCGCCGGCACGGCCGAGGTGCCAGCATGGCTGGGGTGATCCCCAGCGCCCCTGCCGTTCCTGATCCGTTCGCGCCGGCTGGCGTGACGTGGCAGCCGGTGTCTGCCCGGTTGGCCACGGGACGGCGGGTGGTCCTGCTCGGCGGGGCGGCGGTGGTCCTGGTGGTCGTGGTGACGGTCGGGCTACTGACCACCCGCTGGGCGCTGCTGCTCATGCCGGCTGTCGCGGTCGGGGCTACCTGGGGGTGGCTGCTGATCGGCCGGCAGGTGCGGGCCATGGGGTACGCCGAACGCGCCGACGACCTGCTGATCCGCCAGGGAATCCTGCTGCGCCGGATCGTGGTGGTGCCCTACGGGCGGTTGCAGTTCGTGGACGTCCAGGCCGGTCCGCTGGCCCGGCTGCTCGACTACTCCGCGGTGCAGCTGCACACCGCGTCGGCGGGCAGCGATGCGGTGATCGAGGGCCTGCCGCCAGCCGAGGCGGCCCGGCTGCGGGACCGGCTGGCGCAACGCGGCGAAGCCCGGTTGGCCGGCTTGTGACCCTGCCATCACCATCACATTCGCCGGACCCGCTGGAGGGCTGGCGGCGGCTCCATCCGCTGACCCCGGTCGTGCGTGGGTGGAAGGTGGTCGCGGTCCTGCTGGTCGTGCTGGCGCAGCGGGGCGGCGAGGGTCTGGTCCGGGACGGCGCACCGTCCCGTGGCGAGGCGGTGGCGTCCCTCGGGGTGCTGCTCATCGCGGCCCTAGTCGGCGGCGGGTACGCGGTGCTGGCCTGGCAGCGGTCCCGGTACCGGGTGGACGCCGACGTGCTGCAGGTGCGGACCGGGGTGCTGTACCGGCAGGAGCGGCACGCGCGCCTGGACCGCCTGCAGGCGGTGGACGTCGTCCGCCCGCTGCTGGCTCGGTTCTTCGGGTTGGCCGAGCTGCGGGTGGAGGTCGCCGGGGGCAAGAACTCGGTGGTCAGTCTGTCCTTGGTGCGGGACGCCGAGGCGGAGCAGCTGCGCGCCACGCTGCTGGCCCGGGCCGCCGGCCTGGTGTACGTGGGGGAGCAGGCGCCGCGGGCGTCCGAGCGCGAGGTGGTCGCCGTCCCAGTCGGGCGGACCGTGGAGTCGATCGCCCGCAGCGGCAGCACGGCGGTGGCGGTGCTCGCCCTGCTGGGTCTGGTGGGTGCCGGGGTGGCCACCGGCCAGCCGGGGTTGGTGGCGTTCGTGGTCCCGGTGGTCGCGGGCGCCGTCGGGGCGTTGTGGACTCCGTTCACCAGGGGTTTCGGCTTCCGGGTGGCCGTGGCACCGGACGGGCTGCGACTGCGGCACGGGCTGCTGACCGCCCGCACCCAGACCGTCCCCCCCGGTCGGGTGCAGGCGGTGCAGTTGAGCCAGCCGCTGCTGTGGCGGACCCGGGACTGGTGGCAGCTGCGGGTGAACGTGGCCGGTTACAGCGGATCGGCGACCAGCTCCGACGAACGCGGTGACAGCCAGCAGCAGGAGAACGTCCTGCTGCCGGTCGCCACCCGAGGTGAGGCGTTGATGGTGCTGTCCCTGGTGCTGCCCGGCTCCTCTGGCGAGACGTCAACCAGCTGGATGGCCGATTGGCATGCGGCGGTGGTAGCCGGGATGACCGGGACCGGGGCGAGCGGCGGCTGGGTTCCGGCGCCCCGGCGCGCTCGGTGGCTTGACCCCTTGTCGTGGCCGCGGCATGGGTATCTGGTCACTGACGACGCGCTGCTGTTGCGTCGTGGCCGGATGCGCCGGGAGCTGCAGATCGTGCCGCACGCCCGCACGCAGAGCCTGGGCGTCGTCCAGGGCCCGTGGCAGCGTCGACTCGGGCTGGCCACGTTCGCGGTGCACTCGACCACCGGGCCGGTGCGACCACAGGTCCGGCACCTGGCGGTGCCCGACCTGGCTCGGCTGCTCGACGAGCAGTCGACGCGCGCGCGGACGGCTCGGATCGGGGCAGGCGACACCCATCAGGGCCGGTGGCTCACCGCTCGGAGCCAGCGGTCAGCGGATCCCGGCCAGCGGTCAGTGGATCCCGGATCGACGTGAGGGTCGCGGTGCCGAGGTCGGCTCGACGTCCGTCCGGTCGAGTGCCGCGAGGACGTGGGGGATCCGCCCGCTCGGATCCGGCCCGACCTGTTGCGCGAGCCAGCCGAAACCGCCCAGCCCAGCTTGGTCGAGCAGCTCGGCGCCCTGACCGGCCCGAGTGAGGTCGGCGAGGTATCGGCGCGGATCAGCGGTTGCCCGGGCGACGTCCGGTAGCGAGCCGTTCACCCCCAAGGCCGTGAGCGCGGTGCGCTGCACGGTCTGCGCGGTGTCGCAGGCCCCGCTGCTGCGGCCCGCGGCCGCGACGGCGTCCATCGCCACGTGCGCGGTGACGTCGCACGAGCCGTCCGGCACCGGCGTGCACGCCCGGCCGTCGCGGTACCCGATCAGGCTGCCGCCGGGCGGCCGGTCCCCGCGGTGGTGCGCGTAGTCGACCGCGAGCAGCACCGCTGGGCGGCTGGTGCGGTACGCCTGCGCCCGTGCGCGCCGCACCAGCGACGCCCAGGCGTCATCCCGGTCGGTGCCCACCTCGGCCCGCACCTGGCTGCCGGCTAGGTGCGGGGGCCGGTCGCTCGGCGGCGGGGAGGGCTGGCCAACCGGCAGCTGGACGGGGTGGCCGGCTGGGTGCGGTCGCAGGTCGGGGATCGGCCACCACCGGTTCAGCCAGGTGATGTCCGCCGGGGTGGCCAGCCTGTCGGGTCGCTCGGTGCCGGTAGCCGGGTCGACCAGCAGCCGGTGCCAGCCGTCGTCGTCCAGCTGGACGACGGGGCACGGCACGTTGTCCAGCCACTCGACAGCGAGCACCAGCGCGTCATCCAGCCACGGGTCCAGGCCGTCCGGCAGCGCGCTGCCGCCTGGCGAGGTCAGCCAGGCTAGCCGCGCCGGCAGGTCCGGCGGTCGCTCCACGACGTCGACACCGACCAGCTCCAGGTCGCCGTCGTGTCGGTGGACGGCGGCGAGCAGCTCGCCCCGTCCGCAGCCGATGTCCACCACCCGGCGAAGGCTGCAGCGACGAGCCAGCCGGGCGACGGCGGCCCCGAACAGGTCGCCGACGTGCGCGGCGGTGCGGATGTGGGACGCCGGTGCCTGCCGGCGGAAGAAGCCCCCCGGCCCGTAGAGCGCCCGCCGCCACGCGGCGTCCCAAGGCTGCCAGGTCACCGTCGTCGATCAGCCGTACCGGCACTGACGATGGCTTCGCGCACGGCCCTTACCGTAGTTGCCATGTGTGCTTCGACGCTCCACCGCCTGCCGGCGCCGGGGCTCCGATCGGGGGGCTGGCGTGCACGACCGCACCAGCACCACTGACCCCGGCCAGCATCCGGCCGCAGGCGCACGTCCCCGGCGGTCAGCTGGATCGGATGCGCCCCAGCGCCCGGCTGGATCGGATGCGGCTCCACGCCCGGCCGGATCGGATGCCGGCCAGCGACCGGCCAGGCTGGACGTCGGGGTCGTCGGCGCCGGGCGGGTCGGTGCGGTGCTGGGCGCGGCGCTGCGCCGAGCCGGGCACCGGGTGGTGGCGGTGAGCGCGGTGAGCGCGGACTCCCGGGAGCGTGCGGCGGCGCTGCTGCCCGCGGTGCCGGTGCGGCCGGTCCCGGAGGTGGTCGCCGCGGCGGAGCTCGTCCTGCTCACCGTCCCGGACGACGAGCTCGCCGACCTGGTGCGCGGCTTGGCGCACACCGGGACGTGGCGGGCCGGCCAGCTGGTCGCGCACACCAGTGGTCGGCACGGGATCGCGGTGCTGGAGCCGGCCGTCCAGGCCGCCGGCGGGCACGCCGTACTGCCGCTGGCCCTGCACCCGGCCATGACGTTCACCGGCACCTCGCTGGACCTGCAGCGGCTGGCCGGCTGTTGCTTCGGGGTGACCGCGCTGCCCGTCCTGCGTCCGGTGGCCGAGGCGCTCGTGCTGGAGATGGGCGCGGAGCCGGTGTGGGTCGCCGAGGCCGACCGGGTCCGCTACCACGCCGCGCTCACGCACGGCGCCAACCACCTGGTCACCGTGGTCGCGCAGGCCAGGCAGCTGTTGAGCGGCCTGGACGTCCCGGCGCCGGACCGGCTGCTCGGCCCGCTGCTGGTCGCCGCGCTGGACGGTGCGTTGCGGTCCGGCGACGCCGCGCTCACCGGCCCGGTCGTGCGGGGGGACGCGGGTACCGTGGCAGCGCACCTGGCCGACCTGGCCGGGAGTCCCGACCAGCCGGACCTGCTGGCCGCGTACGTCGCGCTGGCTCGGGCGACCATCGCGCGCGCGTCGGCCGATGGTCGGTTGGACACCCGACGGGCGCACGCGGTTCTCGACGTCCTGGCCCGTGCCGTGCCGTCCTCAGAGGAGCGTTCGTGAAGTCCGACCACCTGGCGGACCCGCTGCTTGCTGTGGCGTCCGGGGCCACCCCGCCGGTGGTGCGTACCCGTGAGGAGCTGCTGCCGGCCCGGGCGCAGCTGACCGGGGACGTGGCGGTCGTGATGACCATGGGCGCGTTGCACGCCGGGCACGCCGAGCTGATCCGCCATGCCCGTCGGCGCGCCGCGCGGGTCATCGTGACGGTGTTCCTCAACCCGCTGCAGTTCGGTCCGGGTGAGGACCTGTCCCGCTACCCCCGCACCCTCGACGACGACCTGCGGATCTGCGCGGCCGAGAGCGTCGACCTGGTCTTCGCCCCGACCCCGGACG
Source organism: Angustibacter sp. (assembly GCA_051657715.1). Lineage (GTDB taxonomy): Bacteria > Actinomycetota > Actinomycetes > Actinomycetales > Angustibacteraceae > JBOFBH01. Next base: position 43,249 of record JBOFLF010000066.1, on the reverse strand, counting down.
TGGTGTACCCGGACGGCGACCCGGGTGTGCGGGTCAGCGCCGGCCCGCTCGGCGAGGTGCTGGAGGGCCGGTCCCGCCTCGGTCACTTCGACGGCGTGCTGACCGTGGTGGGCAAGCTGCTGCACCTGACCAGGCCGCACCTGGCGTACTTCGGCCAGAAGGACGCCCAGCAGCTGCTGCTGATCCGCCGGATGGCACGCGACCTGGACTTCCCTGTCGAGGTGATCGGCGTCCCGACAGTGCGGGAGCCGGACGGGTTGGCGCTCAGCAGCCGCAACGTCTACCTCACCCCCACTGACCGATCGACGGCGCTCGCGCTGTCCCGGGCGTTGCGCGCCGGTGCGGCGTCCGCCACCGAGGGACCGAGTGCGGTGCGCCGGTCAGCGCGGGCGGTGCTGGTGGCCGAACCGCTGGCGGCGGTGGACTATCTCGTGCTGGTGCACCCGCAGACGCTGCAGGACGTCCCGGAGTGGTACCGCGGTGAGGCGTTGCTGGCGGTGGCCGCACAGGTCGGCACCACTCGGCTGATCGACAATCTGCCGATTCAGGTCGGACCTGGCGGTGGCCCGCTGGCCGCGTCCACCATCGGGTCGGCGTCTGCCATCGGGTCGACCAACGTGAGGTCCGACGCCGGATCGCAAGCGTTGTGACTCCTGGACGCCGGGCGGTCGAGCCCCCCGCCTCACGACCAGTCCCAGCACGACCGGTGCGTCTGGCTCGTCAGCTGATCGCGCCCGCGCCCGGGTGGACGACGTCGGCCGACGTGGTGGTGGTCGGGTCTGGCATCGCCGGGCTCACCACGGCATTGCGGTTGCGCCGACGGGTGGACCGGGTGCTGTTGGTGACCAAGACCGTGTTGGACGAGGGATCGACCCGTTGGGCGCAAGGGGGTATCGCGGCCGCGTTGGATCCGGCGGACTCTCCCACCGACCATCGGCGGGACACCCTGGTCGCCGGGGCGGGCGTGTGCGACGAGGCAGCGGTCACCGCGTTGGTCACCGAAGGTCCGGCGCGGGTCCGGGAGCTGGTGGCACTGGGTGCCGAGTTCGACCGCACCCCGGACGGCCGGATCGCGCTCACCCGGGAGGGCGGGCACCACCGGGACCGGATCGCGCACGCCGGTGGGGACGCCACCGGGCGGGAGATCTCTCGTGCCTTGATCGCCGCGCTGGATGCGGTCGTCGACGACCCGGGGATCGAGGTGATCGAGCACGCCATGGTCGTCGACCTGCTGCAGGACGGGGCTTTCGGTGGAACCAGCGGCGGCTCGGACCGCCCTGGTCGGGTCTGCGGGGTCACGGTGCACGTGCTCGGTGAGGGGCAGCGGGACGGCGTGGGCGCGGTGCTCGCCCGAGCGGTGGTGCTGGCCACCGGCGGCATCGGCCAGGTGTACGCGTCCACGACCAACCCGGCGGTCGCGACCGGGGACGGGATGGCCGCCGCGGTCCGCGCCGGTGCGGCGGTGCGAGACTTGGAGTTCGTGCAGTTCCACCCCACGGTGTTGTGGCTGGGCGCCGGCTCGATCGGGCAGCAACCGTTGATCAGCGAGGCGGTGCGTGGCGAGGGCGCGGTGCTGGTGGACGACTCCGGCGAGCGCTTCATGCCGGGTGTCCACGAGCTGGCCGACCTCGCGCCGCGGGACGTGGTCAGTCGGGCGATCGTCGAGCGGATGCGCCGCCGCGGTGTCGATCACGTCTATCTGGACGCGCGCGGTCTGGGCGCCGAGTTCCTGGAGCGGCGGTTCCCGTCGATCGTGCGGCGGTGTCGCTCCCTGGGCTTCGATCCGGCCACCCAGCTGCTCCCGGTCGCGCCGGCGCAGCACTACGCCAGCGGTGGTGTGGCGACCGATCTGCACGGTCGCTCCAGCCTGGCCGGGCTGTACGCGTGTGGGGAGGTCGCCTGTTCCGGGGTGCACGGCGCCAACCGGTTGGCGTCCAACTCGTTGTTGGAGGGGCTCGTGTTCGCCGGGCGGATCGCCGACGACCTCAGCTGTCGGCTGGCCGCCGGGGAGCTGCCACCGGTCGAACCGGCGCCGCCGACCGGTGGGGCGGAGCTGCTCGACTCCCGGCACCAGCTCGCGGTGCAGCGAGCGATGACCGCGGGTGCTGGCGCGCTGCGATCGGCAGAGTCGTTGCAGGACACAGCCATCCGGCTCGCCGAGCTGCCCTGCGCGCGGGTCCCGGACGATGAGCAGCCTGCCGGGTGTGCGGGTGCGGATTCAGTCGGGGTGGGCGCCGCGGCGTGGGAGACCACCAACCTGCACCTGGTCGGCTCGGTGCTGACCACGGTGGCGGTGTTGCGCGAGGAGACCCGTGGCGGGCACCTGCGCGCCGACTTCCCCGAGCGCGACGACCTGCGCTGGCGTGGCCACCTGACCGCCGTGCTCGGCCCGGACGGTGAGCTGACGACGTCCTACTCGCCGATCGCCCAGCCGGTGGCGGCGTGGTGATGGGCGACCCGACCGACGTGGACGATCGGCTGAGCGCGGTCGGCTTGGACCCGTCGTGGTTGCGGGACGTGATCCGCCGGGCGCTGGACGAAGACCTCGGCGGGCCGGACGGCGTCGACGTCACCTCGTCCGCGACGATCCCGTTGTCGCAGCAGGGATCTGCCCGGGTGGTGGCTCGCGCTGACGGCGTCCTGGCTGCTGTCGACGTCGTCGGGCTGGCCATCGACGACGTCGTGCGGCGCCTGGGGTGCGGCCCGGTTCAGGTGCGGGTTCTCGCCGTAGACGGTTCCACGGTGGCGCGCGGGGACGTGGTGGCCGAGGTGCGCGGTCCGGTGCGGGCGGTGCTGGTCGCGGAGCGGACCGCGCTCAACCTGGTGTGCCGGGCGTCCGGCATCGCCACCCACACCCGCCGTTGGGCCGACGCGCTGGACGGCACCGGCGCCACCGTGCTCGACACCCGCAAGACCACCCCGCTGCTGCGTGCGCTGGAGAAGTACGCGGTGCGCTGCGGCGGTGGCACCAACAAGCGGATGGGCCTCTACGACGTCGCGATGGTGAAAGACAACCACGTCGCCGCGGCCGGGTCGGTGTCCGCGGCGTACCGGGCGGTCCGTCGCCAATACCCCCAGGTCGTGGTGCAGGTAGAGGTGACCACCGTGACCCAGGCGCTGGAGGCAGTGCACGCGGGCGCGCGGTTCCTGCTGTGCGACAACATGTCCGTCGACCTGCTCGCCGAGACCGTCCGGGCGGTACGGGCCAGCACCACCGACCGGGTCGAGCTGGAGGGCACCGGCGGCCTCACCCTGGACCGAGCCCGGGAGTACGGCCGGACCGGCGTCGACTACCTGTCGGTCGGTGCGCTCACCCACTCCAGCCCGATCCTCGACCTGGCCCTCGACCTGGCCTGAAGACTGGATCTAACTTCGATATCTGTCTCCCACCCCACAATCGAGCTGCCCACGTTCCGCGGAGTACCGGCACCGGGGGTAGATCTCAACGATCACGAGGGGCTGAAGGATCTTCTGTGCGCCGAGGAGGACGAGCACTACCGATCGCAGGCCCGGCGTGCACGTCCCTGATGCGGGTTCACCAGGGATCGCCACCAACCGGCGCGTGTACTCGCCGCCCACGTCCTTGCCGCACGCACTGGAGTTCGTGGAGGCGATTGTTGGTGCGCCGCACTGTGTCCGGTTACGGCCGGGGCCACGCCATTTCGAGATCTTCCTCGACCTGTGTCGGCAGGTCGAGGCCCGCGGCAATGTCGTCCCGGACGCGTACCAAGCGGCGTTGGCGATCGAGACCGGCAGTACGTGGGGTCACGGGTGACCGCGGGTTCGCCCGGTTTCCCGGCCTGCGCTGGCAGGTGCCGTCGGAGCCGGATTCGGCTCCAGCTCTGACGACGTCGCGACGGCGTCGGCCCGCCACGCGCCGCTGAGGTACCGCGGGCTCCGGGTCGCTGCCGAAGTACCACGACCCCGGGTGCCGCCGAGGGCGGTGACCCGGGTTGTCGCCGAGGCACCCCGATGGGCGTCGTTAGGCTGACCGCTCGTGGACGAGATGCCCCCCGACGAGATGCCCCCCGCTGCCCCTGTCACCCCGGTCACCGATGCCGCAGCGCCGGCTTCGATGGGGGCGCCCGTCCTCGGCGACGCCGAGCGCGATCTGCCGGAACAGCTGCGGGTACGCCGTGCCAAGCGGGACCGGTTGCTGGCGGCCGGGATCGATCCCTACCCGGTCTCGGTGCCCAGGACCCACACACTGCGCGAGGTGCGTGCCGCGCACCCGGATCTGCAGCCCGGCCAGGAGACGGATCACCTGGTCGGTGTCACCGGCCGGGTGGTGTTCATGCGCAACACCGGGAAGTTGTGTTTCGCGACCCTCCAGGAGGGCGATGGCACCCGGCTGCAGGTCATGCTCGGGCTGTCCGCGGTGGGCGAGCCGGCACTGGCCGCGTGGAAGACGGACGTCGACCTCGGTGACCATGTGTTCGTCCACGGCTGCGTGGTGGCCAGCAGGCGTGGCGAGCTGAGCGTCCGGGCGGATTCCTGGCAATTGGCGGCCAAGACGCTGCGTCCGCTGCCGAACCTGCACGAAGGCGCGGAGGTGTCCGAGGAGCTTCGGGTCCGGCAGCGCTGGGTCGACCTGGTGGTGCGTCCGCTGGCTCGTGATGTCGTCCGTCGGCGGGCGGTCGTGGTGCGGGCGTTGCGGGACGCCTTCCACGAGCGTGGCTTCATCGAGATCGAGACGCCGATGTTGCAGACCTTGCACGGTGGTGCGGCAGCCCGCCCGTTCGCCACCCACATGAATGCCTACGACATCGACCTGTACTTGCGGATCGCACCTGAGCTGTTCCTCAAGCGGGCCGTGGTCGGGGGAATCGAGAAGGTCTTCGAGATCAACCGGAACTTCCGAAATGAGGGCGCTGACTCCACGCACAGCCCAGAATTCGCCATGCTGGAGTTCTATGAGGCGTACGGCGACTACTCGACTGTTGCCGACCTGACCAGGATCCTGGTGCAGCGAGCGTGCGAGGCGGTGCACGGTTCACAGGTGGCTGTTCTTGCCGACGGCACCGAGTATGACTTTTCGGGGGAGTGGACGACCATCGGCATGTATCCCTCGCTATCCGAGGCGCTGGGATCGCCGATTACTCCCGATACATCGGTCGCCACCCTCCGCTCGTGTGCCGATCGGTATCAGGTGGCTGTCGCTCCGCAGCAGCTGAGCCACGGAAAGCTGGTGGAATTGCTGTGGGAGCACCTGGTCGGCGATCACCTCACGACCCCCACCTTCGTCCGGGACTTTCCCGCTGACACCACACCGTTGACTCGTCAGCACCGTCAGGTGCCGGGAGTCACCGAGAAATGGGATCTCTACGTCCGGGGTTTCGAGCTGGCGACCGGCTATTCGGAGCTGGTCGACCCGGTCGTTCAGCGAGAACGCTTCATGGAGCAGGCGAAGCAGGCCGCTGCCGGTGATGAGGAAGCGATGCGGTTGGACGAGGACTTCTTGCGCGCGATGGAGCACGGAATGCCTCCGATGGGCGGGCAGGGCATGGGCATCGACCGGCTGCTGATGGCTCTCACCGGGTTGGGTATTCGAGAGACGATCCTGTTTCCTCTGGTCAAGCCGGACTAGGCGGGCGCGCCGCGCCGTCCCTCCTGGGCGCGCGGTCCTCTCGGTGCGCTCATGAATGCCTCGCCTGGTCCTGATCGGCAGCGCACCTACACTGGTCAGATGGATGCCGTGCTTGTCCTCGCTCCGACTGCCGGGGTGCTTTTCCTGTTCATTATCGCGGTCCGCGCGATGCTCGAAGGTGACCGTCGGGAACGATCGGCGCAGGCGCGGTGGGAACGCGAGCGTGGCCGCGAGGCATCCGGTAACAACGGCGATTCGCCCTCCTAGTCGTTCGGACGTGGCGCACGTTCTAGATTCTTCCGACGTGGATTCGTGAATTCCTGATGAGTCGAGGTAATCTGGGCCGTGAAACCGCGGCCCGCGCGGGTAAACCACACAAGGAGCACGGCATGGCACAGCAGGTGCAGGTCAAGCTGATCGACGATCTCGACGGCGGTGACGCTGCGGAAACCGTCACTTTCGGGCTTGACGGTGTCACGTACGAGATCGACCTGTCGCAGAAGAATGCGGGGAAGCTCCGCAAAGAACTCGCTCCATGGGTCGGTAGTGCGCGTAAGGTTGGCGGCAGCAGAGGCAAAGGTGTTCGCCGAAGCCCCCGAGCGGCGGCATCGTCCGCTGAAGACACTGCCGCCATCCGTGAGTGGGCGCGCAAAAAGGGCCACGAGGTGAGCGAGCGAGGGCGTATTTCCGCGTCTATCCGAGAGGCGTATGAGGCAGCTCACTGACCATTCACGGTGCGTCTGTGGCGACGTACCGCACTGACACCGGCACGTCGCTGTCCTCGCCGCACGTGTCGGAGCTCGGCCAGCTCCATCATCTGGTGCCCGCGCGGACGTCGATGCGGGCACCAGATGATTATCCGCGAAGTAGCGGTGGCTGCGGGAAGTCAGAGGAATAGGCGTGCAGTGGTGGCTGGTGGTTCTCTCCGGGGCGTTGGCTTTCGCCGTGCTCTGGTTGGGCTTGATCGTCGCCCTCTGGGTAGCGAAACCGGATGAAGTTCGCCTTGTCGATGGTGCGCGGCTGTTACCCGATGCGCTGAGGCTGCTGCGGGGGCTTGCGGCAGACCGCGCCGTCTCCCGGGGTGTTCGTATCCGGTTGGCACTGCTGACGGTCTATCTCGCATCCCCGATCGATCTCGTCCCGGACTTCATCCCGGTGATCGGCTACGCCGATGACGCGGTGGTCGTCGCCCTCGCCCTCCGATCGGCTGTCAGATGCGCAGGACCCGAGGCACTCGAGCGGCACTGGCCCGGAACCGCCGACGGGCTACAGGCGCTCCGCCGTCTGCTGCGCGCCTAAGGCGGCGCAGTGACGGACGTCGCCGCTGACTCCAGCGGGCTGGGCTCGCCGTTCACGCTACGAGTCGGGAATCGCGGGGCCGGTCTGGCGCAACGGCTCAGTGAGGTCGCCCAGGCGTTGGATCCGATCAGGCACCTCGCTGTAGTGCACCTGGGTCAGGGCGCGGACGTCCTGGATCTCCGACCAGGTCCGCGGCGTCGCGACCCAGGGCAGTCGCCGGCCACGCAGCGAGTACGGGCTGATGGTCGTCTTGTAGTGGTGGTTCTGGCTCCAATCGAGCAGCACCCGGCCGGTGCGGCTGGTCTTGCGCATGGAGGAGACCACCAGTCGCTCTTGGTGTTCCAGCTCCTCGGCGATCCGGCGGGCATAGTGCCGGATGACGTCGCTGTGCTGGTGCCCGCTGACCGTTGCGTACAGCTGCATCCCCTTGCTGCCACTGGTGACCGGGAGGCAGTCCAGGCCGTCCCGAGCCAACCGCTCGCGGACCACCAGGGCCACCTGAGCGCACTCGGCCAGCCCGGCGGGCGGTCCCGGGTCCAGGTCGATGACCACCCGATCGGGTCGGTGCGGTCCATGGTGGTCGCCGCTTCGCTGGTCGATGGTCCACTGCGGCACGTGCAGCTCCAACGCGGCCGCGTTGCTCAGCCAGGTGAGCGTCGCGACGTCGTCCACGAAGGGAAAGGTCGCGCGGTCGCGTGCCTGTGACGATCCAGGGGTGTCGACGGTGACCGTGCGGACCCAAGCCGGCGTGCCGGCTGGCACCTGCTTCTCCACGAACCAGTGGCCATCGATGCCGTCCGGCCACCTGAAGCGGGTGACGGGTCGGTCCGCCAGCAGCGGCAGCAGCACCGGAGCCACTCGCGCGTAGTAGTCCAGGACGTGGGCCTTGGTGGTTCCGTCAGCCGGGTAGAGCACCTTGTCGAGGTTGCGCAACTGCAGCTGGTGTCCGTCCACGCGGACCCGGACCTCATGGACCCCAGCCGCGCGCGACGGCCGATCCGGTGTCACGTCGTGCCTTGCGGCGTGGCGGCGGTCATGTCGCCCCTTCCGGTGGAGCGGCTCCGCACGTCGCCTCTTCGGTCACGACGGCGAGCTCCTGCAGGGTGGCGAGATCCTGCGGGGTGGCGAGATCCTGCGGGGTGAGGTCGGGTCGGATACCGAGCAGCACGGGGTGCCGCAGCCGTCCAGTACTTCCTACGTGGGAGTACGTCACCTCGACGCACAGGTCCGGCCGGACCCAGCTGGTGCCCAGGGTGTCGGCGGGCGGCAGGTCGCCGGTGAACGCTGGAGCGTCCTGCCGCAACGGGGCCAGCGCTCGAGCCAGCTGCGCGGACATCGCCGGGCCGATCCCGCTGCCGACCCGTCCGGCGAACCGCAGGCCGTCCGCGACCGGCACCCCGAGCAGCAGCGCACCGATCACTGTGCGGGTGCCGACCTGGGGTCGCCAGCCGCCGACCACGCAGGTCCGGGTGCGTCGGTGCGCTCGTTTCACCCAGTCCGGGGTCCGTCGCCCCGGCAGGTACGTCGACCGATGGCGTTTGCTGACGATGCCCTCCAGCCGCTGCTGCGCCGTCGCGGTGAGCAGCGCTTCGCCGTCGTTGAACACGCCCGGCACCTGCCACCGCCCAGGATGGTCGCCCAGTCCCAGCCGGTCCAACGTCTCCCGGCGCTGGGCCCACGGTCGGTGCAGCAACGGCACACCGTGTAGCCGCAGCACGTCGAACACCACGTAGGTGACCGGGATCCGTTCGGCCAGGGCTCGAGCTCGAGCGTCGTCCCGGACGTGCATCCGTTCGGTCAGGGTGGTGAAGTCGGGCCGACCGTCGCGGAAGGCCACCACCTCGCCGTCCAGGTGGGTGTCGGTAAGGACGTCGGCCAGCCCGGCGAGTTCGGGAAAGGTGACCGTGACGTCGGACTCGGTGCGTGAGGTCAACCGCATCGTCCCGTCGTGGATGTCGGCGAGCACGCGCATGCCGTCCCATTTGACCTCGTGGCACCAGTCCGTCCCGCCCGGAATGGCGCTTGCTGCGGGAGCTGCACTGGCGAGCATGGGCCGCATGGGTCCATCCTGCCTGGTGAGGCCGGCAGTCCATGGTCGGTCCCGTGGGCCGCATCCGCGCGGTGGTGGTGATGGGCGAATGGACTGGCCACCTCTGAGAGGGTGGCAGCGACGTCGGCCTGCCTGACGAGTCACGGAGGGTGCCATGCGTGCGATGTGGAAGGGAGCGGTGTCGTTCGGTCTCGTCAACGTGCCGGTCCGGATGTTCACCGCGACGTCCAGCCACGATCTGTCGTTCCACCAGGTGCATCGCGCTGACGGCGGTCGGATCCGGTACCGACGCATCTGCGCGGTGTGCGGTGCGGAGGTGCCGTACGACGAGATCGCCAAGGGCTACGAGGCACCGGACGGGCAGCTGGTCATGCTTACCGACGAGGACCTGGGTCAGCTGCCGGTCAGCGGGAGCCGGGAGATCGAGGTCGAGCGGTTCATCCCCGCGGAGCAGATCGATCCGATGCTGCTAGAGAAGTGCTACTACCTGGAGCCGGAGAAGACCGGCGTCAAACCGTATGCGTTGCTGCGCGAGTCGCTGCGGGCGACCGACCGGATGGCCCTGGTTCACGTGGCGATCCGGCAGCGGTCCACGCTGGCGGTGCTGCGGGTCCGGGACGACGTGATCGTGCTGCAGACCATGCTGTGGCCGGACGAGATCCGACCGGCCGAGTTCGACGACCTGGGGGACACCGATTCGCTGCGTTCGCAGGAGCTGGCGATGGCGTCGTCGCTGGTGGACTCGATGACCGGGGATTACGACCCGGGTGAGTTCGGCGACGAGTATAGGGACGCCGTGCACGCTGTGGTCGAGGGCAAGCTGGAACGGGGTGACACCGCGATGGTCCCGGCCGCCGCCGACTCGACGGGCGCGGACGACGGCCAGGTCTTGGACCTGATGGCCGCGCTGCAACGCTCGGTTGAGGCGGCTCGAAGCCCGGCCGCTGATGCCGGAGCTTCGCCGGACGCTCAGGAGGATTGCGAAGCGGCCACCGCTACCAAGACCAAGGCTGGCAAGACCAAGGCCGACAAGACCAAGGCCGACAAGACCAAGGCTGAGCCCCGCAGGACCCGCTCTGCGTGAGCAGCTCACCTTCGAGCGTGAAGACCACAGTCGGTCCGTCTGGAAGCAGCCGAGGCCACCCGATTGTGTGAAGGCACGACGCCCAGGTTGGTCACAGGGTGCGGGTCTAGCGTCGCAGAGATGCGGCGTCCCACGAGAATCGTGGCCGTCCTGGGGGTGGACGGTTCCGGTAAGACCACCCAAGCTCAGTTGCTGGCTGCCTGGCTGCAGGATCAGGGGGTGCCGGCGCGGGCGTTCAAGAACCCGGGCGGTCGGCTACGGCTAGACCGGCTGGCCCACCGACTCGGGCGCGGCGATGCCCGCCAGCTCCTGAGCAGCCGGGGCTTCCTGGTGGTCGAGGCGTTGGTCCGGGGGTTGGCGATCAGCCGCGCTTTGCTGCTGGCCTGGTTGACCGGGCAGGTCGCGGTGATGGACCGGTACACGTCATGCCAGTACGCGGTGCTACGTGCCAGATCGGATCCAGGCGAGCGCGCGGTGCGGGTCGCCTACCGGTTGTTCCCGACGCCGGACGTGACGTGCTTCCTCGCGGTCCCACCGGCGGTAGCGCAGCAGCGGGTGGCCGCACGCGGCCGGGACGTCGAGGACATAGCGCACCTGGCCGCCCTCGACGCCGGATACCGGTCGCTCCCCGAGTTCGGCACCTTCGCAGTGGTGGCCGCGCGCGGCCAGGTGAGTGACGTCCAGCAGGCGCTGCGCGGTGTCGTGGCCCCTGCGCTCACATGTCGGCCTCGGTCAGGGCCATCGGATGAACAGCTGTCCGCGGTGGGCGAACGTGCCAGGACGACGGAACAGGTTCAGTGCTACGACTGTTGAGCCGACCAGACGCAAGGTGTGCCCCACCGCCGGCCGAGAGTTGTCAGATCGTGGCGCGTTCGCTGGGGATGGGGCACCTGGCGTCACCCCCTTCCGGGGTTAGCATCGAAGGTGCACGGGGCGCGGGCTGCCCCCGCTCCTGCCACCGCTCGCGAGGAGACGTAGATGTTCGAGAGGTTTACCGACCGGGCCCGTCGGGTTGTCGTGCTCGCCCAAGAAGAGGCGCGCATGCTCAACCACAACTACATCGGGACGGAGCACATCCTGCTCGGCCTGATCCACGAGGGGGAGGGCGTGGCGGCCAAGGCGCTGGAGAGCCTCGGCATCTCCCTGGACGCCGTCCGCGAGCAAGTGCAGGAGATCATCGGCCAGGGCCAGCAGGCGCCGTCCGGGCACATCCCGTTCACCCCGCGGGCGAAGAAGGTCCTGGAGCTCAGCCTGCGCGAGGCGTTGCAGCTGGGCCACAACTACATCGGCACCGAGCACATCCTGCTTGGGTTGATCCGCGAGGGTGAGGGGGTCGCCGCGCAGGTGCTGGTCAAGCTGGGCGCGGATCTCAACCGCGTGCGCCAGCAGGTCATCCAGCTGCTGTCCGGCTACCAGGGCAAGGAGCCGGCGACCACCGGCCCGGCCGAGGGCACGCCGTCCGGGTCGCTGGTGCTGGACCAGTTCGGGCGTAACCTCACTCAGGCCGCCCGCGAGGGCAAGCTCGATCCGGTCATCGGCCGGGAGAAGGAGATCGAGCGGGTCATGCAGGTGCTGTCCCGCCGGACCAAGAACAACCCGATCCTGATCGGCGAGCCCGGTGTCGGCAAGACCGCCGTGGTCGAGGGCCTGGCCCAGGGGATCACCAAGGGCGAGGTGCCGGAGACGCTGAAGGACAAGCAGATCTACACCCTCGACCTGGGCGCCCTGGTCGCCGGCAGCCGGTACCGCGGTGATTTCGAGGAGCGGCTGAAGAAGGTCCTCAAGGAGATCCGCACCCGCGGCGACATCATCCTGTTCATCGACGAGATCCACACCCTGGTCGGGGCGGGCGCCGCAGAGGGCGCCATCGATGCCGCGTCAATCCTCAAGCCGATGCTGTCCCGGGGCGAGTTGCAAACCATCGGCGCGACCACCCTGGACGAGTACCGCAAATACATCGAGAAGGACCCAGCCCTGGAGCGGCGGTTCCAGCCGATCCAGGTGGCTGAGCCGAATCTGGCGCACACCATCGAGATCCTCAAGGGCTTGCGCGACCGCTACGAGGCGCACCACCGAGTCTCCATCACCGACGCGGCTCTGGTCGGCGCAGCCACGCTGGCCGACCGGTACATCAACGACCGGTTCCTGCCGGACAAGGCGATCGACCTGATCGACGAGGCCGGAGCGCGGCTGCGGATCCGTCGGATGACCGCCCCACCGGACTTGCGGGAGTTCGACGAGCGGATCGCCTCCACCCGCCGGGAGAAGGAGTCCGCGATCGACGCGCAGGACTTCGAGAAGGCGGCCTCCCTGCGGGACACCGAGAAGCGACTGCTGGCCGAGAAGGCCGAGCGGGAGAAGCAGTGGAAGGCCGGCGACATGGACGTCGTCGCCGAGGTGGACGAGGAGCTCATCGCCGAGGTGCTGGCCACGGCTACCGGTATCCCGGTCTTCAAGCTGACGGAGGAGGAGTCCTCCCGGTTGTTGCGCATGGAGGACGAGCTGCACAAGCGGATCGTCGGCATGGACGACGCGATCAAGGCTCTCTCGCAGGCCATCCGGCGCACCCGGGCCGGCCTCAAGGACCCACGCCGCCCGGGTGGCTCGTTCATCTTCGCCGGCCCGACCGGAGTCGGGAAGACTGAGCTAGCCAAGGCGTTGGCGGAGTTCCTGTTCGGCGACGAGGAGGCCCTCATCCAACTCGACATGAGCGAGTTCGGGGAGAAGCACACCGTCTCGCGGCTGTTCGGTTCACCGCCCGGTTACGTCGGGTACGAGGAGGGCGGCCAGCTCACCGAGAAGGTCCGCCGCAAGCCGTTCTCCGTCGTGCTGTTCGACGAGGTGGAGAAAGCCCACCCGGACATCTTCAACTCGCTGCTGCAGATCCTGGAAGACGGGCGGTTGACCGACAGCCAGGGCCGCATGGTGGATTTCAAGAACACCGTGATCATCATGACCACCAACCTCGGTACCCGGGACATTTCCAAGGGCCAGGGCATCGGGTTCAGCTCAGGTTCTGACGTGGCGACGAACTACGAGCGGATGAAGGCCAAGGTCAACGACGAGCTGAAGACGCACTTCCGCCCGGAGTTCCTGAACCGGGTGGATGACACCATCGTCTTCCCGCAGCTGACCCAGGACGAGATCATCCAGATCGTCGACCTGATGCTGGCGAAGCTGGACGAGCGGCTCAAGGACAAAGACATGGGCATCGAGCTCACGCCTGCGGCCAAGGCGTTGCTCGCCGAGCGGGGTTATGACCCAGTGCTGGGTGCCCGGCCACTGCGCCGGACGCTCCAGCGTGAGGTCGAGGACGTGTTGAGCGAGAAAATCCTCTATGGCGAGTTGAAGGCCGGGTCCATCGTGCTGGTGGGCATCGAGGGTGAGGGCAAGGCCCGCACCTTCACGTTCGCCGGGACACCCAAGGCCAAGGTCCCGGAGATCGCTGCGGTTGCAGTTTCTGGCGGGACCGACGCCGCTGAACCCGACCCGGTCTAACTGTGTCACGGGAGTTCACCCAAGGTGGGTGGAGGCCTTCAGCGTGACGCCCGGCGGACGTGATCGTGTACGCCCGCCGGGCTTTCGGGTCAGGGGGGCCATTTCATGGCGTGAGTATCAGCGAAGCCGTCGCCACCTGCTCAACCTGGCCACACCCCGCGACAGGGACGCGCCCTCATCGCTGCTAGGTTGCTTGCAACTCGGGGATTGGTTTGATATCAGCTTTGCTGACGAGAAGGGGCGGTCGCCTGTGCGAATCCGTAAAAGCTTGACCGCTACCGTTGTGGTTGGTCTGATCAGCGTTGGAATGCAAACCGCTGGGGTGGTTTCTGCTGATGCCACTACCGCGGCGGTAAATGGCGGTAAATGGTAGTGCTTTGGTTGAGCCGATCAGCGTAGCTGACATTCTTCATCGAGATGGTTCGGGTTTTGATCGGAACAGTAGCGATTTCGACATTCTCGACTCTGCGGTTCGCACGGTGCTCGAGGCCAAGCCAATCAGCCGACTCGCGGTGTTGGCCGACGGGTCGAGGCCGCTGACAGCCTTTTTGCCAGCTGATTCAAGCTTCAAGCTTTGGCTTCCGCGGTTGATTGACGAGTACTATGTGTAAGGAATCAAAAGTCGCTGAGGTCGTTAACGGCCTTGACGTCGATGTGCTAGAGAAAATTTTGCTTTATTATCTCCTTCCGGGTCCAGCTTTGAGCAGTAGGGAGCTATTGCGGGCTGACGGTGTCGTCCTGAAGCCGATATTGCCTAAGGCGACATATGCCGTGCAGGTCTTTTACCGGGATCCGAGCTTGACGACCGTGTCGTTGCGCGACGAGGTCGGCAGCACGTCAGCTTTGATGACCTGGGAGGACGGCGCTGTGGATATCAACGCTGGTCGCCCGCAGGTCGTGCACACGGTGAATGGCGTCCTTCTCCCGTTCCGCCTGCCCTGACCTCGTGGTGCCCGGCTCGGATGCTGCCTCCGGCGCGTCTCGAGCCGGGCGGGTGGTGATCCGCTTCGGCTGCGGTCCGCAGTCAAACGGGTGCTTCAAGGGCATGGTGACGGATGACCGCGGCGTACCAGTGGGCGCTGTCTTTGAGCGTCCGGTGCTGGGTGGCGAAGTCGACGTAGGTGATGCCGAATCGAGGGCGGTATCCCCGAGCCCACTCGAAGTTGTCCAGGAGGGACCACAGGTAGTAGGCACGCACCGGTGCTCCGGCATCGACCGCGTCCAGCACGGCGTCCAGATGCTGGTGAAGGTACGCGATCCGGTCCGGGTCGTGCACCGTCCCGTCCTGATCTGCTAGGTCTGGGTAGGCGGCTCCGTTCTCCGACACGACAAGGTCGGTGCCCGGGCTTTCCCGGTGCAGCCGCAGCAGGAGCTCTCGTAGGCCGCGCGGGTTGATACCCCAGCCCATGCCGGTGTGCGGTGCTGGCTGATCGACCACCTCGAGGTCATCGGCTGCGACTAGAAAGGTCGGCTCGTCAGATCCGCGCCCGGTACCTTGCGGCCGGAGGCGCACCCACATCGGTGTGTAGTAGTTGAGTCCCAACAGGTCCAATGGCTGCTGGATCAGGGCCAGGTCGCCGTCCTGGACGAATGACCAGTCGGTCACGGCCGCAGTGTCGTTCAGGACGTCCTGCGGGTAGCGCCCGTGCAGCACGGGGTCGAGGAACACCCGGTTGGTCAGCCCGTCCACCCGGCGCACGGCGTCCGCCAGGTCCCCGTCGACGGTGGTCTGGTCGATCGTGGCGTTGTCGATCGTGGCGTTGTCGATCGTGGCGTTGTCGGTGGTGGTGTCAGCTGCGGTGGGATCTGCCAGGACTGATTCGGCCGAGCGGGTGTGAGGTGGGTAGGTCTGCGGCGGGCGGACCCAGTGCAGGTTGAGGGCGAGGCCGATCCGGGCGGCCGGCACCGTGTCGCGGATCGCCCGAACCGCCAGGCCATGCGCCAGGTTGCAGTGGTGGACAACGGTCAACGCGGTCGCGCCGTCTCGTAGGCCGGGTGCATGCTCGCCGCTGGCATGCCCGAGGTATGCGATGCACCACGGTTCGTTGAGCGTGATGAATGTCGTGACCAGCGGGGACAGCTCCCCGGCTACCAGGGCGGCGTATTCAGCGAACCGTTCGACGGTCGCCCGATGAGTCCACCCGCCAGCGTCCTGCAGTGCTTGGGGCAGGTCCCAGTGGTAGAGAGTGGCGACGGGGGTTATCCCGGCGTCCACCAGCTCCCGTACGAGAGCCTGGTAGAAGCCGATACCTTCGCGGTTCACTGGGCCAAGGTCGTCTAGCCGCACATGCGGCGTGATCCGCGGCCAGGCGACGGAGAATCGGTAGCTGGTCAGCCCGAGCTGTCGCATCAAGGCGACATCTTGGCGGAACCGGTGGTAGTGGTCACAGGTCACGTCGCCGTGCTCACCCCGGTCGACGGCGCCGGGGGTGTGAGCGAAGGTGTCCCAGATCGAGGGCGTCCGACCGCCCTGGGTGGCCGCGCCTTCGATCTGATAAGCCGACGTGGCGGCACCGAACTGGAAGCTAGCGGGAAAGCGCCGTCCGGTAGGGGAGTTCCGTGGATGCGCAGGACGGTCGGCCACAAGTCAGCACTGTAGGCCGCTGGGGAGCGAACAGCTCGCGGAACGCGAGCGACCACCAGGACGAGCGACCACCAGGATGCTGGCTGACAAGCCTGGAGATACTTGCGCGGTGAGTCCCGGCGAGCCAGCGATGCACCTGCGGTCCGCAACGGTCCGGGACGTCCCTCACGTGCGACGACTGATCGACCCGCTGGCCCGTGACCGGGTCCTGGTGAGCAAGGACGCGGTGACGTATTACGAGTCGTTGCAACAGTTCGTCGTCGCGCAGGCGGCGGACGGCGGGCTGGCGGGTTGTGGTGCGCTGCACGTGCTGTGGGATGACCTCGCCGAGATCCGGACGTTGGCGGTGGCTCCGGCCTATCGCGGGCGGGGTGTGGGGGGTGTGCTGCTCGATGAGCTGGTCGGGCGTGCCCGGGGACTTGGAGTCGCTCGCTTGTTCTGCCTTACCTTTGAGGTCGAGTTCTTCGCCCGGCACGGATTTGAGGTCATCGAGGGCAGCCCGGTCACGCCGAAGGTGTACGCCGAGTTGCTGCGTTCCTATGACACCGGGGTGGCCGAGTTCCTCGACCTGGACCGGGTCAAGCCCAACACCTTGGGCAACACCCGGATGCTGCGCAGCCTGTGACACGTGTGTCGTTGTCATCGTGACACCGGTCGCGGCTGGTGGCCGAGGACGGCAGTGGCAATCAGGCAGCGGGCGTGAAAGCTGGGACGGGTAACAGGTCCCCAGCAGGTATGTGAGCGCGGCGGTTGTGCGAAACACCTGGTGGGTGATGGTTTCGCTGGTCAACGCCCGCTGTCGAGGGCTGCCCGCATGCGGCCGATCTCGACCCGCTGCTCGACGGCGATGTTCGTGGCCAGCTCCAGCATGCGCTGATCCGAACCGTCCCGAGTCTGCCGCAGCGCCATGTCCACCGCACCCTGGTGATGTCGCGCCATGAGGGCCACGAAGAGCTCGTCGAAGGTCCGGCCGCGGGAGGCCGCGAGGCGCTCCAGCTCGCCCGGGCTGGCCATCCCCATGGCGCGCGCATCGGGCATCGCCCCTCCACCGTGATCTGCGCCGTGACCGCTCCCGGAAGTGTCCGCGCGAGGCGGTACCTCGCCCTGGTCGACCAGCCAGCTGCGCAGCAGGTCGATCTCTGGCTCTTGCGCTGCCCGGATCCGGTCTGCCAGCGCTCGGATCTGAGCATTCGCGGTGCGCCGCGGTGCCAGGGCGGCCATCTGCACGGCCTGTGCGTGGTGCGGCACCATCGCTCGCGCGAAGGCGATGTCAGCAGGACCGGCCGCCTCTTGACGGCGCAAGACGTCGCTGGGCAGGGTGTCGCCCGAGGCGATGGTTCGCGCCGGCTCACCGGGACGGCCGGGAGCAATCACCGGTGCGGTTGCTGTGGTCGTTGTCGTCGCGGGCTCCGTGCTGGAACAGCCAGCGACCCAGGCGGCGCCCAGCAACATCGCGACTACGGCTGGACGTATCGACGGCCTGATCGTCTTCATGTATCCATCTAGCCACATCGAGTGAAGAACGACACACTGGTGCCTTGCTGCGGAGTGGGCGGACGGCCTGTTGGTGGTCGGTCATCAGCGCGACAGATGGGGAGACGGCACCATGCGAAACCGAATTCAGGCTCGGCTACCTCGCGGTCTAGTCGTTGCGGTGATCAGCGGAGCGATGGCCGGCGCGGTCCTGGTCGGCGTCCCGGCAGCCACCAGCACCGCCCGAAGTTCCCATGGGTCGGCGAGCAGCCCGAACGTGCAGCTGCTGTCCAACACGCCGAAGGAAGGCCCGTTCACCGTCCCCGGCGCCTACGCCACCGACCTGGCGTTCCAAGGCAGGTATGCATACCAGGGCAACTACAACGGGTTCAGCATCTGGGACCTGCGGGAGCCGGCGAGCCCGACACTGGTGACCCAGGTGGTGTGTCCCGGTGATCAGAACGACGTCAGCGTCCTGGGCAACCTGATGTTCCTATCCACGGACTCCTCGCGGAGCGACGACTCGTGCTCCTCCCGGTTCCAGTCGTCGACGATCAAGAGTTCGTGGGAGGGCATCAAGATCTTCGACATCTCCGATCCGGCGGCGCCGCGGTACGTCAAGTCCGTGGAGACCAACTGCGGGTCTCACACCCACACGCTGGTGCCGGGCCGGGGCGCCGACGCCCAGCGGACGGCGTACCTGTACGTGTCGTCCTACCTGCCCGACCGGGCGTACCCGGACTGTCAACCCCCACACGACAAGATCTCCATCGTCAAGGTGCCGCTGGCCAACCCGCAGTCGGCATCGGTGGTGGCCACCCCCGTGCTGTTCCCCCGCGGTGGGAACCCGGGCGACCCCGGGTCGTTGTTGCCGACCAGCGGGTGCCACGACATCACGGTTTATCCGAGCAAGGATCTGGCCGCCGGGGCGTGCATGGGCGACGGCGTCCTGATGAACATCCGCGACCGGGAGAAGCCACGGGTCATCGACGTCCAGCGGGACACCCGCAACTTCGCCTTCTGGCACTCGGCCACCTTCAACAACTCCGGCACCAAGGTGGTGTACACCGATGAACTCGGGGGTGGCGGGGCCGCCACCTGCAACCCCAGGGTCGGTCCGAACCGCGGTGCCAACGGGATCTACGACATCGCCGGAACCGGTGATGACCGGACGCTGACGTTCGCGTCGTACTACAAGATCCCACGGGTCAACGGCCCGACCGAGAACTGCGTGGCGCACAACGGTTCGCTGCTGCCGGTCCCGGGACGGGACATCATGGTCCAGGCCTGGTACCAGGGTGGGGTTTCGATCTACGACTTCACCGACTCGACGCGCCCGAAGGAGATCGGCTGGTTCGACCGAGGCCCGCTACAGCCGGCGGACATCGGTGGTTCCTGGTCGGCGTACTACTACAACGGGTACATCTACTCCAGCGAGATCGCCCGCGGTTTCGATGTGCTGCAGATCAGTGATCCGCGAACCGACCCGGCCGCGTCGGTTCGGCTGCGCCGGCTCAACGTGCAGACCCAGGAATCCTTCCGCTGAGGCAGTTCCCCTGGGCGAGCAGATGCCCGCCCAGGGGAAGAGAGCCAGGCAAGGTGATCTGTCGCCGATACAGGAAGGTCATGCGGGCAGGCAGTAGCGGCCCTCTGCCGTGCATGCCGCCAAGCCGTCCTCGACCAGGGAGGCCAGGCAGCGAGCCCGTTGCGCCGGGTCGCGAAGGTCGTCGTCCGGGACCGCGGCGGCGAGCTCATGGTGAGCCAGCGGTCGATGGTGTGCGCGCAGGGTGGCCAGCAGCCGGCCGCGCACCTGGCGATCGGTGCCGTGCCAGGCCTGGGTGGGTCTCGGCGGCCCGTCGTAGGGCGGGGAGCCGGCGAGCTGCCAGGCGCACCGGCTGGTGACCGGGCAGCCGGAGCACGCTGGCGCTCGCGCGGTGCACACCAGTGCACCCAACTCCATCACCGCGACCGCCCAGCGCGCCGCAGCTGTGGCCGTGTCCGGCAGCAGGGCTTGAGCGGTTCGGCGTTCGGCGTTCGTCAGCGCGCGCGGGGGGAACTCCTGGCCGTGCACCAGTCGGCTCAGCACCCGGCGGACGTTGGTGTCCAGGACGGCGTGCCGGTGGCCGAAAGCGAACACGGCTACCGCAGCCGCCGTGTACTCGCCGATCCCGTCCAGCGATCGCAGCTCATCGACATCCTGAGGCACCCGGCCGGCGTGCCGGTTCACGATCGTGGTGGCGGCGGCGTGCAACCGCAGCGCCCGGCGGGGGTAGCCGAGCCGGTCCCAGGCCCGCACCGCGTCCCCCGAGCTGGCGACCGCCAAGTCCGCCGGCCGGGGCCAGCGCTCCATCCACCTCCGCCACACCGGCTCGACCCGCGTGACAGGGGTCTGTTGCAGCATGACCTCGCTGACCAGCACCCCCCACGGCGTCCGATCCGGCGCTCGCCACGGCAACGCACGTGCGCGCCTGCCGTACCACCCGGAGATCGCTGGCACCACGTCCGCGTGGTTCGCCGTCACGGATCCGACCGCGGCTGGGACGTCGGGTGAGCGAGCACCCGCGGGAGGGTCGGGTGCGGCAGAAGCGCCGGTCACACGTAGCGTTCGAGAATGCTGGACTCGGCTAGCCGGGACAGCCCCTCTCGGACGGCGCGAGCCCGGCTCTCCCCGACGCCCTCCACCGCTTGCAGATCCTCCAGACCAGCGGCGAGCAGCTTCTGCAAGCTGCCGAAATGCTCGACCAGGCGATCCACGATGGTGCCCGGCAGCCGAGGAACCTTGCTGAGCAACCGGTACCCGTGCGGGCTGACTGCGGCATCCAGACCATCACCGACCGGGTTGTACCCCAGAACCCGGGTGACGGCTGACAGATCGAGCAGCTCGGTGGAGTCCAGCTCGACCAGCTTGGCCTGCAGCTCGGCAACCGCACGGTGGGACGCCTCGTTCTGAGGTGCTACGTGGGGTAGGTAGTCACGGAGCACCAGAGTGCGGTCGGGAACCAGGCTGCCGATCAGCTCCTCCAGCTGGAGGCTGAGCAGCCGGCCATCGGTACCCAGCTCGACGACGTACCCGGCGATCTCGTCGCTGATCCGCCCCACCATCTCCAGCCGTTGCACCACGGCCGCGACGTCCCGCACCGTGACCAGGTCTTCGATCTCCAGGGCGGACAGCGTGCCGGTGACCTCGTCCAGTCGCATCTTGTACCGCTCCAACGTGGCCAAGGCCTGGTTCGCGCGGGACATGATCGCGCTGGAATCCTCCAGCACCCGGCGCTGACCACCCACGTAGAGCGCGATGATCCGCATCGACTGGCTGACCGCCACCACCGGGTACCCGGTCTGCTTGGCGACCCGTTCAGCGGTGCGGTGCCGGGTGCCCGACTCGGTGGTCTCGATGGCGGGATCCGGCATCAGCTGGGTGCCAGCCCGCACGATGCGAGTGGCATGTGCGTCGCAGACGATGGCGCCATCCATCTTCGCCAGCTCGCGCAGCCGAGTGCCGAGCAGGTCGACATCGAGAGGAAAGCCACCGCTGGAGATGCTCTCCACCAATCGGTCGTGACCGAGCACGATCAGACCGCCGGTGCGACCGCGCAGGATCCGCTCCAGGCCGTCGCGTAGTTCAGTGCCGGGCGCGACCGCGGCCAGGGTGGTGCGCAGCAGCGTTTCCGGATTCGTCCCAACGCTCACGACGCCGCACTCCTGCCTGTGCTGCGGACCTGATGGACCGGCTGGCCTGCGGGTGCATGACCCAGCCGACCGGTCGATCCTAGCTGGGTGCCATCTCTCGATCGAGCCCCTCACGCTCTCGCGGTGTCCGGGGCTCCCCGTGGCGGCATGGACCAAGCACAGCCGAGCGCCTTCGACCTGGTGCACGCCGGAGTGTCAGACCGGCCAGGCGACCGGCTCAGTGCGGTCGCCCGAGGATCGTCGTCCGGTGGCGCACGGAACCGTGGTGCGCACCGCGGCGGCGACGTCCGCCACCTCGATGACCCGCATGCCCGCTGGCACCTCGCTGGAGCCGAGCGTCCCTGGCGGCACGAGCGCGGTGGTGAACCCGAGCCGGTCCGCCTCGGCCAGTCGGCGGGGGACGCCGGCCACGGGGCGGATCTCTCCGGCCAGTCCGACCTCGCCGAACGCCACCGTGCGCGGCGCGCCGGCGCGATCGTGTGCGGCGCCGGCTACCGCCACGGCCACCGCCAGGTCGGTGGCCGGCTCGGTGACCCGGACCCCACCCACGGTTGACACGTAGATGTCCGTGTGTCGCAGCGGTACCCGGGCTCGACGCTCCAGCACCGCGTTGAGCATCGACACCCGGCCGGCGTCCAGCCCGGACGTCGCCCGCCGCGGACTGGCCAAGGAGCTCGGTGCCACCAGCGCCTGCACCTCGGCCACCAGTGGACGGCGGCCCTCGAGCGTCACGGTGACGCAGGTGCCGGGCACGGGACGTTCGTCGCCAGCCGAGGAGGTGCCGGCCGAGGACAGGAACAGCCCGGATGGGTCGGCCAAACCCGTGATCCCCCCGTCGGACAGGTCGAAGCAACCGACCTCGTCGGTCGGGCCGTACCGGTTCTTTACCGCGCGGACCAGTCGCAGGCGGGTGTGCCGCTCACCCTCGAACTGCAGGACGACGTCCACCAGGTGCTCCAGGACCCGAGGCCCGGCGATGGAGCCGTCCTTGGTGACGTGCCCCACCAGCAGCACCGGGATGCCCCGTGACTTGGCCACCGCGATCAGCGCTGACGCCACCTCGCGCACCTGAGTCACGTTTCCCGCTGCCCCACCGACCTCGGTCGACCCGATGGTCTGAACCGAGTCGACCACCACGAAAGCCGGTTGGACCGCCTCTACCTGACCGAGCACCGCGGCCAGGTCGGTCTCGGCGGCCAGGTAGAGCGTGCGGGCCAAGGCCTCGATCCGCTCGGCCCGCAACCGCACCTGGGCCGTCGACTCCTCACCGGTGACGTACAGGACCGTGCTGCCCTCGCGCCCCAGCCGACCGCAGACGTCCAGCACCAGTGTGGACTTCCCGATGCCCGGCTCACCGGCGAGCAGCACCACGGCACCCGGCACCAGACCGCCGCCGAGCACCCGGTCGAGCTCGGCGACCCCGGTCGAGCGTGCTAGTGCGAGTCGCGCGTCGACGTCCAGGATCGGGACCGCGGGTGCGGAAACCGGCCCGGCCGCCACCCGTTCCGGTGTGCTCGCGCCGACCTCGCTCACCGAGCCCCACCCCTGGCACTCACCGCACCGGCCGACCCAGCGATGTGTCGTCCACCCGCACTCGGTGCACTGCCACGCCGGAGTGCTGGCGCGGCTGCCGCGCCGAGAGGAGGTCATGGCCGCAGACCCTAGGGTCTGCCACCGACAAGCGGGCCGCTCGTCCGCTCGCCTGGTCGTTTCACCCCCCGGAGGTGACCGCAGCCAGGACTGCAGCGCCGGCCAGCAAGCTGAACGACGGGATGAACGCGATGATCAGCCAGGAGTAGTTGCGGGTACGGCGGAACGCGAGAGCACCGGTGAGGCAGGCGCCGGCCACCCCCAGCACCGTCAAGCCGACCGCTTCCAGCACCCGGATGGTGTCCGCGCCGGTCTCGCTCGGCGACACCCGGGTCGCCGGTGCCGCGAGTCCGAACGCCAGACACGTCCCGATCACCGCGAGTTGCACCCGGGAGGACCGAGGCACCGGGCCGATCCGACTGCGCGGCGGGTTGTGCGGTCGCACCCGAGGCCGGTCCGGCCGGGGGCTCCGCACCGCATGACGTCGAGCGCCCGACGAGGGTCGCCGGGCGTCCGACCGGATTTGGGGTGCCTCACCCTCAGCGACCATGGCGTCCACTATCCGCCTTTCTGGGCGCTCCGCAACGCCACCGGCGACCGCTGTGCCCTGAGCGGTTACCGCACATCAGCCGTTGTCGGCGGCCAAGGTCGCCGGGTGCACGAGCAGCGGCAACAGGCGCCGAGCCGATGCCCCATGCTGGGCGCGCATCAGGTCGACGGCGCGCAGGTGGGCTTCGCAGTGCTGGGCCAACTCGTCGTATGACGCATCGCCGAGGAGCTCGCGCAGCTCGTCCGCATAGCCGACGTACACCGGGCGGTCGCCGACGTGAGCTTGCGGGCTGCTGCTGCAGTACCAGGCGAGATCATGCCCGCCCGGCCCCCAGGCCCTGCGGTCGTATTCGCCGATCGTGGTCTCCAGGTAGCTGGTGCCGTCGGCCCGTTCCACCGTCCGGTAGCTGCGACGGATCGGCAGTTGCCAGCAGACCTCAGGCTTAGTCGTGTGCCGCGGTACGCCGAGGCGGGCGGCAAGGTGGTGCAACGCACATCCGGCACCGCCGGCAAAGCCCGAATCGTTGTGGAAGACGCAGGCACCGTCGACCACCCTGGTCTTGGTGGCGCCGTCCTCCTGCTCCGTCCAGCCGTCCAGGCCGGTGACATCGGGGTGTCGTTGCCAGCTGCCCGGGTCGAGGACGGCGACGTGGCCAGCGACGTTGTGGTGGTCAGCGTCCTCGGTGAAGTGGGCGCCATGCGTGCAGCAGCCGGCATCCGGTCGATCGAGGTCGATCCCCCGGCAGCCGCGACCGTAGACACACGTCCAGGACGACGTGAGCCAGGTGAGGTCGCAGCGGAACACCTGCTGCTCGTCGTCTGAACTCGCCGGGTCGACGAACTCCACCCAGGTGCGGGGGGTGTTGAGCGACGTCTCGGTCACCCACTCAGAGTAGGCGTCTGCTCGCCACCCCGGACCCGGGAGTGCGCCAACCGGGCCGGCGTGCCCGGTCGAGCGGACATCCCGGTGCCCTCGCCGGTACCGTGCCGGCCATGCGACTCGGCGTGCTCCAGATCGGTGTCGCTGCTGGTCAGCTCGTGGTGGTGGACACCCAGCATGAGGATCCGGCCGGACACCCCGTTAAGTACCACGCCACGCTGCCCCGCCATAAGGAGCCGCGAGACCAGGAGAACCGAGGAGAGCGCCGTGCCGGCGCGGACGCCGAGCCGGACGCTGACCGGGATGCGGTGAGGTCAGACGTGGGGAGCCTGGACGCGGGGTACGTCCGCGCAGTGGTCGAGTTCGTCGAGCAGGCCGTGGTGGTGGCTCGCGCCCAGGGTTGCACCCAGATACTTGCCTTCGCTGGCAGCGCAATCCAAGCGGTTGGTGACTGCGAGCAGGCGGTGGCGACGATCACGTCGCAAACCGGTGTGCAGTTGCAGGTGCTGCAGGGTGAGGACGAGGCCAGACTGACCTTCCTGGCCGCTCGACGTTGGTTCGGGTGGTCCGCCGGGCAGATGCTGGTGCTCGAGGTGGGCGACGGCACGGTGCGGGTCGGCTATGGCAACGGTGAGCGCCCGGACGTCGTGGTCGCGGCGCTCATCGGCGCTGGTCGGCTGACCAGAGAGTTGATGGACGGCGACCCACCGACCCAAGCCGGAGTCCAGGCGGTGGCACAAGCCGTCAAGGAGGGGATGGCCACCGGGCTCGGCCCGGTGTTCGATCGGGCGCGCAGGCAGCAGCCCGCGGTTCAAGTGGTTGGCGCTGGTGCCCTGCTGGGTTCGCTGGCCGGGTTCGCGGCAGCACCGGCGTCGGTCAGTGCCGGCGCCATCGGTGGAGGCGCTACGGGTGGAGGTGCTATCGGAGGAGGTGACCGAGCAGTGGCGCTGGGCCGGGTGGAGTTGTCCGCCTGGGTCAGCGAGCTGGCCGGCTTGACCGCCGCCGAACGCTCCGCGCTGCCGGGTGTCGCGCAGCGACATGGTGCCCCGTTGCTCGCCGGCGCCATCATCGCTGAGGCGGCCCTGCACGCGCTCAACATCAGCACGCTGGTGTTGAGCCCATGGTCGGTTCGCGAGGGTGTGATCTTGCAGCAGACCGCCGGTGCCGGGTGGACACCCGACCGTGAGCAGTGCACCGAGGCGGGATCAGGCGGGTAGCGCCCGCCTAGACCAGCGGCGCCGCGTCGGATGCCCAGCCTCGTAGGCTGGTTCCGGTGAAGGAGGCCCGGTGACCAGCTCGCCCCCCGCGCCCGCGATCCGGGTGTCGCTATCCACGGCGTCCACGTACCCCGAGTCCTGTGCCACCGCTTTTGAGCTGGCGAGCAGGCTCGGCTACGACGGAATCGAGGTGATGGTGTGGACGGACCCGGTCAGCCAGGACCCGGATGCGCTGCGCCGGCTGTCCGACCACTACCAGCTGCCGGTGGTGGCGATCCACGCGCCGACCCTGCTGATCACCCAACGGGTGTGGGGCATCGAGCCGTGGCCCAAGTTGGAGCGCTCCTGCGCTATGGCACGTGCCGTCGGCGCCGGCACCGTGGTGGTGCACCCGCCGTTTCGCTGGCAGCGGGAGTACGCCGCGGGCTTCGAGACGGGATTGCGTGACCTGGCCGGGCGCACCGGAGTGCGACTGGCTGTGGAGAACATGTTCCCGTGGCGAACCCGGCGGTTCGACGTCCAGGCCTACCTGCCGTCCTGGGACCCGACGGGGCGGGATTACGATCACGTCACCCTGGACCTGTCGCACACCGCGACGGCCGGCTCGGACGCGCTCGCCATGGCCGACGCCCTGGGCGACCGGTTGGTGCACGTGCACCTGGCGGACGGGTCAGGCTCTGGCAAGGACGAGCACCTGGTGCCGGGGCGTGGCGGTCAGCCATGCGCCGAGCTGTTGGAGCTGTTGGCCAGCCGGGATTGGGGCGGCGAGGTCGTCGTGGAGATCACCACTAGGCGGGCGCGCACCCGCGCGGACCGGGAGGCCGACCTCATCGAGGCGTTGGCGTTCGCCCGACTCAATCTCGCCGCGGTTGCACCGGCGCCGCCGGACCCCACCCCCAGGCCGTAGCCTGGCGGCATGATTCGCGAGGCTCTGCTGCGGATGTCCCGCAGCGGCCGAGTACGTCAGCTGATGGAGACCGCGCCGATGTCTCGCGCGCTGGTGCGCCGCTTCGTGGCGGGCACGCAGGTTGCCGATGCCGTCCGGATCACTCGAGAGCTCACCACCAGCCACCGCCTGGTGACCATCGATCGGCTCGGTGGGGACGTCGTCGAGCTGGCTCAGGCTCGCGTCACCCGGGACGCCTACGTAGGGCTGCTCGATCGGCTCCGTGCGGTTGGCGCCACCCAAGACGGTCAGGTTGAGGTGTCGGTGAAGCTCTCCTCGGTCGGCCAGGCGTTGGGTCCGGACGGCGAGAAGATCGCGCTGGAGCACGCGTGGGACATCTGCCGGGCCGCCAGTGAGGCCGGCACCACGGTCACCCTGGACATGGAGGACCACGCCACCGCCGATTCCACCCTGTCGGTGCTGCGGGAGCTGCGAGAGGACTACTCCTGGGTGGGTGCGGTCCTGCAGTCCTGCCTGCGGCGTGCTGAGGCGGACTGCCGGGACCTGGCCGGCGCGGGTTCCCGAGTGCGGCTGTGCAAGGGGGCGTACGACGAACCGGAGTCGGTGGCGTTCCAGGATCGGGCAAGCATCGATCGGTCCTACGTGCGCTGCGCCAAGGTGCTGATGCAGGGTCAGGGGTACCCGATGCTCGCCACGCACGACCCGCGACTGGTGGACGTCGTCGGTGCGTTGGCCGTGCACGCCGGTCGCGAGCAGGGCAGCTACGAGTACCAGATGCTGTTCGGCGTCCGCCCGGACGAGCAGCTGCGGTTGGCGCGGGCAGGCGAGCGGGTGCGGGTGTACCTGCCGTACGGCGAGCAGTGGTACGGCTACCTGATGCGTCGGATGGCCGAGCGTCCGGCCAACGCCGCGTTCTTGCTGCGCGCGGTGGCGTCGAGTGGATGAGGTCGAGTGGATGAGGCGGGCATGAGCGCGCAGACCAGTGACCAGGGCGACGGCGTCGCGCTCGATGGCCCGAGCCGACAGGTGGCGATCCTGGGAGCGGGGGTCATGGGGGAGACGTTGCTGTCCGGGTTGCTGCGTGCCGGGCACCCGGCGTCCTGCCTGGTGATCAGCGAGCGCCGGGCGGACCGGGCTGCCGAGCTGGCCCGGCGGTACGGCGTCCAGGTGCTCGACAACGCCGCCGCCGCATCGGGCTCGAGCACGGTGGTGCTGGTGGTCAAGCCTCAGGACATGGATCGAGCGCTGTCCGAGGTCCGCGACCAGGTGCGGCCCGGGACGCTGGTGGTGTCGTTGGCGGCGGGTATCACCACGGCCACGCTGGAGGCCGGGCTGCCGGAGGGGACGCCGGTGGTGCGGGTGATGCCCAACACCCCCGCGCTGGTGGACGAGGGCATGGCCGCGGTCAGCCCGGGGGCGCACTGCGATGAGGCCCACCTGACTGAGGTTGAGGAGTTGCTGCGTTCCTGCGGGAAGGTGATCCGGCTGGCCGAGCACCACCTGGACGCGGTCACCGCGATCAGCGGATCGGGTCCCGCGTACATCTTCTACGTGGTGGAGGCGATGATCGAGGCTGGAGTGCTGCTCGGCCTGCCACGCCCGACGTCCACCGAGCTGGTGGTGCAGACGGTGTACGGCGCAGCGGCGATGCTGCGGGAAACCCAAGAGCATCCGACGGTTTTGCGCGAGCAGGTGTCCAGCCCGGCCGGCACCACGATGGCCGCGCTGCGCCAGCTGGACGACCACAAGGTGCGGGCCGCGTTCCTGACCGCGATGGAGGCGGCGCGGGACCGCAGCCGCCAGTTGGCTGCCGGCAACGGGTGAGCGACAGGCGACCCGCGACGACTTCGCCAGGGCGAGCGTCTCTAGCCCTGCCGAGCACGACCCGTTCCATCTGGTGGCATGGCTTCGCGCGCAGGTGAGGTAGTCGGCTGACCCGAGCTGCCCGTGGGTGGTGATCGTCTGACACGCTACGGGCATGAGCGAGGTCACCGTGCGCGCCCTGGGCGGCGAGGACTGGCAGACCTATCGGCAGCTGCGGCTACGCGCGCTGCAGGAGGACCCGCAGGCGTTCGTGTCCTCGTTCGACCAGGAGAAGGAATACGAAGAGGCGCTCTGGCGGCTGAGGATGGCTCGTTCCGTCCGGCTGGTGGCCGCGCTCGACGAGGAGCCGGTCGGGGTGGTCTCGATCGGGCAGGCGGACGACGACGCCGCGGTCGCGGAGCTGTTCGGGCTGTGGGTGGCTGAGCCGCAGCGCGGTGCTGGCGTCGCGATGCGGCTGACCCAGGCGGCGGCTGAGCACGTGCAGGCGGACGGCCGGCGTGCCGTCAAGCTGTGGGTGGTCACCGACAACGGGCGTGCGGTGGCGTTCTTCAGCAGCGCTGGTTTCCGCCCGACGGATGAGCGGCGCCCGGTTACGGGCGCTCCGGCGACCGAGGAGCTGGCCATGGTGCTCCCGGTCGGACAGGACCGCGGCCATCCGTTTAGCCCCGCATGAGCTCTGGGCCGCGCGCGGCGGTTCCGTTCCGGCACGGTGGCGCGGCACTCGCCCGCGCCGTCCTGGCTTGCGGCCGGCTAGCGTAAGTCCATGGCCGACACCTCCGGACCGCCTACCAGCGTGCTGTGGGCCGAGGAGTTCACCCGGTACGACTTCGGCCCCCAGCACCCGATGCGCCCGGTCCGACTGGATCTCACCGCCCGGCTGGCCGATGCGCTGGGCTTGCTGCACCACCCGGACGTCGAGGTGGTCAGCGCCGAGGTGGCCTCCGACGACCTGTTGCGCACGGTCCACCACGACGCCCTGGTTGCGGCGGTCCGCGCCGCTGGGGCGGACCCGGGTGAGGCGGACGCCGCGTTCGGGCTCGGCACTGACGACGACCCGGCGTTCCTGGGGATGCACGAGGCGAGCGCCCGGGTCGTCCAGGGCAGCGTCGATCTCGCGGCGGCCGTCTGGCAGGGCCGATCGACGCACGCGGTGAACTTCTGCGGGGGCCTGCACCATGCGTTTCCGGACCGAGCTAGCGGGTTCTGCATCTACAACGACGTGGCGGTCGCCATCCGCTGGCTGCTGGATCACGGTGCGCGGCGGGTGGCCTACGTGGACGTCGACGTCCACCACGGCGACGGCGTCGAGCGGGTGTTCTGGGACGACTCCCGGGTGCTGACCATCTCGGTGCACGAGAGCGGCCGGATCCTGTTTCCCGGCACTGGCTTCGCAGCCGATGTCGGTGGTCCCGGCGCCGAAGGCACGGCGGTCAACGTCGCGTTGCCGGCCGGCACCGGGGACGCCGGTTGGCTGCGTGCGGTGCATGCTGTGGTGGCACCGCTGCTGCGGGCCTTCGCGCCGGACTTCCTGGTGAGCCAGCACGGCTGTGACACCCACGTGTCCGATCCGTTGGCGCATTTCGCGGTCACCGTCGATGCCCAGCGTGCCGTCCAGGAGCTGGTGCACGAGCTGGCGCACGAGGTCTGCGCGGGTCGTTGGCTGGCGACCGGCGGTGGCGGGTACGAGGTCGTGGACGTCGTGCCCCGGTCCTGGTCGCACCTGGTGGGGGTGGCCACCCACCGGCCGGTGGATCTCGAGACACCGGTACCGCGGGACTGGTCTGAACACGTCCGCACGCTGCTCGGTCGTCCCGGTCCGGGTCGGATGGGTGATGGCGCGATGCCCGCATGGCGCTCCTGGGACGTCGGATACGACCCTGACGACCCGGCGGACCGGGCCGTCATGGCGACCCGGAAAGCCGTGTTCCCGCTGCACGGTCTCGACCCGTTCGTCGACTAGCTCAACGACAGAGACCGCCCGCTTGGGCAAGGCACCGCCACTGGCGGAACACCGCTGGCAGGTATCGCTCAGCTGATAGCGCTGAGGACGACGAGACGTAGGTGTCCGTGGTGATCCATGGAGCCAGCCCGAGCGGCCTTCCGCTTCCACGCTGAACCGGCACCGACACGCCGACCGGATGATCTTGACGAAGGCCTGCCATGCCGACTCGCGGGTTCCCCAGGAGTCACTCGTGCCCCTATCGTGAACACTCGCACGACCGGGTGCCGGCGGGGAAGCCGGGCGACGCGTGCCTCGAGGAGAAGACCGGTGACCATGTCCACGAAAGACAAACTGGCGCAGGTGCGGTTCCTGACCGTCGCCGAGGTGGCCGCCATCATGCGGGTGTCCAAGATGACCGTCTACCGGTTGGTGCACGCGGGCGAGTTGCCGGCGGTTCGGGTCGGCCGGTCGTTCCGGGTGCCGGAGCAGGCAGTGCACGACTACCTCGGCGGGTCGTTCATCGAGACTGCCTGAGGCTGTCCTCGGCTTGGTCCGCCCACCGCTACGATGGCCGACAGATCGGCCGCCGCCAGAGCACGGGCTGTGGCTGGCTGCCCACCACCCCCGTCTGGACGAGGTACTCCATGGGTTCGGTCATCAAGAAGCGCCGCAAGCGGATGGCGAAGAAGAAGCATCGCAAGCTGCTGCGCAAGACGCGCCACCAGCGCCGCAACCGCAAGTAGGCAGCACCCGGATCAGGAGCGACGGTCCGGGTCGCGGCGAGCGGACTCGTGAACCGTCTCGGCAGGTGCGGTGCCGTCGGGAGGAGGTAGCGAGGCGATGGGGCGGGTGGTCCTGGTCACTGGAGTTTCTCGGCATCTCGGGGGATGGTTCGCCCGTCGTCTCGCGACCGATCCTCGAGTCGAGCGGGTGGTCGGGGTGGATGTGGTCCCCCCGCAGCACTCACTTGGCGCCGCCGAGTTCGTTCGGGCCGACATCCGCAGCCCCGTGATGGGCAAGGTGATCGCCGCCGCTGAGGTCGACACCGTGGTGCACCTGAACGTGCTCGCGACGCCGCTGTCCGCCGGTGGCCGGGTCTCGATGAAAGAGATCAACGTCATCGGGACGATGCAGTTGCTGGCGGCGTGCCAGAAGACTCCCTCGGTGCGCCGGCTGGTGGTCAAGAGCAGTGGCGCGGTGTATGCCTCGTCACCTCGGAACCCCTCGCTGCTCACCGAGGACATGACGCCGAAGTCATTGCCGCGCAGTGGTTTCGGCAAGGATTCCGGCGAGGTCGAGGGATACGTGCGCGGTTTCTCCAGGCGGCGCCCGGATGTCGCGGTGGCGGTGCTGAGGTTCGCGAACGTGATCGGTCCGACGATCTCCACTCCCATGACGGACTACTTCTCGTTGCCTGTGGTTCCCACGGTCTGGGGGTTCGACCCGCGGCTGCAGTTCGTGCACGAGCAGGACGCCGTCGAGGCGCTCACCAGCGCCACCCTCCATGACCAGGACGTCGGCGCCGTGAACGTCGCTGGCGATGGCGTCGTGACGGTCACCCAGGCGGCGCGGCTGGCCGGGCGGCCCACGGCCCCGATGCCGTTGCCGACAGGGGCGTGGGTGGGCCAAGTGGTGCGGCGGGCCGGCCTGGCGGACTTCTCCCCGGATCAGTTGCAACATCTGGCCTTCGGGCGCGGTCTGGATACTCGGCGGATGCGTGAGGTGCTGCGGTTCACCCCCCGATGGACCACGCGCGAGGCGTTCCTTGCTTTCGTGGCCGCCCGACGCGGCCCGGCTCCGGCCCTGCTGCCAGGACTAACCGCGGCCTTGACCGGCGCCCGGGAGTGGATTGAGCGCCGTACCCCGGCCCCCGTGATAGCGGGTGCGGGGCTCGACGGCGAGGTGGCGCTATGACCAGCGATCAGGGCGGCGCTGCCCCCGGGCGTGCTCGATCATCGGACGACGAGCGTCCCACCGGCGACGTCATCCCGTTGGACCGTGGAACACGGTCGACGCGGTCGCGGAGCACCCCGAGGGCCAGGGGGTCCGCGCGAGGCCGGTCGGTGGGGGTTTCCGGGCAGGTTTCGTCCGCGAAGGCTGCGGAACGCTCTGCCGATCCGCCCAAGAAGCGGGCAGCGCCCCGCCGGGCGCCCAAGCCGGCGCCCGCTGCGCAGGGGGCGACATCCCGGCGAGGCGCACCAGCACCGGCATCCGCCGCTACGCCTTCGGCCGCCGCGGCGGGTGCCTCGTCGTCCGCTGACGCTCCAGCGCTCAGAGCCAGCCGAGACACCGACGGTCTCGACCACCGCGGTAGTGATGACCGCGATACCCATGACAGCGGTGGCCATGACAGCGGTGGCCATGACAGCGGTGGCCATGACAGCGGTGGCCATGACCGTGCTGCCGATGACCGCGGTGTGCCTGACCGCGGTGTGCCTGACCGCGGTGTGCCTGACCGCGGTGTGCCTGACCGCGGTGTGCCTGACCACGGTGTGCCTGACCACGGTGTGCCTGACCACGGATCCGACCCGGTGGATGGGGCGGATCACGCGGGTGAGTCGGGCCATGCTGGTGAGCCGAAGAACGGGCGATCTGCTGGCCGGATCGCGTCGTTGATCGCCGCGTGCGCCGCAGACGCGGTGTCGGCGGCGGTGGAGGCCTTGGTGGTCGAGGGCGAGCGGGCCGGCATCCCCGACATGGATCATCGGGTCGCGCAGGGCCTGGCCCTGCTGGGACGGCGGCTGTCCGGGGAGTACGAGGTGGACGTGGACGGCTTCGACCCGGAGTTCACCGAGGCGGTGCTGCCGCTGGTGCGCCCGCTCTACCGTCGTTGGTTCCGGGTCGAGGTGCGTGGCATCGAGCACATCCCTGACGACGGTGGCGCGCTGGTCGTCGCCAATCACTCCGGAGCGATCCCGGTCGACTCGATGATGACGCAGCTCGCAGTGCGCGACGAGCACCCGCGGGGCCGTTACCTGCGCCCGCTCGGTGCCGACCTGCTGTTCGCGACGCCGGTGGTCGGCACCCTGGCCCGGCGTACCGGGGCCACCCTGGCCAGCGGACCCGACGCCGAGCGGCTGCTGCGGGCTGGTGAGCTGGTCGGCGTCTGGCCTGAGGGGTTCAAGGGGACCGGCAAGCCCTTCTCCGAGCGGTACAAGTTGCAGCGTTTTGGTCGCGGGGGTTTCGTGTCTGCGGCGCTGCGCACCGGCACCCCGATCATCCCGTGCTCGATCGTGGGCGCTGAGGAGACGTATCCGATCATCGGTAACCTGCCGTCGGTGGCTCGGCTGCTCGGGGTGCCCTACGTTCCGATCACACCGACGTTCCCGTGGTTGGGCCCCCTCGGGGTGATCCCCTTGCCCAGCAAGTGGATCATTGAGTTTGGTGAGCCGGTGGAGACGGCCGGCTTCGGCGAGACCGCCGCTGATGACCCGATGCTGGTCTTCGACCTTACCGATCAGGTCCGCGAGACGATCCAACACACCCTGTACGACCTGCTTGTCCAGCGTCGGTCGGTCTTTCTCTAGAGCCAGGAGCAGCCGTCAGTGCTGGCGGCGTCGCAGGGCTGCGGCGCCCGCCAGCACCCCGCCCGCGGCCGCGCTCATGCCGGCCAGTGCCGGAACGCCGACCTTGGCGGCCTTGCGCCCCGTGCGGTAGTCGCGCACGTCCCATCCGCGGCTGCGAGCGTATGCGCGCAGCCGGGCGTCCGGGTTGACCGCACACGGGTGCCCGACCAGCTCCAGCAGCGGGATGTCGTTCGCCGAGTCCGAGTACGCCGAGCAGGCGACCAGATCCAAGCGCTCGCGCCCGGCGAGCGCGGCCACCGCGTCCGCCTTCACCTGAGCGTGCAACGGCTCACCGACCAGACGCCCGGTGTAGATGCCGTCGACGTGTTCGGCGACCGTGCCGAGTGCCCCGGTCAGACCGAGGCGGCGAGCGATGGTGGTCGCCATCTCGATCGGGGTGGCAGAGACCAGCCACACCGGCTCCCCGGCGTCCAGGTGACGGCGGGCCAGGGCGAGCGTGCCAGGCCAGATCTTGCCGGCGATCACCTCGTCGTACACGTGCTCGCCGATCGTGCTGATCTCGTCCACCGAGTGGCCTTGGACGAAGGAGAGTGCGCGGTCCCGGATCTGGTGGACGTGCTCCAACTTCTCGCCGAGCGCTCGGAACCGGGCTTGCCGGCGGGCCATCCAGAACAGATCGCCGGCGTCAAAAAAATCCCGCCGATAGAGCTCTCGGGCGAAATAGAAAATGCTCGCGCCGCGCAGGATGGTGTTGTCGGCGTCGAAGAAAGCCGCGGTCCGGATCGGCGCCACCGGCCGGAACCCGGCCTGGTGCGGGGCGGGCTGGTGCGGGACAGGCCGGTGCGGGACGAAGTCCGCGGGATCGGACACCACTCGGTCGGCCACGAGTCGAGCGTACTGGGCGCGACGGACAGAGGTGGCTGGTCCAGGGCAACCGCAGACCCGGACCCGGGCTCAGGCGCCGGAGGCTGAATGGGCGCTGTAGTTCGGAATGCTGTTGTCTCGCATGTCGATCTGCCGAGGCACCAGGTCATCGAACGATCGCAGGTCGCCGAACACCGGGCCGCGGCCGAGGTCGCAGCCGAGACGGGCCAACCAAGTCGCCTGCTGCGGAGTCTCGATGCCTTGCGCCACCAGCGGCATGCCCAGCCCGCGGGCCAGGTGTACGACCGCCGCGCCCACGCCGTCCGCCCGGGCCGGGTCGACGTTCGGCGACAGCAGGCCGTGATGGAGCTGCAGCACGTCGATCGGGAGGGTCAGCAGCTGGTCCAGGTTGCTGTGCCCGGCACCGAAGTCGTCCAGGGCGACCCGGATGCCAGCCCGTCGCACCTCCTCGAGAGCCTCGGCGATCCGACGGGTCTGGGCGACCGGTCGGGTCGGTGCGATGGAGATGACCAGAGCGTCCGCCGGCAGCCCGCGCCAACTGGTCGCCTCGACCAACCGGCCCGCCAGGTACGGGTCCAACAACCGAGCCACCGGCAGGTCGACATACGCCGCGAGGTCGGCCCACGCGTCATGGTGGGTCCGCAGGTTGGCCAGGTCTCGGCAGACGACGTCCAACACGGCCTCCAGGACCGATCGGGCTGGCTGCATCGTCAGGTGCGGGACGACCGTGTGCACGGCCACGGTGCAGCCGTCGACCAGGCGGACCACAGGCCGGTACCCCACCCGCATCGTCGAGGACGCGGCAAGGTGCCGGCCGTACTTGCGCTGGCGGGTCGGGCGGTACCCGGAGACGATCCCGGTGTCGATGCCACAGCTGGCTGGCGCCGGTAGCCAGTCCTCCGCGTACACGTCGAAGAGGGTCATCCGCCCCTTGCCCGCGCGCTTGGCCGCGTACATCGCGGTGTCCGCGCGGTGCAGCAAGACATCAGCGGTCAGCTCTGGTCCGTCGTACCGATCGCTGGGTGTCATCTGCGGCACCACGACCGCTCCCACGCTGGCCTTCGAGGTCTCATCGGTCGGCTCAACCGGGACGGCCGCCCCCTCCACGGCAGCCAACACCTGGCGACCGACCTCAGCCAGGTCGTGGTCCTGCGAGCTCACGATGAGCGCGAACTCGTCCCCACCCAGCCGCGCCACCGTGTCACCAGCGCGAACGCAGGCGCGCAGCCGGTCCCCGGTCCGGCGCAACAACTCGTCGCCCTCGGAATGCCCCAAGGTGTCGTTGACGAGCTTGAAGTCGTCGAGGTCGACGTACATCAGCGCGAATCCGCGGCCATCATCGTGATGGTGGCGCAAGGCCTCCTCGAGGCGATGGTGGAACAGCGTGCGGTTGGCCAACCCGGTCAGCGCGTCGTGGAACGCCTGCCGCCGCAGCCGGTGGTGCCTGTCCCGGACCCGGCCAAGGAGTTCGAGGTTCTCCCACAGCGTGAGGAATTGCCGGGCGACCACCGTGCCGACCAACAGCACCAAGCCGTACACCTCGACCGAGCCCACCGGCGTCCCGACCGATTGCTGCACCAGCACCAGCAGGCCGACCGCTGACAGCGGCAGGTACGGCACCAGCAGGGACCAGCCCGTTGAGGACTGGTCCCTGCCCTCCCCTCCTCGCGCTGCGGGCGGCTCGGGCATCAGCGTGCTGAGCGCGATCAGCACCGGTCCGACGATGCCCCCGATGTTGAACATCGGGGGCATCTCACCGGCGCCCTGACTGATGAGGTACAGGAAGAAGCTGTCCGAAACCGAGAGCGCGACCAGCCCAGCGCCCAGCACCAGCAGCGCGGCGGGTCGGCGCGGCTTGCGGAACACCATGAGCAGCAGCGCCAGAACGACCAACGCGGCATCGGTGAGGGGATAGGCCACCGCGACCCCGAAAGCCAGCGGGTTCGCGCCGCCTGCTCGCACCACCGCGCCGAGGGCGGTTGCCCAGGTCAGGACGAACAGCGACCCCACCACCACCGTGGCGTCAAGAGCCAGGAACAACCGAGCCCGGCGCTGGTGTCGGTGGTGTCGCATGACGTCCGCGTCGGGCACGGATGCCGTGTCCGACGCCGGGTCGGAGGGGAGCGTCAGCAGCGCTGGCAACGCAAACGCCGGCAGCATGAGGAACCCCACGTCGGCTAGCGACGGCGACGGGAGTCCGCTGTCGAGGGCCACCTGGTACCAACTCCACACGGCCATCCCGCAGGTCCACCCGGTCATGCCGCAGGCCAGCAGCATCCGCCACCGCTGGTCTCGTTCAGCGGTGGCGGCGCGTCGCCACGTCCACCAGCAACAGGCCGCCGCGGCGCCGCCGGCGCCCAGCTGCCCGAGGTTGTCGATGAGCTGGGACGTCTTTTCGTCGAGGATCCCGGTGGAGGACAACGCGATGATGGTCAGCACCCACCCCACACCCAGGGAAATCCCTGCTCGCAGAGGCCGCTGAGTCAGAGCGCAGGGCTCGACTCGGTGCCGTGCCGCTGGGCGTAGAGATGTGGGCGGCATGCGCTGCTACCCCTCTCCCGACGACTCGTGCCACCTTCTCGGACGTGCCGGAGGTCGTCAAGGCGTTACGGCCGTTGTACGGGCTGTCATAAGGAGCTGGCATGGCTCTCCTCTTGCGCAATGACTGTCTGCTCCTTGCAACGACTGGCGATGCCTACGCCCCATCAACGCAGCCGGGACTGCTCCTCGATACCGTGAGCTCATGAGCCCGACGGGCGCCAGCCGTGCCAGTGATGCTGACCAGCCTTCTCGAGTTGTGTTGATCACCCGCAGCGGCTGCCACCTGTGCGATGAGGCCCGCGAGGTCGTCCGCCGAGTGGTGACACACGCGTCCATCGGATGGACTGAGCAGGACGTGGACGCAGACAGCGAGCTGCGAGCCAGATACGGGGAGTACGTACCGGTGGTGCTGGTGGACGGTGCTCAGCACGGTTTCTGGCGGATTGATGAGACCCGGCTCCGCGACGCCCTGGCAGTCGCGACGTCCTAGCAGTCAGGTGAGCCGCCACCGCTCAGCCTGGCCAGGATGGGTCAACGGGCGCTCCGGGCGGACCCGCAGCCGAACAAGGCGCTGACACTCCGTCACTTTGTGCACACGTTCACAAGTGCCTATCGTGGACGCAGGAAACCGGCGGTGATCCGTATCAGCCCGGAACAAGCCGGTGACGCCGGCTGCTGAACCTATCGGGCAACCGGCATGCGCAGCACGGCCGCATCGAGGAGAACGGCATCACGTGACCGACGACCAGCACGCGCCGCGGGGAATCCCGGACGCCACGGTCGCCCGCTTGCCTGTTTACCTCCGTGCGCTCAGCGGTCTGGCCGACCAGCATGTCCTTACGGTCTCATCCGAGGAGTTGGCGGTCGCCGCCGGGGTGACGTCGGCCAAGTTGCGCAAAGACTTGTCGTACCTCGGCTCATACGGGGTGCGTGGCGTCGGCTACGACGTCGAGCACCTCGTGCGCCAGATCTCCCGCGAACTTGGCCTGACGCAAGACTGGCCGGTTGCGATCGTCGGTATCGGCAACCTCGGGCACGCGTTGGCGGGCTACGGAGGTTTCGCGAACCGGGGATTCCGGGTAGCCGCGCTGTTCGACCAGGACGAGGCGGTGGTCGGCGAGCAGGTCGGCGGGCTCACCGTGCAGCATGTCGATGACCTCGAGCGGGCAATGGCTGTTGACGCGGCGGTGATCGCGGTGATCGCCACACCGGCCGGTCCAGCTCAAGAGGTGTGCGACCGGCTGGTTCGGGCCGGGGTTCGCAGCGTGCTCAACTTCGCCCCGTGTGTGCTCGCCGTCCCGGACGGGGTTGACGTGCGCAAGGTGGACCTGGCCACGGAGCTGCAGATCCTCGCCTTCCACGAGCAGCGCAAGGCCGCACTAGCGTTGTCCGGTGAGCCCAGAGCGCGCATCGTGCCCTTGAGCGCAGTCGGTGAGGATTCGGTATGACGGTGCTCGTTATCGCCGTGACGCACCGGACGGCCCCGCTGGCTTTGCTTGAGAGGGTGGCGCTCGATGCCGTTGGCGCGCGACGGTTGGCCCGGGCCGCTCGGGGCCGACACGTCGCGGAGGCTTTGGTGCTGGCGACCTGCAACCGGGTCGAGGTGTACGCGGAGGTCGACGGCTTCCACGGCGGCCTGGCAGACCTGGGGGAGGCGTTGGCGACGACCACCGGCATCCCGCTGGAGGAGCTGGCTCCGCACCTGTCCGTCCACTATGCCGACCGAGCGGTAGCCCACCTGTTCAGGGTCGCGTGCGGGTTGGACTCGATGGCGGTCGGCGAGGGCCAGGTGTTGGGGCAGCTGCGGCGCGCCTGGAGGGACGCGCAGCACGCCGGGGAGGTCGGCCGGGTCTTGGACCGACTGGTGCAGCGAGCGTTGCGGGTCGGCAAGCGGGCGCACGCCGAGACCGGGCTGGACGCGGCCGGCGCCGGTCTGGTCGACGCTGGGTTGCGGCGGGCTGAGCGGTGGCTCGGACCACTGGGCGATCAGCATGCGTTGGTGGTCGGTGCCGGGTCGATGAGCGCGCTCGTCGTGTCCACCGTGGCACGAGTCGGCATCGGCTCGATCTCGGTCGCCAACCGGACCACGTCCGCCGCCGAGCGGGTGGCCAGTACGGTCGGTGGCCGGGTGGTGCCCTGGGCCGAGCTTGACGATGCTCTTGCCGACGCTGATCTGGTGCTCACCTGCACGGGTGCGGTCGGCCACGTGGTGCGGTTTGAGGCCGCTCGAGCAGCCACGCAGCGCCGGACGTCCGGCGCTGCGCCACAGCAGGCCGGCCGGGTCCGTCAGCACTACGTCGACCTGGCCCTGCCCCGGGATGTCGACGAACGGGTCGCCGACCTGGACGGCGTCCGGCTGGTGGATCTCGATGTGCTCGGTCGCGACCTTGCGGCGACTGGCGCCGGGGCCGGTGTGGGCGCCGAGGTGGAGCGGGTGCAGGAGCTGGTGGCCGTCGAGGTGGCCGACTACCTGAGCGCCATCCGGGCGCGGGTCGTCGCGCCGACGGTGGTCGCGTTGCGGGCTCGGGCGAGCGAGGTGGTCGAGCGGGAGCTCGACCGGCTGTCTGGTCGGCTGCCGGACCTCGACCCGGCCGCGCTGGCTGAGGTGCGCCGGACGGTGACCCGAGTAGCGGAGAAGCTGCTGCACGCCCCCACCGCCCGGGTCAAGGAGCTCGCCGGCCGTGAGGACGTCGACGGGGACACTTACGCGGCGGCGTTGCGTGAGCTGTTCGACCTGGATCCGGACATCGCCCAGGTCACCACGGTGGCCGAGGTTCCGTTGGACCCGGTCTCCGTGCAGCGCGCCACCATGATGTCCGCGCTGTCTCCGGGTGCGAGCGAGCTGGCCGAGACCTGGCGGGCAGCGCAGTGACTCGCGCGACGACGTCCCCGGCGTCCACCCACCCCACAACGACGCCAGCCGCGACGTCCCGAGTCAGGACGTCGGCCATGGGAACGTCGGCCATGGGAACGTCCGTGGCGCCCGGGCGAGGCGAACTGCTCCTGGGCACTCGCCGCAGTCCGTTGGCGCTTGCGCAAAGCCGGGAGGTGGCGGTCGCGTTCACCGCGGCCACCGGTCGCGCCGTCCGGTTGGTGGAGGTCACCACCGACGGTGACGTCTCCCGGGCGCAGCTCAGCCAGATCGGCGGCACCGGGGTCTTCGCCGGTGCGCTGCGACACGCCCTGCGGGACGGTCGGATTGACCTAGCTGTGCACTCTCTCAAGGATCTGCCGACGGCGCCCGAACCAGGCCTGGTGGTGGCCGCGATCCCCGTCCGTGAGGATGCGCGGGATGTGTTGGTCACCCCGGTCGAGCTGGCCGAGGTGGCCCCGGCGCAGCTGCCGCCCGGCACCCGGATCGGGACCGGGTCGCCGCGACGGTCCGCCCTGCTGCGCCGGATGGCGCCCGAGGTGCGGGTGGTGCCGGTGCGCGGGAACGTCGGCACCCGGATCGAGATGATGCTCGACGGCACGGTGGACGGCGTCCTGCTGGCTCGTGCTGGTCTGCTCCGGTTGAGCCGTGCCGGTCGGACCCACGTCGACCAGGGCGATGTGGCGACGCACCTGCTCGACCTTGAGGTCATGGTGCCAGCGCCCGGTCAGGGTGCGCTGGCTGTGGAGTGTCGTGCTGACCGCCCGGACCTGATAGCGGAACTCGCGGCCGTGTTGGACGATCCGCTGACTCGAGCGTGCGTTGCCGCGGAGCGAGCGGTGCTCGCCGCTCTGGGCTCGGGTTGCGCCGCACCTGTCGGGGCACATGCCAATCTGGTTGGCGGCGACTCGCTCCAAGTGCGAGCTGTAGTCGCCGAGCCGCGGGGAACGTTAGCCTGGTACCGCTCGATCGTCGGGCCGGTGGCGGATGCGGAGCAGCACGGCCAGCGTCTCGTCGAGCTCTTGCTGGCAGCCGGCGCCCTTGACTCGATGGCTGGTTCTCCCGCGGGTGGCTCACCACAGGTGCGGTCAGGCGTGGCGATCGGCGCTCCTGAGCCAGAACGACCATCGGGCCCGAGAGCCCCCGATCCCTCCTCTGTCCAGCGTTTACCGGAGCGTGCCCCATGACTCCCCCTGCCGCGACCCGCACCCGTCGGGTCGATACCGCGTCTGACAGCACGGCGTCTGACAGCACG
Organism: Angustibacter sp.; assembly: GCA_051657715.1. Taxonomy (GTDB): domain Bacteria; phylum Actinomycetota; class Actinomycetes; order Actinomycetales; family Angustibacteraceae; genus JBOFBH01. The sequence goes on along the minus strand of JBOFLF010000066.1, from coordinate 1,995 downwards.
GCGTCTGACATGCCGCGCATTGCGAAGTCGGGTACCGCGAAGTCGGTCACTGCCACGTCAGTTACTGCTGAGTCAGATACCGCTACTGCCGAGTCAGATACCGCGAAGTCGGGTATGACCACTGGACGGGCATTCGGAGGGACGGTCACCTCAGCGCCGCCGGACGTGTCCGCCCGATCGACCACAAGCGGCTCGACCCGTGATGGCGGTTCGAGCCGTGAGCTCCCAGCCGCCGAGCTCTCACCCACCGTTCAACAGCACCAGGCGAACCGCGATCCCTCAGCGAGGGCCGCGTCCTCACCGGCCGGAGTCGTGGCCTTTGTCGGCACCGGGCCTGGCGACCCGGGGTTGCTGACCCTGCGGGCCGTCGAGGTGATCGCCGCGGCCGATGTCGTCATCCTCGACCGGGTGCTCGGCGAGGACGTGGTGCGCCGCTGGAGCCGACCCGATGCGCAGGTGCTGCGCATCGACACCGGAGGGGACGGCACCCCCCTGACCAGCGCGGCGCAGGCCAAGGCGTTGATCAAGTCAGCTCGTGGCGGACGTCGGGTCGCCCGGTTGCTTGACGGTGACCCAGTGCTGTTCAGCGGTCTCGCCGAAGAGGCGATGGCCTGCCGCAAGGCACAGCTCGATCTGGAGATCGTGCCAGGAGTCTCCGCGGTCACCGCGGTCCCGTCGTACGCCGGGATTCCTTTGACCACCAAGGCGACCGGCGCGATCCACGTGTTCTCCCCACGGGAGCCGACCGCGGCCAGGTCGGTCCAGCGCCCGGTGATCGACTGGGCCGCGTCGGTGGATTCGTCCACCACCGTGGTGGTGGTCGGCAGCGCCGGGATGGTCATTGAGGCGTTAGCGGAGCTGGCTGGGGCCGGCAGGGACGGCGCCAGCCACGTGGCGATCACCACGGACGGCACGACGACGCGGCAGTCCACGGTGACCGGGCAGCTGAGCGATGTCGCCCGGTTGTTGCAGGAGGCGCCAGTCGACCAGCCGGTGCTGGCCGTGGTCGGTGAGCCGGTCGGGTTGCGTGAGCAGTTGTCGTGGTTCGAGACCAAGCCATTGTTCGGGTGGCGGGTTCTGGTGCCGCGCACCAAGGACCAAGCCGGCGCCACCGTCGACCAGCTGGCTGCCTTCGGTGCGGTCAGCGACGTGGTGCCGACCATCTCGGTGGAGCCGCCGCGCACTCCGCAGCAGATGGACCGGGCGGTGCGTGGCCTGGTCACGGGCCGGTATGAGTGGGTCGGTTTTACCAGTGTGAACGCGGTACGGGCAGTTCGCGAGCGGTTCGAGGAGCTGGGTCTGGACGCTCGAGCGTTCTCCGGCCTGAAGGTGGCGACGGTCGGCGGGGTGACCGCGGCGGCGTTGCGGGACTGGGGGATCGAGCCCGACTTGATGCCCGCCAGCGAGCAGTCCGCGCTGGGCCTGCTGGCCGACTGGCCGCCGTACGACGGCGTGCTCGACCCGATCAACCGGGTGTTCCTGCCCCGGGCGGACATCGCCACCGACACGTTGGTCGCCGGTCTGACCGAGATGGGCTGGGAGGTCGACGACGTCACCGCGTACCGCACCGTGCGCGCGGCGCCGCCGCCAGCACCAGTGCGGGACGCGATCAAGGCCGGCGCGTACGACGCGGTGGTGTTCACCTCCAGCTCCACGGTGCGCAACCTGATCGGGATCGCCGGCAAGCCGCACCAGGCCACGGTGGTGGCGTGCATCGGGCCGGCCACCGCCAAGACCGCGCAGGAGCACGGTCTGCGGGTCGACGTCCTGGCGCCGGAGGCGACCACCGCCTGCCTGGTGGAGGCGTTGGCGCAGTACGGATCGGGGCAGCGGCTCGCTGCGATGGAGTCGGGGGAGCAGGTGGTACGGCCAAGCCAGCGGCGGGTGTCCGCGCGACGGCGGGCGCGCTGAGGTCGGTGTCTGCTCCGGGGTCCGGGTCCGGGGGCGATGACGTCCGGTCGGCTGTCGCAGGCTTCTTGACGCCCGCCCGGACGT
>JBOFLF010000065.1:0-16523 GCA_051657715.1 Angustibacter sp. | reverse complement strand
TGCATCATTGTCGTCAGGCCACCCGGCGACCCGGGCAAACCAGGCGACCCGGGCAACTCGGGTGGTGGGGGTGCTGGTCCGGTGGTGGTTCAGAAGTGCGTCAATAGCCTTCTCAGTCCGGCTGCCGAGGTGCCGTGTTCCTCGGGCAAGGGTGGGTGGGTGAATAGTCAGAACGCGTACTGCAGGGCGAGGGTGCCTCAGCCGCCGTTGGGTGACCCGGCGTGGGAAGGGCGCACGACTGGGCAGGTCTATGAGTGCTTCAGACCGGTGGGTGGCCCTGCGGTGGCCGGGGTGGTCTTCTGGATCTGGTTGGCTACCCCGCCCGGCGGGGCACCGCCGGACCCGCGAGTCTTGGCGCAACAGGCGATCGCGCGGATGAACCTGCGGGCCATCACGATCGGTATCGTGCCGGAGCCGCGCGCGGGGAGCGTTGGGATCGTCGGCATGCCGACGTGGATGTGGGCTGAGGACCCGGGCGCGACCACGTGGGGTCCGCAGACGCAGTCCGTGTCGGCTGGCGGTTTCACCGTCACCGCGACCGCGAAGGCCCAGCGCACCGTCTGGGTGATGGGCGACGGCACCACTCTCACCTGCACCGGGCCGGGAACGCCGTATGCCGACTCCTACGGCAAGAAGTCCTCGCCGACTTGTGGGCACACGTACACCCGGCAGGGCAGCTACACGGTGCGGGCCACGACCTACTGGGTCGTCGCCTGGGCTGGGGTAGGCCAGAGCGGCACGATCCCGCTGGACTTCACCAACACGACCACGATCACCATGGGCGAACCCCAGGTGTTGAGCGACTAGGCAACTCCAGGGGTACTGATGACCACGACGACCGATACCGCCAGTCTCGCTGCTGCTGCGGGCGAAGGACGAAGTGCTCGACCGGATCGACGACGTCGAGTGCACAGCGGCGCCGATGGTGCTCAGGCGGTGGTGACGCCGGCGCCGAAGCTTCGGCGCCGGCCGGTGCTGGCTGCTGGGTCGGCCGCCGCGGTCGTCCTTGGTGCGCTGCTGGCCGCCTGGGCATGGTCCGCGACGAGCAACACCTACGAGGTGGTGGCGTTGCGCGAGACCGTTACCCGCGGGGAGCTGATCACCCAGGGCGACCTGATGACCATCCGGGTGGGCCTCGATCCCGCACTGAAGACGGTTCCGGGCGACCGCCTGGGCAGCTTTGTCGGCCAACGCGCGGCGATGGACCTGGCCGCCGGCAGCCTGGTCACCGCAGCAGGCGTGACCACCGACGTCCTCCCTGGGGAGGGCAGGTCCGTGGCGGGCGTCGCGCTGCCACCGTCGCTGATGCCTGGAGAGGCGTTGCTGGCCGGTGACCAGGTCCGCATCGTGGCAACCCCCGGTGAGCAGGGCGACGTAGGACAAGCACCTCCCGCAACCATCTCCGCGACCGTGGTCGGCCTGCACCCCGACGGCGACACCGGGCAGACGGTGGTCTCCCTTGAGGTGCCACAAGAGCAGGCCGCCGAGCTCGCGGCTCGAGCCGCGACCGGCAAGGTGGCGCTGGTCCTGGACAGCCGGGAGCGCTGACCCATGGCCCTGATCGCGCTGTTCTCCGCCTCCGGTTCGCCCGGGGTCACAACCTCAGCCTTGGCGCTGGCCTTGACCTGGTCCCGGCCGGTGCTGCTGGTCGAGGCCGACCCGACCGGTGGTGCTGCCGTCTTCGCCGGGTACCTGCGCGCCGAGTCGGCGCCGGCAAGTTCCCTGGTCGACCTGGCGCTGGCGGAGCGGCACGGGCAGTTGACGGAGGCGATCGCCCGGTGCACGCTGCGGATGCCGGGTCCGCCCGACTCGGCGGTCTATCTGCTGCCTGGCACCCGCGCGCACGGGCAGGCGCGCAGCCTGCTTCCGTTGTGGGGCGCCCTGGCCGCTGAGTTGAAGGCATTAGAGGCCACCGGTCAGGACGTCATCGTCGACGCCGGCCGGCTCGGCCTGGCCGGGAGCCCGGAAGCCCTCATCTACGCGGCGGATCTGGCTCTGCTGGTGACCAGGACTGACCTGGTGTCGCTGTCGGCGGCACGGTCCTGGGCTCAGACTCTGCGAACAGGGTTCGAAGGGGTGGGGGGCGGGTCGTCGCTGGGCTTGCTGCTTGTGGGGGAGCGGGAGCCCTACTCCGCTCGGGATGTTCAGAAGGTTCTGCAGATCCCCGTGACCGCCTCCTTGGCCTGGGACCCCCCAGCCGCCGAGGTGTTCGCCAAGGGCGCCAAGGCCCCGCGCCGGTTCGACTCCTCCAACCTCGTCCGTAGCCTCACCGCGGCACGGAGCTCGATCCAGTCAACCGTGAGCACCCACCGCGACCAGCTCGCCACCCAGATCGTCAGGGGAACGGCATGACGCCGAACGACAACACGACAGCCCGCGAGCCACGCGCCCACGCCACGGACCCGTCATCCTTGCCGTTGTTCGCCGCGCCACCGCCCGACCGTCGGCCTGCTGTCCGGCCGGGCAGAGTACGCGGGTCGTTCTCGATGTCACCACCGGCCGACCTGGCACCGACTGCAGCACGGGTGCTCACTCCGGCGGAGTCCGCCGGCACCGATCAGGTTCTGCCCCGGATTCGTCGGCACGGCGCCGACATCGACTGGGATCTGGTCACCGTGCTCCGGGTACAGGCCTCGGACCGTCTCAGCGCCTCTCTGGGGGAGGCTCGAGGCCACCTGAGCACGGCTGCTCAGCGAGAGCGCGGCCGGGCGATCATCTCGGACCTGCTCAACAACGAGCACGACGAGCGGGTCAGCGCCGGCCGGGAGATATGGAACCCTGCCGAGCAAGACGCCTTGGCCAAGGCCGTCGACGACGCCCTGTTCGGGCTCGGGCGACTGCAACCGCTGGTGGATGACGACCGGGTAGAGAACATCCTGATCTTCGGCTGCGACTCGGTGTTCTTGGAGCTCACCGACGGCCGACTGATCCCCGGGCCGCCAGTTGCGGACTCCGACCAGGAGTTGATCGAGTTCCTGGTCTTCCTGGCCTCCCGCTCAGAGGTCAACGCACGATCGTTCTCGGAGGGGCAGCCGAGGCTGCACCTACGTCTGGACGGTGGTGCACGTCTGGCCGCGGCAGCGTGGGTCACCCCACGTCCGTCGGTGGTGATCCGGCGGCACCGGCTGCGCCGGGTAACGCTCGCCGACCTGGTTAACAGCGGGACGTTGACGGAGCTGGCGGCGTCGTTCCTGGCCGCGGCAGTGAAGGCCCGGCGCAGCATCGTCGTATCGGGGGCGCAAGGGGCGGGCAAGACCACCCTGGTCAGGGCGCTATGCGCGGAGATCCCCGAGCACGAGATCATCGGCACCTTCGAGACCGAGTACGAACTGCACCTGCACGAGCTCAAAGACCAACACCCCTACGTGTTCCCGTGGGAGGCGCGCCCCGGCTCGGGCGAGCGAGCCGCTGACGGCAGCCGAGCCGGGGAGTTCACCCTGAGCCAGGCCCTGTTCGACAGCTTCCGGTTCGACCTGTCCCGCCAGATCGTTGGCGAGGTTCGAGGACCGGAGGTCCTGGCTATGCTCAAGGCTATGGAATCCGGCGCGGGCTCCATCTCAACCACCCACGCCAAGAACGCGACAGGGGCGATCGGCAAACTGGTGACCTGCGCCATGGAGGCCGGGCCACACATCACCCACGACTACGCCGTGCGGGCGATCGCGGCCAGTATCGACATCATCGTGCACGTCCATCTCGAGACCGCCCCACTGGCTGACGGCACCGCGCAACGCTCCCGTTGGGTTACCGAGGTCCTCACCCTGACCCCTGGAGAGCGGGAGAAGGGCTACGCCGTCGAATCGGTATTCCTCGCACCGCCTGGCAGCCGGGAGGTCGAACCGCGGGTCCTGCCCGATGAGTACCGTGAACTGTCCAGGTGGGGGTTCGCCCTTGAGGAGTTCTACGCTCAGAGCGAGGCTGCGTCATGACCGCGCTGGTACCGGCAGTGGCCGGAGCGCTGATCGTCGCCGGGCTGCTCGGGCTCGTCGCTGGGCTGCGCCCCGGCCCCGCTCCGCCCTCGGCACCCAAGCGTGGCGCCGTCGCCAAGGGAGCCGTCCTGGGACGAGTCGGGGCACTGGACCGGCGCACCCGGCTGCTGCTGGCTGGGGGCGCTGCGGCGGGCATAGCGGTCGCTCTCTTGACCGGCTGGATCATCGCGATCCCGCTGCTGCCGGCCGTAGCAGCGGGCCTGCCGGTCCTGCTCTCCGCGCCGTCTTCGGCCACCAGGATCGACCGGCCTGAGGCGATGGGGGAGTGGACCCAGTCCCTGTCGAGCACCCTCACTGCCGGAGTCGGCCTCGACCAGGCACTGATCTCCTCCTTGCGCTCAACCCCGGAAGCGATCCGGCCAGAGGTCACCCGGCTTGCGTCCCGGCTGCGCGCCCGCTGGTCCACCGAACAGGCCCTGCGGGTATTCGCCGACGAACTCAACGACGCCACCGGCGACCTGATCGTCGGCAGCCTTATCCTCGCGGCTCGACGCCGCGGCGGCGGCGTAGCCAGCGTGCTAGAAGCCGCGGCCGAGTCCGCTGCGGCCGACGTCGCCGCTCGACGAGAGATCGAGGCGGACTATGCAAAGCCGCGCACGACCGCGCGCTGGGTCACCTTGATCACGATCTCCGTCATCGCAGTGCTGGCGTTGACCGGTGACTACGTCCGCCCCTACGGGACACCTACCGGGCAGGTGCTCCTGCTGCTGCTACTCGGCCTGTACGTGGCGACGCTGGTGTGGATGCGCAAGATGTCGACCGGGAAACCGCTCCCCAGGTTCATCGGGTCCGCTGCGATGGAGGCAGCCCGATGACACCCACTGGTCTGCAGCTGGCCCTCGCCGCTGGTGCCCTGATCGGCCTCGGGGCGGCGCTGCTGGTGTGGCGCCTGACCCCCGCGGACCCCGACCTCGGCGACGCCCTCGGACGGCTGTCCCCCGAACACGCCAAGCGGCGCACCTTCGAGGAAAGACACCCGGCCGGCGACGCCCGCGAACGGTTGGGCATCTGGGGGATGAAGACCCTGCCGGCCGGCGTCTGGGGCGCCACCCCGGTTCAAGAGCTGGCGGTCCTGCGGATCCCCCTCAGTCGCTACTACGGCGAGAAACTCCTGTTCGCTCTGGCCGGCCTGGCCATCCCGCCACTGCTGACCGCCTTATTCACCCTCATCGGGATCCCCCTGCCGATCTTCATCCCCGCCATCGCGACCCTCGCCCTGGCCACCGGCATGTTCTTCCTGCCCAACTACAACATCCGCGACGACGCCAAGAAAGCACGGGCCGAGTTCGGCCGCGCCCTCGGCGCCTACATCGACTTCGTCGCGCTCGAGCGCCACTCCGGCAGCGGCCCCCGCCAAGCCATGGAGGTCGCCGCTGAGGTGGGTGACTCCTGGGTGTTCCGCCGCCTCGGCGAGGAACTCGCCCGCACGCGATGGTCCGGGATGACCCCATGGGATGCACTGCACGCTCTGGCCCTCGAGCTGGGCCTTCCCGAACTCGACGACCTCGCCGACATCATGCGCCTCTCCGGTGAGGAGGACGCCGAGATCTACCGGAACCTGCGGGCTCGCTCCTCAGGGATGCGCAAGGCGATGCTCGCTACCGAGAAGACCAAGGCCAACGAGATCGGCGAGAAGATGACGATCCCGATGAGCCTGCTCGGGGTGATCTTCCTGATCATGCTCCTTGCGCCAGCCCTCCTGCGGTTGACCACAGGAAGCACCTGAGGACATCCGTCCTTGCCAGAACCACTGCACCACAGCCGTTCAGGGCCAACGGGCTCAGGACCTAACACCAGGAGGAGATCGTCATGCACTACTTCGCAGCAGCGCTGCATACCCTCGGCGTCCAGATCCGCGATACCGCGGTCCGGAAGTTGATCAAGGATCCCGAGCGTGGCTCGGTGACGCTCCAGGAAATCGCCTGGGCCGTGGCCGCCCTCGCCATCGTCGGGATCGCCGTCGCCGCGATCAGGAGCTTCGTGTCCGAAGAAGCCGGGAAGATCTGAGCCGACGAATGCCCGCACGCCTGACGTTCGTGTTCCTTGACCGCACTTCAGCGGTCAAGTAACACGAACGCGGGTCGGCCACGATCCAGATGGTCATCCTGATGCCGATGCTGTTCGCGGTGATGTTCCTCGGCGTGCAGGGCGCGCTGCTCTACCACGCACGAACCGTCGCCCTGGCGGCTGCGCAAGAAGGCGCCCGGACCGCCGCTGGCCTGGGCGGGTCCAGCACTGCGGGCGCGAAAGACGCCCACGCCTTCGTCTCCGCTGTCGGAGACGACGCGCTCACAGGCCCTGGGGTCCGCAGCTCCCGCAGCGCCACCAACGCCACCGTGACAGTCACGGGACGTTCGCTGAGCGTGATCCCCGGCTGGACGCCCACGGTCACCCAGAGCGCCAGCGCCCCGGTCGAGAGGATCACCCAGTGAGCCAGCCACCGCACCGGCCGCACCTCCGCCCCTCGGGGCGGGAGCGGGGATCGGCAGTCATCGAGGCCGTCATCGGGGTGCCGGCCTTCATGCTGTTCGTCGGGCTCATCATGTTCGCCGGCCGGTCCGCGATCGCCGAGCAAGCTGTTGGCTCGGCGGCCACCGAGGCTGCCCGAGCAGCCTCCATCTCCCGGACCCCGGGCTCGGCCTCGGCTGCTGCCCAGACAGCAGCCACGACGACCCTGAACAACCAGAAAGCCAAGTGTCTTCGCGCGACGACCAGCGTCGACACCAGAGGCTTCGCAATCCCTGTCGGTACCCCAGCAAGTGTGCGGGCGACTGTCACCTGCGTGGTCAACCTGTCCGATCTGTCCGTGCCCGGGGTTCCGGGCACTCGGACAGTGTCGGCGACCATGTCCTCGCCGTTGGACACCTACCGAGAGCGGTGACGAAGATGCCCACCAGGACGGTCAAGACCCTCAGCGCACTCGGGCGTTCCCGCCCGACGCCTAGCGTGTCCGAGCGTGGCTCGATCTCCATCTTCATCGTGACCGGAGGGTTCGCCATGATCCTCCTGGTCGGCATGGCCGTGGACCTCGCCGGGCAGGTGCACGCGCAACAGCATGCCCGTGACGTGGCACGCCAGGCGGCCCGGGTCGGCGGCCAGCAACTCCAGGCCGCACCCGCGATCCGCGGTGAAGGCGCCATCGCGGACACCTCCCAAGCAGTGCGAGCCGCGCGGGCCTACCTGGCCGCCAGCGACGTCGCCGGCAACGCCCACGTCATCGGCGGCGACACCATCGACGTCACCACCACCGCGGTCTACACCACCAAGTTCCTCTCCATCATCGGGATCGACCGCCTCACCGTGACCGGCGACGCACAGGCCAGGATCACCACAGCGGTAGACGGGGTACAACGATGACCCTACGAACCCGGCTCACCGGTCTGCTCGCGGCCGGGACCATCGCGGCCATCGTGATCGCCCTGCCGATCACCCTCCTCGCTGTTGGCGCCAACCCCCTCCCGGACACCTGGCCCACCATCGACCAGATCCAGGCCGCGTTGACCGGCCCGGACGACGGCACCCTGGCACTGAGTGCGCTCACGGTTCTCGGCTGGGCGGCCTGGCTGTTCCTCACCGGGTCCATCGCGCTGGAGATCCTGGCCCGGGTCCGCGGCGTCCGCGCGCCACGACTGCGTGGCCTGCACATCACCCAAGCAGCGGCTCGCGGCCTGGTCGGCGCGGTGATCCTGGCGTTCGCTGGCTCCTCCGTCACCAGCGCCTCCGCAGAGGCCGCCCAACCGACGACCCAGACCGTCACCACCACGGCCACCCGTACAGCCGGCCCCGTTACCGGGGCCGAGGAGGGCCGCTCCACGTCCGAGCCGGTGCGCACCTCAACCAGCCCCATCCAGGCTCAGCCCACGCCGGCGAGGACCGAACACGTCGTCGAGCGAGGCGACACGCTGTGGTCCCTTGCGGAGCGGTACCTCGGGGCGGGAAGCCGCTACACCGAGTTGGTCGACCTAAACCGTGACGTCCTCGGACCAAACTCCGGGTTCCTCACCGTGGGGGAGGTCCTGCAGATGCCGAGCGCGCTGACCATCGGCGTCTCCCCGGAGGGCGAGATTGTGACCGTCCGGCGCGGTGACACCCTGTCCCAGATCGCCGAGGACAGGCTCGGTGATCCGGATGAGTACCCCGAGATCGTCGAGGCGTCCAAGGACACCGTGCAGCCCGGCGGCCGCCACTTGAACGACCCCGACCTGATCCTGCCCGGCTGGAAGCTGACCATCCCAGCCGACACGGCGGCGCCCAGCTCACGACTGTTCGCGGCCTGAGCCAAGGCCTGAGCAGGGTCGGATCCGGTGGCGGCGAGCAGGATCAGGTGGGCACGCAAAGTGGGCCACGCGGCCTCCGCGCTCAGCCCAGGAGCGACGACCTCCGCAGCCTGCTCCAGCCCTTCGACGGTGCCGGCGTCGAGCAGATCCTCGGCCGCGACGTACAAGGCGTCGGTGTAGCGGGTCGCTGCCTGGCCGAGCCGGACCGGAGGGTCAGCGGCGTGCCGGGCCATAGTGGTCGCGGACAGCGGGGAGGCGTCTCGGGCGAGGACGCGCTCGAGCAGGTCGGTCGCGGTAGGAGGAGCGATGCTGTCAGGGTGGATGGCGTGGTGCGGATCGCCGTCGCCGACGACCTCGAGGTACACGTGGTTGGCGAGCCGGCCGCGGGTCAGCATCGTGTACATCTGTTGGCGGGACTCAGCACCGGTGGCGAGCCCGTGGACGGTGTCGACGGACACGCCTTGGGCGGTGTGAACCGTGGTGGCGTAACCCAGTTCAGTGGAGGTGGCCACGTAGTCGGCGGGGAGGTCGATCACCCGTCCGCTGCGGGTGTGCTGAACGGTCAGGGACCCGACACCGGCGGCGGGAGAGTCGACGTTCAGCACTGTCCAGCGGTCGCCGTTCTTGACCCAGTCGGACGCGGTGACCCGCAGCCGACGGTCGTTGGCGCGGGTGATGACCAGATCCCCGGCGCAGGCCTGGTTGCCGTCGGCCAACCGCACGCCTGTCGCCGGATGTCCGGGACCGCCGGTGTGCTCGAGCCGGTGGGTCCGGGCGCGCCGGTTCAGGTCGCAAACTAGGTCGCGGGTGGGTGCCAGCATGATCGCGTCCAGGCCTGCGGCGCGGTCGGCTTCCCACGCGTCGAAGACGTCTTCGGTCATGGTGGCCAGGTCACCGACGTGGACGCGGTCGTTGTCGAGGTAGAAGCCCAAGGCGTCGCTCTGCCCCTCGCGCAGAGCCAGGGAGGCGGCTCCTTCAGCAGGGTCGGCGAACCGCATCAGCTCGGTCAGTCGCAGCGCTCCGTGGATGGCATCGAGGTCGCGGAGCACCCCGCCGGCGCCGATCGCGGCCAGTTGCTGGTCGTCGCCGATGAGGCGCACGCTCGCGCCACGGGAGGTGATCCAGTCGACGGCGACGTCGAGGGAGAGAGTGTCGGCCATGCCGGCCTCGTCGATCACCACCAGCGTGTCCGGGCCGATCCGGCTGGCCCACTCGGGCAGGGCACCTTTGGCGAGGTCGTAGGTGAGTTTGGCGAGGGTGTCGGTGTGTACGGCCCCGCCGGTGTCGATCTGCTCGCGCAGGGCCGCCGCGGCCGCGGCGGAGGGAGCGAGCCCGATGAGGACGCCACCACCGTTCTCCCAGGCCCTGGCCAGCGCCTTCATCGCCGTGGTCTTCCCGGCACCGGCCGGGGCGATCGCCAGTTGCAACCGGGCACCGCAGGTGGCCATGCCGCGGACCAGGGCGACCTGCCCCGGATTGAGGGTGACACCGTTGGCGGCGGTCTCCAGCAGCGCGAGGTCGACTGCCTCGGCGCCAACGATTCGGCCGTCGGCGCGGGCCGCGGCGGCGATGAGGCGCTGCTCCGCGGCGAGCACCCGCGCCGAGGTGTAGTGCTCGGCGCCGTGCACGGTGTAGACGCTTTCGTCGTCGCGGCGGCGTAGCTGCGCCGGCTCGGTGACCCCGTCCTCACCGCGGGAAAGGCGCACCGAGTGCTGGCTGAGCGCCGCGGCGACCAGGAGGTCCACCACCTTGTCGACGTCGTCGACCGGCAGGTCTGCGGACCGTGCCTGGCGCAGCGCCTCGGCTCGGACGTGCCACACCTGCCAGGTGCTTCGGCGGGCTTGAAGGGTGGTCACGATTCGTTCGGCGGTGGCGTCCATCCAGGCCGGGTCGACCTGGGTCGACGCGGCGGCCGGTGGTGCCATCGCCGCGCGCACCATGGAGGTGATGGCGGCCTCGTCGCCGAGGACCTCGACCGCCTGCTGGTGCCACGCTTGCCGCTGTTCGGCCAGGCTGCGTGGTTCCTTCTTCGCCTCGCGGGTTTCCAATGTGGCCTGCTGCGCCAGCTGGATCGACTCGACTTCGGTAGGCGGGCGGCCGTGGGCCTTTTGGAACTGTTGCGCGAGCACGGCCCGGCGCGCTTCGATGCTGGCCCGGCGAGCTGACCAGCGCTGGTTCAAGCCGGGGTCGACCCCGACCACCTCGCGCACTGGACGCTTGCGGGCATCGGTGTTGCGCCGCTCCTCGAAGCGCAGGCCGAGGTCGGCGCGCAGGTGCTTCTCCAGGGAGGTGTTGTACTGCTCGGAGGCCGACACGTTGGCCTTGAACAGGACGCGGCCGTCGATGCTGAGCCACCGGCCGTCGTCGGTTTGGACCTTGTTCGCCACGGCGACGTGGGTGTGCAGGTCCGGGTCGCCGGTGCGGGAGTCGCGGTGCGTGAATGCGGTGGCGACTAGCCCTTGCACGTTGACCTGGCGGACCCCGTTGGTGCCGAGCCTGGTGTAGAGGGCGTGCTCCTCCAGGAATGTCAGTGCGTCTTTCACTGCCGCCTGGTGTGCCCGTTCGATGCGTGCAGCAGTGGCCGGATCCGCGATGGCCCACAAGGTGCTGACGCTCTTGACGGGGGAGAAGGTGAGGTCGTACCCGCCCACCGCCGTGGTGCGGGGCCGGGAGTTCTTGGCGATCGTGGCGGCGATCTCTCGGGCGTCGGAGGGATCCCGGCCGTGCTCCTTGCGGAAGAACGCGACCGCCACTTCGGTCCGGATCTGGGCCCGCTCCTTGACCGAGACCGCCACCTCCCGGGCGGCGCTGCCGATGGTGCCGCGGCTGATGTTCAGCTCGGCGATTCGCTGGGCGACCTCCAGGCGGAACGCGGACACATCCCGCGCGTACACCTTGTGCGGGACACCGAGCCGGGTGACGGCCTGGTAGTCGAGGTCCGTCAGGTCCGGGCCCTGCAACCGGTCGCGTCGCTGCTGCGCGAGCGGGTGGTGACCTGAGCCGTACAGGGCCTGCATCTGCTCTGCGGTGACCACGTCCCCGGCCGACAGGCCGTCGATACCGGCCATGCCCGAACCGACCCACTGCCCCGGGGCCTCGCCTTTGGCGGCGTAGTAGCTGGCCAGGCCGGTGTGCCCCTTCTCGGTCACATCCTGAACGGCGACCTGGCGAGTCAGGTAGTCGTACCCGCTCCCAGCCGTCAGCTTGTGGATCGACATCGTCACACCCCGTAGAAGGCCCGCGAGGTCGCCCCTGGGTGACAGTCGTTGAGAGTGCAACTACCGGGAATGCATGAGGTGTGTGGGACATGGCGGTGAGCGGTATCGCGGGGGAGGTACGACGAAGCGAAGCCGCTCCGGTGTGGGCGGTGGCTGGGACGGTGTCAACGGAGGTCGCTGGCCGGGGCCTTGGTCGGTGTCAGGTTCCATGAATCGGAGAGGACGAGGCGATGAGTCAGACCCAGGACAGGCCGGTCAGCAAGCAGAGCGCGCGGCAGCTGGCGCGGCGGGCGGCGTTGGACAGGCAGGCCAAGGTCCGTGAGGAGCGGGTGGAGCGAGAGAGTCGGCTCAGTGCCCGTGGGGTCGAGGTGACGATAGCGTTGGCGGAGCGGGATGAGAGGGTGGCTCGCTGCGAGCAGCGAGCCGGGGAGGCGCTGCACCAGATGACGGCCGTCGAGGGCCTGAGCGTGGACGAGGCGATCGACTGGTGCGGGGAGGGGCTGAGTCGTCGGGAGGCGGTGCGGCTGTGCGCGCTGGCCCGCAACGGTGGGCCGCCGGTCGAGTCGGCGGCCGACAAGACCGGCGACTGACAGGGGCATCGTGGGTGCTCGGCGGCTGGACGAGGAAGGGTTGGCGGTGCTCGATGCGGCGGTCGCCGATGTCGCCACGGTGGCCCGCCGTGACCGCAAGATTGTCCGGGTCGATGGCAGTGAGTGCTGGTGGTGGACGGGAGCCATCAGCGGCAGAGGGCACGGCCGGTTCTGGTTCGCGCCGGACCGGGTGGTCATCACGCATCGTTTCGGCTTCGCCCAGGTGCACGGCGTCGAGGCGTTGGCCAAGGCCGAGGTGTTAGGGCACCGGTGTGACAACCCACTGTGCCAGCGGGTGCACCCCGAACACGTGGTCGCCTCGACCTACGCCGAGAACCGGCGCGAGTGGGCCATCCGCCGAGCGCTGGCGGGTTCACCACTGGGGGACCCTCGGGGCGCGCGCCGTCGCGCGCGCGAGCTGCGGGACCTGGCGCGGCAAGATCCCCGGCTCGTCGCCGCTGACCTGCGGCGGCTGGCCGTGATCTTCGGCGAGCAGCTGCCGCTGTGGTGATCGCGCGGCAGGACCCGGAGCGCGACTCGTGGTCGAGCGCTCCGGGCCCTGCGGTTGTGGAGGTCAGCCGGTCGTGAGCACGTCCCACGCCGCCCGCTTGATGCGAGCCGGGCCTTCGGTGGTCAGCAGTCGCTGGGCTCGGGCGTTGTCCGGGGCGACCTTGGTGCGCACCGGGGCGAAGTGGTCGACGTACTCGGTCACCGCCTGATAGCCGGCCCACGCCGTGCCACGGATGCCGGCCTGGGTCTCGGCGTGGTGGAAGAGCCGGCGCAAGGTGGTGAGGCGGTCACCGGATGCCTGACGGACCCGGCCCGGCGCGTCCTCCCGCGCAGTGCCGAACGTGGCACGGATGAGGTCCACGAACTGCGCGTCCGTCATCTCCTGCTCGAGGAGCCGATCGGCCTCGGCCTGAAACGCCTCGGCGTAGGCGAAGGTCAAGCCGAGTGCGTCCCGGGCGGCCTGCACGGCGGCCTTGGCGTTGCGGGTGTGGCGGATGCTCCAACTCGACACGTGGTCGCGCAGGGCAGCGGCCTGAGTGTTGGCACAGACCACCCGCACCGGGGTGACGACGAGCCGGAACGCGCTGGAGCCGTCGTGACTGTTCAGTGCCGCGATGTTCAGGTCCACTCGGTCGGTTCCGCCGATGAGCAGTGTCTCCGGCAGGCGCATGGTGACGAACACCTGGCGTCCCTCGCGCAGCGATCCCGCCGTGTCGAAGACGGCTCCGGACGCGTCAGCCAGCAGGTTCAGGAACTCGGCGTGCTCCTCGTTCTGCAGCGGGAGGTAGCCCGACCCGACCACGCCCAGAGCCTCGGGCCGGTGGGTGAACGGGCTGGTGCGCACCGTGGCGAAGGCCGGGACGTCCAAGGTGGTGACGCCGCCGCCGTCCGGCACGTCGGCGGTGAGCGGGACCTTGCGGACGTCCCAGCCGCCCAGGTGTCCCAGCCGCATGGCCTCCTCGGCCGTGAATGCCTGCCCTGCGACGGTCGTCCCGAGCCGATGCCACGCGTCCTGCCGCGCGAAGACGACGGCCGCGAGGTTGCCGTGGGTTTCGATGTGGTGAGTCATGGTGTGGTGTCTCCTCGTCGATCGGTGCGGGTGGCGCGCGGACTGCCGATGGGGCCAGCCCGCGCGCCGGGCGGTCAGGCGGCCGGGATGGCCGCATTGGTGTTGGTGGTGTCGCCGGCCTCGACGTTGGGCTCGGCGCTGTTGTCGACGCTCGGTTCCGTGGTCTCGCTGACGGGCGAGGCGGGTGCCGCCTTGGGGCGGCTGCGCCGTGCCGGCTTGGGCCTGACCAGCCCCGCCGCCCGCTTCTCGACGTCGGACAGGTCGTACCCGTGCGCTGCGATGAACGTCAGGTAGTGGGTCGTGGCGGGCATGACGCGCCGCCACGACTGGCGGTCGGTGCCTTTCTCCAGACTGGCGAGCAGGCGGCACAAGGCGATCACCTGGGCTCGGCCCTCGGTCGCTTTCTCGATCAGCGCGGACCACCCGCCGCCGTAGCCGTAGCCCACGTGCTTCAGGCCGAACCACTCCGCGGCCACCGTCGAACCGCCGACGTCGGGGACGACTTCGGGGTGCTCGGTGACCACGCGGGCGATGAAGGCCGACGACCCCTTGGGTGCGGTCTTGCGGGCGGCGAACGCGGCCAGCCAGTCGCGGCGCACCGGCTCGGCGGTGTCCCATGCCTTGTTGGAGTCGATCACGTCGCGGCGCTCCGCGCGGGCCTGCTCGCGCTCCTCGGGGCTCATGTCGGCCGCCGTCGGCGTGGACGACGCGCTCGTGTGGTCCCACCGGTAGACGTGACCAGCGCCGCGCCAGTTCGTGCAGACGTACTCCGGCTCGGCCTGGCGGACGCGGACCTCCTTGCCCTTCTCGTTCTTCTCCCAGCCGGTGCTGATCCGCAGGTAGGCGGCATGCCCGGTGCACGTGGCGTGGGTGGCCTTGCTGTAGGCGCGCCCGCCCTTGGTGGCGGCGAGCCGGTCCAACCCGAGGACGGTCTTGTCGTCGTAGGCCGGACGGTCGACGACGACCACGCCCTTGGCTGTCAGCTCCTCGGTCATGGCGGCGATCGCGGCGGCGTCCTCGCGGGCGTCGCGCAGGCGCTGGGCCGTGTGCTCGAACCCGTGGCCCTCCTTGGCGGCGACCATCAGCGCCTTCACCGCTTCGGGGTCGTCCTCGAACTCGGCGAGGATCGCGGCCTGATCCAGGGTCAGGTAGTCCCAGCGCTGAGCCGCGTTCGCGGCCAACTCGCTGCCCGCGACGACGAGGGCGGCGTCGACCTCGGAGCGCGGTCGGGCGGTGCGCCGCTTGATCTGCGCGGCCGTGAGACCGAACGCGGCCAACTGCTTGACGCCCGCGATGCGGTCGGCCGTCGTCATCCCGGTGCGGTGGTCGTTCTCGGCCATCTGCTGCACGATCCGGTCGGCGTCCTCGGGCCGCTGCACGACTACGGCCGGGATGCTGGCCTGTTTGGTCTCGACGGCGGCAAGGGTGCGCCGCTGGCCGCGCAGGACCACGAACTGGCCTTGCTCGTCGTAGTGACCGACCACGGGCTCCAGCACGCCGAGTTCGCGGATGCTGGACACGAAGTCGGCGGTCAGGTTGGCCTCGCTGCGCACGTTGAGACCGACGACGGCGGCGGCGGGGTCGACCTGGACGAGGGTGATCTGTGCGGCGGTTGCGGTCTTGGGTGTGGTGTTGGTCTGCATCGATGATGGTCCTTGTCAAATAGAAAGAATAGATATGCGCTATTCTCGTCGGGATCAAGGCCCAGCCGCTGAGCCCATAGGACGCTTGTGGACAAGGCGTCGGCACCGATCCGGTTGTGGGAAAAGGGAGTCGGTAACGCTGCCTCTCGGCGCTGCTCCCACCTCTTCCAGGCAACGCCGAGGCACCGTCCGCGCCAGAACCGCGACGGAGAACGACGCGACAGACCGGGAATGCCGAGCGGGTGGGTGTTAGGACACGGAGGAGGAACACCAATGGCGCAGACCAGCGACGGCACGATCCCGACCGGTGCCTACTGGGACCCGGAAACCTGGCGGTTGGCTCGGGCGGCATACGTCGCCGACCTGGATAACGACCCGAACGCCCCTGAGGGGTTCATCGGCTGGATCCATCAGGCCATCGAGCAGCACGCCGCGCGGGGAGTTCCCGGCCGGGCACGGCTGCGCGCCGAGCAACCCGCTGCAGGCTCTGCTCGACGCGGCTTCAGCCGGCACCATCCGCTACGGGCACACACCAGGACCGCACTCGAGCAGGCGGTCCTCGAGGACCGCCGCACCAGCGGCGTGGTGCTCAGCCGGTCGGCGTTCCTCCGCGAGGCGGTCCTCGCCGCTATCGACACCTCGAGGCGCCGCACCGGTCACGAACTTGCGCCGGTGTCCGGCCGGCTGCCCAACCACCCTGTTCGCAGCTGATGGCGCTCACCTGAGGAGCCACCCGGTCGCGTGAGCCGGCAAGGCCACCGACGCGACACGGCCGCGGCGAGGCGGACAGGACGTCGACGACGCCCTAATGGACGGAGTCCTCAACAGGCGGGTGGCTCAACGTGGGTAAATCTGGCGACGCGTAGTCCTCGGCGAGGTCCCCGAGCGTGTACTTCCCGGGCGTCGAAGTCGGTGCGTAGTTTCGCCGCGCTCCGACCGACGAGTTCGGGCGGTTAGTACTGCAACGGCAGATCGGCGTGTCGTGAGGGGCTGAGGATCGTCCGGTGGTGATGATCATCGGGTGGTGGATGTTGCTGGGTGGGTTGCGTCGTTGGATGCGGTGGTGGAGTTGATCGCTGGGCGGTTCAGGCGGGTCGAGCCGCGCCGTCGGGTTGGTGCGTACTTGCGTGGTCTGCTTGCCGGGTTGGAGCGCAAGAACGGCTGGACGTTGGCCGAGCATGCTGGGGCGGTGTCCCCGGATGGGATGCAGCGGTTGTTACGGACTGC
>JBOFLF010000064.1:0-399235 GCA_051657715.1 Angustibacter sp. | reverse complement strand
CGGTCTCCAGCTCGGCGAACACCTGGTGCTTGACCGCCATCTCCTCGAACACCGCCTCGATCACCAGGTCGGCGTCGGCGAACACCGCCGAGGACGTCGACCCGGTGACCCATGCCTTGAGCCGGTTCGCGAGGTCTGGTCGGACGCGGCCCTTGGCGACCAGGCCGTCCACCTCGCGGTGCACCGACGACACGCCACGGTCCACCCGCTGCTGATCCAGGTCGGTCATCACCACGGGAACCTCGAGGCGGCGGGCGAACAGCAACGCCAGCTGGCTGGCCATCAGGCCGGCCCCGACCACGCCGACCTTGGTCACGGGCCGGGCCAGGTGCGGCTCGGGCACGCCAACCGGCCGTTTCGCCCGGTGCTGGACGAGGCCGAACGCGTACAGGCTCGCGCGGAACTCCTCCCCACCGATCAGGCCGGCGAGCGCGTCGTCCTCGGCGGCGAAGCCGGTGTCCCGGTCCACGGTGCGGGCTGCGGCCACCAGGTCAAGTGCGCGGTACGGAGCCGGAGCCGCGCCACCGACCCGTGCGTCCACGACGGCGCGAGCGGCTGCGATCGCGGCGTCCCAAGTCGTGGCGTCCCGATCCACCTCAGGACGCTGCACGTGCAGCTCGCCGGCCACGACCCGCGCGGCCCAGCGCACCGACTCGACGAGGAAGTCCGCCGGCTCGAACATCGCGTCCGCCAGGCCCAGCTGATGGGCCTGCGGCCCCTTGAGCATCCGGTTCTGGCTCAACGGGTTCTCGATGATCACGGTGAGCGCGGTGGACGGGCCGACCAGATTCGGCAGCAGGTACGCCCCGCCCCAGCCGGGTACCAGCCCGAGGAAGGTCTCCGGCAAGGCGACCGCCGCGGCGCCGGAGGAGATCGTCCGGTACGTCGCGTGCAGCGCGATCTCCAGGCCGCCGCCGAGCGCGGCGCCGTTGACGAACGCGAAGGACGGCACCGGCAGCTCACCGAGTCGGCGGAACTGCTGGTGGCCGAACCGTCCGATCACCAGGGCCTGCTCTCGGGTGCTGAGCAGGCCAATGTCCTTGAGGTCCGCACCGGCCGCGAAGACGAATGGCTTGCCGGTGAGGCCGACAGCGACCACCTCACCGGCCCGGACGCGACGTTCCACCTCGTCGAGGGTCGCCTTGAGGTTCAGCAGGCCCCGCGGTCCGAACGTGGTCGGCTTGGTGTGGTCGAACCCGTTGTCCATGGTGATGAGCGCCAGCGTGCCGACGCCTCCTGGCAGGACGACGTCCCGGGTGCGGAAGCTGGTCGCCCGCTCTGCGGTGGCGGCGGCGGCCAGCTGCCCAGCCGCGGTCGCGAGGTTGTCGACGTCGGTGGCGCTGTCGGTGGGCTCGTGCGTGGTCGTCATCAGGCCGCAGCCTCCTCGCCGCTCACGGGCACCACTGGCCCCTCGTCGCTGGTGGCGGTGCCCGCGGCAGCGGTGGTACCCGCGGCGACCTCACCAGTGCCATAGGCCGGATGGTGCGGGTTCTCCCAGATCACCGCGCCGCCCATGCCGGTGCCCACGCACATCGTGGTGAGGCCGTACTGAACATCCGGTTGCTCGGCGAAGTGCCGGGCCAGCTGGGTCATCAGCCGTACGCCGGAGGACGCCAACGGGTGGCCGACCGCGATCGCCCCGCCGTACGGGTTCACCCGAAGATCGTCGTCCGCGATGCCGAAGTGGTCGAGGAACGCCAGAACCTGAACGGCGAACGCCTCGTTGATCTCGATCAGGGCGATGTCAGCCATGCTCAATCCAGCTTGACGCAGGGCTTTCTCGGTCGCCGGCACTGGCCCGAGCCCCATCACCTCCGCCTCGACGCCGGCGAACGCGTACGCGACCAGCCGCATCCGCGGGGACAGGCTGAGCTCCTGAGCGACGTCGGCGGCGGCCAGTAGGCAGGCGGTGGCCCCGTCGTTCAGTCCGGCGGCATTGCCGGCGGTGACCCGCCCGTGTGGGCGGAACGGGGTCTTCAGCTCAGCCAGCGCCGCCACCGTGGTCCCCGGCCGCGGTGGCTCGTCGGTGTCCGCGAGGGCCCAGGAGTGCTCCGCGTCCCGGATGGCCACCGGCACTAGGTCAGGCTGGATCCGCTGCTGCGCGTACGCCTGTGCGAGCCGGGCTTGGCTGATCGCGGCGAAGGCGTCGGCGCGCTGCCGGGTGATGGCTGGGAAGCGGTCGTGCACGTTCTCCGCGGTAGCGCCCATAATGGTCGCCGACGGGTCGACGAGTTTCTCCGCGATCAGCCGTGGGTTCGGATCCATGCCCTGCGCCATCGGGTGCCGGCCCATGTGCTCCACACCGCCGGCGACCACCACGTCGTAGGCACCGAACGCGATCCCGGACGCCGTGGTGGTGACCGCGGTCATCGCGCCAGCGCACATCCGGTCGATCGAGAAGCCGGGGACCGACCGGGGGAGCCCGGCCAACAACGCGGCCATCCGACCCAGGGTCAGGCCCTGGTCGCCGATCTGGGTGGCGGCGGCGATCGCGACGTCGTCGATCCGGTCAGGGGGCAGCTGAGGGTTACGCCGCAACAGCTCCCGGATGCAGGAGACGATCAAGTCGTCGGCGCGGGTCTGGGCGTACAGGCCGTGGTCGCCGGCCTTGCCGAACGGAGTGCGGACGCCGTCGATGAAGACCACGTCACGGAGGGCACGGGACACGATTCCTCCTGGAGCAGATGGACGGTCGGCAGATGGCGCAGCCGGAATATTCGATGCTACTCGTCGGTAACCTCGAGTGGTTGCCAGCCCCGCCGTCAGGTTCGGTGGTGTGCACTCCTACCCTGCCCTGCATGGCATCCGCCCCCGATGGGTGGTCTGCGACACAGTCCGTGGAGTCGGCAGACCTCGTGGTGCTCGGCGCGGGTGTCGCCGGATTGGCCGCGGCTCGCCGAGCCAGCGCCCGCGGCCGATCGGTTGTCGTGCTGGAGGAGTCGGCGCAGGTCGGCGGACTGGCCGCGAGCCACGCCGTGGCAGGGATGCGCGTGGACCTCGGTTCGCACCGGCTGCAGGCAAGCGT
Organism: Angustibacter sp.; assembly: GCA_051657715.1. Classification (GTDB taxonomy): domain Bacteria; phylum Actinomycetota; class Actinomycetes; order Actinomycetales; family Angustibacteraceae; genus JBOFBH01. The sequence continues at coordinate 396,210 of JBOFLF010000064.1, read as the reverse complement.
CGACGAGGACCTGCTCGGCGACCTGCGCAACCTGCTCGGGGCTGACCTGCAGTCCCGTCCCCGCAACGGTCGCGTCCAGGTCGCCGGTCGATGGCTGGCGTTCCCCCTGCGGGCTGCCGAGCTGGCTACCCGGCTACCGCGGCGGCTGGCCGTCCGGGCGGCTCGGGACGCGGTCGTGACCACGGCTCGTCGAGACCGCGACGGCTCCTACGCGGCGGTGCTGCGCTCGGGTCTGGGGCCGGCGGTCTACGACGCCGTGTACGGGCCGTACGCGCGAAAGGTATGGGGGGTGGACGGCGACCGGCTGGACGGCGAGCAGGCTCGCCGCCGCCTTGCCGTGACCAGCGCCTGGCGGCTGGCGACCCGGGTCGGTCGGGGCCGCGACGGTGCCGGCGGGTCCGGGATGTTCTGGTACCCGCGGCGCGGTTTCGGGCAGATCGTCGAAGCGCTCGCCGACGCCACGACCGGCGCCGGTGGCCGGATCCGGACCGGCGTGACGGTGGCCTCGGTGCGTGCTCGCCCGGACGGCGTCCGGGTTCACTGGGACGGCGGAGAGCTGCACGCCGGCCAGGTGTTCTCCTCGTTGACCTTGCGCGATCTGGGCCGGATCGCTCGACCGGCGCCGTCGGCGCAAGCGGTCGGCGACGCGGCCGGGTTGACCTTCCGGGCGATCGTCTTGGTCTATCTGGTGCACGACGGCGGCAGGTGGACCGAGTACGACGCGCACTACCTGCCGGGCGACCAGACGCCGGTGTCCCGGATCAGTGAACCGGCGAACTATCGGGACAGCCTCGAGGATCCAACGAGCCGGACCGTGCTGTGTGCGGAGATCCCGTGCGCGATCGGGGACGAACTGTGGACGGCTGACGCGGCCGAGCTTGCCGCGCTGGTTCAGGATGGTCTGCGGCGTAGCCATTTACCACCGGTGCGGCTGGCCGGCGTGGAGGTACGACGGCTCCCTCAGGTGTACCCGGTGTACCGAGAGGGATACGCCGAGCGGCTGACCGGCCTGATGGCGTGGTCGGACCGGCTGGCCGGCGTTACCACTTTCGGTCGCCTCGGGTTGTTCACCCACGCCAACACCCACCACGAGTTGCGGGCAGCCTACGACGTCGCGGACTGCCTGCGTGTCGACACCGGCGCCGCGATCGGCTTCGATCAGCTGGCGTGGCAGTCCGCGCGTGACCGGCACGCCCGGCTGCCCGTTGACGACTGACCCTGCTCAGCGACGGCGCCGCAAGCCTCGGCGCGAGCAGAACCCGGCAACGCGTGGTGGCGCCAGCTGAGCGGCGATGTCAGAGGGGCGCGGGGTGGTGCAGTGCATCCGTGAGGATCGGGACCAGAAGCTCGATCTGCCACGGGCGGGCGTGCAGCTCAGCCAACCGATCGGGTACCTGCGCCAGGTCGGCCGGCGGCTCCCACAGGATCCGTCGGACCACCTCGGGGGTCATCAGGTTCTCCACCGGAATCACGAGTCGCTCCGACAGCTCGGCGATCGCGGACCGAGCGACAGCCAGCCTGGCGGCTGCGTCGGGGTTGCGGTCGGCCCAGGCACGCGGCGGCGGCGGCCCTTCGCCTGGGAGGGAGTGCGGTGGGAGCTGGGTGTCGTTGAGCAGCCGGCCTCGGTTCAGCGCCCCCCACCAGGTGGCGGCGTGCCGTCGTCCAGCCGGTCCGGTGAAGCCCGGCACCGTGATGAGCTCCTCGGCGGTGCGCGGCCCGGCAAGCACCGCGGCGATCATGGCGTTGTCCGGCAGCACCCGGCCGGGCGAGACGTCTCGCTGGCGGGCGACCCGATCCCGTTCCAGCCACAGCTCCCGGAGCTGGGCAAGCTGCCGGCGGGTGCGCAGCCGGTGGGTGCCGCTGGTGCGTCGCCACGGATCCGGTCGTGCCGGTGCCGGGTCAGCGGCGGCGACCCGCACCGCCTCGAACTCCTGCTCGGCCCAGGCCAGCTTGCCCTGCTCGGCGAGCAACGCGGCGAGGACGTCGCGCAGCTGCACCAGCACCTCGACGTCCAATGCCGCGTAGCGCAACCACGGTCCCGGCAGCGGGCGGGTTGACCAGTCGGACGCCGAATGCTCCTTGGCCAGCGACAAACCTAACAGCTGCTCGGTCACCGAGCCCAGGCCAACCCGGGCGAGGCCGGCCAGGCGAGCGGCCAGCTCGGTGTCGAACAGCCGGTCCGGACGCATCCCCACCTCGGCCAGGCACGGCAGATCTTGGGAGGCCGCGTGCAGCACCCACGTCACCGATCTCAGCGCTGTGTCGATCGGTGACAGGTCCGGGCAGCTGATGGGGTCGATCAGCCAGGTGCCGGACCCCTCCCGACGGACTTGGACCAGATACGCGGCGTGGCCATACCGAAAGCCGGAGGCCCGCTCGGCGTCCACGGCGACCGCACCAGTACCGCTGGCCAGGGCCTGTGCCGCCGCAGCTATACCCGGTGCGGTGGTCACGACCTCAGGAACGCCGTCTCGCGGTTCGAGTAACGGGGTCGCTTCCACGGTGGTCACACAGGTCACCGTACGCCGACGAGGGGAAGCACCGTGTGCGAGAAACACCGTGATGAGCCATACGGACCCTGGCCGAGGTGCGGGGTGAATCGTGACGGGCTCGGGTATCTCGCCCGGTGACGATGGCCTTGTGTCAGTGAATGGTGGCGTGTCAATGGTGGCGTGTCAGTGAATGATGCCGGCTCGCAACGCCTGCATGACCATCTCCGCGCGGTCACCGGTGCCGGTCTTGCGGGAGATCCGGGCCAGGTGGCTCTTGACGGTAAGCGCGGACAGGCCGAGCACCGCGCCGATCTCCTTGTTGGAGCGGCCGCCCGCGACGTGCTGGAGAACCTCCACCTCACGCTCGGACAGCTGGTCGGCGAGACCTCCCGACGAGCCCGGCTTGACCGCGGACGGACGTCCGGACACCAGGAAGCACCGCACGCCGGCGTTCAGCGCGCCACGGACGGCATATGCGTCATCGGCGCTGGACAGCACTACCCCGCGCTGCCAGCCCATGGCCTCGAGCTCACGCAGCAGCCCGATCCCGGTTCCGTCCGGGAGCGCGGCATCTGTGACGCACAGCGCACGCGGGCCGAGCAGCCGAGCCCGCTGCCGGGCCTCGTCAGCACTGCCCACCGGCACCACCTCGCGGGCACCGAGGTTACGGAGCATCCGGGCGACTGCCTCGCGCGGACCAAGGGGACCCACGACGACCAGTGCGGCAAACCGAGCACCTCGGTTCTGCGGTGGAATCCCGGCGGTGCGTTGGGCGACTGCGGTCACGCCTGCCTCCAGTGCTGCTCGCCAGGTCGTGGGCAGTCCCGGAGCAGTAGCAAGCCAGGCACATCACGACACGTCGTTGTCGATCTGTGGTGTCGGCACGATGGCCAGGCGCCTTGATGGTCAGGTCAGACCAGACAGGTCAGTTCCGCGAGCATGCCGCCGTCCGTGCTAGCGATGAGAGCGTCGGGGAAGTGGTCGAACGCCGTCCGGCAGCGGCGGCAACCCAGCGACGGTGCACAGCACATCGGTCCAGGCCAGCAGGTGCCGATCCACGGCGTCGTCCCGTGGCGTCCACGAAGCACGAATCTCGACCTCGACACTGGCGCGGCGCCCGGCGAGAGCGGCGAAGCTCTCCGACATCATCCGGGTCACGGTGCCGCCTTCGCGGGTGTAGAGGGCGCCGCGCCCGTCCAAGGCGTCGATTAACCATGACCACCCGACCGCTCCTAGCAGCGGATCACCCCCGAGGTCTGGCTCGAGCTCGGCCCGCACGAACGTGACCGCGCGGAAGGTGCCGGCCCACGCTGGAGGATGCGCCGGGTCATGCAGGACGACGAACTTCCCGGTCGCTAGGGGCTCGCCGTCAGCGGCCTGCGACGGGCGGTCGATCGAGTCGAAAACCTCGGCCGACAGGGCGACGGTGTACGGGGCGATCCGGCCCGGCGCCGGGACCTCGGACAGCGCCACCTCGGGCCGGGTGACCGCGGAACGCAGCCCAGCCAAAGCCTGGCGGAACAGTTCTGGGGGGTCCTCTGGGAAGGTCGTGGCGACCATGGGCTCAGGCTAGGCGGATACCAGCGGTCCGGCGTCCAGGCTCGCCGATGCCGACTCGGCGGCCACTCGTTCGCTGACGACACGTCGCTGACGACACGTCGCTGACGACCGACACGTCACTGACGGCGGGGACTACCCGGACTGACGGCGGGGACTACCCGGGAGAAGAGGTGCTGCTGCGCGGTGAGGGAGGCCCCCACGTCGATCGGTCAGCAGGATGCCAGCATGGCGGTCATGGATCGCGTCGCAGACCTGGTTCCCCTTGATGCTCCTGCCGATGGGGTCGCTGCCACCGGGGCAGCACAGCCGGGACGGCGCGACGTCCCGTTGCTGCAGGCGTGTCGCCGACAACGACCGGCCCGACTGCCGGTGTGGTTCATGCGTCAGGCCGGCCGTTCGCTGCCGGAGTACCGGCGGGCACGGGAGGGGGTGTCGATGCTGGACTCGTGCACCCGTCCGGAACTGGTCACCGAGATCACCCTGCAACCGGTGCGCCGGTACGGCGTGGACGCGGCGATCCTGTACAGCGACATCATGATCCCGCTGCGCGCGATCGGTGTGGATCTGGACATCGTCCCCGGCGTCGGGCCGGTCGTCGAGCAACCGATGCGGACCGCCGCGGACCTGGACCGGCTCCCCGAGCTGACCCCGGCTGACGTGCCGTACATCTCCGAAGCGGTGCGGCTGCTGGTGGCCGAGCTGGGTGAGACGCCGCTGATCGGGTTCGCCGGTGCGCCGTACACCCTCGCGTCCTATCTGGTGGAGGGCGGGCCGTCGAAGAACCACGAACGCACCAAGGCGCTGATGTACGGCAACCCGTCGTTGTGGCATGCGTTCGCCGAGCGACTGGCCACGATCGCCGGCGCGTTTTTGCGGGTCCAGGTGGATGCCGGTGCCAGCGCGGTGCAGTTGTTCGACTCCTGGGTGGGCTCCGTGCCGCTGGCCGACTACCGCGAGCTGGTGCTCCCGCACTCGGCCGCAGCGCTAGCCGCGGCCGGTGATCCCACAGTCCCCAGGCTCCACTTCGGTGTCGGTACCGGGGAGCTGCTGGGTGCGATGGGCGAGGCGGGCGCCGATGTGGTCGGGGTGGATTTCCGGGTACCGCTGGACGAGGCGTCCCGGCGGATCGGCCCCCACCAGGCGGTCCAGGGAAATCTCGACCCTGCGCTGCTGGCCGCGCCACCCGAGGTGCTGGAGCGCCGGGTCCGGGCCGTCGTCGAGGCTGGACGACGGGCACCTGGGCATATATTCAACCTCGGGCACGGGGTGCCACCGGATACCGATCCTGCTGCGCTGCAACGGGTCGTCGACACCGTGCGGTCGATGGACGGGTAGCGGTGGGGCAAGACCAGCTTGACGCTCGTCGCCGGCCCACCGTCGCCGTGGTGGGCGGTGGGATCGCCGGCCTAGCGGCGGCATGGCGGCTGTCCCGTGCGACCACGCGGTCTGCAGGAGATGCGGTCACAGCCGTTCGAGTCGTACTGGTGGACGCGGCTGAGCAGGTCGGCGGCAAGCTGGCCACGGTGGAGGTCGGCGGCCTGTCGGTGGACGCGGGCGCCGAGGCCATGGTGGCCCGTCGCCCCGAAGGGGTGGACCTCGCCCGACAGGTGGGCCTGGGAGAGAACCTCACCGTCCCGGTGTCCCGATCGGCGTCGGTGGTGGTGCGGGGTGCGCGCCACCCGCTGCCGGCCGGCACGCTCATGGGTGTTCCGTCGACGCCGGCTGGCCTGGATGGCCTGCTGGACGCGAGCCAGATCGCCGTGATCGCCGCCGAACCGGAGCGCTCGTGGCCACGGCTCGGCCGCCCGGTCGCCGACGAGGCGGTCAACGAGCGAGCCGGTGTCGGCTCGGATGTCGATCCAGGTGCCGATGCCGACGTCGACGTGGGGTCGTTCGTGTCGAGCCGGCTCGGGCGAGGGGTGGTGGACCGGTTGGTCGAGCCGTTGCTGGGCGGGGTGTACGCGGGCCGCGCGGCCCAGTTGTCCGTCCGGGCGACGGTGCCCGGACTGTGGCCCGCGGCCCGGGACGGATCCTCCGTAGTCCGGGCCGCGGCAGCTGCGGTGCGGGCCGGCGCGGATACCCGCGGCCCGGTGTTCGCGGGGATCACCGGGGGGTTGGGGCGGCTGCCGCTCGCCGTGGCGGCCCGGTTGCGCGAGAGCGGGTGCCAGGTGTGGACCGGCTGGCCGGCTCGGAGTCTTCAGCGGGCCGGCCAGAGGTGGCGGCTGCGCGGCGGTCCGCTCGCGGACGAGCAGGTGCTGGAGGTCGACGCGGTGGTGCTGGCCGTGCCGGCGCCCGTAGCGTCCCGACTCCTGGGCGGCGTGGGGGAGCCGGCCGCCAAGGGCGCCGCCGCGGACCTGGCGACCGTCGAATACGCCGACGTGGCAGTGACGACCCTGATCTTCGGCGCGGGGGCGGCCGGGGTGGACGGCTCGGGCCTGCTGGTCCCACCGGCGCGTGGTGGCCTGGTCAAGGGTGTGACCTTCTCCTCCGCCAAGTGGGCATGGGTCGCCCAGGAGGCGGGCGGCCGCGTGGTGATCCGGGCGTCGGTGGGACGGCACGGCGACGCCCGGAACCTGGACCGCGACGACCCGGACCTGATCGCCGCGGTGCTGGGCGATCTACGCGGGCTGCCGGGCCTGCGGCTGCCGGATCCGGTCGCCGCGGTGGTGACGCGCTGGCGCGGTGGTCTGCCCCAGTACACCGTCGGGCACCTTGCTCGGGTGGACCGGGTGCGGCGCGCGGTGGCACGGCTACCGGGCGTCGCGGTAGCTGGTGCCGGCTACGACGGTGTGGGCGTCCCGGCGTGCATCGAGTCCGGGTGGTCGGCGGCGGCCACGGTGCTGGACCACCTGCGGCAGCCAGCCTCGGCAGCGGCCAGACTGGAGCCATGAGCGAGCAGCAGGAACGGCCGCGGGCCAGTGCCCGCGAGGTCAACCAGACCATCAGGTACACCATGTGGTCGGTGTTCGCGGCGCGTGACCCATTAGGTGACGGCGACCGTGTCAAGCAGGCGGCGGAGGTCGAGCAGGCGCTCGCCGAGCTGTCCGACTCCGGCGATCTGCAGGTGCGCGGCTGGTACGACGTGGCCGGCCTGCGCGGGGACGCTGACGTCATGGCCTGGTGGCACGCACCCCGGGTGGAGGTGGTGCAGGACGCGTACCACCGCCTGCGGCGGACCGCGCTCGGCAGGGTGCTGTCGCCGGTGTGGTCCGGCGTGGCGCTGCACCGGCCGGCGGAGTTCAACAAGGGCCACGTGCCGGCTTTCATGGCGGGGGAGGAGCCACGTGGCTACCTGTGCCTGTACCCGTTCGTCCGCTCCTACGACTGGTACCTGCTCCCGGACGGCGAGCGCCGCGACCTGCTCGTCGAGCACGGCATGGCCGCCCGCGGCTACCCGGACGTGCGCGCCAACACGGTGTCCGCGTTCGCGCTCGGCGACTACGAGTGGCTGCTGGCCTTCGAGGCCGACGAGCTGCACCGGATCGTCGACCTGATGCGCGACCTGCGCGCCACCCGCGCCCGGCTGCACGTACGCGAGGAGATCCCCTTCTTCACCGGCCCCCGCGTCGCCCTGCGCGACCTCCTCGACCGGCTGCCCTGACCCGCCACGCCAGCCGCCATGCCGTCGTCCCCGATCCTCGGAACGCCTGTCGGTGCACTGATCCCCTCAGCTGTCAGAGCCCGATGATCAGGAAGCGGCAGCGTGGGCCCATCCCGCGCGCAAGCCGCGAGTCCTCCATCGCCGGAATCGGGACGGCGGGTGCTGATCAGGTGGTGATAGGGCGCAGGGTGAGCGAGATGGAATTGATGCAGAAGCGCTGGTCGGTCGGCGTCGGGTAGCCCTCGCCGTCGAAGACGTGGCCGAGGTGCGATCCGCAGCGGGCGCAGCGGACCTCGGTACGCACCGAGCCGAGGGACCGGTCCTCTAGGTACTCCACCCGGTCCTGTGCCAGCGGACCGTAGAACGACGGCCACCCGCAGTGCGACTCGAACTTGGTGTCGCTACGGAACAGCTCCGCACCGCAGGCCCGGCAGGCGTACACGCCCTCGGTGGTTGTGTCCGTGTACTCCCCGGTGAACGGACGCTCGGTGCCACCGTCCCGCAGTACGTGGTATTCCTGCGGACTCAACCGCTCCCGCCACCGCTCGTCGTCCTGGCTGACCTCGTACTCCCGCCCGTTCGCCTGCATCGCCCGCCCTCTCCCGAACCATCGCCCGACTCTCACGTCCCTGCCAACACCGACCCGAGGCCGGGAGTTCCCGAGCCGGCGTCGAGAAGGAGTCGGGTGTGCGGCCCCTGAAGTCCGGAGGCTCGCGTGAGGGAGCTTGCGACAGCGAGCCGGAGTGACTCCAGGGGCCGCACGCCCGACGGCAACGAGCAGTTACCGCAGCCGCAGGCGCACGACCTGCGGGTCGTGATCGCTGTCCTGGTCCGGGAATTCGCTGTTGGTGTGCACGATGTCGTAGGTGTACGCCGGGACGTCCCCGGGTCGCGGGCGCGGCGCCAACCCCGGGCTGAGCAGGATGTGGTCCAGCACCTGGCTGTTGCCCTCGAAGACGTACGTGTACCGCTGCCACGGCGGCAGCGTCCGCGGCAGGTCCACCAGTGCGGTGCGCCCGGAGCCGACCAGGGTGTCGATCGTCGAGGAGAACTCGACGTCGTTGACGTCCCCGAGCACCACCACCCGGGCCGCCGGGTCTGCGGCCAGCACGTCGTCGACGAATCCGCGGACCAGCGCCGCCTGGGCGACCCGCTGGATCTCGCTGGATCGCACCGGTGGCTGCACCCGGCCGAACAGCGGGTCGTCCCCGCCCTTGCTGGTGAAGTGGTTGGCGACCACGAACAGCGGTTTGCCCCGGTACCGGAACTCCCCGGCCAACGGCTTGCGCGAGTCCGTCCAGGCGGCGTCGGCCGGGGTGATCCGGCCGGGGCTCAGTGACAGCTGAGGGCCGGCGCTGCCGAGCACCACCTCGGTCGGGGTGGTGGCAGCTCCGCCTGGGCGGTCGACGAACTCCAGGCCGCGGTCGGTGCGGTAGAGGAGCACCTGCCGGATGTTGCCGCCCGGCTGGCCGCCGTCGGCGTCGTCCTGCGGGTCGATCCAGCGGGCCTGGTACTCGGGTCCGCCGGCCGCCCGGATCGCCTCGGTGAGCACGGTGATGGTGCGTCCGACGGTGACCACGGTGTCGTTGGTCGGCCCGTTGTCGTCCTGGATCTCCTCCAGGGCGATCAGGTCCGGTGCGGCGAGGTTGGTGACGACCTGTGCGGCCAGCCGCTCGATCGTGGTCGCCGGGGTGATGGGGGAGAGGTTCTCCACGTTGAAGGTGGCTACCGCCAGCTCGCCCGGGCGGGTGGCGCGGGTCACCTCCCGCTGCAGGCCGCCGAACCGCACGCTCGGTGGTGCGGTCACCAGCAGCTTGTAATTGGCGAAGGAGTAGTCCAGGACGCCGGCAGTGTCCCCGGCCAGGGTGTCCTGGACGGTCGCGGACGGCATGGTGCCGCGGGGCAGCAGGGCGTCGTCCAGCTGCACTCGCATCGCGTTCGGCCGGTCGTAATCCCCGTACACCACGCCACCGCGGATGCTTCGGATCGCACTGGTGCGCGTGAGATTCCCCGGCACCACCGGGATCTCGCCGAAGGACGACGTCGGTCCGACCACCTGGGCGTCCCGGACGCCGATCCGCATGCCCTCTAGCGACTCGTAGAAGTCGATGGCGTCGGCGTCCGGTCGGAACGGCGCCGCCGGGTCCTCGACGTTGCCGGTGCCGTCCTGCTTGATGGTCTGCGGCGGTGCGGTGCGGTCCACGCCGAGCACCGCGGCGGCCGGCAGCGGCTGATCGTGGCCGGTGATGGCGAGGGTCGGCGAGCTGATCTGGGTGGTGCTGAGATTGGCGGTGCCGGAGGAGCCCCCGGGGCGGAACTCCCCGACGGTGCCAGCCACGGACACCGCGTCCGCGACGGCGACCGCCGGGGCCGTGCGGGTGTACACGAACACCCCGGCGCTGGTCGCAAGGTCGTCATCGGGGGCCGGATCCTGCATCCAGAAGCCGTTCGCCCCGACCGCGGTCACGATGCCGGTGACGTCGGTCACCGCGGTGCCGGCCAGCGGCGACACGTGCGCCGTTCCCTGAACCTGCTCGATGGTGATGGGTCCGGCGGCAGCGACCGTGGCGGTCGAGGCCGGCAGGGCGGCCGCGGCGACGAGGGTGACGGCGACGAAGGTGACGGCGCTGGTGACGACGACGCCGACGCTGGCGGTGGGGGCGCTGGTGGTGGGGGCGCTCGTGGTGGGGGTGCGTCGGAGCGCTCGTGGCATGGGACACCTCCGGAGAGGGGCTGTGGGTACCTCACGGTGTCTATCAGGCGTTTCCCGTGCACCACCCGCAGCCGTGTTGGCCGTCTGGTGAACCGCGGATGACTGGTGGTCGCTCGGCGGCGAGCGATGTGGTTGGGTCGCGGTATGGCCGGCGATGCGATCAGCCTCGAGGTGCCAGCACCCGATGGGACGGGACGCGCCGTCCGGGTGTCCAGCCCTGATCGGGTGCTGTGGCCGGACTGCGGGATCACCAAGGGGGAGCTGGCCCGGTACGCGGCGGCGATCGGGCCGCACCTGCTGGCCGGACTGCGGGATCGGCCTGTGACGTTGCAACGGTTTCCTCAGGGAATCGAAGGGGAGGCGTTCTACTCGAAGAACCCGCCGCGCGGCGTCCCGGAGTTCGCTCGCGTGCAACCGGTGACGTATCCGAGTGGCCGGGTGCACGACCAGCTGGTGGTGGACGAGGTGGCCACCGCGGTCTGGGCGGTGCAGATGAACACGATCACCTTCCATCCGTGGCCGGTGCGCACGGCCCACCCGGACGACCCGGACGAGATCCGCGTCGACTTGGACCCCCAGCCGGGCCGGGGTTTCGCGGACGCCGCGCGGGCTGCGCACCTGCTGCGTGAGTTGTTGGCCGAGCTGGGCCTGACCGGGTGGGTCAAGACGTCCGGCAACCGCGGGGTGCATGTGTTCGCGCGGGTCCGGCCGGAGCACGAGTTCCTCGTCGTGCGGCACGCGGTCATCGCGATCGGCCGCGAGCTGGAACGCCGCGCCCCGGACCTGGTCACCACGGCGTGGTGGAAGGAGGAGCGCGGGGCTCGGGTGTTCATCGACTACAACCAGGCGTGCCGGGATCGCACCATCGCCGCCGCGTACAGTCCGCGCCCGCTGGCCGGTGCCCCGGTCTCCACACCGCTGACGTGGCAGGAGCTGAGCGAGGTGGACCCGACGGCCTTCACTGTCCGCAGCGTGCCGGGCCTGGTGTCCGAGCGCGGCGACCCGTGGGCCGGGATGGACGACGCGGTCGGCTCACTGGACGCTGCCCTCAACCTGTGGCAAGCCGACGTGACCGAACGCGGTCTGGGTGAGCTCCCGTTCCCCCCGGACTATCCGAAGATGCCCGGCGAGCCGAAACGGGTGCAACCCAGCCGCTCCCGCTCCGACACTGAAGGCATTCCTACCGAGAACCTGTACACCAAACCGGACCGCTGGCAGGGTGAGACGGAGACCTCTGGCGACCGACACCACCGATGATCTGAAACACCGACCAACCCAAATAGCACAAGTGCTACTCTCCTGTCATGGGTGAGGTGGGCCTGCGAGAGATGCGACAGCAGGCCAGCGATCTGGTTCGGCGAGCGCAGGCAGGGGAGCGGGTGACGATCACCGTCGCCGGACGCCCGGCCGCGGTCCTCGGCCCGATCAGCTCCCGTTCATGGCGCACCTGGGACGAGGTCGCCGACGTCTTCCAGGGTGGCCCCGACCTGGACTGGCAGGACGATCGCCGCCGAATCGACGGGGATCTCGTCGATCCCTGGGAACGCGGGTGAAACGGATCGTCCTCGACACCAGCATGCTGATCGAGGATCAGGTGGCACCTTTGCCCGGGCAGTTGGCGATCAGCACGGTGAGCCTGGCGGAGCTGCAGTTCGGCGTCCTGGTGGCGCGCGGGGAGTCCGCGAGAGCTCTCCGGCTGGCCCGGATCGCCCGGCTGCGTCGCCGGTTCGACCCGCTGCCGGTTGACGACGCGGTCGCGGACAGCTACGGAGAACTCGCCGCCCGGGTAGTCAAAGCGGGACGCCAACCACGAGCGCGCCAGTTCGACCTGCTCATCGCGGCGACCGCACACGCGCACTCGGCTGCCTTGGCGACCAGGAATGCGCAGGATCTGCGGGGTCTCGAGAAGCTCCTCGACATCATCACCCCGTGATCTGGTTGCCCCCGCCGCTCGCGTCTGCTGCTGCAGGACTCGTGCCGCCAGGTCCGCCAGCTGGTTCAACGATCGCGGCCAGGCGCTCCAGGGTGCGCCGAATCCCGGCCTCGTTGCGGCGGGGGACATCCAGCCGCAGGTAGATCGGGGCCGCCCAGGAACGGGTGGCGTCGAAGGTCTCGGTGACGCGGGTGCGTTCCGGCCCAAGCGGTTCCAGCTCGTAGCGCCACACGGCGTGCGTGAGGTGCTGCCAGGCGATCCGGCGTCCCTCCTCGAATTCCACGACCCGGTTGGCCATCACGTACGGCAAGCCGAGCCGCATCCGCATGGTGAACTGGGCACCGTGGAACAGCCGGTCCGGGCCTCGGGCCACACTGCGGACCTGGCCGACGCCGACGCCGGGAGCCGAACCGTCCAACGCGGCGTGTTGGCTCGGATCGGCCAGCACGTCGAAGACCGCGGTCGCCGAGGCGGCGATCTCACGGTCGACGTGGACCAGTCGCGGCCCGATCGCCGACATGCTCAGCACGGGGAGCCGACCCTGCAGCGCGCGCATGGTCGGCTTTGACTACCAGCCTGCGGCACCACAGCCTCCACCAGATCGGGTGCATGAGTTGGCACCGGATCATGCCAGGCACCTCGCGTGTCAGTGCTGGCGGGCACACTGGCCGCCGTGGACCTGCCTGTGATGCCGCCCGTTGCGCCGATGCTGGCCAAACCCGTCCCGACGATCCCACCAGGGCAGGTGTACGAGCCGAAGTGGGACGGCTTCCGGTCGATCATCTTCCAGGACGGCGACGAGGTCGAGATCGGCAGCCGCAACGAGCGGCCGATGACCAGGTACTTCCCCGAGGTGGTCGCAGCGGTGCGGGCTCAGCTGCCGGCCCGCGCCGTCCTGGACGGCGAGATCGTGATCGCCGACGCCGCCCGCGGTCGCCTGGACTTCGAGGCGCTGCAGCAGCGGATCCACCCGGCAGCGAGTCGGGTCCAGCTGCTGGCCGAGCAGACCCCGGCCAGCTTCATCGCCTTCGACCTGCTCGCCCTCGGCGACCAGAACCTCACCGGCCTTCCGCTCCTGGAACGCCGTGAGCTCCTCGAACGGGTGCTGGCTGACGCCGCCCCGCCGGTGCACCTCACCCCGGTCACCCGGGACGCCGACCTAGCTGCCACCTGGTTCGAGCAGTTCGAAGGAGCCGGGCTGGACGGTGTCATCGCCAAAGCGCCAGACTTGCGCTACCAGCCGGACAAGCGGGTGATGGCCAAGATCAAGCACGTCCGCGCCGCCGATTGTGTGGTCGCGGGGTACCGCCTGCACAAGTCCGGCCCGGATGCCCTGGGCTCGTTGCTGCTCGGCCTGTACAGCGACGACGGCCGGCTGGTGTCGGTCGGGGTGGTCGGCGCGTTCACCATGGCGCGACGGCGCGAGCTGTTGACCGAGCTGCAGCCGCTGGTCACCACGTTCGATGACCACCCGTGGGCCTGGGCTCAGCAGCAGGAGGGTCACCGCACCCCGCGCAAGTCCGAGACCAGTCGGTGGAATGCCGGCAAGGACTTGTCGTTCGTCCCACTGCGGCCCGAGCGGGTGGTGGAGGTCCGCTACGACGCGATGGAGGGGCCACGCTTCCGGCACACCACCCAGTTCCTGCGCTGGCGACCCGATCGGGAGCCCACCAGCTGCACCTACGACCAGCTGGACCGCCCGGTGCGGTACGAGCTGTCGGACGTGCTCGGCGGCAGACACCTGTTGTCCGGTTAATCGTCCGGTCCTGTTGATCCACGCAGCAGGGCCGATCGGTCGTGGCTTGACCCTGACGCGACGTCAGGGCTGCACGCTCGTGCGATGACTGCTAGTCCGAAACCCGCGCCCTTCATCCGACTGCCCACGCGATCGCGGTGCGGGGTCTGCAGAAATCGTTCAAGGATCTGCAGGTGCTGGGACATCGACGACGACCTGAGCCGGGTCGACCACGACGGTCAGCGTTTTCCTGTCCGAGGGGCGTACTGGGTCGCTGGCGCACGCGGGGAGTAGGTGACACGGCACCAGGTGCCAGTTACACACGGCACCAGGTGCCAGCCCGGACCGAGTGCTGATGGTCCTCGGTGCGGACCCATCGGGTGAGCATGGACCCGGGCGAGGTGAGCACGTGGGCCAGGCGCAGCGACTGTCGCAACGCCGTCGTCGCCGTGATCCTCGGGCCGGTTCCTCCGACCAGCAGCGGCGCCATGCTGAGGCACAGCTCGTCTAACAGACCATGCGCGATCACGGCGCTGAGCAGGTGCGGCCCGCCTTCGGTCAGCACCCGGTGCAAGCCGCGGGCGCCGAGCTGCTCGACCACCATCGCGGTGTTGAGCTGGCCGTCCCGGGTGGGCACTGGCAGCACGCAGTCAGCGCCCAGCTGCCGGCGGAGTTCGGCGAGCCGGATCGGATCGGCATCAGCTGGGGCGATCACCAGCACTGAGCCCGCGGCATCGCGACCGCGGTCACCCACGGCGGCATCGCGAGCGGCGGCATCATGGCAAGTGGGGTCATGGCTGGCGCTAAGGCCACCGGCGGTGAGCAGGTGTTGGGGAAGGTCTAGCCGGCGGGTGACGACCGCGAGCGTTGGGTGCGCGGCCAGCCCGTGCTCGGCCCGGAGCCCATGCCAAGCAGGCGCGGTTCGCAGCGGCCGGTAGCCCTCCTGGCGAACCGTGGTCGCGCCGACGAGCACGACGTCCGCCAGAGCGCGCAGCAGCTCAAACACCCGGTGGTCCGCCGGGTCGTTGATGCTCCCGCTGAGCCCGTTCGGCCCCACAGCCGAGCCGTCCAGCGTGCTGATCATGTTCGCCCGCACCACCGGGCGATCGGCGGTGGACGGGTACGCGTACAGCGCGGCGAGTTCCGCGTCCGTCAGCCGGTCGAGGTCGCGGACGACGGGGATCCTCATGTGCTTGGCCTGGTCGTCCGTCAGGCTGTGGTGAGGATGGCGACCCCGTGGGTTCCAAGCGCGACCGACCTGTCCCGCAGCGTGGTACTCGCAGGATCCCAGCACAGCACCGCATCGATGGGCTCGGCGTCCAGCGGCACCTCTTGCGGCTGGTCGGCCAGGTTGGCGACCACCCGGAGCCGGTCGCGGCGCACGACGAGCCAGCCACCGTCCTCGTCGTAGCGCACGGTGATCTCAGCAAGGTCACCGGACCGCAGCTCAGGGCGCTTACGGCGCAACGCGATCAGGTCGTGGTACCACTGCAGCATCCAGGCGTGGTCACCGTTGCGACGTTCGTCCCACTGCAGCACTGACCGGTGCCGGGTGGCCGGATCCTGCGGGTCGGGGACGTCGTCCGTTGATCCGCCGAAATTCTCGTCGCCCGGCGCGCCACGAGCGACCTGGCCATCTTCCATCGTGCCCTCACCGAGCGGGTCGTCGTGACCGTCTGCCGCCTCCCAGCCGTGTGCGGCGAACTCACGACGGCGCCCCTCGCTGACCGCACGCCCCAGCTGCAGGTCGGCGAAGTCGGTGAAGTACTGCCACGGTGTGGATGCCGCCCACTCCTCGCCCATGAAGATCATCGGGGTGAACGGTGAGGTCATCACCAGCGCGGCACCGATCGCCTGCTGTGCCGGCGTCGCCAGGTGGCTGAGCCGATCGCCACGGGCTCGGTTCCCTACCTGGTCATGGGTTTGCAGGTAGGCCACGAACCGGTGCCCGTCGTGGCGTTCCGGATCGACCGGGCGGCCCCAGTCCCGGCCACGGAAGGTGGACCAGCCGCCGTCGTGCCGGAACACCCGGGTGAGTACGTGCGCCAGGACCGACAGCGGGCCGAAGTCCACGTAGTACCCCTGACGTTCGCCGGTCAACGTGGCGTGCAGGGCGTGGTGGACGTCGTCGGCCCATTGGGCCTGGACGCCGAGGCCGTCCTGGGTGGTCGGCTCGACCATCCGAGGGTCGTTCAGGTCGCTCTCCGCGATCAGCTCCAGGGGGCGACCCAGCGCCTGGGAGAGCAGCCGGGTCTCGTCCGCCAGCTGGGCCAGCACATGGGTGGCGGAGGAGTCTCGCAGCTCGTGCACCGCGTCCAGGCGCAGTGCGTCCACGTGGAAGTCGCGGAACCAGCGCAGCGCGCCGTCGATCAGCCATCGTCGGACCGCGAGGTTGCCGTCGCCGTCCAGGTTCAGCCCCGGCCCCCAGGGGGTGTGGGCGCCGGTGAAGTACGGCCCGTACCTGTCGAGGTAGTTGCCGCTCGGGCCGAGGTGGTTGTAGACGACGTCGAGGCAGACCGCGAGCCCTCGCTGGTGGCAGGCGTCGACGAACCGCTGCAGTGCGGCCGGGCCGCCGTACGGTTCGTGGACGGCCGACGGGTGCACCCCGTCGTACCCCCAGCCCCAGCGACCGTCGAACGCGGCGACCGGCATAAGCTCGACGACGTCCGCGCCCAGCGCGACCAGGTGGTCCAGGCGCTCGACCGCGGCGTCCAGCGTGCCGGCGTCGGTGAACGTGCCGATGTGCAGCTCGTACACCACCGACCCGAGCAGCCCGGCGCCGTGGCCGACACCTCGCCAGCCGTCGTCCTGCCAGTGGTGCTGCTCCGGGTCGAACACCCGACTGGGGCCGTGCACCCCGACTGGCTGCCATGCGCTGCGGGGATCCGGGGTCACGTCACCGCCGTCGAGCCGGAAACCGTAGTCGGTGCCGTGCTCCGCCCACGGGCCATCGTGTCGCCACCACCCGCCCGCGGACCGGGCCAGCGGCTCGGTGGTCTCGTGCGGCGTGCCGGGCGCGGTCACCAGGTCCACCCGGCCTGCCTTCGGTGCCCAGACGGCGTGGCGGTGCATATCGACGAGCCTGTCACACCATCGCGACGTTGGTCTGCCGGGTCCTGAATCCTGTGGGGTAGGTTCGCCCGGTGGCGAAGAAAGGCGGAAGGGCGGCGCCCACCACGCGTGTCTCCAGCCACGGCTGCGCGCCGCAGCGGCTAGGGCCGCAGCTGCGTTTCGACCCAGGCGCGCGGCTCGCCGACATCGACCCGCGCTCCACCCCGGGGTTCGCCGGGCGAAAGGCAGCCGGGGAGGTGGCGCTGAGTGCTGGCGCCGACCAGCTGTCGGCGCTCCAGGAGCGGTTGTTCGCGGAGAGCCGCGGCGGTGGCCAGCGGTCGGTGCTGCTCGTGATCCAGGGGATGGACACTGCCGGCAAGGGCGGGATCATGCGGCACGTGGTCGGTGCGGTCGACCCCCAGGGTGTCCGGTTGACCGCGTTCAAGGCCCCGACCGCGCAGGAGCGGTCGCGCGGCTTCCTCTGGCGGATCCGGCAGGCGTTGCCAGGTCCCGGGATCATCGGGGTGTTCGACCGCTCGCACTATGAGGACGTGCTGATCGTCCGGGTTCGGGGATTGGTCCCCCGCTCGGTGTGGCAACGTCGCTACACCGCGATCAACGCCTTCGAGCGACAGGTGGTCGAGCGCGGCACCACCGTCGTCAAGGTGATGCTGCACCTCAGCCGGGACGAGCAGAAGACCCGGCTCGCCGCCCGCCTGGAGCGTCCGGACAAGCACTGGAAGTACCGCCCGGGCGACGTCGACGAGCGTCAGCTCTGGGACGAGTACGCACAGGCGTACCAGGTGGCGCTCACCCGGTGCTCGACGGACGCCGCCGCCTGGCACGTGGTGCCGGCGGATCGCAAGTGGTATGCCCGGTGGGCGGTGCAGCAGCTGCTCCTGGAGCACCTGGAGGCGTTGGACCCGACCTGGCCACCGGCTGCCTTCGACGTGGCGGCTGAGCAGGCGCGGCTCGCTGCTACGTAGGGTCCGCTACCGATCGCACCAGCAGCGCGACCGGGAGCTGTTCCAGGATCGTGGCCAGCGCCCCGGACCCGCCGGTCACGGTTCGGCCGGTGAGCAGGTCCCGCCACCCCTGTCCGTCCGGGAGGTCGATGGTGTGCTGCTGCCAGCCTCCGCCCCGCTCCAGTGCCCCGACCCGGCGGGTGGCCACCGCGATGACGGCCGGGTGTTCGGCCGTCCCTGCCCGGCCGAAGGCAACCGCGTGCTCGGTGCTGGTGGCAACCGGTACGTAGCTCGCGGAGCGACCGGTGAACCAGGACGGCTGCTCGCGGCGCAGCCGCAGCGCCCGCGAGGTGACCAGGAGCTTCTCGTCGTCCAGGTCGCGGGGACCCGCGCCGACGTCCAGGGCGGCCAACCGGTCCTGCCGGGCGGCGTAGTCGACCGGACGGCGGTTGTCCGGGTCAACCAGGCAGAGAGTGACCAGCTCGGTGCCCTGGTACACGTCCGGGACGCCGGGAGCCATCAGCTGCACCAGCTTCTGACCGAGCACGCCCGCCCGCCATGCTTGGTGGGTGGTGGCGATGAACGAGGCGATCCGGCGCAGGATCGCCTCGTCCGTCGCCACCCCGTCCACGAATCGGTGCACCGCGGCTTCATAGCGCTCGTCGGGTGCCGTCCACCGGGTATGCGTCCCGGCCTCGCGGACCGCCTTGGTCGCGTACTGCCGCAACCGTTCCGCGCTGATCGGTCCGTCGGGCGACCAGGTCCCGGCCAGGGTCTGCCAGACCAGGTACTCCGTGGCGGCGTCGACACCAGCGCCCGAAGCTGCGGTCCGGCTGGATGTGTTCTGACGGGGAGTTCGGCCTTCGCCTTCGCGGTCGCCCGTACCGAGACGCTCGGCGGCCAGCGTTCGGACATCCCGGACGGTCGCGGCCCATTCACGCGGATACTCCGAGAGCGTGGCCAGCCGGGCGCGGACGTCCTCGGACCGTTTGGTGTCGTGGGTGGACAGGGTGGTCATGGAGTCCGGCCACGAAGCCTGCTGCCCGGTCAGGAAATCGTTCAGCTGCTCGGGTGACACGCTGAATTGGCCCGGGTCGCCGCCGACCTCAGTGAGGCTGGTGAGCAGCAGCCAGCGGTAGAACGCGGTGTCTTCCACCCCTTTGGCCATGACCGGTCCGCAGGTCTGCTGGAAGCGCACGATGAACTCGGCCCGGCGGCGCGCGTCCTGGTCGTCGTGCGTGCCGTCGTTCGCGGTGGCGTCGGTCCTGGGGCGGGTCTGGTCGGTGGGGTCGCTCGCACGGCCCAGCGCGAGGTCGACGACCATGTCCAGGGTCGTGTGCCGGTGTGCCGGCAGTCGGCGTCGGGCGCGGTCCGCCGCTGCTTCGAGTGCGGCAACCGACTCAGCGGGCGCCGGCTCACCGGGAACCACGTACGCCCGGTAGCGGTCCAGGGCCACCAGCAGCTCCACGACCGTCTCGTGCAGGGTTCGCTCGGTGTGGTCTCGGAGCCGGACGTCGTGGCGCCCGATCCGCCCGAGCACGCTCACGAGCCGGCGGACCTCGGCGTGCAGGCTGCCACGCGCCGTCTCCCGCTTGGCGGCCTCGACGACCTCTGCCAGGCAGGTCTGGTCGGTGAATTCGTGCCACAGCTCGGTGAGGGGCTGCTCGCCGTCCGGGTCGACGAACAGCCCGCCGATCCGGTTCAGGGCGTCGTAGCCGGTCGTGCCTGCGCACGACCAGTCGGGGGGTAGCCGTTCGTGGCGCTCCAGGATCTTCTCGACCACCACCCAGGCCCCGCCGGTCGCCTCGGCCAGCCGGGCGAGGTAGCCGCGTGGGTCGGCGAGACCGTCCGGGTGGTCGATCCGCAGGCCGTCCACCACGCCGTCCGCCACGAGTCGCAGCAGCAGGCGGTGGGTGGCGTCGAACACCTCGGCACGCTCCACCCGGATCGCCGCCAAGGTGGTGACGTTGAAGAACCTGCGGTAGTTGAGCTCGTCGTCGGCCACCCGCCAGTGCGCCAGGCGGTACCACTGCTGGTCCAGCAGCTCGGGCAGTGGCAGCTGCTGGGTGCCGGCGCGGACCGGGAACACATGGTCGTGGTACCGCAGCACCGGGCTTGCGTCCGGCCCTCCGCTTGGGTCCAGCACGAGCTCGTGGGCGTCCAGCACCTCACCGATCCGCCGGCCGAGCACGGGCATCAACAGGGTTCGCCCCGGAACCGACCAGTCGATGTCGAACCACGAGGCGTAGGGCGAGTCCGGTCCGTCAGCGAGCACCGACCACAGCGGGACGTTGAGCAGCTGCGGAGTCGGGATGGCCATGTGGTTGGGGACGACGTCCACCACCAGGCCCACGCCGGCATCGGCGGCCGCGGCGGCGAGTCGGTCGAACGCCGGACGGCCGCCGGCGTCCTGGCTGATCCGGTCGTGGTCGACCACGTCGTAGCCGTGAGTGGAGCCGACGGCGGGTTGCAGGACGGGGGACAGGTACAGGTGCGAGACACCGAGCCGGGCCAGGTGGGTGACGATGGCCGTGGCGTCGTCGAAGCCGAACCCTGGGCCGATCTGGACCCGGTATGTCGAGCTAGGTGTCGGACGGCCAGCTGACGTCCCGGTGGTCACGTGCCGTCCGAGCGCGGCGCACGCAGCAGCATCAGGCTCCGGTCCCCGATGGTCAGCTCGGTCGACGGATACACCGGCTTGGTCTCCACCCCGTCCGCCGGAAAGCCGTTCTCGGTGTCGAACACCGGCCACCACGCCATGCCGTACTCCGGCTCCGGGACGGTGACCTGGACCGGTTCCTGCGATGCGTTGATGAGTACCAGGAAGGAGTCGTCGACGGTCGGGTTGCCGCGCGGGTCCGGCTCCGGGATCGCCGACCCGTTGAGGAACACCATCAGTGAGCGGGCGTAGCCGTTGCGCCAGTCCTCATCCGACATGTGCTCGCCGGCCGGGGTGAACCAGGCGATGTCCCCTAGTTCGCTCTCGCCGCCGTGGTCGGCGCTGCCGGCGAAGAACCGTCGCCGGCGGAACACCGGGTGCTCGCGGCGCAGCTGCACCAGCTGGCGGGTGAACTCCAGCAGGTCGCTCTGGTCGGCGTCCAGGTCCCAAGCCACCCAGGACGTCGGGTTGTCCTGGCAGTAGGCGTTGTTGTTGCCGCCCTGGGTGCGGCCCAGCTCGTCGCCGTGCAACAGCATCGGCACCCCTTGGGACAGCAGCAGGGTGCTCAGCAGGTTCCGCTGCTGTCGTAGCCGCAGCTGTCGAACCGCGGGATCGTCGCTCGGTCCTTCGACGCCGCAGTTCCACGAGCGGTTGTGGCTCTCGCCGTCCTTGTTGTCCTCGCCGTTCGCGTCGTTGCGCTTCTCGTTATAGGACACCAGGTCCCGCAGGGTGAACCCGTCGTGCGCGGTGACGAAGTTGATGGACGCGATCGGCTTGCGGCTGGAGTGCTCGTACAGGTCGCTGGAGCCGGTGAGCCGGGAGGCGAACTCGGCGAGCGTGGAGGGTTCGCCGCGCCAGAAGTCGCGCACGGTGTCCCGATACTTGCCGTTCCACTCCGTCCACAGTGGCGGGAAGTTGCCCACCTGGTAGCCGCCGTCGCCGACGTCCCACGGCTCGGCGATCAGCTTGACCTGGCTGACCACCGGGTCCTGCTGCACGAGGTCGAAGAACACCGACAACCGGTCCACCTCGTGGAACTGCCGGGCCAGCGACGAGGCCAGGTCGAAGCGGAAACCGTCGACGTGCATCTCCAGCACCCAGTACCGCAACGAGTCCATGATCAGTTGCAGGACGTGCGGGTGCCGCATCAGCAGGCTGTTCCCGGTGCCGGTGGTGTCGTAGTAGTGCGCGAGGTCGTGGTCCACCAGCCGGTAATACGCGGAGTTGTCGATGCCGCGGAAGGCCAGGGTCGGACCCATGTGGTTGCCCTCGGCGGTGTGGTTGTAGACGACGTCCAGGATCACCTCGATGTCCGCGTCGTGCAGCGCCTTCACCATCGCCTTGAACTCCGGCACCTGCTGGCCCCGGGTTCCGTGAGCGGCGTACCCGTTGTGCGGCGCTAAGTACCCGATCGTGTTGTACCCCCAGTAGTTGGACAGCCCCTTGGCCATCAGGTGGTTGTCCTGGACGTACTGGTGCACGGGCATCAGTTCGACGGCGGTCACCCCGAGCGAGGTGAGGTGCTCGATCGTGGCCGGGTGCGCCATCCCGGCGTACGTCCCGCGGATCTCCTGCGGGACGTCCGGGTGCTGGCGGGTTAGCCCCCGCACGTGCGCTTCGTAGATGACGCTCTCGTGGTACTCGTGCTCTGGACGTCGGTCTTGGCCCCAGTCGAAGAACGGGTTCACGACGACGGACAGCATCGTGTGGCCGAGGCTGTCCGCGTCGTTGAGCGGCGCCGATCCGTTCGCGTCCGCATCGGCGAACCGGTAGGAGAACAGCGACTCGTCGCCGTCGACCTGGCCGTCGATCGCCTTGGCGTAGGGGTCCAGCAGCAGCTTGGCCGGGTTGCACCGGTGGCCGGTCTGCGGGTCGAACGGTCCGTGAACCCGGTAGCCGTACCGCTGGCCGGGCTGGATGCCCGGGATGAAGCCGTGCCAGACGAAACCGTCCACCTCTGGCAGGTCGATGCAGGTCTGCTCGCCGTCGTCGTCGATCACGCACAGCTGCACCCGCTCGGCCACCTCGGAGAACAGTGCGAAGTTGACACCGGTGCCGTCGTACGTGGCGCCGAGGGGGTAGGGCTTGCCGGGCCAGATCTGCATACCGCACTTCCGTCGAGGTCCACCGAGACCGCCGCGCTGTCCGCGCATCGAGTTCGCGTGATGCCGCGACGGAGCCCGACTGACGCCGTCGTCCGTGGTCGGGGTGGTCGATTCTGCCCGACGTCGATCGGGACGTTCCCTCCACCCCGGTTCGTCCACCGTGCGGCGGCTGTCCGGGCCACCCCGGCTACCGTGGTCCAGTGAGCAGCGGGACGCCGTCCAGCGCCGCCGATGTGCCGCCGGCGCTGCAGGCCACCAGAGCCTCTCGGGCGCGGCGGCTGCTGCTCGGCGCGTGGGCGCTGACCCGCGAGACCGTCTCGGTATGTCTGCGTTACCGGGTGACCGGTCTGGCGTCGGAGGCCGGGTTCTTCGCTCTGCTGTCGCTGCCCCCGCTGGTGCTCGGCTTGATCGGCGGCGTCGGGTACCTCGGCGATGCTCTCGGGCGTAGCGTCACCGACCAGGTCTCTCAGGAGATCGAGCGGTTGGCCCGGCGGATCTTCACCGCGGACACCGTCGCCTCCACGATCGTGCCCACGTTGCAGGACGTGTTGCGGCAGGGCCGACTCGACGTGGTGTCATTGGCTTTCCTGGTCTCCCTGTGGTCCGGGTCACGGGTGCTCAACGTGTTCATCGACACCATCGCGATCATGTACGGCCAAGGCGGCGTGCGGGGGATCGTGCGGACCCGTGCGCTGTCGTTCTCGCTCTACACGTTCGCCGTTGTGCTCGGCGCGGTGGTGCTGCCGCTGGTGCTGCTCGGTCCGTCCTTGTTGGCGGATCTGCTGCCTGCCCGGGTCGACTTTCTGCTCCTGCTGTACTGGCCGGTGGTGTCGGTGCTCACTGTGGCCAGCTTGGCATCGCTGTACCACGTGGCCACTCCGTGCCGGACGTCCTGGCGTCGGGACCTGCCGGGTGCGGTGCTGGCGCTGGTGATCTGGGTGTTGTCTGCGTTCGTGGTGCGCGCGGGCATCGGTGCCTCGGTGCGGGCCAGCTCGATCTACGGCCCGCTCACCGCGACGATCATCGTGCTGATCTGGCTGTACTTCCTGGCGATCGCGGTGCTGATCGGCGCCGCGCTGAACGCGGCCAGCCGTCAGCTGTGGCCGGTGCGCGGCGAGTCCCGTTCACCGCTGGCCCGCTGGGACCGGCTGCGTGGGCCGGTGACACCGGTGCGGGATCGTGAGGACGAACCGCCCGGCCAGCACGTCACCGGCCCGGTGGGCACGGTCGACCCGACCGTGCGGCGGTCCCGTAAGGGTTCCCCAGCCGGCTCGTCGAGCCGGCCACCGGGCTAAACCGGCCACCGGGCTCAACCGTGCGGCAGGCAGACACGGCGGCTGGTCGCCGGTGTTGGCTGAGCCGCCGACCATCCGATAGCCTGATGCTGCTGGGGTACTCCCAGCTGTGCGGACGTGGCTCAGTTGGTAGAGCATCACCTTGCCAAGGTGAGGGTCGCGGGTTCGAATCCCGTCGTCCGCTCGGAGACGGCAGGCTTGAGAGCCGGCGGTCAGGTTCCGGTGGAGTGGCCGAGAGGCGAGGCAACGGCCTGCAAAGCCGTGTACACGGGTTCGAATCCCGTCTCCACCTCGGGCGATTGGCGCAGCGGTAGCGCGCTTCCCTGACACGGAAGAGGTCACTGGTTCGATCCCAGTATCGCCCACTCAGCTCGGCATTACTCCAACCTGCGAAAACGCTCAGGCTGGAGGAGTGTTCTTCACGAGGGCCGCGCCCGCGACGTGCTTGGTCGCCTCGCGATCTTCAGCGGCACGACGCTCATCCGCCTTGCTCAGGCGTTCGACTGCCGTACTCGCCTGCGCCGCCGCAACGCAGCGGCAATATTCGGCGGACATGCCGAACCTCCTGGTCGGATTGTGATTCGCTGGGGGAAACACCTGACAGGGGCAGCAGGTGAGCGCAGAGGAAAGGGGCCGATGTGTCGCTGAGTCGCCGGGCACTGCTGGCCGGTCTCGCGTGCGGTGGCCTGGTCGCGTGCACCACGGACGACGAGGTGCCGGTGGGTGACGGGAGCACGTGGCCGCTCAGCAACAGCTTGACCATCACCGCGGCCGGGGCGGTCGCCGGGATGGTCGACCGTGCCGCACAAGCGTTGCGCGGCGCAATGGGGGTTGACCGCCTCACCGGTCAAATCACCGTGACCCGCGTCCCGGCCGACGAGACTGCTGTTGCCAACTGGGCGCGCCGCCGGAAGGCCGACTCGCTGCTCGTCGTCAGTGAAGGTCTGGCCATCACCGCAGCAGACGCAACCCCGCTGGCGCGGATGGCGGTCACCTTAACCGGCTGGTGGGGAGTGTTCGGTCCCGCCAAGATGAGCCGAGAAGACCAGCGGGGCGCCGTCGTCCTGCTGGGGTGGGTCCGGTCCAATCCGCAGTGGCCGGCGGTCCTGGCCGAGCAGGGCTGGTCTGACGGCTGGCTCACCGGCCAGTCTTTGGTCGACGAGCTGCGACCGCAAAAGGTGTGAGATGAGGACACCGTGGCTGCCGGGCTGCCGGGCTGCCGGGCTGCCGGGCTGCCGGGCTGCGGTGCCAATTGCCGGTGCAGGCTGATGGATTCCATCCCATTCTTCAGTAATTCCAGAAGTAGCCAGGGTATTCGGTCGGGCGGGTAATGTCGGGCGGGTAATAACGCTGGCGGATACTACGTGGGTTCACTTCTCTATTCCGCGCGATGGACAGAACTCACGTGTGCTCAATGACGATCTGACGCAGATCACCGCCTCCGGGCCGCCCGCCCCCCGCCGGCCGATGAATCGCTCGTACGCCTGCGTGACGTCTCATCCGGGTAAAGGCGGTACCGGAAAATCAAGGGAGCACGAGGACTGAGGGTGCGACCAGGGCGAGTGCTGGAGGCGCGGTTCAGCGCGCCCCGTTCCAGCTTGGTCAATCTGTCAGTAGCCTGGCCTCGTGGCGAAAAGATCATCTAGTCCGGTGTCGGTGTTGCGAGTAGAACCGCAAGTGTGGACGCGTGCGCTGGCCATGACCGACGACCCCAAACGGATCGAGGTGGTTGACGAACGGACGGTGATCGTGCGGAATGCGCCGGTCACGATGCCGACTCGTCGTCAGGCATAACCTTGTCGTGGGACGGCGGTGGTCACGATCTAGAGTTTCTCGGGTCGGGAGCGCTCATCGTCCCGTTGCCCGGCCCTCCTGACAGCGCGGGTTCGGTCGCCCGTCTCGACTACACCCATTTCACGGTGCTGCTGGCTAGGGCACGGCGCCTTGCCATCGCCACTGCGGTCGACCTCAACGGTGCCGCGCTGCGCGATCTGGAGCGGGTGGACGAGTGGCGGCTCGACCCCCGGCTGCCCGCAGCTGACCAAGCGGGAGAGGAGGTGTACGCGGACAACGACCTGGACCGTGGGCATCTGGTTCGCCGCCGCGATCCGGTCTGGGGCACGCCGGGCGTGGCCGCACAGGCCAATCAGGACACGTTCGTCTACCCGAACGCCGCTCCGCAAGCGTCGGGATTCAACCAGAGCCCGCACCTGTGGCTCGGCCTGGAGGACTACCTGCTTGGCGCCGCGGACGCCGAGGACGCTCGGCTGGTGGTGCTGACCGCACCCGTGCTGGCGTCTGACGACCCGCCGTACCGAGGCATCCAGCTGCCACGGCAATTCTGGAAGATCGCCGCGTGGAACCGCCAGGGCGTGCTGGCCACCACCGCGTACATGCTGGATCAGTCGGCCTTGCTGGGCGCCGTCTTGGCCACAGACGCACAGACGCCTCTGGATCCTCAGGCGATGGCGCACGTTCTTGAGCTCGGCCCGTTCCAGACGTTCCAAATCCCGGTTTCAGATGTCGGTGCCATCACCGGCCTGGGCTTGGGTGCGCTGCCGGCCGCGGACCGCTACCAACCCGAGGGCAGAGCGGCCGTCGGTTCGACCGTTCGTGCCGGCTGGCGCCGCCTCACGTCAATGGCCGACATCGCACTCGGCTGACCAGCAATCGCTGCGGCCTACAGTGGCGACGGCCGGCAGCAGACGCCTGAAGCGAGGAGGCGCGGTGCGACACGAGGTGGCCGAGATCCACGCCTGGGTCGACGGGAGGGTGATCCAACCCGGAGAGCCGGCCATCCGGGCGGACGACCACGGGATCACGGTGGGGAACGGGGTCTTCGAGACGCTCAAGGTCGTGGATGGCGTCCCCTTCGCCCTTACTCGACACCTGCGGCGGCTGGTCCGCTCCGCGCTCGGGCTCGGGCTCGCCGAACCTGATCTGGACCGCGTTCACGACGGTATCCGCACGGTCCTCGCCGGTAGCTCAATGGCGCTCGGGAGACTGCGGATCACCGTGACTGGCGGCCCAGGGCCGCTGGGATCCAACCGAGGAACGGCAGCTGCGACGGCTATCGTGCTGGCGGCGCCGTACGAGCGCCTGCCGGCCTCGACCGCGGTGGTCGCGGTGCCATGGGTGCGCAACGAGCGCAGTGCTGTTGCCGGGCTGAAGACCACCTCCTATGCGGACAACGTGGTGGCGCTGGCCTATGCCCGTGAGCGAGGTGCGACGGAGGCGCTCTTCGGCAATACCCGGGCCCGGTTGTGCGAGGGCACGGGCTCTAACGTGATCGTCGCCCTCGACGGTGAGTTGGTGACCCCACCGTTGGCATCAGGCTGCCTGGCAGGTGTCACCCGCGAACTGGTGCTGGAGTGGTCGGCAGATGCCGGCCACCCGGTCATCGAGCGCGATATCCCGCTCAGCGTTCTGCAGGATGCGGACGAGGTGCTGCTCACGTCTTCCACCCGAGATGTCCAGTCGGTGCATGCCGTGGACGGTCGTCGGCTTGCCATAGGCCTACTCGGCCGCCGAGCTGCCGCGCTGTTCACCAATAGGGCCGCCGCCGATCTGGACCCATGAGTTTGGCTGTCCGAGGAGCGTTTGCAACGCCCGGGGCCGACCGCTGGCGAACGGGGTGGGTCAGCGGCTCCCGCCGAGCAGATCGGTCAGCGCAGTGTCCATGTCGATGTGATCGCTCTCATAACCGAGAGGCACAGCGTCGTAGGTCCGGGCTAGGAACGTCTCGAGCTCGGCGGCGTCCGCGGCAAGGACGGCCCGGCCGTCCGGTGACGTCAGCTCCAACATGACCATGGAGTGGTCAGCCTCGGTGATCGGCCAGACTCGGACGTCACCGTCGCCGTGCGCGGTCATCAGGCCGTCCGCGAGAAGGTCTCGGCCGAGCACCCAGGAGATCGCATCAGTGCCGGCGTGGAACGTAGCCCGCACCGCAAATGGATCGCTGGTGTCGTACTGCAGCGTGGCGGTAATCGCTAGTTCCCGTAATCCTGGGGCGACCAGTCGTACGTGCAAGTCGTCCATAACGGACAACGGGGGTTCCACCATGGTGTCCTCCTCCGAGGGGCTGATGCCCGGACACCCATGAGCATGCCGATCACAACGGAAAAGCAAACCCCCTGGCCCGAAATCTATCAAATGTCGTCCGGTTTGTCGGAACCCAGGTGCCGAGTTGTCCGCGCTCGAAGCGCTTGGCTGTGGTCGCTACCCTGGTCGTGACCACTCGGGAGCGTCGCCGCCGTCGCGCGGCACCCGCCCTCCGCACCCGACCGGCTTCAGACCGCGGGAGACCACAGGGTGGACAACCAACGTGACGACTCGCAGCACAGCGTCCTGGTCGACGCCAACGAGGACCGGTGGGCCTGGCGAGCACGGCTCAAGCGAAAACCCACGACTCGCCGGCTCTATCGGAGCGCCGTCGCTCTGGTCGGGGTGGCGCTGATCCTTCTCGCGGTGGTGACCGGGCCACTGCCCGGGCCGGGCGGGATCCCTCTGGCCCTGGTCGGCCTGGCGGTCCTGGCCAGTGAGTTCGACTGGGCGGCGCGGCTGCTGGAGCGGGTCAAAGCGCAGGCTCGGCGGATTGCGCAGTGGTCACGAAGGCAGCCGCCATGGGTGCGGTGGGCCGGTGTGGTGCTGACGGCGGCGTTCGTGTTGCTCGCCTTCTACCTCTTGTTGCTCGCATGGGGCGTCCCGGGCTGGCTACCCGATCAGGCGCGTAACGCCTTGGTGCGCGTCCCCGGGTTGGGGTGACCATCACGGCGGATCGAGCAGGTCTCTAGGTCCGCTAGAGTGGTCGCAAAGGGCGATTGGCTCAGTGGTAGAGCGCCTCGTTCACACCGAGGAGGTCACTGGTTCGAACCCAGTATCGCCCACCGTGTCGCGTGGTCCCGGGGTTTCCAGGAGCCGCACGGCCAGTGATCCTTCCAGGCAAAGGCTACGGATGAGCCACGCTGACCTAGGAGTACCAGCAGTGCTGACCGGACGGGTCGGCCATGTCGTGCAAGCTCGTACCTTCCCGGTCAAGTCAATGGACGCCATCGACGTTCCTCACGTGCGCATCCTCTCCGACGGCGTGGAACATGACCGCGGCTGGGCCGTCGTGGGTGAGGCCGGAGCTGTGGTGACGGCACGTCAAGCACCTCGACTACGCGAAGTGCGGGTGGCTGAGTTGTCCCCGGACGGGCCGCACTTGTGGCTGCCGGATGCCGAGCTGGCGGTCCGCGCGGCGAGCGCGGACGCAGCGTTGTCCGCTCTGGTCGGTCAAGCCGTCCGACTGGAAAAGATGGAGCGGCAGTCGCTCCCCGAGAGTGCTCCGGTGCATCTGGTGAGCAGGCAGGCCGTCGAGGCCGCTACCGCTCCTGGCGAAGACTCGCTGCGAGCCTGCGATGTCGAGGATCCTCGAGCGAACCTGACGGTCGACCTCGACGACGTGTCATGGCTGGAGACCACCTGGGTCGGCCGACAGGTCGCCATCGGCGAGGTGGTCCTGCAGGTGGCTCGCGAGCCACGGCATTGCCTGGGGGTGTACGCGGACGTCGTACGACCAGGCACGGTGAACGTAGAGGACGTCGTCGAGCTGGTATGACGTCGACGGCGCCAGACGTCTCTCTTCTACTCGTCCTTGTGGGACGTCGCCGTGCGCAACGCCGTCGATACGATCCGTCTGGCCGAATCGATCGACGGATACCCCGTCGATACGATCGCTGGGACCGCGCCCGTCGGGCGGCACCCCTGCTCAGGAGGTTTTTCGTGTCGCCGCAGATCACCGTGTCCATCGCCGGCAACACGCGATCGGTGCCGACTGGGACGACGGCCGGCGAGGTGCTGGGTGGGCGGACGACCGGACCCGACGCGGTGGTGGTGGCGCGAGTCGGTGACCAGCTGCGTGATCTGGCGCACGTGCTGGCCGAAGGCGACGTCGTCGAGCCGGTCACGCTCGACAGCGAGGACGGGTTAGCAGTGCTCCGCCATTCCACCGCGCATGTGTTGGCGCAAGCGGTGCAGCAGCTGAATCCGCGCGCCCGACTCGGCATCGGGCCGCCGGTGCGGGATGGTTTCTACTACGACTTCGACGTCTCCACCCCGTTCACCCCTGACGACCTCGACGGGTTGGGACGAGCCATGCAGCGGATCATCAACGAGGGGCAGACCTTCGTGCGCCGGGTGATCACCGACGACGAGGCGCGTGCCGAGCTCGCTGACGAGCCGTACAAGCTCGAGCTGGTCGACCTCAAGGGCAGCGCCGACGCGGACGTCACCGAGGGTGCGTCCGCGGAGGTCGGGGCCGGCGAGCTGACGATCTACGACAATGTGCGCCGGGACGGCTCGGTCGTGTGGAAGGACCTGTGCCGCGGTCCACACCTGCCGAGCACCAAGCTGATCGGGAACGCTTACCGGCTGATGCGTACCGCGGCGGCGTACTGGCGGGGCAGCGAGCGCAACCCCCAGCTGCAACGGATCTACGGCACCGCCTGGCCGTCCAAGGACGCGCTGCGCACCTACCTGGACCGGTTGGCCGAGGCCGAGCGTCGGGACCACCGCCGGCTCGGCGCGGAGCTGGACCTGTTCTCCTTTCCCGACGAGATCGGTTCGGGGCTGGCGGTGTTCCACCCTCGCGGCGGCGTGGTGCGCCGGGAGATGGAGGACTACGCCCGCCGTCGGCACGAGGAGGAGGGCTACGAGTTCGTCTACAGCCCGCACATCACCAAGGCCCGGTTGTTCGAGACCTCCGGGCACCTGGACTGGTTCGCCGACGGCATGTACCCGCCCATGCACCTGGACGCGGAGCTGACCCCGGACGGCGTGGTGCGCAAGCCGGGACAGGACTACTACCTCAAGCCGATGAACTGCCCGATGCACTGCTTGGTGTACCGGTCTCGGGGACGGTCCTACCGGGAGCTGCCGCTGCGGCTGTTCGAGTTCGGCACGGTGTACCGGTACGAGAAGTCCGGCGTTGTGCACGGGTTGACCCGGGTGCGCGGGATGACCCAAGACGACGCGCACCTGTATGTGACCGAGGATCAGGTCGAGGACGAGCTGCGCAACACCCTCGGCTTTGTGCTGAACCTGTTGCGGGACTACGGGTTGGACGATTTCTACCTCGAGCTGTCCACCAAGGATCCGGACAAGTACCTGGGCTCGGACGAGGTGTGGGACGTCGCCACGGAGACGTTGCGCCGGGTCGCCGCCGAATCCGGCCTGGAGCTGGTTCCGGACCCGGGGGGCGCAGCGTTTTACGGCCCCAAGATCTCCGTGCAGGCGCGGGACGCCATCGGCCGCACGTGGCAGATGTCGACCATCCAACTGGACTTCAACCTGCCCGAGCGCTTCGGCCTGGAGTACCAGGCCGCCGACGGAACCCGGAAGCGGCCGGTCATGATCCACCGGGCGTTGTTCGGCTCGATCGAGCGCTTCTTCGGCGTGCTGCTGGAGCACCATGCAGGGGCATTGCCGGCATGGTTGGCGCCGGTCCAGGTGGTGGCCATCCCAGTCGCCGACCACCACGTGCCCTACCTCACGGATGTCGCGGACCAGCTCCGGCGTAGCCGGGTCCGGGTCGAGATCGACACCTCGGGGGACCGGTTCGGCAAGAAGATCCGGAACGCCCAGCAGGCCAAGGTCCCGCTCATGGTGATCGCTGGCGACGACGACGTCGCGGCTGGCGCGGTGTCGTTCCGGTACCGGGACGGCAGCCAGAAGAACGGGGTGCCGGTGACCGACGCAGTCGCGGAGGTGGTGGCCGCCGTGCGGACCCGGGCCACCACGTCGTGACCGCATCGGATGACCAGACCGAGCGGGCCAGCTCTGAGACAGGCGGCTCCAAGACAGGGGGCCCGCAGCCCGGGACGGTCGTGCCAGCCGCCGGCGTCGAGGCGGCAACCGGGTTGCCCGGCGACCCGGACGGTTTCGAGCGGTTGTGGACCCCCCACCGGATGGTTTACATCGACGGGGGCAAGCCAGCCGATGACACGGCGAACGAGTGCCCGTTCTGCCAGGCGCCAAGTCGGCAGGACGCGGACGCCCTGATCGTGCACCGCGGCACCGTCGCGTATGTGGTCCTGAATCTGTATCCGTATAGCCCCGGTCACATGTTGGTGTGTCCGTATCGGCATGTGTCCGACTACGTCGACCTGACCGACGAGGAGACCGGCGAGGTCGCCATGCTCACCCAGCAGGCCATCCGGGCGCTGAGTGCGGCAGCCGGGCCGCGCGGCTTCAACCTGGGGATGAATCAGGGGGCGGTGGCTGGGGCTGGGATCGCTGCCCACCTGCACCAGCACGTCGTCCCGCGGTGGGCAGGGGACAGCAACTTCCTGCCGATCGTGGCCCGTACCAAGGCGGTCCCGGTCTTGCTCGGTGAAACCCGGCAACGACTCGCCGACGCCTGGCCCCGGTAGCACGGCCTCGGGATAGCGACGCTCGGGTGACGCGGCAGCCCGGGTGACGCGGTTGTGGACAGGGTGACGTGGTCGTGGACAGGAGGGCATCGGTGGCACCTCTTGGCAGCTTCGACCCTGGTACCAGCGGTCTGGCGGCGGCTGGCTTTGGCCACTGGTAGCGGTCGATCGGCGCGGCACTACCCTGAGCCGGTGCTTAACCGCTTCGCGCGTGCCTTCTTCACCCGGCTGTTCACCCCGGTGGCGCACGCGTTGCTGCGGTGGCGGGTGAGCCCCGATGTGGTCACCGTGATCGGCACCCTCGGGGTGGCAGGCGGCGCGATGGCGTTCTACCCCCGAGGGGAGCTGTTCTGGGGAACCATCGTGGTCACCGCCTTCGTGTTCAGCGACACGGTCGACGGCATCATGGCTCGGGCCGCCGGGACGTCTGGGCCGTGGGGGGCATACCTGGACTCGACTTTGGACCGGTTCGGCGATGCGGCGGTGTTCGGCGCGCTCGTGTTGTGGTTCACCGGTGGCGGTGACGATCGGCTGACCGCCGTGCTGGCTCTGGCCTGCCTGGTGCTGGGTAGCCTGGTGTCGTACGCGAAAGCACGAGCTGAGGGCCTCGGCATGACCGCGAACGTGGGGATCGCCGAGCGGGCTGATCGCTTGGTGGCGGTACTGGTGACGACGGCGTTCGTGGGTCTCGGGATGCCTGACGCGGTGCTGACCGTGGTGCTGGGCCTGCTGGCCGCGGCCAGCCTGGTGACCGTCGTGCAGCGGATCCTGGCCGTGCGCCAGCAGGCGCTCCTGGCCGCGGCGCCACCACCCCCGCCGACGAGCGCGTGAGCCGGTGAAGCGCAGCTGGGTCGTCGCGGCGCCGCAAGCATCGACGGTGCCTGCAGGTCGGTCATGAGCGCGTGGCGGGAGCGGGCGGTGCTCGGCATGTACGCGGTCGCGTGGCGCTCGGTGCGGCTGCTCCCGGAGATCGTGGCCTACCGGGTGTTCGACGTCTTTGCCGACGTGGCCTGGTGGCGGCGCGGTCGCGGTGTGCGGCAGCTGGAGGCCAACCTCCGGCGAGCCCGCCCGACAGCAGGTCCGGCTGAGCTGCGCGCACTGTCCCGTGCCGGGATGCGCTCGTACTCGCGTTATTGGTGCGACAGCTTTCGGCTGCCGGACTGGACGCCAGAGCGGATCGAAGCGACGGTGCGGGTGATCGGTGCCGAGCCGGTGCAGGAGGTTCTGGACGGCGGTCGGGGAGCCGTGGTCTTCCTGGGACATCTTGGCAATTGGGACCACGCCGGAGCCTGGTCGGGGTTGCGGTTGGCCCCGGTGACCACCGTGGCCGAACGACTACGCCCGCAGGAGCTATTCGACAGGTTTGTCGCGTACCGGGAGCGGCTCGGCATCCGCATCTTGCCCGCCGGCGCCGGCGGGGAGACCTTCCGCGATCTCATCCGTACGGTACGCGGTGGTGGGTTCGTGCCGTTGGTGAGCGACCGCGCGTTGGGCGGCTCGGGTGTCGTGGTCGACCTGCTGGGGCATCCGGCGCGGTTGGCTGCCGGGCCAGCGGCCCTGGCCTTGAGCACCGGGGCGGCACTGTATGTCGCCTCCGTGCACTACGAGCGGCTTTCCCAGAGCAAGGCGTCACGACATGGCATTGTCATCGCCTTCACCCCGGTCGAGGTTGCCGACCTGGACCGGCGGTCCCCGGACGCCGTGGTGGCGGTCACCCAGCGGTGCGCTGACGTGCTAAGCGCGGCGATTGCTGAGCACCCGCAGGACTGGCACATGCTGCAACGGGTCTTCGAGGCTGACCCGCCTGCCCACCTCTCGCCTGCCGGCACCGCGCCTGGCCGCACCTCTTCAGGACGCACCCCGCCTGGCTCCGCCGGTGCGGTTGCCGCTGGGGGTGGCGGGTGAGGATCGGCATCGTCTGTCCCTACTCTTTCGACGTGCCTGGCGGTGTCCAGTTCCACGTGCGGGATCTCGCGCAGCACCTGATCAGCCACGGCAACCAGGTCAGCGTGCTGGCGCCAGCGGACGACGACACTCCAGTCCCGGACTACGTCGTGCCGGCCGGGCGTGCGATTCCGGTGCCGTACAACGGTTCGGTGGCCCGGGTGAGCATCGGACCGGTCACCGCTCGCCGGGTGCACCGCTGGGTGGACTCGGGATCCTTCGACGTGGTGCACATCCACGAGCCGGTGACCCCCAGCCTGTCGCTGCTCGCGCTGTGGGCGTCCGACGGCCCGATCGTGGCCACGTTCCACACCTCGAACCTGCGGTCGCGCGCGATGCAGGCCGCGTACCCGCTGGTGCGGCCCGGGCTGGAGAAGATCATCGCGCGGATCGCCGTCAGCGAGGACGCCCGCCGGACGGTGACCACCCACCTCGGTGGCGACGCGGTGGTGATCCCGAACGGGGTGTTCGTCGACGTCTTCGCGACCGCCGAGCGCGCCTGCCGGTGGTCGGGGACGGCGACCCGTCCGACGATCGCGTTCGTGGGACGGATCGACGAGCCGCGCAAGGGGTTGCCGGTGCTGATGGCCGCGGTGCCGTTGGTGCTGCAGGCGTTTCCCGGTGCCCGCATCATCGTGGCCGGGCGCGGTGACGTCGTCGCGGCCCGAGCGCGGCTCGACCCGCGGACGCGGGACGCGTGCACGTTCGTCGGTGCGGTCAGCGATGCGGACAAGGCCGCCCTGCTGCGGTCCGTCGACGTCTACGTCGCCCCGCACACCGGGGGGGAGAGCTTCGGCATCGTCCTGGTGGAGGCGATGAGCGCGGGCGCGCCGGTGCTGGCCAGCGACATCGACCCGTTCTTGCGGGTCTTGGACGGCGGCCGGCTCGGCTCGACGTTCCTCGTTGGCGACTCCCAGGCGCTGGCAGCAGCGTTGATCGATCTGCTCCGGGACAGCTCTCGCCGGGTGGAGCTGTCAGCCGCCGCGTCCGCCGCGGCTCGGCGGTACGACTGGGCCACGGTGGGCGACGAGGTGCTCGCGGTGTACGAGACCGTTGCCGCCGGGGCGGCAGAGGTCTCGTCGTGATCTCGGTGTGGACGTTGGCAGGGTCGCTCCTGCTCGCCCTGCTGGCCTGGTACCTGTCGTTCTCCGCAAGCCGTCTGGATCGGTTGCACCACCGGGTCGAGGCGGCCCGGGCGGTCCTGGACACCCAGCTGGTCCGCCGGGCCGAGGCTGCCTTGGAGCTGGCCACCTCCGGGCGGGTGGACGCGGCATCCGGGTTGTTGCTCGCCGATGCGGCGTCCCGGGCGCTCGAAGCAGGGGAGTCCGCGGACAACCACGAATCGCCCGATCATCGCGGGGTGGCAGGTGGTGCTCGGCGGGAGCAGGCGGAGAGCGATCTGTCCCGGGTGCTGCGCGCTGCCGTGGGCGGGCTGGATCCCGAGTCCGACTCCGAGTCCGGCCAGGGCCGGTCCGACCGCGGGCTCGACGTGGCTGCGGGCCAGAGCGCCGGATCGCGTCATGACCAGCTCGAGGACGACCAGGCTGGTGGTCTCGGTGCCCTTGCGCTGGACCGGGTGGCGGTCGCCGCTCATCGGGTGCAGCTGGCCCGGCGGTTCCTCAACGGCGCCGTGACGGACGTCCTGCGGTTGCGCCGCAAGCGGATCGTGCGGTGGGTGCGGTTGGCTGGACGTGCGCTGGTGCCCGACACCTTCGAGATGGACGACGAGCCGCCGCCCGAGCTGACCCGGTAGCGTCCGATCGGACCCAGCGCTGGTGGTCAGGCCTGCGGCGAGCCGTACCATGGAGCCACTGCCCCGTGCACCAGGGAGGTCTGTCGTGCCCACTGACCGCACCGCCGCCGTGAGCGAATCCGCGCCCAGGTCGTCGGTACTCGCCGCCGCTGAGCCCACCGCTGCTGTGCACCGTGCTGCTGTCCACCCTGCTGAAGCCACCACCGGGCTACAACCCCAACCTACGACCGGTACGGCCCGGGTCAAGCGGGGCATGGCCGAGATGCTCAAGGGCGGCGTCATCATGGACGTCGTCACCCCCGACCAGGCGAAGATCGCCGAGGACGCCGGCGCGGTCGCGGTGATGGCGCTGGAGCGGGTGCCGGCCGACATCCGCGCCCAGGGTGGGGTTGCTCGGATGAGTGATCCGGACATGGTCGAGGGCATCGTCTCCGCGGTGTCCATCCCGGTGATGGCGAAGGCCCGGATCGGGCACTTCGTCGAAGCGCAGGTGCTGCAGTCGCTCGGTGTCGACTACATCGACGAGTCCGAGGTGCTGACCCCGGCCGACTATGAGCACCACATCGACAAGTGGGCGTTCACGGTGCCGTTCGTCTGCGGTGCGACCAACCTCGGCGAAGCGTTGCGGCGGATCGCCGAGGGCGCGGCGATGATCCGCTCCAAGGGCGAGGCTGGCACCGGTGACGTGTCGAACGCGACGACGCACATGCGGTCGATCGGCGGTCAGATCCGCCGGCTGACGTCGCTGTCACCGGACGAGCTGTATGTCGCCGCGAAAGAGTTGCAGGCGCCATACGAGCTGGTCCGCGAGGTAGCCGGGGCGGGCAAGCTCCCGGTGGTGCTGTTCACTGCCGGCGGCATCGCCACCCCCGCGGATGCCGCGATGATGATGCAGCTGGGTGCCGAGGGAGTGTTCGTCGGCTCCGGGATCTTCAAGTCCGGCAACCCCGCGCAGCGAGCTGAGGCGATCGTCAAGGCGACGACCTTCTATGACGACCCGGACGTGGTGGCCAAGGTGTCCCGCGGGCTGGGTGAGGCGATGGTCGGGATCAACGTGGCCGACGTTCCGGAGCCGCACCGGCTGGCCGACCGCGGCTGGTAGCACCTCGCGGGCATCACGTTGGCATCGGGCGATGATGATGAGGCCCATCGGGCCATCGCGATGTCGTGCCTCAGGTGACGGCGGCGCGCGCGTTCCAGCGGGGATCGTCGAGGTCGTCCTCGGTGAGCACGGCATGTAGGTGGCGGGCAGCGGCTAACACGTCAGCGTGCGAGAGGAACAGCGGACCGAGGCCGAGCCGGACGACGTCCGGCTCGCGGAAGTCGCCAACGACGCCGCGTGCGATCAGCGCTTGGACGATTGCAACCGCTCGGGGGTGTCGAAGTGCGACCTGCGAGCCGCGCCGGGCGTCATTGCTCGGGGTGACCACCGCGACGTCCGGCAGCAGCTCGTGCACGCAGCTGATCAGAAAGCCGGTCAGCGACAGCGACCGTGCTCGGACCGCGGCGATATCCAGACCGTCGTACGCGCGCAGCGCCGCCTCGAGCGCGAGCAGCGAGAGCATCGGTGGGGTGCCGACCCGCATCCGGTCGATGCCGGGTGCCGGCTGGTAGTCCGGGGTCATCGCGAACGGGTGGGCGTGTCCGTTCCACCCAATGAGCGGTTGGTCGACGGCGTCCTGGTGCCGGTGTGCGACGTATACGTAACCCGGTGCGCCGGGGCCGCCGTTGAGGTACTTGTAGCCGCAGCCGACGGCGAGGTCGACGCCGTGCGCGTCCAGCCCGACGTCGACGACGCCCGCGCTGTGGCACAGGTCCCAGAGCGCGATCGCGCCGGTGTCGTGTATCGCCGCGGTCAAGCCGGGCAGGTCCCACAGCTCGCCGGTCCGGTAGTCCACGTGCGACAGCGAGACCACCGCGACGTCCGCGCCGTGCTCGGCGAGCACCGCCGGCAGCTCGGCCGGCCCCGTCTGGATCACCTCCAGTCCGGTCAGCGCCGCGACGCCGTCCAGCACGTAGCGGTCGGTGGGGAAGGTGTCCGGGTCGCTCACCACGACGCGCCGCCCGGGCCGTAGCCGCGCACCGGCGACCAGACACTTGAACAGCTGCACCGACGTCGAGTCCCCCACCACCACCTGCCCGGGTGCCGCGCCGACCAGCCGGCCGATCGCGTCCCCCACCCGGCGCGGAGCACCCCACCAGTCGTGGGTGTTCCAGGACCCGATGAGGTCCCGGCCCCACTGCCGGACGACGACGTCGTCCACCGCCTCGCGGACCCCGGCCGGCAACGGGCCGAGGCTGTTGCCGTCCAGGTAGACCACACCGTCCGGCAGGACGAACCGGTCCCGGATGTGTCCCAGCGGATCAGTCGCGTCTAGCTTCACGGCCCGCGCGGTCAGGTCCACGAGGTCGGGGGTCGGGGCAGGGGAGCGCGTGGCAGCCGAGTCGGTCATGGCAGGCACGCTAGCCCGGGGGGCGTAGTCATCGCGCCGATGCGGGCATCAGAGCATCAACTGCTCCGATGCTATGATGAGAACGTGCGGAGTACCATCACGCTGGACGCCGATACTGAGGCCCTGATCCGTCGACGAATGCGCGAGAAAGGCGTGTCGTTCAAGGAGGCCGTGAACGATGCGATCCGCACCGGGCTCGGTCGTCGGCCACCGCGCTCCCAGTTCCAGACCCGCACGGCCCGTCTCGGGACGCCGACGGTCAATCTGGACCGCGCGCTACAGCTGGCCGGCGAGCTGGAGGACGAGGAACTGGTCCGGAAGATGCGACTCGGCAAGTGAGGCTGGTCGACGCGAACGTCCTGCTGTACGCAGTTAATGAGGATGCGGACCACCACAGTGACTCGAGGACATGGCTCGACGAGGCGTTGGCCGGCGACGAGTCGGTTGGCCTGAGCTGGGGGGTGATCTTGGCCTTCCTCAGACTGTCGACCAAGGTGGGGCTGTTCCCGTCGCCCCTTCCCGTCCCCGAAGCCACGGCTCGGGTCACCGAGTGGCTCGCCCGACCGTCGGCTCTCCTGGTCGAGCCGACGGCTCGGCACCTCGACGTCCTCGCCGGGCTCCTGGCCACGGTTGGTACCGGTGGCAACCTGGTCAGCGACGCCCACCTAGCTGCGCTCGCGGTTGAGTACGACGCTGTC
This sequence comes from Angustibacter sp., assembly GCA_051657715.1. Classification (GTDB taxonomy): domain Bacteria; phylum Actinomycetota; class Actinomycetes; order Actinomycetales; family Angustibacteraceae; genus JBOFBH01. The sequence continues at coordinate 356,842 of JBOFLF010000064.1, read as the reverse complement.
GTGGTGACGTATGACAGCGACTTCGGCCGCTTCAAGGGAGTTCGATGGAATCAGCCGCGAAGCCGTCGCGTGTCGACCAAGCGTTGACCCGCGACACAGGACACGGACCGGCTCCTAAGCTCTGGTGTCGTGGGTGACGCGGTGATCGGTGTGCTGGCGCTGCAGGGGGACGTACGGGAGCACCTGGCGGCGTTGACTGTGGTCGGGGCACGCGCCGTCCCGGTACGACGTCCGCAGGAGCTGGAGGGGCTGGCCGGCCTGGTGATCCCGGGCGGGGAGTCGACCACGATCGACAAGCTGTCCCGGGCATTCGGGGTCCGTGAGCCGCTGGTTGGGCGACTGCGGGAAGGCCTGCCGGCGTACGGGTCCTGCGCGGGCATGATCCTGCTGGCTGACCGGGTGCTCGACGGCCGCCCGGACCAGCAGACCTTCGGCGGTCTGGACATCACGGTGCGGCGCAATGCGTTCGGCCGTCAGGTCGACTCCTTCGACGGCGCCGTGCGGGTGCGCGGGGTGGACGGCGGTCCGGTGCCGGCGTCCTTCATCCGGGCGCCCTGGGTCGAGGACGCCGGGCCGGACGTCGAGGTGCTCGCGCGTGTCGAGCAGGGGCCGGCAGCTGGCCGGGTTGTCGCTGTCCGGCAGGGTGCGCTGCTGGCCACGTCGTTCCACCCGGAGGTGACCGGCGACGGTCGCGTGCACCGCCTGTTCCTCGAGATGGTGCGGCGCCGTTCGTAGCGCCAACGATGTCTCTTGCGCGATCTCGAAGCATGCCTGGCCGGACGAGGGCAGAGGAGGGACGCGGGGTCCGAGCCGCCGTGGCGTTAGGCTCGACGGCGGCGCGGACCGGCGGCAAGGTGAAGGAGCGAGCATGAGCGGTCACTCCAAGTGGGCGACCACCAAACACAAGAAGGCATTGGTCGACGCCAAGCGCGGCAAGCTGTTCGCCAAGCTCATCAAAAACATCGAGGTGGCCGCCCGAACCGGCGGCGGGGACCCGACCGGCAACCCGACGCTCTACGACGCGATCCAGAAGGCTAAGAAGACGTCGGTGCCGAACGACAACATCGAGCGGGCGGTCAAGCGCGGTTCCGGCGCCGAGGCTGGTGGCGCCGACTGGCAGACCATCATGTATGAGGGGTATGGGCCGGGCGGTGTCGCGTTCTTGGTGGAGTGCCTGACCGACAACAGGAATCGGGCCGCGATGGAGGTGCGGACCGCGCTCACCCGCAACGGTGGCAGTCTCGCGGACCCGGGCAGCGTCGCGTACCTGTTCTCCCGCAAGGGCGTGGTCATCGTACCCAAGGCGGGGGGCCTGTCCGAGGACGAGGTGCTGACGGCGGTCCTGGAGGCCGGCGCCGAGGAGGTCGAGGACGTGGGCGAGGCGTTCGAGGTGCGCAGCGAGCCGGGAGACCTGGTCGCGGTCCGCAGCGCGCTGCAGGACGCTGGGCTGGACTACGACTCGGCCGAGCTGCACTACATGCCGAGCGCCCAGATCGAGCTGGACGCTGACGGCGCCCGCAAGACCTTCCGGCTCGTGGAGGCGTTGGAGGACAGCGACGACGTGCAGAACGTCTACGCCAACTACGACGTCAGCGACGAGGTCATGCAGCTGGTGGACGCCTGAGCCACCTGCCTCGGCGGTATCGGCGCGTCCTGGCGAGGCTCGGCGGACGCGCTGTGTAGCGTGGCCACCGAACTGGTGTTCGGACCGGAGGCGTGCGCGTGCGGGTTCTGGGTGTTGACCCTGGGTTGACCCGGTGTGGGGTGGGCGTGGTGAGCGGCACGGCCGGTCGCGCGCTCCACTTGGTGGACGTCGATGTGGTGCGCACCCCGGCCGGCGCTCCCCTCACCGAACGGTTGGCCCACATCGAGCGGGATATCGAGGCCTGGGTACTGCGCTGCCAGCCGGATGTGGTGGCGGTGGAGCGGGTGTTCAGCCAGCACAACGTCCGCACCGTCATGGGGACCGCTCAGGCGTCGGCGGTCGCGGTCCTGGTGGCGGCTCGGCACGGCGTGCCGGTCGCGCTGCACACCCCGAGCGAGGTGAAGGCCGCCGTCACCGGCCATGGCCGGGCGGACAAGGCGCAGGTGGCCGCGATGGTGACCCGGCTGTTGCGGTTGGACGCGCCACCGCGACCGGCCGACGCCGCCGACGCGCTCGCTCTGGCGATCTGCCAGGTCTGGCGCGGCTCTGCCGCTCAACGCCTGGCCGAAGCACGCGCCCGGGTCCCGATGGCTTCGGCCACTGTTCGAGCGGGCCGCCGGTGATCGCGTCGGTGTCCGGGGTCGTCCAGCAGCTGAGGCTGGACGCTGCGGTGGTCGCGGTCGGCGGCGTCGGCGTCCTGGTCCACGCGGGACCCCGCACCTTGGCCGGGCTGCGCGAGGGCGCCCCCGCGCTGCTGACCACGTCGCTGGTGGTGCGCGAGGACTCCCTGACCCTGTTCGGTTTTGCCGACGACGACGAACGCGCCACCTTCGAGGCTGTGCAGACCGTGTCCGGTATCGGTCCGAGGCTGGCGCTGGCCATGCTCGCGGTGCACGAGCCGGAGTCGTTGCGCCGGGCGATCGCCACCGACGACTTCGCCGCGCTCCGTGCCGTTCCGGGGGTCGGGCTCAAGGGGGCGCAGCGGCTGGCCCTGGAGCTCAAGGGCAAGCTCGGCCCACCCGCGACAGCGTCCCAGGGTCCGACGGTGCCCGTGCCCGGGGACGGGTGGCGTGACCAGGTGCGGCAGGCCCTGGTCGGCCTGGGGTGGACGATGAAGGCCGCGGACGACGCGGTGTCGGCGGTGGCCCCGGGCGATGACCAGCCGGTAGACGTCCCGGCGGTCCTGCGAGCTGCGCTGCAACGACTGGGGCGGCCCTCGTGAGCCGCCTACCAGGGGGCGGGGACGACAGCGTGTTCGAGGCTGACCCGGAGCTGCGGGTGGTGGCGGCCGAGGCCGGGGCGGACGAGCGCACCGTGGAGAGCGCGTTGCGTCCGACGCGGCTGGACGAGCTGATCGGGCAGGGCCGCGTCCGCGAGCAGTTGTCGTTGGTGCTGCAGGCCGCCCGAGACCGTGGCACCCAGCCGGACCACGTGCTGCTGTCCGGCCCACCTGGTCTGGGCAAGACCACGTTGGCCTTCATCATCGGTGCCGAGATGTCCGCGCCGGTGCGCGTGAGCAGCGGTCCGGCCATCCAGCACGCCGGCGACCTCGCGGCCATCCTGTCCTCGCTCACCGAGGGCGAGGTGTTGTTTCTGGACGAGATACACCGGATGGCCCGCCCCGCCGAGGAGATGCTCTACCTGGCGATGGAGGACTTCCGGGTCGACGTGATCGTCGGCAAGGGTCCTGGTGCCACCGCGATCCCGCTGGACCTGGCTCGATTCACGCTGGTCGGCGCGACCACCCGGTCCGGTCTGCTGCCGGCTCCGCTGCGGGACCGCTTCGGTTTCACCGGCCACCTCGACTTCTACAGCGCGGCCGAGCTGCACCAGCTGCTGAACCGCTCCGCCGGCCTGCTCGGCATCGGGCTGGACGACGAAGGCGCCACCGAGATCGCCGGACGCTGCCGCGGCACGCCCCGGATCGCCAACCGGCTGCTGCGCCGGGTGCGGGACTGGGCGCAGGTGCACGGCGACGGGCGGATCGACCGTCGGGCCGCGCGGGCCGCGCTGGAGTTGTACGACGTGGACGAGCGTGGGCTGGACCGGTTGGACCGGGCTGTCCTGCGAGCCCTGTGCGAGCGGTTCGGCGGTGGTCCGGTAGGGCTGACCACGTTGGCGGTGGCGGTCGGGGAGGAGGCGGACACGGTGGAGACCGTCGTGGAGCCGTTCCTGGTACGGGAAGGGCTGCTGGCCCGCACCCCCCGGGGTCGGGCCGCGACCCCGGCCGGTTGGCGTCACCTCGGCCGCCGGCCGCCGCGGGGTGGGGCAGGTCAGCTCGACCTCCTGGCGGACGACCTAGATGTCACTGGCGACGGCATCGGTGATCGCGCAGAAATCGGTGACGGCACAGAAATCGGTAACGGCGCGGGCATCGGTGACGGCACGGGCATCGACGCGGCGGGCTCGTCCACCACGTCAGGGGTCCTCGGCAGCCGCCTCCACCGACCGGGCGGTAGGTTCGGGTGACCTCGCGGTCCTACCTGCGGCCTGCTGGGTGGGAACCTGAGTGCGCTGGCGTTCGTCCCCCTACGGGGCCATGCGTCACCTCGCCTAGACTCACCGTGGTGGGCGACTGATGTCGATGGTGTCGCCGCGGTGTGGTCCAGGCGGTAATCCCAGGGCCATGTTCTCCCGATCGCTGTCATCCGGCGTCTCGCCGGTGAAAGGAACGCTGACCGTCGTGGACTTGCTGGTGTTCGCCCTACCCGCGCTGCTCTTGCTATTCCTGTTCAACGGCCAGCGCAAGCGACAGCGGGCCTTCGCCGAGCTGCAGGGCCGGCTCGCTCCCGGTCAGGAGGTTCTCACCACCAGCGGTCTGTACGCCCGGATCGTCGACCTGGGTGACCGGGTCGCGGTGCTGGAGACCGCTCCCGGGCAGACGGTGCGCTGGGACCGACGCGCGATCGCTGAGCTGGTTGCCGGCCCAGGTGACGGCTCGGACCACCCGGCTGAGAAGGACCCGGCAGTGAACGACGAGACGGCCGATGACGAGGCCCTTCACAAGCTTCCGGCCCGAGGTGCGAACGCACGACCAGGTGAAACCGCCGCACCCGACGAGACGCCCGTGCCCGACGCTGACCCGACGACCGAGAAGTGAGCGACTAGACGTGGCTCGGCCAAGCAGACGCAGTTCCCGCCCAGGCCGCGCTCTGGGGTTGCTCGCAGTAGTCGTCCTGGGGCTGTTCGCCTGGGCGTTCGGGCAGGCGCAGTGGGCCGACGGTGCTCAGGCCACGCCACGCCTGGGCCTGGACCTCGCGGGCGGCACACGGGTGGTGCTCACCCCGGTGGTCACCGAGGGCGGTCAGCAGTTGACCCAGGAGGCGCTCACCCAATCCCGGGACATCATCGAAGCGCGGGTGAACGGCAGCGGGGTGGCCGAGGCCGAGATCACCACGGAGAGCGGCCGGAACATCGTCGTGGCCGTTCCGGGCCGGCTGACCGACCGCCAACGGGACCTGATCACCCGCTCCTCGCAGATGCGGTTCCGGGTGGTACTGGTCAGAGAACCCGTGCAGATCGTGCCTCCGACGGCCACGGCGACGCCGAGCGGATCCGGAAAACCCTCGGGTTCAGCGACACCTTCAAGGTCAGCAGCTCAGCCTTCGGGTTCGGCGACGAGCCCGACCGCTCGGAGCGGCAGGTCGTCGACCCCGGACAGCACCCAGTCACCGAGGCAACGGGCGAGCAGCACCCAGGATCAGGCAGCGGTTCCGTTCGCGCTGGAGCGGGACGCGACATCGGCGACAACCAGCAGTACTCGTGGGTCTTCGCCGACCGGGTCCGCGTCCCCCACGTCGCCACCAGGAACCGCGAGTCCCGCGCCCAGCCCGACGTCGGGGGCCAAGCCCACCGACGCCAGCGACCTCGCCCAGATCACGCCGTCCTTGCAGCGTCAGTTCGAGCAGCTGGACTGCGCGGACACGAGCAAGATCCAGGGCAGCGCGGACGACCCGGCGAAACCGCTGGTGACCTGCTCGCAGGACCGCACCGAGAAGTACATCCTGGGCCCGGCCGAGGTGTCCGGGACGGACATCGAGGACGCGTCCGCCGGCTTGCAACCGACTCAGACCGGCGGCAGCTCGACGACCTGGGAGGTGCGGCTCGACCTGGACGACAAGGGTGGAAAGGCCTTCAGCGACGTCACCACCCGGATCTGGCAGCTGCCCGAGCCGCGCAACCGGTTCGGCATCGTGCTGGACGGCCTGGTGATCTCGGCGCCCAGCGCGGACGAACCGATAACCGCTGGCAGCGCCTCGATCACCGGCAGCTTCACCCAGGCCAGCTCCCAGGAGCTGGCCAACCAGGTGCGCTACGGCGGCCTGCCGCTGTCGTTCCGCACCGAGACGTCGGAGGAGATCAGCCCGCTGCTTGGCGCGGAGCAGCTGCAGCGTGGTCTGCTCGCCGGCGGCATCGGGATGATCCTGGTGGTGCTGTACTCGCTGCTGCAGTACCGGGCGCTCGGGTTGGTGACCGTGGCCTCGCTGGTGGTCGGCGCGGCGATCACGTACACCACCGTGATCATCCTCAGCAACACCAACGACCTGCGGCTGACCCTGGCCGGGATCACCGGGCTCATCGTGTCCATCGGTGTGACCGCGGACTCGTTCATCGTGTACTTCGAACGGGTCCGGGACGAGGTCCGTGAGGGGCGCAGCCTGCGCTCGGCGGTCGAGCTGGGGTGGAAGCGAGCGTTCCGCACCATCATGGCGGCGGACGCGATCAACTTCCTGGCCGCGGCCGTGCTGTACCTGCTCGCGGACGGCAGCGTGCGGGGCTTCGCGTACATGCTGGGCCTGGCCACGATCATCGACGTGCTGGTCGTGGTGCTGTTCACCCATCCGCTGCTCACCCTGGTGGCCCGGGTCAACTTCTTCGCCCAGGGGCACCGGCTGTCCGGCCTCGACCCGGAGCGGCTCGGTCGCGGGCTGAACCTCGGGGTGAAGGCTCGGTTGGGTGACGCCGCGAGCACGATCGCCTCTCGACGAGCGGCAGCGGCCGCCGCCAGCTCTCCGACCCCACGGGACGCCTGATGGTCAGCTTCGCCCGGTTCGGCAACCAGCTCTACTCCGGGGAGCGGTCGCTGCAGATCGTCCGCCGCCGACGTACCTGGTACGCGATCTCCGCGGTGCTGCTGCTGCTGTCGATCGTCGCTCTCGGGTTGCGCGGGTTGTCTCTCGGGCTGGACTTCACCGGGGGGTCGGAGTTCCGTGTCAGTAACCCGGCGAGCACTAGCGACCTGCCGGGTGTGGAGGCCGTCGGGAGCGTTCTGCCCCAGGCCGAGGCTCGGGTCACCCAGGTCGGTGGCACCTCGGTACGGGTGCAGATCTCCGAGTCGGCGACCCAGCAGGTCGCCCGGGTACAGGAGGCGCTCGCCCGGGCATACGACGTCCCGGAGAGCAACATCACGGTCTCCACGGTTGGGCCGTCGTGGGGCGCGTCGGTGTCCCGCAGCGCGCTGTGGGGCCTGATCGTCTTCCTCGTGCTGGTCTCGGTGTTCATCTCGGTGTACTTCCGTACCTGGAAGATGGCGTTGGCGGCGATCGTCGCGCTGGTGCACGACCTGGTCATCACCGTCGGCATCTACGCCCTGGTCGGCTTCGAGGTGACCCCGGCCTCGGTGATCGGGTTCCTCACCATCCTGGGGTACTCGCTCTACGACACCGTGGTGGTCTTCGACAAGGTGCGGGAGAACACCGACCGGATCACCACCCAGACCAGGCAGACGTACTCCGAGGCCGCGAACCTCGCCGTCAACCAGACCGTGGTGCGATCGATCAACACGTCCGTGGTGGCCCTGCTGCCGGTGGCGGCCATCTTGTTTATCGGTGCGTTCCTGCTCGGTGCCGGCACCCTGCGGGACTTGTCGCTGTCGCTGTTCGTCGGGATCGCCACCGGCGCCTACTCCTCGATCTTCATCGCCACCCCGCTGCTAGCCGGCTTGCGTGAGCGTGAGCCGCAGATGCGACTGCTGCACAAGCGGGTGATGGGTAAGCGTGCCGAAGCCCCTGGCCCGATGGTGTCCCCGGGCCGGGCCGGGCGCGGACCGGTGCCGGCACCGAGTACTGGGACGACTGCGACAGCGGTGCTCGATCGTTCGGGTCACGGTACGGGCAACCAGAGCGGCAGCTCGAGTGCCGACCTCAGCGACCGCCCAGGTCAAGATCTGCGTGGTGGCGATGGCGTCGCCACGGTCCGCGCCGCGGGGCAGCGACTCCAACCTCGCCGGAAGAACACCCGGCGCAAGCGGTGAGCGACGAGGCCGATGGCGTTCGCGATCACGGCGATGCGCTGTCGGGGCTGGTAGCCGATCGCGTCCGCGACGTTCCCGACTTTCCCCAACCGGGTGTGGTCTTCAAGGACATCACGCCGTTGTTGGCGGACGGTCCGGCGTTCCGCCGGGTGATCGCTGGTCTCGTTGATCGTTACGCCGGTCAGGCCGACGGGCTCGGTCGAATCGATGTTGTGGCTGGCATCGAGTCTCGAGGGTTCGTTCTCGCAGCTCCGCTGGCCGTGGCCCTAGGCGCAGGATTCGTCCCGGTGCGCAAGGCTGGCAAGCTGCCCGGCCCCACCCATCGAGGTGACTACCAGCTCGAGTACGGCACCGCCGCCATCGAGGTCCACCAGGACGCCGCGACCAGCGGGCAACGGGTCCTGGTCGTCGATGACGTGTTGGCCACCGGCGGTACCGCACGGACCGCGGTCGAGCTGATCGAGCGGACCGGTGCGCAGGTCGTCGAGCTGGCCGTGCTGATCGAGCTCCCGTTCCTGGGTGGTCGCGACCAGCTGGTCGGGCGCGCGGTGCACAGCGTGCTGTCGGTCTAAGAGCGAGCGACGTCCGTAGACTGGACCTTTCCCGGGTTCGTCCTGGGCGAGGGAGGGCCGATGGCAGAGCCGATCCGCACTGTCGCTTCGCAGACTGACGACGTGATCGATGCCGGCCGTCCGCAGGTCGATCCGGTGACACCTGACCAGGTGGCCGATTCCGGTTCGGCGCAGGACGCCACGCTGACCGATTCTGCGGCGGCGCACGAGTTGGACCTCTCGACGGAGTCGACTCGACCGTCGGCGATCAGCACGTCCAGCCGGGTCCGGGCCCGGTTGCAACGACTGGGTGGTCAACGACCAGCCGGCAATCCGGTCCTGGAGCCGCTGTTGCGGGCGGTCCGCGCCGCGCACGCGAAGGCGGACGTCGGGGTGATCGAGCGGGCATACGCGGTCGCCGAGCGGTGCCATCGGGGGCAGCTGCGCAAGAGCGGTGACCCGTACATCACCCATCCGCTCGCTGTCACCACGATCCTCGCTGAACTGGGGATGACCGAGGCCACACTGGCGGCGGCCCTGCTGCACGACACGGTCGAGGACACCGACTACACCTTGGACGCCTTGCGCGCCGATTTCGGCGACGAGGTGGCGATGCTGGTGGACGGCGTCACCAAGCTCGACAAGGTCGCCTACGGCGAGGCCGCCGAGGCCGAGACCGTCCGCAAGATGGTCGTCGCGATGGCCCGGGACATCCGGGTCCTGGTGATCAAGCTCTGCGACCGGCTGCACAACGCGCGCACCTGGCGGTACGTGTCGGTGGCGTCCGCGCAGCGCAAGGCCCACGAGACCCTGGAGATCTACGCTCCGCTGGCGCACCGGCTCGGCATGAACACCGTCAAGTGGGAGCTGGAGGATCTGTCGTTCGCCACCCTCTACCCGAAGGTGTACGACGAGATCGTCCGACTGGTCAGCGAGCGGGCGCCGGCCCGGGAGGAATACCTGGCGACCGTCCGGGAGCAGGTGATCGCGGACCTGCGCGCGGCCAAGCTCAAGGCGACCGTCACCGGCCGGCCCAAGCACTACTACTCGATCTACCAGAAGATGATCGTCCGCGGTCGCGACTTCGAGGACATCTACGACCTGGTGGGGGTCCGGGTCCTCGTGGAGTCGGTGCGGGACTGCTACGCAGCACTGGGGGCGCTGCACGCGCGGTGGAACCCGGTCCCCGGCCGGTTCAAGGACTACATCGCGATGCCCAAGTTCAACATGTACCAGTCGCTGCACACCACGGTGATCGGGCCGGGCGGCAAGCCCGTCGAGATCCAGATCCGGACGTTCACCATGCACCGGCGAGCCGAGTTCGGGGTGGCCGCGCACTGGAAGTACAAGGAGCGTCCGGCGGCCGAGGTCGAGCTGGCCACCAGCACCAGTGCCTCGGCCGGCAACGTCACCGACCTGGCGTGGCTGCGCCAGCTGCTCGACTGGCAACGCGAGACCTCCGACCCGGGGGAGTTCCTGGACTCGCTGCGGTTCGAGATCAGCGCTCGCGAGGTCTACGTCTTTACCCCCAAGGGGGACGTGGTGGCGCTGCCGGCCGGCTCCACGCCGGTCGACTTCGCGTATGCGGTGCACACCGAGGTGGGGCACCGGACGGTCGGCGGCCGGGTCAACGGCCGGTTGGTGCCGCTGGAGAGCACCTTGGAGAACGGCGACGTCGTCGAGGTGCTCACCTCGAAGGCGGCATCGGCCGCGCCCAGCCGGGACTGGTTGACCTTCGTCAAGAGCCCGCGGGCGCGCAACAAGATCCGGCAGTGGTTCAGCAAGGAGCGCCGCGAGGAGGCGATCGACCACGGCAAGGACGAGATCGCCAAGGCGATGCGCAAGCAGCACCTGCCGATCCAGCGGCTGATGTCCCCCGAGCTGCTCATCGCGATCGCGTCAGAGCTGCGGTATCCCGACATCGACGGGCTGTACGCGGCGATCGGTGAGGGCCACGTGTCGGCGCAGAGCGTGGTGGCCAAGCTGGTGCAGTCGGTGGGCGGTGAGGAGGGGGCCAGCGAAGAGCTGGCCGAGGCCACCACGCCCACCCGGGTCTCCCGGCGCACCCGGGCCGGGGACCCGGGGGTCGTGGTCAAGGACGTGGACGACGTCTGGGTGAAGCTGGCCCGGTGCTGCACCCCGGTACCGGGGGACTCGATCGTGGGGTTCGTGACCCGCGGCAGCGGGGTGTCGGTGCACCGCCGCGACTGTTCAAACGTGGCCAGCCTGAGTACCGAGCCGGATCGGCTGCTCGAGGTGGAGTGGGCGCCGTCGTCGTCCACCGTGTTCCTGGTGCAGATCCAGGTCGAGGCGCTGGATCGCTCCCGGTTGTTGTCGGACATCACGCGAGTGCTGTCCGACACCCACGTCAACATCCTGTCGGCCAGCGTGCAGACCTCGCGAGACCGGGTGGCGATCTCCCGGTTCGCCTTCGAGATGGGGGACCCGAGCCACCTCGGCCACGTCCTCGGCATGGTTCGCCGGGTGGACGGCGTGTTCGACGTCTACCGGCTCACCGGCGGCCGGCCGACCCCAACGCCGACCTCATGACCGATCCGGCAGCCACCGCACCTGGCGAGGTTGCCGCGCTTGGCGAAGCCACCGCACGAGGTGACACCACGCCGTCTCTCGAGAACAGGCCACTCGTCGATGGCGACATCCCTGTCGATGTCGCGCGAGCACGCGCTGACACCCCAGGAGTCGAGCACGTCGCTCACCTCAACAACGCGGGCGCCGCACTGCCACCTCGTCAGGTCACTGACGCGATGGTCGAGCACCTGCGGCTGGAGGCGACCATCGGGGGATACGAGGCCGCTGCCGCCGTCGGGTCCCGAATCGACGGCACCTATCAGGCGATCGCTCGGTTGATCGGCTGCGAGGTGGACGAGATCGCCGTGGTGGAGAACGCCACCAGGGCGTGGGACATGGCGTTCTACGGCATGTCACTTCGTCCGGGAGACCGGATCCTCACCGCGCGCGCCGAGTACGCGAGCAACGTCATCGCCCTCCTCCAGGTGGCTCGCCGCGTCGGTGTGGTCGTCGAGGTGGTCGACGATGACGAGACCGGCCAGCTGGACGTGACCGACCTGCGCCGCCGGTTGACCAGTGGCGGTGGGCCGGTCGCGCTGGTGGCCATGACCCACGTGCCCACCCACGGTGGACTGGTGAATCCCGCGGAGGCGGTCGGTGCGGTCACCCGGGAGCTCGGGGTGCCGTACCTCCTGGACGCCTGCCAGTCGGTCGGCCAGCTGCCGGTCGATGTGAACCGGATCGGGTGCGATGTGCTGTCCGCCACCGGCCGCAAGTTTCTGCGCGGCCCCCGCGGCACCGGGTTCCTCTACGTGCGACGGTCGTTCCTGGACCGTCTGGACCCGCCGTTCCTGGACCTGCACGCGGCGACCTGGACGGCGGACCAGGACTACCAGGTGCGCCAGGACGCCCGACGCTTCGAGGCCTGGGAGACCAGCTACGCGGGCAAGCTCGGCCTCGGGGTCGCCGCCGAGTACGCGCTGTCCTGGGGCATCGACGCGATCGCGACCCGGGTAAGCATGCTCGCGGAGTCGTTGCGCGACAAGCTGCGTGCCCTCGGCGGGGTGCGGGTGCACGACCGGGGGCGCACCCGGTGCGGCATCGTCACGTTCACCGTGGACGGCGTGCCATCGGCACGGGTGCAGCGGGCGCTGGCCGCAGAGCGGATCAACACGAGCGTCTCGCTGGCCGCATTCTCGCGGTTCGACCTGCCGCGCCGCGGCCTGGGGGACGTGGTACGGGCTTCGGTGCACTACTACACGGTTGAGGAGGAGCTGGACCGGTTGGTCGCGGCCCTCCCAACGCCGGGGCCGGCCCGCTGAGCGGGCTCAGTGCGCCGGCCCGCTGAGCGGGCTCAGTGCTCCGGCCCGCTGAGCGGGCTCAGTGCTCCGGCCGCTGAGCGGGTTTCAGTGTCTCAAGCCCGTTCAGCGGGCTTGCTGCTCTAGAGGCTGCTACCGGTTCAGCCGCCGAAGTCGGTGAGGGCACGGCGCGCCTGCTCCAGCCACTCCCGACGGGCGGTGACCGCTGCCTGCAACTCCGCCACCCGAGCTGACTGGCCGCGCTCATTCGCCTGGCGCAGCTGGTGCTCTAGATCGGCGATGCCGGACTCCAGCTGCTCCACCGCGCTGCGGGCGCGAGCCTGTGCTTCCGGGTTGGTACGGCGCCAGCGGTCGTCCTCGTGGGAACGGACAGCCTGCTCCACGGTGCGCATCCGCCGTTCGATCCGATCCAGATCACCGCGAGGCACCTTGCCGATGACCTCCCAACGGTCCTGGATCTCGCGCAGGGTCACCTTCGCGGTCTGCAGGTCAGTGACCGGCAGCAGAGCTTCGGCACGCACGAGCAGGTCTTCCTTGGCCGCCAGGTTGGTCGCGAACTCCTGGTCCTGCTTGGCCAGACTGGCGCCGCGGGCGGCGAAGAAGGTGTCCTGAGCGGCCTTGAACCGCCGCCACAGGGCGTCGTCGTCCTTGCGGGCGGCTCGACCGGCGGTTCGCCAGCGGTCCATCAACCGCTTGTACGCCGCGGTCGTCGGGCCCCAGTCGCGGGAACCCTGCAGTGCCTCTGCCTCGGCGACCAGGACGTTCTTTGCTCGCTTGGCCTCGGCCTGTTGCCCGTCGAGCTGGGCAAAGTGCTGACGGCGCTTGCGGTCGAAAAGGCTCCGAGCATGGCTGAACCGCTTCCATAGCGCGTCCTCCGCGCGCCGATCCAGCCGCGCCGATGGCAGTGCCTGCTCGGTCCGCCACGCGTCGAACAGATCCTTCATCCGTTGGCCGTCGGGTCGCCAGGTGATGTGCTCGGCAGGCTTGGCGGCAAGCTCCTCCGCCTCCTTTACCAGGCTCTCGCGGCGAGCCCGGGTCTGTTCGCGAGCCGACCGCCGGGCGGCCTCGGCGTCCTCGCGCTTGCGGGCGGCGGCTGGGGCCAACGCCTCCACGCGTGCGGTCAGCGCCTCCAGGTCGCCGACCGCGCGTAGGTTACGCACCATCTCCCGAAGCCCGTCGACTGCCGAGCTGATCTCCGACGCGGTCAGGTTCGTGGTGGCCAGACGCTGCTCGAACAGCTCCACCTGGGCCACGGCTTCGTCGTACTTGCGGGCGAAGTACCCCAGCGCCTCAGCCGGTGTGGCTCCGGGGTAGGAGCCGACCTCGCGTTCGCCGTCGATCGTCCGGACGAACACCGTCCCGTCCGGTGCTACCCGGCCGAAGGAGCTGACGGCTGACTGATGGCTGCTGCCAGCTGCCGCCGTCGGGCGGCCGGGCGGTGGTGCCGGACGAGGTGGGCTCGGGCGAGCGGGCGGTGGGCTCGGACGAGGTGATGGCGCAGAGCGGGATGGCGGCGTGGGGCCGGGCGAGTCGGGGCCGGGCGAGTCGGGGCCGGGCGGGTCGGGGCGGGACTGCGCGGGGCGGGAGTGCGTGGAACGGGGCGGTGGCGCCACAGCCGAGCTCGGACCGGAATTCTCCGGCTCCGACACAGGGTGTGCTGCGACGTCGGGTCGCTCCTCGTTCACGGTGACTCGTCCTTCACTTCTGCTTGACCGTGATACCGGTGACGGTCACGGGCGCCCTCGGGCTCCCGTCGCCGCTGCCGTCCGCCGTCCCGGCCGCTGCCACCTTCTCCAGCACGTCCAACCCGGTGACCACCCTGCCGAATATGGAGTACCCGCCACCGTCGGTCGGCAATGTGGTGGCTTTGTACACCATGAAGAACTGGCTGCCGTTGGACGACGGGTCGTTACCTCGGGCCATCGCAAGGGTGCCAGCTGGATAGCTGCCGTCCCGAGGGGCGTTCTCGATGCCGTAGGTGTAGCCGGGGCCACCGGTGCCGTCGCCGGCCGGGTCGCCGCACTGCAGGACGAAGATCCCCTGGGTGGTCAACCGGTGGCAGGTGGTCCCGTTGTAGAACTTCTTCTGGGACAGGAACAGGAACGACGCCACGGTCTGCGGCGCCGCCTTGCCGTCCAGCTCCAAGCCGATCGTCCCGGCGGTGGTGCGAACCGTCACCTGCCACGTGCGCTGTGCCGCCAGCGACGTCGGCGGGGGAGCGTCGTACGTCGCGGCCGGCCGCCGCGAGGGGCTGGGGGAGGCGTCCGGCGGCGTGCTGGATGCCGCCGACGGGGCACTCGATGTCGCCGACGTGCTGGGTGCGGCACCGCCGCTGGCGGCTGGCGACGTCTCGTCACCGGTGAACTGGGTGAGCGCGACTACGCCTGCGCTCACCAGCAGCACGGCAAGCACCGCGCCGACGATCTGCTGGGTGCGGCGGGTACGGACGGCCTTGGCGGCAAGCTTCGCCTGCCGGCGTTGGTACCGACGCTTGGCTCGCTGTCGGTCGCGATCGATGGGCACGGGGTGTCCTCCAGGACGGACGCTGGGTAGTGGTCAGTCTAGAGACGACGAGATCGATCTGATGTCGGCGCCCTGCGGCTCGCGACCCGAGGCCGGCCAGGCTCGGCGATCGAGCGGACCGATAAGGTGATGCGAGTGTTACTCGCCGCGTTCCCGAGCGCCGTGTTCGGCACCAACTGCTACGTCCTGGCCACCGGTCCGGGCGAGGAGTGCGTGATCGTGGACCCGGGTATCGAGGTGCGCGGGCCGCTGGCCGAGATCCTGCGCGAGCACCGGTTGCGACCAGCCGCAGTCGTGCTCACCCATGGCCACCTCGACCACGTGTACTCGGTGACTCCGGTCTGTGGAGCTCACGGTGTGGCCGCCTACGTGCACCCTGAGGACCGCTACCGGTTGGCGGATCCGCTGACCGAGCTGGCGTCCAGCGGCCTGCTGCAGCTGCTGGAGCAGCAGTTCGGTTCGGCTGCTCGGTGGGCCGAGCCGCAGGACGTCGTGGAGATCGCCGACGGGACCGCGTTGCAGCTCGCTGGCCTGACGATGGACGTGACGCACGCTCCCGGTCACACCGAGGGGTCGGTGATGTTCGCCGTGCCAGACGTCCCGCAGGTGCTGCTGGTGCCGGACGGCTCGTCGACCCCGGTGCCCGAGGCGGTCTCGCGCACGCTCCTCACCGGCGATGTCCTGTTCGCCGGCAGCATTGGGCGGACCGACCTGCCCGGTGGCGACCCGGTCGCCATGCAGCGGTCGTTGCGCCACCGCGTGCTTCCGCATCCTGATGATACGTATGTCCTTCCCGGGCACGGGCCGGCCACCACCATCGGCCGCGAGCGGATCGGCAACCCATTCCTGCAGGAGCTGCCCGCGTCTTGAGATCGGTTCGTCCGTCCACCTTCCGACCCCACCTACGGTGTGTCGCCTACGTGCTGGTTGGTACCCACGAGCGGAGATCGCTGATGGCCCGCCCTGCCTCCTTGTCCGGCTTCCCCGAGTGGTTGCCCGGCCAGCGCGCTGTGGAGCAACACCTCGTCGACGTGCTGCGGCGCACCTTCGAGCTGCACGGATTCGCCGGTATCGAGACCCGGGCAGTCGAGCCGTTGGCGCAGCTGCTCCGCAAAGGGGAGATCGACAAGGAGGTGTACGTGCTGGGCCGCCTGCAGGCTGATCGAGCGGCCGACGCAGAGACCGGCCGAGAGCTGGCGCTGCACTACGACCTGACCGTGCCGTTCGCCAGGTACGTCGTCGAGAACGCCGGCGACTTGGAGTTCCCGTTCCGCCGCTATCA
This sequence comes from Angustibacter sp., assembly GCA_051657715.1. Lineage (GTDB taxonomy): Bacteria > Actinomycetota > Actinomycetes > Actinomycetales > Angustibacteraceae > JBOFBH01. Next base: position 340,740 of record JBOFLF010000064.1, on the reverse strand, counting down.
GATCCAGAAGGCGTGGCGCGGCGAGCGGCCCCAGGAGGGTCGCTACCGGGAGTTCCTGCAGGCCGACATCGATATCGTGGACGTCGGCGAGCTGTCCGGGCACCACGAGGTCGAGCTGGTAGAGGTGCTGGCGGACGTCTTCGCCCGACTCCCGTTGCCGCCGGTCCGGGTGCAGGTGAACAACCGTCGGCTGGTGCAAGGCTTCTGCGAAGGCCTCGGCATCGGCGGTGACATCCGAGGGGGGCCTGGCAGCGACCTCGGCGTCGCCGGTGGCCCCGGTGCTGAAGATGGCCCCGGTGCTGAGGGTGGCCCCGGTGCTGAGGCAGGCGATGTCACGGCGGTGCTGTCCGCGCTCGACAAGCTGGACAAGCTCGGGGTGCCGGCGGTCCGCGGCCTGCTGGTGGAGCGGTCCGGCTTGACGGCTGCCCAGGCGGATGCGTGTGTCGGTCTGGCCGCGATCAGCGGTGCCGACGCCAGTGTCATCGACCGAGTCCAGGCGCTGGGGGTGACCTCCCCGCTGCTGGATGCCGGCCTGCAGGAGCTGGCTATCTTGCTGGAGCGGGCGGCCGTGGTCTCCCGGACGGGTTTCGCGGTGGTCGCTGACCTCAGCATCGCCCGTGGCCTGGACTACTACACCGGCACGGTGTACGAGACCCGGATGGTCGGCTTCGAGCACCTCGGCTCGATCTGCTCCGGTGGTCGGTACGACGCGCTGGCCAGCGACGGCCGCACCACCTACCCCGGTGTTGGGCTGTCGCTCGGGGTGACCCGGGTGGTCGGGCCGCTGCTGTCGCGAGGACTGCTGACCAGTTCCCGGCCGGTGCCTACCTGCGTGCTGGTCGTGCTGCCCGACGACGCCTCCCGGCAGGCCTGTGCCGAGGTGGCTGGACGCTTGCGCGAGCGCGGCGTGCCGTGCGAGGTCGCCCCTCGGCCGGTGAAGTACGGCAAGCAGATCCGCTACGCCCAGCGGCGTGGCATCCCCTACGTCTGGTTTCCCCCGATCGCTTCCCAGGACGGGTCGTCTTCGGTCCGGGACATCAGGTCCGGCGAGCAGCTGCCCGCGGACCCGGCCTCGTGGACACCGCCGGACGCAGACCGGTGGCCGGTGGTGCGATCGGTCGCCGTGGCCTCCGAGCAGGACGCCGACCACACTCCGCCAGAGGCGCGCTGATCCAGCGGGTGCTCAGGTGGCGGCCGAGACGAGTGCGTCCAGGTGTTGCTGGTCCGCCGGGTCGATGGCCACGAAGCTGCCGCGTACCGTCCGGTCGGTGGTCTGCACGACCTCCAGCACTACCCGGACCCGGCGCTGCGGTGACAGCGTGATCTCCGCGTCCACGAACGCTCCCGAGGGGTCGGCGGTGTCATCGACTCCGATCGGATGCACCTGCCAGGGCGCCTCCAGACGGACTTGGAGGCCACCGGAGGAGACATCGACGGTCCGGCCAGCGAGCACGCGCGGCCCGGGCGCGTCCGTGTGGTGGTCGACGGCGGCGATCAGGATGTCCAGGGCCATCGGGTGCCGGACGTCGCGGCGGCGCTGGTCGGTTCCCAGGTGCTCATCTAGACGCAGCAGCAGCCGGCCCTGCTCGTTGACCACGCTCGCGCGCCAGGTGGCCACGCCGGCGCGGGTGGTGAGTCGGATCTGCCCGTGCGGGACGTGCACCGCCTCGAGCGTGGTCAGCACCATGACCTGGGCGCCCGCGCGGACAGGCAGATCACCGAGCGTCCGCAGCGGCACCTTGCGAGCTGGTCTGCCGAGAGCGATCAGCGCGAGCCTGGCGCCTGCGGAAACCGTCGCCTGCACCAGCCGTCCACCTCTCAGACACCTCGTCGCTGGAGGCTGCCGCTCGACTGCCCGGATCGCTGACCCCTGTCGACCATCGAGTATCGACGATCTGCGACGCCTGGGCCACCGCCGAACGGGTGGGTGGGGTGACTGACGCACCCGTAGGATCGGCGGGTCCATCCAGCTCACCCCGCGAAGGGATGCCTCGTGCTGCGCACTCACGAGGTCGGCACGCTGCGTGCCGACCACGCCGGCCGGACCGTCACGCTCACCGGATGGGTGGCGAATCGACGGGATCACGGCGGGGTGGCGTTCCTCGACCTGCGCGATGCGTCCGGTGTCGCACAGGTGGTGGTGCGGGACGACCTGCTGGCGACCTCGGGCGCCCACGGTTTGCGGACCGAGTACTGCGTGCAGGTGACCGGCTCGGTGCGGCTCCGGCCCGAGGGCAACCAGAACCCGCAGCTGGACACCGGCGACATCGAGGTGGTCGCTGAGGGCCTGGAAGTGCTCAGCGAATCCGAGACCCTGCCGTTCCAGGTCGACGAGCGCGTCGCGGTGGGGGAGGAGGTCCGCCTGCGCTACCGGTACCTGGACCTGCGGCGGCCCGGCCCGGCCGCGGCCCTGCGGCTGCGCAGCGAGGTCAGCCGGTTGGCCCGCCAGGTGCTGCACGAGCGCGCGTTCGTCGAGGTGGAGACGCCAACCCTGACCCGGTCGACCCCCGAGGGCGCCCGGGACTTCCTCGTGCCGGCCCGGCTGCAGCCGGGCAGCTGGTACGCCCTGCCGCAGAGCCCGCAGCTGTTCAAGCAGCTGCTGATGGTGGCCGGATTGGAGCGGTACTACCAGATCGCCCGCTGCTACCGGGACGAGGACTTCCGGGCCGATCGGCAACCCGAGTTCACCCAGTTGGACGTCGAGATGAGCTTCGTCGAGCAGGACGACGTCATCGAGCTCGGCGAGGAGATCACCCGACGGCTGTGGGACCTCGTCGGGTACCAGCTGCCCACCCCGCTGCCACGGTTGCCGTACCACGAGGCGATGCGCCGGTTTGGGACCGACAAACCTGACCTGCGCTTCGGCGCCGAGCTGGTGGAGTGCGCCGCGTACTTCGCCGACACCCCGTTCCGGGTGTTCCAGGCCGAGTACGTCGGAGCCGTGGTGATGCCGGGCGGCGCCGATCAGCCGCGCCGTCAGCTCGACGCGTGGCAGGACTGGGCCAAGCAGCGCGGGGCACGGGGCCTGGCGTACGTCCTGATCGGCCAGGACGGCGAGCTGTCCGGTCCGGTGGCGCGGAACCTGTCGGAGGCCGAGCGGGCTGGGCTGGCCGCGCACGTCGGCGCCGCACCCGGGGACTGCGTGTTCTTCGCCGCCGGGGCGGCCAGGCCGTCCCGCGCGCTGCTCGGCGCGGCCCGGCTGGAGATCGGTCGCCGCTGCGGGCTGGTCGACCCCGCGGCCTGGTCGTTCTGCTGGGTGGTCGACGCGCCGCTGTTCGAACCCGCGGACGAGGCCACGGCCAGCGGTGACGTCGCGGTGGGCGCTGGTGCCTGGACGGCCGTGCACCACGCCTTCACCGCGCCCCAGGCCGAGTACCTGGAGTCCCTGGAGTCCGATCCGGGTGCGGCCCTGGCGTACGCGTACGACCTGGTGTGCAACGGGAACGAGATCGCCGGCGGGTCGATCCGTATCCACCGGCGGGACGTCCAGGAGCGGGTGTTCGCCGTCATGGGCCTGAGCCCCGAGCAGGCTCGGGAGAAGTTCGGCTTCCTGCTGGACGCGTTCGCCTATGGCGCGCCGCCGCACGGCGGTATCGCGTTCGGCTGGGACCGGGTGTGCGCCCTGCTGGCCGGCGTCGAGTCGATCCGCGAGGTCATCGCGTTCCCCAAGTCCGGCGGCGGCGGCGACCCGCTCACCGGCGCACCCGCTCCGATCACGGCTCACCAGCGCGCCGAGGCTGGTGTCGACGCGTCCCCTGACGAGTGAGCAGCCGTGCTCCCGTCTGCGCTGATCTGGTGTCCTGGCCGGCTCCTCGCCCCAAGGGTCTGCCTCCTCGCAGGGTGACCGGCTGCGGTCCGTCGCGGGTCAGGTCTGCGAGGCGGCGTCCGGCTGTTCGGTGAGAGGCAGGCGGACCTCGAACCGGGTGTCGCCGGGACGGGACACCACCCGCAGGTCCCCGTGGTGGCGATCGGTCACCACCCGGTAGGAGATGTCGAGCCCCAGGCCGGTGCCCTGGCCGACCGGCTTGGTGGTGAAGAACGGTTCGAAGATCCGCTCCCGCAGGTCCTCCGGAACGCCGGGGCCGGTGTCGCCGACGCTGACCAGGAGGTGATCGCCGTCCACCCGGGCACGCAGGGTCAGCGTGCCGTCCGAGCCCATCGCCTGTGCCGCGTTGTCGATCAGGTTGGTCCACACCTGGTTCAGCTCGGCCGGGTAGCCCGGCACCGGCGGCAGGTCATCGGCGTAGTCGCGGACCACCGTGACCTCGGTGAGCTTGCGGCTCAACATCACCAGCGTGGACTCCAGGCCCTCACGGACGTCGGTGTGCTGGAACGGCGCCCGGTCCAGCTGCGAGTACTGCTTGGCCGCGCCGACCAGATCGCTGATCCGCTGCACCGAGTCGGTGATCTCCCGCATCAGCGACTCGGTCTCCAGGGTGTAGGCCACCCACGCGATACCGCTCTCGACGTCCTGCGCGGGCAGTGTCCGGTGCACCTTCTCGGCCCACTCGACGTCCAGGCCAGCACCCACCAGCACCGCGGCGAGGTCGTATGCGCGGCGGATGCCGTGCTCCTGCAGCCAGTCGCCGAGCTCGTCCTCGGCATCCGAGATCTGCATGGCCGAGCGCCGGGGCACGGTGGCGAAGGCAGTCAGCGCCTGGTCCTGCAAGTCGACGAGCTGGTGCAGCACGTCGGCAGGCACGTGCCCGTCCGCGAGGTAGCCGAGTTTGCGGCGCATCCCGTCCACCCGGGAGCGCAGTCCGTCCACCCCCCGGACCGCGGCGGCGGCCGGGTTGTTCAGCTCGTGGGTCAGCCCGGCGGACAGCGCACCCAGGGCCTGCAGGCGCTGGCGCTGGCCGATCCGCTCCTGGCTGACCCGCATCCCGGACGTGAGGCCGCCGAGCAGGTGCACCGCCATCGGCAGGTGCTCGCGCATGAACGACGCGAACCCGCCGGCCGGCACGGCGAGCAGCACGGCGTCGGTGATCGCCCGGGTGCTCGCGCCGTAGACGGTGGGCCGGTCGGGGCTGTTCACCCACGCGGTGGTCGCGCCGGTGTACACCCCGCGCATCGACGTCCGGTTGACCTCGACGTCCGTCGCACCGACCTTGCGGGACAACGCGATCGTGCCGGAGTACACCTGGTAGAAGCACTCGGCAGGTTCGCCCTCGCGGGTGATGAAGGCCCCGGCCGGGAACCGGGCCACTTCGCCGTGCTCCACGAACCACCGCAGCTGGTCGTCGGTCAGCTTCTCCAGCAGGAACAGCGTGCGCAGCTGCCCGGGCGAAAGCAGCTCGGCGTCTGCCGAGGTGTCGACGGGCGTGCCGGGCGCAGGCGCATGGGGTGCAGGCGCACCGGGTGCGCCGCTGGCCGCGTCGGTCATGACCTCACAACCTCTCCAGGTACTGATGAACGCCGGTGACCGCGAGCGCGCCCTCGCCCACCGCGGAGGCCACCCGCTTGACCGAGGACGACCGGACGTCCCCGGCCGCGAAGATCCCCGGCACCGACGTCTCCAACGGCCACGGGTCCCGATCCCATCCCGGCAGCCGGGCACGTCCGGCGTCCTTGACCGGAACCTGTCGATGCCCGTCCAGCAAGTCCGGGCCGCACAGCACGAAGCCACGCTCGTCCCGGCGGACCACCCCGTCCAGCCAGCCGGTCAGCGGTTGGGCGCCGATGAACACGAACACGTGCGCGGCGTCCGCGGCGGTCTCCTGCCCCGAGTCCAGGTCACGCAAGGTGACCTGCTCCAGGTGCCCGTCGCCGTGCACCGCGCTGATCGCCGTCCGGGTGCGGACCTCGATGGTGTCCACCCCGGCGATCTGCTCGATCAGGTAGTGCGACATCGACGCCTCCAAGGACGCGGCGCGCACCACCAACACCACTCGTTGGGCGTGCTGGGCCAGGTGCATCGCGGCCTGACCGGCCGAGTTCGCGCCCCCGATCACGTACACCGTCTCGCCGCCGCACTCCTGTGCCTCGGTGAGCGCCGCGCCGTAGTAGACACCGTTGCCGACGAACCGGTCCGCGCCCTGCGCTGGCAGTAGCCGGTACTGGACGCCGGTGGCCAGCACCACGCAGTGCGCGGTGAGGCAGCCGCCGTCGGCGAAGCGGATGGCGCGCTGGGAGCCGCGGACCTCCAGCCCGGCGACCTCCCGGGCGGTGATGATCTCGGCGCCGAACTTCACCGCCTGCCGCCGAGCCCGGTCGGTCAGCGCCGCCCCGGACACGCCGTCCGGGAAGCCGAGGTAGTTCTCGATCCGTGAGCTCTGCCCGGCCTGCCCGCCGGTGGCCTGCCGCTCCACCACCACGGTGCGCAGGCCCTCCGACGCCGCGTAGACCGCCGCGCCCAGCCCGGCCGGGCCGGCACCGACCACGATGACGTCGTAGAAGTCGGTGCCGGGCATGGTGCTCAGGCCCACCCGGGCGGCCAGCTCGGTCGCGCCCGGGCCGATCAGCGGCTCGCCGTCCGGCAGCAGCACCACCGGGACGTCGTCCGGGCTGGCGTCGGCGGCGGCCAGCAACCGGACACCCTCGGCCTCGTCCGCGGGCACCCACTGGTACGGCACACCGTTGCGGGCCAGGAAGTCGCGGACTTCGTGCGAGCGGGCGGACCAGCGGTGCCCGACCACCCGGACCACGTCCACCGCCTGGTCGCCGGACGCCTGCCAGGCCTCGAGCAGGCCGTCCACCACCGGGTACAGCAGCTGCTCCGGCGGACTCCACGGCTTCAGCAGGTAGTGGTCCAGGTCGACCGCGTTGATCGCGGTGATCGCGGCGTCGGTGTCGGCGTAGGCGGTGAGCAGCACCCGGCGGGCCCGCGGGAACAGGTCCATGGCCTGCTCCAGGAACTCCACGCCGGTCATCCCGGGCATCCGGTGGTCGGCGAGCAGCACCGCGACCCGCTCGCCGCGCCGGGCCAGCTCGCGCAGGGCGTCCAAGGCGTCCGGGCCGGACTCGGCACGCACGACGCGGTAGGAGTCGCCGTACTGCCGCCGCAGGTCCCGAGCGATCGCTCGGGAGACGCCGGGGTCGTCGTCCACGGTCAACAGCACGGGGCGACGGCCGATGTCGACCGGGGCATCGACGGCTGGAGTGGTCATGTCACCAGCACATCACGAGGTGGCGGGGTGGCTCATGATCGGGGTGCTGGACCGCGCCAGCCGCCTACGTTCGGCCCAATGACCGACCAGACGCCTCAGCAAGCCCATAGGGCGCCAGGTCGCGGCAGAACCGCCGCGACCTGCTCGGTGGCGGAGGCTGCGTTCGGTTGGCTCTCACCGCAGGAGGTCCGGGAGGCCGCCGCTCTCGTCGAGGCGTTTGAGCCGGACGACGACGTTGAGGAGGATCTGTGGCAGATGCCTCGACGGCATCACTGGCGCGGCGCTGTACCGGGCTGGTCACCGTCTACGGCTGACCGCCCTACGACGTCTCGCTCTGCGGTCCGGCTCGCGATGGCGCTATAGCCGCGGCGGATCCGGGATGGCCGACGGTGCGCCGAGCGCTGTCGTCGTCCGCCGGTAGCGTCACCCGGGTGAGCGACCTGTTCTCCTCCGCAGCCGACCCCGAGCCGGGTACCGGCCGTACCGCAACGGATGGTCGGCCAGTGGCGCCGCTGGCGGTGCGGATGCGACCACGGACGTTGGCCGACGTCGTTGGGCAGGGCCACCTGCTTGCCTCCGGGTCGCCGCTGCGGCGGCTAGTGGAGTCCGGCGACGGCCCGGCCGGGCAGACGTCGCTGCTGCTGTGGGGTCCGCCCGGCACCGGCAAGACCACGCTGGCGCACGTGGTGTCGGCCGGCACCGGCGGCCGGTTCGTGGAGCTGTCCGCGGTCACCGCCGGAGTCAAGGACGTGCGTGCGGTGATGGACGCCGCCCGCGACGAGCTGTCCCTGTACCGGCGGCGCACCGTGCTGTTCCTCGACGAGATCCACCGGTTCTCGAAGGCCCAGCAGGATGCGCTGCTGCCCGGGGTGGAGAACGGCTGGGTGGTGCTGGTCGCCGCCACCACCGAGAACCCGTCCTTCTCTGTCGTAGCGCCGCTGGTGTCCCGCTCGCTGCTGCTCACCTTGCGGCCGTTGGACGACGAGGCGATCCGCGCGCTGCTGCGCCGGGCCGTCACCGACCCCCGCGGTCTTGACGGCGCGGTCGAACCAACGACGGAGGCGCTGGAGCACCTGGTGCGTCTCGCCGGTGGGGACGCCCGCCGCGGTCTGACTGCACTGGAGGCCGCGGCTGGGGCGGCGCTCTCCCAGGTCGCCCGCGAGGCCGCCGAGGACGTCTTCGACCCAGCTTTCGCCGCCGTCGAAGCGGATCTCGGGGTGAAGCCCAGGGGTGACGTCGGCGTCCATGGCGACACCGGTGTGGGTTCGTCGACGTCTGGGCCGGTGCTCCTCACCCTCGGGCACGCCGAGCGGGCGATCGACGCGGCGGTGCTGCGCTACGACCGGGACGGCGACCAGCACTACGACGTGATCAGCGCGTTCATCAAGTCGGTCCGTGGCTCCGACGTGGACGCGGCCCTGCACTACCTGGCCCGCATGCTGGAGGCCGGGGAGGACCCGCGGTTCGTTGCCCGGCGCCTGATCATCCTGGCCTCGGAGGACATCGGCATGGCCGACCCCACCGCGCTGCAGACCGCGGTAGCCGCGGCCCAGGCGGTGCAGCTGATCGGGCTGCCGGAGGGCCGACTCACCCTCGCCCAGGCCGTCGTGCACCTGGCCACCGCGCCGAAGTCAAACGCCGCCACGACGGCGATCGGGGCGGCGACCGCCGACGTTCGGGCCGGTCGGGCCGGCGTCGTCCCGGCCCACCTGCGGGACGCGCACTACTCGGGCGCCAGCCAGCTCGGCCACGGCGACGGTTACCGGTATGCACATGACGAGCCGTTCGGCGTCGCCGCTCAGCAGTACCTCCCGGACACCCTGATCGGTCGCCGCTACTACACCCCGACCGACCACGGTGCCGAGCGCGACGTCGGGGTCCGGTTGGAGCGGGTGCGCGCGATCCTGAGCGGCGGTCGTCCACCAGACAACACCACGATGTGACACGGCGGGAGCGGTTGCGAACACGGCTGGAGCCATCGGGCGCGTGTCGGAGACTGGCCGGGAGTGGCTTCTCGGCATGGGGGTAGGGTCGGGTTGCTGTGTGATGTCGCCCGGTGACGATCCGATGAGGAGCACACCTGATGTCTGTGGGAGAGATCGCGGGACTGCTCGCCGCGGTCGCGTTCGTCATCCTGGTGGTGCTGCTCGCCGTGCCCATCCTCAAGCTGGGCAAGCTGATCGACGACACCCGTGGCACGGTGCAGGGCGTGACCTCGGAGAGCATGCCGCTGATCCGGGAGGTCACCACCACGGTCAGCACGACGAACGGTGAGCTGGAACGGGTCTCGGCGATCACCAGCAACGTGCAGCAGATCACCACTAATGCCTCAGCGTTGACCTCGTTGTTCGCCGCCACCTTGGGTTCACCGTTGATCAAGGTCGCGGCGTTCAGCTACGGAGTCCGGCAGGCGCTGAGCAATCAAGGCCGGTCCGGCGGCCGGCGTCGAGGGCGGTGAGCGTGGTGCGTCGGTTGTTCTGGACCGCGCTCGGAGCGACCGCGGGGGTTCTGGTGGTGCACAAGGTGAGCCGGACGGCGCGGGCCTACACCCCACGAGGTGTGGCCGACGGTCTCAGCGGGCTAGGTACGGGGTTGCGTGAGATGGCCGAGGTGGCCCGTGAGGCGATGGCCGAGCGGGACGCGGAGCTGCGCGTTGCTCTGGGCGTGGACGAGGCGGTCGACGCTTCTGGCCCGGACCCGCAACGGGTTCGAGCCCTCATCGAGCGGCCTACCGCCGACCACCCGCGGCAGGGCGGTCACGACCATCACGAGCCCGGCGCCCGTCATGAACCTGACGCCGATGTCCACGACCTGCACGACCACAGCGGACGGCAGGTCCGGTACGGCACCCATCGCCGTGGGACGTCAGCTCATTCCCGGTCGCGGCGAGCCCGCTAGGGCTCGCGACCACCCGTCCTCGTTCCACCGCTCGGGGACCGTCCATTGGTCACGTGGCCGGCAGACTCCGCCGACGGCAGGGTCGACGAAAGTCCCGGAGCAGGCCGCCGAGCTCCTATCCGACGTGAGGAACCACTGATGCAGACCGCGGAGATCCGTCGACGCTGGCTGAGCTTCTTCGCCGATCGCGACCACGCGGTCGTGCCGAGCGCCTCGCTCATCTCGCCCGACCCGACGCTGCTGTTCACCGTCGCGGGGATGGTGCCGTTCATCCCGTACCTCACCGGCCAGCAGACCCCACCGTGGGCGCGTGCCACCAGCGTGCAGAAGTGTGTGCGCACCCTGGACATCGACGAGGTGGGCAAGACCACCCGGCACGGCACGTTCTTCCAGATGAACGGCAACTTCTCGTTCGGCGACTACTTCAAGGACGAGGCGATCGCGTACGCCTGGGAGCTGGTCACCACCGATCAGGCGTCCGGCGGCTACGGCTTCGACCCGGACACGATCTGGGTCACCGTCTATGCCGAGGACGACGAGGCCGCGGCGATCTGGCGTCGGGTCGCCGGCCTGCCGGACGAGCGGATCCAGCGGCGCGGGCGCAGGGACAACTACTGGCACACCGGTGTTCCCGGTCCAGGCGGCCCGTGCAGCGAGATCTATGTGGACCGCGGCCCGGACTACGGCCCGGACGGCGGCCCGGTCGTCGACGAGGACCGGTTCCTGGAGATCTGGAACCTGGTCTTCATGCAGCACGAGCTGTCCGCGGTGCGGGCGAAGGACGACTTCGACATCGCCGGCGACCTGCCGAACCAGAACATCGACACCGGTATGGGCCTGGAGCGGGTGGCGTACCTGCTGCAGGGGGTGGACAACCTCTACGAGATCGACGAGGTCTACCCGGTCATCGAGCGGGCTTGCGAGCTGGCCGGCAAGACGTATGGGGCTGACCGCGACGACGACGTGCGGTTGCGGGTGGTCGGTGACCACGTGCGCAGCTCGCTGATGTTGATCGGCGACGGTGTCACTCCGGGCAACGAGGGCCGCGGGTACGTGCTGCGACGGCTGCTGCGCCGGTCCGTGCGGGCGATGCGCCTGCTCGGCGTCCAGGATCCGGCGCTGCCCGCGCTGCTGCCGGTGAGCCTCGAGCGGATGGCCCAGTCCTACCCGGAGCTGGGCGAGGGCCGTGATCGGATCTGCCAGATCGCCTACGCCGAGGAGGACGCGTTCCGTCGCACCCTGGTCTCCGGCACCACGATCTTGGACACCGCCGTCCGTCGCACCAAGGAGGCGTTCGCCGCCGCCGGCTCCGCCAGCGAGGGCACGGTGTCGGCTGATCGGGTGGTGTCAGCGGGTCCGGTCTTGACGGGTGCGGACGCGTTCACGCTGCACGACACCTACGGGTTCCCGATCGACCTGACGCTGGAGATGGCCGCCGAGCAGGGCTTGCGGGTGGACGCCGAGGGGTTCCGCCGGCTGATGACCGAGCAGCGCGAGCGGGCCAAGGCGGATGCGCGGGCCAAGAAGGGCGGCCGTGCGGACACCGGGGTGTGGAAGGAGCTGCGTGCCGCCGGTGCCACCGAGTTCCGCGCCTATGAGGAGCTGGAGACGGACGCCACGGTCCGTGGCGTCGTCGTCGACGGTGGCCCGGTGCCGGCGGTCCTGCCGGGCCAGATCGCCCAGCTGGTGCTGGACCGCACCCCGTTCTACGCCGAGTCCGGTGGCCAGGTGGCCGACGCGGGCACGATCACCGCGGACGGCGTCCACCTTCGAGTGCTGGATGTGCAGCGGCCGGTCAAGGGTCTGATCGCGCACACCGTCGAGGTGGTCGAGGGTGAGCTGGTCACCGGTGCTCACGTGCGTGCGGCGGTGGACCGGGAGTGGCGGATCTCGGCGTGCCAAGCTCATTCCGGTACCCACGTGGTGCACGCGGCGCTGCGTGAGGTGCTCGGTCCGACCGCGCTGCAGAGCGGGTCCTACAACAAGCCGGGCTACCTGCGGCTGGACTTCGCCTGGGGATCGTCGCTGGACGAGGCGACCCGCAGCGAGGTGGAGGAGGTCGCGAACCGGGCCGTCCGGCAAGATTTGCCGGTGAGCGCCGCGATGATGTCGCTCGCCGAGGCACGGGAGATCGGTGCTCTCGCATTGTTCGGTGAGACCTATGACGAAGACGTGCGGGTGGTCGAGATCGGCGGCGCGTGGTCCCGGGAGCTGTGCGGTGGTACCCACGTGCAGCATTCCTCCCAGGTCGGTGCGCTCACGCTGACCGGGGAGTCGTCCGTGGGCTCCGGCGTGCGCCGGGTGGAGGCGTTCGTGGGTCTGGACGCTTTGCGCTACCTGGGTCGGGAACGCGCCCTGTTGGCTGGGGTCGCCGACCAGCTCAAGGTGCCGCCGGCCGAGGTGCCGGACCGGGTGGCCGCCCTGGTGGCTCGGTTGCGGGAGGCGGACAAGGAGCTGGAGCGGCTGCGGCAGGCGCAGTTGTTGGCGGTGGCCGGCGACGTAGCTGCCACCGCTCGGGATGTGTACGGCGTGAGCTTCGCCAGTCACCAGGCCGGGCAGGCCGCCGATGCGGACGGCCTGCGCACGTTGCTGCTGGACGTGCGCGGGCGGCTCGGTGGCGAGCGGCCGGTGGTGGTCGCCGGTACGGCGGTGTCCAAGGGTCGGCCGGTGGTGGTGGTGGCCACCAACGAGTTGGCCCGGCAGTGGGGGGTGCGGGCCGGTGACCTGGTCCGAGTGGCAGCTCAGGTACTCGGTGGTGGGGGTGGCGGCCGAGACGACGTCGCTCAAGGTGGCGGCACCGACGGTGCCCGCGTCGGCGAGGCGCTGTCCCGGGTAGAGGACGCGGTCGGGGCACGGGTCACCGCGAGTCCATGACCACGCGCACGCCCCCCGGCGAGCCGGGTCCTGAACGAGCCCCAGGTCCGGCGGATGAGCTGCCCCCTCAGGAGCACTCGGCCCGAACGTCGCCGTCGGGTTTTCGACGCGGGGTGCGACTGGGCGTGGACGTCGGTTCGGTGCGGGTGGGGGTGGCGGTCAGCGACCCGGACGGTCTGCTCGCTACCCCGGTCGCTACCCTCGCTCGGGATCGGCGGGGTGGTGATGTGGCCCGGATCGTGGCCGAGGCTCGGGACCGGCGCGCGATCGAGGTGGTCGTCGGGTTGCCCCGGTCGTTGTCTGGTGGTGAGGGACCAGCCGCCCAGGCCGCTCGTCAGTACGCCATCCGGGTGGCGACTCGCCTGGACGCAGAACTGGTGACCGGGGCCGCTGGCCGGTCGCCGCAGGAATCGGCTCAGGCCCGCTTGGGTGAAGCGGACGACATCGGTGCACGGCCGGCTGGGGTCTCGGTCCGGTTGTTTGACGAACGGTTGAGCACCACCCAGGCGCACCGGGTGTTGTCCAGGTCCGGGATGCCCGGGCGTCGGCAACGCCAGGTGGTTGATCAGGTTGCGGCGGTGGTACTCCTTCAGGCGGCTTTGGACACGGAGCGCTCTATTGGCGCTCCGGCGGGTGAACAGGTCTTGGGGGTAGCCTCGTCCGGTGCCTGACTGGGACGACGAGGGTTCGCCGTGGATGACCGGCGTCCTTAGTCGTCCGGGCCATCTGGTGCAGCAGGAGCCGCTCAGCCGCACGGAGCTGAGGCGCCAGCAGCAACGAGCCCGTCGGCGTCGGCGGCGTGGCGGGTTCAGGTCGGTGGTGCTGTTCGTCGCGTTGCTGCTGGTGGTGGGCGGCGGGTACGGGGCGTATCGGGTTCTCGCCCCGGTCTTCGGTCAGCTGACTGAAGAGGACGACTTCACCGGCGGGGGCACCGGTCAGGTGTCGATCACTATTCCCGAGGGGGCTAGCGGCCGGGCGATCGGCCGGGTGTTGGCCGATGCCGGCGTGGTGAAGTCGGGCAAGGCGTTCGCGGACGAGGCCGCGAGAAATCCCAAGGCCGCGTCTATCCAGCCAGGCGAGTACGTTCTGCGACAACGCATGAGTGCCGCGTCAGCACTGGCGATGCTGCTCAGTCCAGACTCCCGGCAGATCGATCGGATCACCATCCGCGAAGGGCTGCGCGCCAAGGAGATCATCGCCCTGCTCGCGAAGGAGACCGGTACCGACGAGGCCGACTACGCCACGGCGCTGAAGGTTCCGGAAGATCTCGGCCTGCCGTCGGTGGCCAAGGGCAAGGTCGAGGGCTGGTTGTTCCCCGCGACCTACGATTTCGCCCCGAGCAGCAGCGCGCGCGACCAGCTCGCGGAGATGATCACCCGCACCCGACAGGAGTTGGACGAGTTGGGTGTGCCGACCTCTCGGGCGCAGCGGGTGCTGACGATCGCCAGCATCGCCGAGGTCGAGGTGAACCGCGGCGCCGATTACGCGAAGGTCGCCCGGGTGATCGAGAACCGTCTGGACGGCAAGCTCAGCAACGGGGGCCGGCTGCAGATGGACTCCACCGTCAGCTACGCGTTGGGAAAGAAGACCCTCACCACCACCGCGAAGGATCGAGCGTTCGACTCGCGGTACAACACCTACCGATACCCTGGGCTGCCGCCAGGCCCGGTCAGCAACCCTGGCCGGGCGGCTGTCGAGGGGGCGCTGCAGCCGGCTCGTGGTCGATGGGTGTACTTTGTCACGGTGAACCCGTCGACCGGTGAGACGAGATTCGCGGTCACCGATGCCGAGCATCAACGAAATGTCGCCACGTTCCGGACGTGGTGCCGGGCGAACCCTGGTCAGTGCTAGATCATCTACTTAGTTCCGTGTCGCGCCGCGCCGCGGTACTGGGGTCGCCGATTGGGCATTCGTTGTCGCCGGTTCTGCACCGAGCGGCGTATCACCGGCTCGGCCTTGACGAGTGGCGCTACGACGCGCTGGAGGTCGCGGACGCCGGTCGGTTAGCGGAATTCCTCGCCAGCTGCGGACCGGAGTGGGTCGGATTCTCCTTGACTATGCCGTTGAAGCCGATGCCGTTGGCGACACCGGTCGCGCACCTGGTCGACGAGGTGTCCGCGCGAGCGGCCATGACTGGTTCAGTCAACACCCTGGTCTGTCGGGACGGGGGTTTGTTCGCCGACAACTGCGACATCGATGGCGTCGTCCGCGCGCTCCAGGAGGCTGGGCTCCAGGAGGCTGGGCTGCTCAACGCCGCCAGCAACGCGCCAGTGGTTGTGGGCGGCGGGGCGACCGCGGCATCCGCGGTGGCCGCTTTCGCGAGGCTCGGCGCTCGGACGGTGACGGCCGTGGTCCGTGACCCCGGCCGAGCCGCTGATCTGGTCGGGGTGGGGGAGCAGGCCGGGGTGGCGGTGTCCCTGGCGCGCTGGGCTGACCGACCCGGCGTGCTCGCATCGATAGCCGCGGCTCCGGCTGTGGTGTCGACGGTGCCAGCGTCGGCGAGCGAGAACGCCGCCGCATTGCTGGACGGCTATCAGATGGACGGCCTCGGTGGTCGGGCGGAAGGCGGCGGTCGGACGGAAGGTGGACCGGGTGGCGGGCTTGGCGTGCTCCTGGACGTGGTGTACGCGCCGTGGCCGACGCCGCTGGCGGTGCGCTGGCGGGCCGGTGGCGGGCGCACCGTGGGTGGACTCGTCATGCTGCTGCATCAGGCGGTCGCCCAGGTCCGCCTGATGACTGGTCGGACGCTCGGTGCGGTTGATGTCGCCGCGGTCCGTCGGGCTGGGGATCAGGCGGCACAAGCTCACTGACCCGCTGCCGATTCGGCTGCCGGACGCGCGGCTGCTCAAGCGGTGCTCTTTGGAACCCGATGGCTGGACAGACCCTCTCCGTGGCTGTGAGCCACGGCTTCCTATTGTCCGCTGGAGTGCCGCCCATGCAGCTGGCCGAGATCCTGATCTCTGACGGGCTGGTCACGGAGACGCAGCTGGAAGAAGCGTTCGCCGAACAGCAGAACGCTGGGCGCAGCCTTGGCCGGGTGCTGGTGGAGCAGGGTGTCTTGACCGAGGCGCAGCTGGTCGCAGCCCTGGCTCAGCAACTCGGCATGCCGTTCGTGGACCTCCAGGAAACAGCGGTTGACGGATCAGCCACCGGTCGGGTGCCCGGCGCGGTGGTGCGCCGACACAATGCGCTCCCGATCGGCTACACCGACGACGGGAAGCTTGTCGTCGCGATGGCGGACCCGGGCAATGTCTTCGCGCTGGACGACATCCGGTCGATGACCGGGTTGGACGTGCGCCCGGTGGTCGCGACCCGGGGTGACATCACCGCCGCGATCGACCGCTACTACCGCGCCGACGCGGATATGGACGACCTCACTTCGGCAATGGACGTCGACGATGAGGACGAGGACCTGTCCAAGGTGAAGGAGATCACCGAGGACGCGCCAATCGTCAAGTATGTCAACCTGCTCATCACCCAGGCGATCCAGGACCGGGCATCGGACATCCACCTGGAGCCGACCGAGAAGGACCTGCGGGTGCGCTATCGGATCGACGGGGTGCTGCACGAAGTGATGCGCTCGCCGAAGGCGATCCAGTCTGGCGTCATCTCCCGGTTGAAGATCATGGCGGACATCAACATCGCCGAACGGCGGGTTCCGCAGGATGGCCGGCTCTCGGTGTCCTCCAACGGGTCCAAGGTGGACCTGCGAGTGGCGACCTTGCCCACCGTGTGGGGTGAGAAGGTCGTTATGCGGATCCTGGACAATTCCACGACCAGACTCACCCTGGCGGATCTCGGGTTCTCCGACGACAACTACGAGCGCTACGAGAAGAGCTTCGTCAAGCCCTACGGGATGATGCTGGTGACCGGGCCTACCGGATCCGGGAAGTCGACGACGCTGTACGCGACGCTCAACATCGTCAGCCGGCCCGAGGTCAACGTGATCACCGTCGAAGATCCAGTGGAGTACCGGCTGCCAGGCATCAACCAGGTGCAGGTCAACGCGAAGGCTGGATTGACGTTCGCTGCGGCGCTGCGGTCCATCCTGCGCTGTGACCCCGACGTCGTCCTGCTCGGCGAGATCCGGGACCACGAGACCGCGCAGATCGCTGTCGAGGCGGCGCTCACCGGTCACCTGGTATTGGCCACCTTGCACACCAACGACGCACCCTCGGCGGTGACCCGGCTGACCGAGATGGGAATCGAGCCGTTCCTGGTCGGGTCGGCGCTGGACTGCGTGCTGGCACAACGGCTCACTCGGCGTCTGTGCGGGCGGTGCAAGGAGCCGTACACCCCAGAGCCGGAGGATCTGCTGCGGGTGAACTTCGGCTGGACCCCGGACCAGCCGTTGCCGGAGCTGTATCGCCCAGTGGGGTGCTCGGCGTGCTCCAAGACTGGGTACAAGGGCCGGGTCGCGTTGCATGAGGTGATGAACGTGAGCGAGCCGATCGAGCGGCTCACGGTGGAGCGTTCCTCAGCTGCGGCGATCGGCGAGGTGGCACGTGGCGAAGGTATGACGACACTGCGGCAGGACGGCATGCTCAAGGTCGCGCAGGGCGTCACGTCCATCGAAGAGATCCTGCGCGTCGTCGTCTGATGGGCCTCATGAGGGTCCGCCTCGCCATGCGACGTCGTGAGGTTGCCGCCAGACAATCAGTGAGCGGCTGGCCCGAGTGGCCAGTCGGATCGCGAAGTTCCTTGTCCCCTAGCCGATATCGAGCACCCGAGTGCAGTGTCGCGAGAGCTGTTGCAGCACCACGTCGTGGTGTGGGCATTGCGGTCCCACCACAGAGCACCCACCAGCCCGACGTGCGCAGCGTTCCAGTTAGGAGGTCGATGAGTTGGTGCTGGTCAGCGCTGGGTGACTTTGCTCGTCAGCGCCGATCGCATCGTGCTCGCTGTGGGCGTGCGCAGCGGCCAGCTCGGCAGGGGTAGCCGGCTCCACCCGGTCCTCGAACCAGAAGGCGGACAGTTTGGCCCGCAGTTTGGCTCGACGGTACCCCGGAGTACGAACCCCTCGCTCGTCAGCCGCTTCGGGCAGCGGCAGCGGCCGGTGGGTGTCGTGCTGGACCAGCAGCCAGCGATCGTGGTCCGGCAGGGGCTGGTGCACCTCGACGAACTCCCCGTGAGGGAGCCGGACGATCCGCCCGGTCTCCACCCCGTGCAGAGCAAGGTCACGATCTCGTCGTTGCAGGCCCAGACAGATCCGCTTGGTCACCACGAACACCACCGGTGGCACGACGAAGACGGCTACCCGCAGGACGTTCGAGATGTCGTTGATGGACAACCCGAAGGCGATGGCGATCAGGTCGTTGCCGCCGCCAGCCCACATGAGCAGGTAGAAGGCGATCGCCATGGCGCCCAGGCCGGTGCGGGTCGGCGCGTTGCGCGGACGGTCTAGTAGGTGGTGCTCGCGTTTGTCCCCGGTGACCCACGACTCCAGGAACGGATAGGCGAACGCTGCCATGGTCACGATCCCGGGCAGCACCAGCCCGCCGATGGCGACGTTGAGGCTGAAGGTCCAGCCGAACGCTTCGAACTCCATCCACCCGGGGAGCAGTCGGATCGCTCCCTCGAGCCACCCCATGTACCAGTCTGGTTGCGAGCCGGCGGTCACCTGGGACGGGGAGTAGGGGCCGTACGCCCAGATCGGGTTGATGGTGGCCACCGCAGCCATCAGCGCGGTGACACCGAAGACGATGAAGAAGAACCCGCCCGCCTTCGCGGCGTACACCGGCATGACCGGGAATCCGACCACGTTGTCCTCGGTCCGGCCCGGGCCCGGGTACTGCGTGTGCTTCTGCAATGCGACCAGCATGATGTGCGCAACAAACAGCCCGACCAGCAGCGCGGGGACGATGAGCACGTGCGCGATGTACAGCCGTGGGATGAGCGCCTCGCCGGGGTACTCGCCGCCGAACACGAAGAACGTCACGTACGACCCGACGATCGGGATGGACTGCAGCAAGCCCCGGACGAACGACAGGCCCGTTCCGGACAGCAGGTCGTCCGGTAGCGAGTACCCCGCGAAGCCTTCGACGAGCGCCAGTAGCGCGAGGACCACCCCGATCACCCAGTTGAGCTCCCGCGGTTTGCGGAAAGCCCCCGTGAAGAACACCCGGAACATGTGGCAAGCGATCGCCGCCACGAAGATCAGGGCTGACCAGTGGTGGATCTGCCGGATGATGAGGCCACCCCTGATCTCGAACGAGATGTCCAGGGTGGACTTGTACGCCTCAGACATCTCGATCCCACGCAACGGCGTGTAGGCGCCGTCGTAGACCACCTGCCCGGCCGATGGGATGTACCAGAAGGTGAGGAAGGTCCCGGTGATCAGCAGGATCACCAGGCTGTACATGGCGACCTCACCCAGCATGAACGACCAGTGGTCCGGGAACACCTTCTTGAGACCGAAGCGGACGGCGGCAGCGGCGCCGGTGCGTTCGTCGACGTACCGCGCGCTCCGGTCGATCCGGTTGGGGGTGGCGGTGTGACTCATCGTTGACCTCGCTCCGGAAAGCTCGGCCCAACGGCTTCTTGGAACGGCTGTTGGGCGATCAGATATCCCTCGTCGTCCACGGTGATCCTCAGCTGCGGCAGGCTCCGCTTGGCCGGGCCGAAGATCACCTTGCAGTCCTGGGAGACGTCGAACGTCGACTGGTGGCATGGACACAACAAGTGCCGGGTCTGCTGCTCATAGAGACCGACCGGGCAACCGACGTGGGTGCAGATCTTCGAGTACGCCACGATTCCCTGATAACCCCAAGCGCGTTCCTTGTCGTCTTGGATGTCGGCGTCGTCCAGGCGCATCACCAGTACCGCGGCCTTGGCGCGCTCCTCCAACGGGTGCTCGGCCTCGTCGATGCCCTCCGGCATCACGTGCACCACCGATCCCACGGTGATGTCCGATGCCCGGACCGGCGCCTGCTCGGCGTCGGTCACCAGCCGGGTGCCGGCCTTCCACATCGTGGTCGACAGTTTGTCGCCGGGCAGGGGTCCGAGGTCGCGCAGCGCCACCACGAACGGCAACCCGAACAGGCCCAGCGCACCACCGAGCGTGGCCCTGATCAGCGGCCGCCGGCCGATCCCGGACGCCTCGGCACCCTCACGGACCACCCGGACGGTGTCTTGGTAGGCAGCGTCATCGGTACGCAGGGGGTGCCGGCTCTCGACGACCTCGTCGTCGGGCATGAGCGTCTTGGCCCAGTGAACCGCGCCGATGCCGATGAAGAACAGCCCGAAACCCAGCCCGAGGCCCAGCAGCAGGTTCTGCAGCAAGGTCTCGCCGATCAACGGGACGAACACCGCCGTCTCCAGGTCGACGGCGAAGTAGGCCACCACAAAGGTCAGCGTCGCCGCCATGGACAACGCGAACATCGCGGCCACTTGACGCTCAGCGCGCTTGGCAGCCCGCGGGTCGGCGTCCGCCATCCGGTGGACGTGGGCTGGAAGACCGGGGTTCTGGAACACCGTCGGTGCGGCGGTGCTGCCGGGCAACCGCACCGGACGCTCGGGCGCGTCGTCCATCAGCCGCAGGCCCGTTCCGGTCAGTTCGCCTTGGCGCTCCAGCGACGCATGGGTGGATCCGGACGTGGTGGCGTGCTCGGCGGTGTCCGCCTGGCCACTGGCCGAGCTGTGCTGAACGGTGTCGTCGCTGGTGGTGTCCGACATCTCAGGCCGCCTTGAGTCCGAGCCAGACGGCGCACCCGATCAGCGCGCCGATGCCGACGATCCATGCGAACAAACCCTCGGGCACTGGTCCGAGGTTGCCCAAAGCCGATCCGCTCGGGTTGGGCTGCTCCTGGACGGTCTCGAGGTAGGCGATCACGTCTCGCTTGCTTTCCGGGGAGATGGTCCCGTCGTTGAAGACCGGCATCGACTGGGGACCGGTGAGCATCGCCTCATAGACGTGCTTCGGCGTCGATCCCTCCAGGCCCGGAGCGTACTTGCCGCGGGTCAGCGCTCCGCCCGCGCCAGCGAAGTTGTGGCACATGGAGCAGTTGACCCGGAAGATCTCACCGCCCCGGGATGCGTCGCCCCCCTCAGCGGTGGCGAACTCGGCGGAGGGGATCGCCGGACCAGGTGCCAAAGACGCCACGTAAGCGGCCATCTGATTGATCTGTTCCTGAGAGAACCGGACCGACGCCTTAGGTGCCTGCGGACCGGGGTAGGCCATCGGCATCCGACCGGTACCGACCTGGAAGTCGACCGCGGCGGCACCCACCCCGATCAGGCTGGGACCGGCCACTTGGTCCTCGCGGTCCACGATGGCGCCACCCTGTGCATTCTTACCGTGGCAGGTCGCGCAGTTGGCGAGGAACAGCTTGCGCCCCTCGGCGATGTCGTCCTTGTTGGCCGTGGCGGCGCCGGCCGGCCGTGGTGCGACGAGGGCGTAGATCGCCCCCGTGGCGAGCAGGCCGAGCGCGATCAGCAGAACAAGTACCACTGGGTGGCGTCGTCGCGCGGCAAGTGCAGTCACGGAAGGATCCTCGTTCCCGGACAAGGATTCCGGTGTCCCGGAATCGACTCAAGGCTACGCCGGAGGGCTGTCACCGGCACGGTCTGGACGGGGTGGCCGACCGTGACGTCCGACACGTCTGGCAAAGGTCGGACCACCGGTCGGGACGCAGGACAGCGAGACGACCACCTGCGGGATATCAGCGGGTCGAATGCGATCGCCGTCACTGGAGCAGGTAGATAGTCGCGAACAGGGCGATCCACACGACGTCCACGAAGTGCCAGTAGTACGAGGTCACGATGGCCCCGGTGGCCTCGGCATGACCGAAGCGTCGGGCCGCGAACGAGCGCCCGATGATCAGGAGGAAGGCGATCAGGCCACCCGTCACGTGCAGGCCGTGGAAGCCGGTGGTCAGGTAGAACACCGAACCGTAGGCGCCCGAGTTGATCGCGAGGTTCTCATGCACCAACTCCGCGTACTCGAAGACCTGGCCCGCGACGAAGACCGCGCCGAACAGATAGGTGAGCGCGTACCACTCGCGCATGCCCCAGGACTGGACCTGCCACAGCGAGCCGGTCCGCGCGGGCTGGAACTGTTCGGCCTTCCATACCCCGAGCTGGCACCACACGGAGCTCACCACGAGGATCAACGTATTGGCGGCGGAGAACGGCACGTTGAGCTTCGCCGGACCCTCCAACCACTCCTGCGGAGCGACCGAGCGCATGGTGAAGTACATGGCGAACAAACCGGCGAAGAACATCAGCTCGCTGGACAACCACACGATGGTGCCGACGGACGCCATGTTCGGTCGACTCACGGTCATGTGCGGCGGGGGGCTTTGCACGGCGGAAGCGGTGGCCACGTCGAGCATTATTGCCCTGCCGGCCGCGCGGCGCGCACCCGGCACCCCGGTGGTGATCGCCGACCACGACCTGGTGGCGCCGCCGATCGGGAGGCGTGGTCCAGGTCGCTACGATCACGATCGGTCGGCACCCAGATCAGACGACGAGGACAGGTGAGTCGCCAACATGACCAACACCGACGTCGCCCACGCCTCCGGCGCTGCCGCAAACTCGCGGCCTGTCACCGTCCTGCTCTACAGCGACAACGCAGACACCCGACAGCAGGTGCGGATGGCCGTCGGTCCCCGACCTGCCCGTGATCTGCCGAGGGTGGAGTGGGTGGAGTGCGCGACCCCGCAGGCGGTGGTGGCCCGGGTCGACGCCGGTAGCGTCGACCTGGCCGTCCTGGACGGTGAGGCCGCGCCGCTGGGCGGACTCGGCCTGTGCCGGCAGCTGAAGAGCGAGATCTACCGCTGCCCGCCGATCCTGGTGATCACCGGTCGGCCGCAGGATTCCTGGCTCGCCGCCTGGTCCATGGCGGATAACGCGGTTTCCCACCCCCTCGACCCGGTCGGAGTCGGTCGAGCAGTCACCGGCCTCTTGCGCGCCGTCCGTGGGTCCTGACGCTCCGTCCAGACCGTCCGACCCGTCCCGGTCGCACGGTCTGGACAAGAGCAGGACGCCGGAGGAGACGACCTGGCCGGGTCTGCTCAGCGAATTGCTGTCGGGCGCAGACCTCACTCGGGAGCAGACCGACTGGGCGATGGACTGCATCATGCGGGGCGACGCCACCGCCGCCCAGATCGCCGGGTTCCTGGTGGCGTTGCGATCCAAGGGCGAGAGCGTCCCGGAGGTGACCGGCCTGGTCGACGCCATGGTCCGCCATGCCGTCCGGATCGAGGTACCTGGTCACTGTGTCGACGTCGTCGGTACGGGGGGCGACCGGGCGCACACTGTCAACATCTCCACCATGGCGGCCTTGGTGGTGGCTGGCGCGGGGTGCAGGGTCGTAAAGCACGGCAACCGGGCCGCCTCAAGCGCGTGCGGGTCAGCGGACGTCCTGGAGGCGCTCGGGGTCCGGTTGGACCTGCCGTCGTCACGGGTCGCGCAGGTCGCGGTCGAAGCCGGCATCACGTTCTGCTTCGCCCAGCTCTTCCACCCCTCGATGCGGCACGCTGCGGGTGCCCGCCGGGAGCTCGGGATCCCGACCGCGTTCAACGTGCTCGGCCCCCTCACCAACCCAGCTGCGCCCCAGGCCGCGGCGGTCGGTGTCGGCGACCGCCGGATGGCCCCGGTCGTGGCCGGGGTGCTTGCCGGCCGAGGTACCAGTGCTTTGGTGTTCCGGGGGGAGGACGGTCTGGACGAGCTGACGACCGCCGGGCCTTCCAGCGTCTGGGAAGTGTCCGGCGGAGGCGTCGTCGAGCACCGGCTGGACCCTGCGCAGCTGGGGATCCCGACCGCGTCGGCGTCCACGTTGCGAGGTGGTGATGTGGCGTACAACGCCCGTGTGGTGCACGAGGTGCTGGCCGGCCAACGCGGGCCGGTGCGTCATGCCGTGCTGCTGAACGCTGCCGCTGGTCTGGTGGCCGCGGATGCCGTTCGGTCCAGGAGCGTCACCGACCCGGAGACGCGAGTTCTGAAGGCGGAGATACTTGCGGCGCGGTCTGGTGCGGGAGCACAGGTGAAGGTCGGTGATACCGCTGACCTCACGAGCCGGATGGCCGCGGCTGTGGAGCGTGCCACCGCTGCGGTCGACTCGGGGGCAGCCGCCGAGGTGCTCGAGCGTTGGGTGGCGATCAGTCGCGGCTGATCAGTCAGCCGCCTTGTCGATCCGGTTCGTGCACAGATGCCATAGCGAGTTGGGCGGTTGTCAATCAGCTGACTCACCGAGGGCGAATGCCGCCTCAAGATCGTGCCGGGAATAGGCACGGAACGAGATGTGCGTACGGGTAGCACGAATCCCGGCGACCTTGTTGAGCTGATCCGCGATGACGTCGGCCAACATGTCGTGCTCCCGCACTCGGACGATCGCGATCAGGTCGACGTCACCGGTGACCGAGTAGACCTCGCTCACCCCGGTGATGTCTGCTACCTCGGTAGCGACCTGGGGGATCCGGTCGACCTCGGCGTGAATCAGGACGATGGCAGTGATCACAACGGCACTCCAGGCGGGCGGCCGGCCAGCGGTGGCTCAGGATGGCCCAGCCTATCCGCCCCTGAGCTGCCGGCCTCGGGCGTCCGGGGCAGATCTCGCGGGTCGCCTAGGGTATGTCTTCCTGGTTGGCAATCCGCAGCAGGTCCGTCAGCGAGCAGTCCTCGTCCAGGCGTGCCACGAGTCCGAGCAAGACGTGGGCTGTCGCTCGGGCGTCCGCCAGCGCCCGGTGGGTCGGGGTCACCGGTGATCTGAACAGGCTGGCCAAGGTGCCCAGTCGATGGTCGGGCACTTCGTCCGGACGCAGGACCCGGCGAGCGAGCTGGAGAGTGTCCACCACCAGCGGCGTCACCCAGGCGATGCCGACCCCCTCGGCGGCGTGACGGAGGAACCCGAGGTCGAACGGTGCGTGGTGGGCGACGAGCACCCGTCCGGCGCACAGCTGCAGCACCCACGGCAGTACGCAGGCGATGGGCGGCGCGAAGCGCAGCATCTCGTCGGTGATCCCGTTCAGCTCGATGACCGGCGCGGGGACGAACCTGCCGGGATCGATCAGGGTGTGCAGCTCTTCGCGCACCTGGCCGCCATGGACCAGCACCGCCCCGACCTCGGTGATCGCCGCGTGCTGTGGATCGTGCCCGGTGGTCTCCAGATCCAGCACGACGAATTCGACCTCCCGCAACGGCAGGCGGGCGCTGATCGACCGGCCAGGCCCGGCAGACCCATGAGGTGGGGCCATGGCCAGTGAGCTCACAGGTGGGCACCGTAGGCCAACGCACTGACAACGCTCCCCTGCGAACCAGGTGCTGTCGGACCTGGTTCGTACAGTCCGTCGTGCTGGTCGGCGCTGTGCCGATCGGAGGCAGGTGAACTCGGAGGTGAGACTCCGAGGCGAGCGTGGAGGTGAATCGCGGATGAGCACCATGCACATCGACTGCGACTGCTGCGAGGTACGCGGGGCAGCCTGCGGCGACTGCGTCGTGACGGTCCTGCTGGGCGCGCCGCCGCGGGGCATCCAATGGGACGAGACCGAGCAGGCTGCGGTCGCGGCCCTGTCCGGATCGGGTTTGGTTCCTCCGCTCAGGTTGTGCCGCAACACAGGGTGAGGGCGTCGGCGAGGCCGCTGAGCCTGCCGTTCTGATTCGAGTGCGTGGCGACGCAGCCACTCCTCGAGCAGGTCCGCCGCACCTCGGTCCGGTAGCCCGTCCTAGGATGCGGCGAGTGCAGTCGGGGATCACCAGCACCCGGGAGGTCGTCCCCGATGTCGTGATAGGCGATGTGACCTCACGGTCACCGGTTTCCACGCAGGCCGCACCACCAGCCGCTGGACGGCGACGCGGTCGGGTCCCGAGGTCCGCTATCGCGGTGAGCGTGGCGAGTGTCTTGATGGCCGCCGCACTGGCTGACCTGCCGGCTCGAGCCCCAGCCCCTCCCACGGCACTCCTTCCCACGGCCGATCCTTGGGGAGGCATCGGAACCGCGGCCACACCCGCTCGAGACGAGGTATCCGACCGGGTCGCCGCGCTGACCGAGCTGCTGACCGAACGGTCCCGCGGGCTGCGTGCTGGCGACCAGGAAGCCTGGCTCGCGGCGGTGGACCCGCTGAGCAGGCGGTCGTTCCACGTCCAGCAGGCCGCGGTGTTCCGTCGTCTTCGCGTCCTCCCGCTGGCCGAGTGGCGATACCAGGTGCTCGGTCGAGCCGGCGACCTGCCAGCCGACCGGCAAGCGCAGCTGGGGCCAACGGCGTGGCTGGCCCGAGTCCGAGTCAGCCACCGGATCGCTGGCTTCGACCGGACTTCGGCCGTCAGTGAGCAGGTGCTCACCGTCGTACGCCGCGGCTCTCGATGGTTGCTGACTGCCGACGATGACAGCGACGACGTCGTCCCCCAGCCCTGGGATCTCGGGCCGGTGCAGGTGGAACGCAGCGAGCGGGTGATCGCCTTCGGTACCGGGTCGCGTGCCGAGCTGCGACGGGCTGTGGACCTCGGCGACCGGGCGATCGACCAGGTGTCCGCGGTGTGGGGGACGCGGTGGCAGCGTCGAGCAGTCCTCGTGGTGCCCGCCACCCAACGAGAGTTCGGGCGGCTGCTGCAACGCCCGAGCTCCGGGCTCGATCAGCTTGCGGCAGTGACCACCGGCACGTTGCGCGATCAGCCACGCACGACCACCCAGGGCCTTCGCCAGCGCGCCGGCAACGATCGGATCGTGCTGAACCCGAGCGCTTTCGATCGTCTGCAGCAGCGTGGCCAGCAGGTGGTGCTCAGCCATGAGATGACCCACGTTGCCACTCGGCAGAGCACGGCACGGGCGGTCCCAACGTGGCTATCCGAAGGCTTTGCGGACTATGTCGGCTACTCCGACGCCGGGGTCGACCTCGACGTCGCCGCGGCTGACCTGGTCGAGGAGGTCCGTGCTGGGGCAACACCTCGGGCGCTGCCGCAGCCAGAGGACTTCAATCCCGTCCGTGGGCCGATCGCCTCGGCCTACACGGGGTCATGGCTGGCCTGCCGGGTGATCGCCGAGGTATACGGCGAGCGCCGTCTGGTCTCTTTCTACCGCACCGCTAGTGATGCCTCCGGAACGCCACAGGAGGCCGTCGAGACGGCTTTCGGCGACCTCGGAACCACCGAGCAGCGGTTCACAGAGCGCTGGCGCGAGTACCTGCGAGACCTGGCCGGGATGTGACGGCCTCGTGCCGCACTAGGGTTCCAGGATGCCGCGGACCTTGGTCGTCACCAACGATTTTCCCCCACGGGTGGGGGGGATCGAGTCGATGGTGTTGTCCTTCGCCCGACGTCTGCCCGCCGACGAGGTGGTGGTGCACACCGCGCGGCAGCGCGGCGATCGCGACTTTGACGCCACCCTCCCGTTCGAGGTGGTCCGGGATCCGGCGCGACTGCTGGTGCCGCGCGCCGCAATCGCCCGCCGCAGCGCGGAACTGGTGCGCAGTCGGGACATCGACCAGGTCTGGTTCGGAGCGGCGGCACCGCTGGGCTTGATGGCCGGGAGGCTGCGGCAAGCCGGTGCCCATCGGGTCGTGGCCACCACTCACGGCCACGAGGTGTGGTGGTCAGCAGTGCCAGGTGCTCGGGCCATACTGCGTCGGATCGGTGACAGCTGCGACGTCCTGACGTTCCTCGGGGACTACTGCCGCAGCCGGATCGAGCGGCCGCTGTCCTCGGCGGCCCGGACGCGGATGCGCCAGTTGACACCAGGCGTCGACGACGCGGTGTTCCACCCGGATTCAGGTGGCGCGCAGGTGCGGGTACGCCATGGGCTGACCGATCGGCCGGTGGTCGTGTGCATCTCGCGGATGGTGCCGCGCAAGGGTCAGGACGTCCTGGTCCGCGCCTTGCCGCAGATCCAGCGCCGGGTCCCGGACGCGGCGCTGCTGCTCGTCGGCGATGGGCCGGGCCGCCGTCGGGTGGAACGACTGGTCGACCAGCTGGACCTCCGCCAGCACGTGGTGCTCACCGGACGGGTGCCGTGGCACCAGACCCCGGCCTACTACGACGCGGGGGACGTGTTCGCGATGCCGACTCGTACCCGGCTGGGCGGCCTGGAGCCGGAGGCGCTGGGCATCTGCTACCTGGAGGCGGCCGCCACCGGATTGCCGGTGGTAGCCGGGGACTCCGGCGGCGCTCCGGACGCCGTCCTGGACGGCGAGAACGGATTCGTCGTCCCAGGCCGGTCGCTCAGCGCGGTCGCCGACCGGGTGGCCACGTTGTTGACGGACCGCGCTCTGGCCCGTCGATTCGGCGACCGCGGCCGCCGGTGGGTCGCCGAGCGATGGCGCTGGGACGACCTGGCGGTTCGGCTGTCCGCGATCCTCAATGGCACGCAGGTCAGCCGAGACCTGGACGACGGGTCAGCCGCCTCGCCCTGAGCTGGCTACCGAGAGGCCGTCGGCGTGGTCGCCGTACCGTGAGCTGAGCCAGCGGATCGAACATCGGGACGAGGAGCACCTGCCGCCGCGGCAACCGCGAGCGCGACCAGTCCGCCCACCAGCCAGTACTGGTTGTAGAACGCCTGCTTGTTCACCAGATTCGCGATCAGCAGCACCAGAGCCAACCACCCGACCACATCGGCCACGTCCGTCTGGCGTCGTCGGACGGCCCAGCATGCCGTGCCGACCACAGCGATCACGATGCACCCGGTCAACCAGAACGGCGGAGTGACATCGAGCTCGGTGCGGGCCGCGATGAACCAGGTGTTCGCGAACCGGATCGGGTGGAACGAGATCAGCAGCCCCACGGTGTCCCTCCAGAAGTCCGCGGGGGCCGCAAGGAACCAGGGCAGCACCAGGACGCCAGCCAGGCCTCCGGTGGCCAGCGTCCGCCGCCAGCCGAACACCGGCCAGCACGCGAGTACCGGAAGCAGCACAACGAGGTGCTGCTTGCATGCGCACCCGAGCGCCAGCGGGAACACCGCCCACCACAGACGCCCACGGCGGATCAGCAGCGCCCACCCGGCCAAGCAAGCCAGCAGCAGCGGTTCGGTCCAGGCCTGCTCGGCCTGGGTGATCGACCCGGGAGCCAAAGCCAGCAGCGTGGCCGCGGCGAACACGAGCGGCGGCGTGTCGCGCACCCGGCCACTCATCGGAGTCGCCGTGGCCACCAGGCAGGCCAGGGCAACCAACACGGCCAATAGCAACGCCCACCGGACATCCCCGGCCAGCCACCGGCCCGGCGCCACCAACACAGCCGTCCACGGCAAATAAGTGAAGGCATCCTGGATCCCCGGCGACCCGACCCAGCTCGTGGTGTACGGGTTTTCTCCGCGAGCCAAGCCGTCGGCGGCCTGCTGCAGGATCACCCAGACGTCGATCCGCGGTGTCGGCGAGACACGGATGGCCCATGCTGTCCAGGCGACGGTGCCAGCAGCGGCGACGACCGCGGACCACGCGAAGCCGTACCGGCCCCCGGCCACCACAGCGACCGCCGCCAGCAAGGCTGTCGCTGCCATCACCGCGGCCAGTTGATGCCGCCCGGTCGCGTTCGCATGGCTGAAGAACGGCACCGCGACAGTGACGACCGCGACACCGACCAGCACTGCTGCGAGGCCGCGGTCGAGCCGGACTCCGGGTACCACCAAGCCTGAGC
Source organism: Angustibacter sp. (assembly GCA_051657715.1). GTDB lineage: Bacteria > Actinomycetota > Actinomycetes > Actinomycetales > Angustibacteraceae > JBOFBH01. The sequence goes on along the minus strand of JBOFLF010000064.1, from coordinate 311,305 downwards.
TGAGGTGACCGCCAGGGCGAGGTCGCCAACGACGGGCGAGGGCGGTGGCCAGCAGGATGGCTACTGAGGTGAGGACCAGCACGATGGCCAGGCGATACCGGACGACGCTCCACTGCAGCGCAGTGAACGAGCCGAGCCAGACAACGGCGACCGCACCCCAGGCGAGACCGGCTCGGCGTGGTGCAGGGCAGGCATCGGAGGTCGAGGGTGCCGGCTGCCGCGGTGGGTGGGACGGTCCGACCGCAGGGTGGTCGGTGTCATCGATGCTGGTGCTCAGCGGTACAGCTCCTCGACGTCGACGGCGAAGTCCTTCATCACGGCCGCGCGCTTGAGCTTCATCGAGGGTGTCAAGTGCCCGGACTGCTCAGTGAAGTCAATGGTCAGCAACCGGAAGGAGCGGATGGACTCCGCGCGGCTGACCGTGCGGTTCGCCGCGTCGACGGCCAGTTGCACCTCGGTTCGCACGGCTTCGAGCTCGGCGGCAGCAGCGACGTCCAACGCCGGGTGCTGATGGTTGGACAGCCACAGCGGCAGCATGTCGGCGTCCAGAGTGATGAGCGCTCCGATGAACGGCCGCTGATCGCCGACGACGATGCACTGCGACACCAGGGGGTGGGCGCGGATATGGTCTTCGAGCACCGCGGGGGCGACGTTCTTGCCGCCCGCGGTCACCAAGATCTCCTTCTTGCGGCCGGTGATGGTGATGAACCCCTCGTCGTCTATCGAGCCCAGGTCACCGGTGTGAAGCCAGCCGTCGGTCAGGGAGCGTGCGGTCGCCTCCGGGTTCTGCCAGTAGCCCCGCATCACGTTCACCCCGCGAATCAGGATCTCGCCGTCGTCGGCGATCCGGACGGCGACCCCGGGAAGCGGCGCCCCGACCGTCCCGATCTTGGTTCGCTCCGGAGTGTTGGTCGTCGCCGGGGCGGTGGTCTCAGTCAGGCCGTACCCCTCGAGCACGGCGATACCGGCGCCCCGGAAGAAGTGGGCCAGCCGTTCGCCCAAAGGCGCGCCGCCCGATGTCGCGCAGGTGATCCGGCCGCCCATCGCGGCCCGCATCTTGCCGTACACGAGTCGATCGAACAGCGCGTGCTGTACCCGCAGCCCGAGCGATGGTCGGCCGCCGCGCTCCTCCTGTGCTCGGCTCCAGGCGATGGCAGTCTGGGCTGCTTGACGGAAGATCGCTCCTCGGCCAGCAGCTTCGGCCTTGGCCTCGCTGGCGTTGTAGATCTTCTCGAACACCCGGGGGACGGACAGCAGGAACGAAGGTTGGAAGCTCGCCAGGGTGCCCATGAGCTGGCTGACATCAGGGCAGTAGCCCATCCGAGCCCCGGCTCGGATGGCCGCCACCTGGACGTAGCGCGCGAAGACGTGTGCCAGCGGCAGGAACAGCACGGTCGAAGCACCATCGGTCGAGAACACAGTGGGGACGTGCTCGACGGTGTTGTTGGCGCTCTCGATGAAGTTGGCGTGGGTCAGCTCACACCCTTTGGGCCGGCCGGTCGTCCCGGAGGTGTAGATGATCGTGGCCAGGTCGGTGGGGACCGCGGCTGCTCGGCGTTCGTCCACGGCGGCGGTGTCCACCTCGCGGCCGGCCGTCACGAGATCATCCAACCCCCCGGCATCGATCTGCCAGACATCCGACAGCGCAGGGAGTTCACCGCGGACCGCGCCGACCGTCTTGGCATGATCTGGGGTCTCGACGACGCACGCTGTCGCGCCAGAGTCCTGCAGGATCCAGCGCACCTGATCGGCGGACGACGTTTCGTAGATCGGCACGGTGATCGCACACGTCGACCAGATCGCAAAGTCGACCAGGGTCCACTCGTAGCGCGTGCGACTCATCAACGCGACTCGATCGCCAGGCTTGATACCGGCCGCAATCAGACCGCGGGCCACGCCGGTCACGTCGTCGAGGAACTCTTGAGCGGTGATGTCGGTCCAACGATCGTTGACCAACCGGCTGAAGAGCACCCGGTCTGGGTCGTGTGTGGCGTGCTCCACAGCAAACGATGCGGTGTTCCCGGTGGTTGTCTCCGGGACGAGCGGGGGGACGGAGAATTCGGCCACGATGCCTCCTTGCGAGCGTGGATCACTCCGTCCCAAACCTTACCGATCAGAGCGAGGCAGGAGGGTGAGGCTCCGCATGAGGGACCGAAAGATCAAGCGTAGGGCTGGTAGTGCCGATCTCGCCTGGGTGGAACGTGATCCTGCCCAGGTGCAACGACGACAGGCGGCCTCAGCGGCCTGCTCGGCGTGCGGCGCCGTAGTCCGCGGTGATGTCGGCTGGTGCTGGTGCTGCCACGCCGATCTGCGTTCGCCCATCCCGCAGGACCGGACCGAGGCGTCGGCCGCTGACCCCCAGGACGGGTCGGGTGCTGCGCTTGTGGGGCAGCACCGCGGGCAGCGGCCGGTGGACTCCGGTGATCAGCAGTCCGAGACGGATGCCTGGGCGGACCAGATGCTCGGGCAGCTGGCGGCGTCCCAGCGGCAACCAGGGTGGATGAATCGGGTACCCCAAGGCACGGCCGCGACCATGGCCTGGGCGGCCTGCGGGTTGGTCGTCCTGACCGTCGTGCTGCTCCTGCTCGGTGCGGTGTTGGGCAAGGTTGCCGGCTGACCATTCACGCGTCGGCGTCGTCTTTGGGTGGCACGCAGTTGCCCCGCCGCGGCAGCTCTGCCTCTACTACCCTTCGACCCGACACCGGGTGCGTCGACCGCCTGCCCTGCGCGGTCAGCCCATGGCGCGCCCCCGGCACCGGAGGAATCGTGGCAGAGCAGACCCGGTCCAGCATCGAGGTAGCGGCCACGCCCGCCGCTGTTCTGGCCGTGATCGCCGACTTTCCCGCCTATTCCACGTGGGCGGCCGCGGTGCGTAGCGCCGAGGTGCTCAGTACGGACGCTGATGGCCGTGCCTTGTCCGTTCGGTTCGCGCTGGACGCCGGGGCGATCAAGGACACGTACACCCTGAACTACTCATGGCAGGTCACTCCCGCCGGGACTGGAACGGTGAGCTGGATTTTGGCGGACTCGACGAGCGTGCTCACGGCGTTGGACGGCAGCTACACGCTTGAGGCAGCGCCGTCCGGGCCGACGACGGTGGCCTACCAGCTCACCGTCGATCTTCGGGTTCCCATGTTGGGGTTGCTCAAGCGCAAAGCAGAGAAAAGCATCGTCAACACCGCGCTGAAGGAACTGAAGAAGCAGGCCGAGGGGTGAGTGCCGCAGCGGCCGGGTCCGGTCGCGAAGCCGAGCTGGGCGAGGCTGGCCAAGAAGCGGTTCGGTTGATGGACTCAGTGCGCCGGTGGTGGTTGACCCGGCTGTCTGCGACCGCGCCGCACGAGGCCGACGACACGTGCGACAGTGCTCCCGCGTCCGCCGACGGCGTGCAGCGGTCCGCTGATCAGGCTGACGATCAGGCCCAGGCCCACGAGCAGCTGTGCGTGAGCTGCCCATGGTGTCGGCTGATGGCGATGGTACGGACCGAACACCCCGAGATACTCACCCAGCTGACGGTGGCGGCGGACACAGCGGTGACGGTCGCACGTGACCTGCTGCGCCACCTCGACGTTCCACGGCATGGTGATCCGGAACCACCGGCACGGACGGCCGATGCCAGCACGTCGGCGCGGGCGGCAGATCCGGAGTCCCGGTGAACGAACAGGTGGCCGAGGCTCCACGCCAGATCTGGTCCCGGCCTGCCATCGGCATCGATGTCGGCGGTACCAAAGTGGCCGCCGGTCTGGTCGACGTCGATGGGCGAGTTCTGCGTCGGGCACGTCGACCGACGCCGCACCGCACCCGAGCACCGCAGGTGGTGGAAGACACCATCGCCGAGGCGATCGAGGAGCTGCGAGACCATCGGCAGGCGATTGCGGTGGGCATCGGTGCCGCCGGGTTCATCGACGCGTCGCAATCGACGGTACTTTTCGCCCCGCACCTGTCCTGGCGTCACGAACCCTTGCGGGATGCGGTTCGACGCCGGGTCGGTCTGCCCGTGCTGGTGGACAACGACGCGAACGCTGCGCTGTGGGCCGAGGCACGGTTCGGGGCTGGCCGGGGCCACGGCAACGTCGTTGAGGTCAACCTGGGCACTGGCATCGGCGGCGCCCTGCTGGTGGGCGGTCAGTTGTACCGCGGCCAGTTTGGGGTGGCGGGCGAGCTCGGTCACGTGCAGGTGGTGCCGGGGGGACATCGGTGTGAGTGCGGCAATCGCGGCTGTTGGGAGCAGTACGCCTCTGGGAACGCGGTGGTCCGGGAGGCTCGTGAGCTGGCGCACGCCCGTTCGCCGCTGGCCTATCGGATGCTTGAGCTGGCCGGCGGCGAGCCAGACCGGATCACCGGACCGTTGGTCACCCAGGCGGCCACCGCGGGCGACCCGGCCGCGCGAGAGCTTCTGGAGGACGCCGGTCGCTGGCTGGGCGTCGGGCTAGCCAACCTCGCCGCGGTCCTGGACCCGGGGATGTTCATCGTCGGCGGCGGAGTCAGTGAGGCTGGCGACCTGCTCCTCGAACCCGCTCGAGAAGCGTTCCGCCGACAGCTGACCGGACGTGGGTTCCGTCCGGAGGCGGAGATCGTGCCGGCTCGGCTGGGCAACGACGCCGGCCTGGTAGGCGCGGCGGACCTGGCCAGGGACGCCGCCCGGCGCTTCCCCCGACATCGGTCCCGACGCCGCTCCACCCTCCGCGCTGCCCGGCGGCTTCGCCGGTGAGCGGCTCGTCGGCCAGCGTGGAGGGAGAACCGGCGTCGCACCTCACGATGAACTCCCGGGTGAGTTCCCTGGCGCATCCTGCGGTGACGTCTGCGGTGAACCCCGTAACAACACTCGGCGGGGGCCTGGCCGACCACCCGCAGGCGGTCCGGCTACGGGTGCTGAGCTACAACATGCATGACCTGCTGGACGACCGAGAGGCGCTTGCTCGGGTGTTGCGGGCCTGCCAGGCGGACGTCGTATGCGCGCAGGAGGCGCCTCGACGGCTGGTGACCTGGCGGCGGTTGCGGCAGGCACACCGACTGGCCAGACGGGCTGGGCTGGACCTGGTGTGCGGTGGTCGGGGCAGCGGCGGCGCAGCCGTGCTGGTGGCGCCGGACGTCGAGGTGGTGGCGGCCCAAGCGGTGCGCCTACCGGTGCGGCCGTGGTGGCGCCGCAGCCGCGGTTACGCCACCGCGACCGTCCGGGTGCCTGGCGGGCCGGTCGTTCGGGTGGTGAGCGTGCACCTCGGGTTGACAGCGCGAGAACGAGCCGATCACGTGCACCGGATCGTCGCGTGGCTGCGCGGCCAGGCCGAGTCGGCTCTGGTGGTGGCCGGTGATCTGAACGAGTCCCCGGACGGCCCGTCGTGGCGTGCGTTCGGGCCGCTGCTACGTGACGCGGTCCAGGACGTCGCGGGTGCCGACATGGGTGCGACCGCGCCGACGTTCCCGGCGGGTGGCCCTCGACGGCGGATCGACGGGGTGTTGGTTTCCCAGCAGGTTCAGGTGGACAGCGTCCGGGCAGGTGCCGCGATCCTCGGCGTGCGTGCGGACGACCTGCGGCAGGCCAGCGATCATCTGCCGGTGAGCGCGGATCTGCGGCTAGCTCCCCGAACGACTCCGACGGTCCCTGCCTGACCGCGCAACCGATCCGCTACCTGGCCAGTTGCTCCGACCCGGAGCTGGCCATCGGCATGGGGCGATCACGGGCCGCGGTCACACCACCGCTCCGTCGTCGTCGCTATCGTCGCGTCTCGCGGGCAACCGGGCGGCAAGCGCCACAAAGCCGGCCACGAAAGCCGCAGCGGCCATGATCAGCCACCACCGGGCGATGTCCCGCCAGAACAGGGCCGAGCACAGCAGGAACACGGGTCCCAGTAGGACCGCTGCCCATGCCAAGCGCGTGGCCGGGTCACCGCGGGGTAGCGGCGGCGGCTCCGGTGGCACGAAGTGCTCCTGATCGGACGCCGGCTCCCAGTCTCGCGGCCCAAGCTCCGGCGGCCCACCCGCGACCGGCCGGTCGTGTCCGTGGCCGAGCCCACCATCGACCGGCGGATCGACCAGGTCGTCCGCTGGCGGCGGGTGGTCGACCGGGCCGGTGGGCCACCGCGATGCGGTGGTCGTGGGCTCATCGGCCGACGGCGGGTCCGATCGGGTCGGGGAGGAGCTGGCAGCGGGTTCGTCGTCCTCGGTGACCGGCCACCGCGGGACCACGTCGCTCGTCCTGGTGCTCCAGCCCGCAACGATGCGGGCGAACTCGGCGTCGACGTCGGCGTCGCCGCCGGGGTCGGGCTCGTGATCCTGGGTCACCCGCGCTCACCGCTGCCTCGGCTGAGCTTGCTCGTCATCGACGATCGTCCGCGAGGCAACGCCGGGGACGCTGACACGGGCGTTCCTTCCACGACCGGCAGCTGATTCACCGGGATGAGCCGGTGGTCTCCGGCGGCCGGGAGCAGGAGACCTAGGTCGCCGGGACCTACTGCGACAGGTGCATCGTTCCACGACCACCAGACGCGGTCGAGCCGTGCCCTAGAGTTCGTCACCAGGTGACCGCGGAGTTCGTCACCAGGTGACCGCTCGCGATCAGCCGGAGGTGTGACGATGTTCTACTGGCTGCTGCGTTCAGTCATCCTCGGCCCGCTGTTGCGGGTGCTGTTCCGTCCATGGATCAGCGGCGCGGAGCGGATCCCGGTCCATGGCGGCGCGGTCCTGGCCAGCAATCACCTCTCGTTCTCCGACTCCATCTTCTTGCCGCTGCTGCTGGACCGCCAGGTGACCTTCCTGGCCAAGGCCGACTACTTCACCGGCACCGGCATCAAGGGTCGGCTGACCGCCTGGTTCTTCCGGATGAACGGGCAGCTGCCGGTGGATCGCGCCGGTGGCCAGGCCAGCGAGGCCGCGCTGCACACCGGTCTGCGGGTGCTGAGCCGAGGTGGGCTGCTGGGGATCTATCCCGAGGGCACTCGGTCGCCCGACGGTCGTCTGTACCGCGGTAAGACCGGTGTCGCCCGGATCGCGCTGGAAGCTGGCGTGCCGGTGATCCCGGTCGTGATGGTGGGGACCGACAAGGCCCAGCCGATCGGGCGGCGGTTGCCGACCATCACCCAGGTCGGGGTGCGGATCGGTGAGCCGCTGGACTTCTCGCGGTACGAGGGAATGGAGAACGACCGCTTCGTGCTGCGGTCGATCACCGACGAGATCATGTACGCGCTCATGGAGTTGTCGGGCCAGGAGTACGTGGACGTCTACGCGGTGACGATGAAGGAGCGCCTCGCGGCGACGATGAAGGAACGTCTGGCAGCGGCACGTAAAGGTCGCCACGTGGTCGGGCTGAGCCGGCCTGACGGTTCGGCCGGCGGCGTAGGTCTGTCGAAAGCCCCGGACGCTGCCGCTGGTGCGTCGGGCACAGCGCGGCCGGCACCTCCAGATCACGGCCGGCCCTCGACGGGCGGGTCGGCTGATCCGCGGTCCTCCCAGCCCCCGACGGCTGCCGCAGGCTGAACCGGCGGGGTCGTCGGCTGTACGGCCGGGGTGTTCACGGGCGCCATGGCGATCCGACTCGCCGGCTGACACACGGGAGGGTGGCCTGTCCGATCCGTGGGCGGCTGCACCCGTCTCGACCGGCTCTGATTAGGCTGCGGGTCATGCGAATCGGAGTCCTCACCGGAGGCGGCGACTGCCCCGGTCTCAACGCCGTCATCCGCGCCGTGGTCCGCAAGGGCACCACGCTCGGCCACGAGTTCATCGGGTTCAAGGACGGATGGGCCGGCCCCGTCCAGGGTCGCACCCGCTCCTTGGCGCTTGACGACGTCGAGCACGTCCTCGCCCAGGGCGGCACCATCCTCGGTTCCTCCCGAACCAACCCCTACAAGGACGACAAGGGGGGAGTGGAGGCGATCCGCCGCACGCTCACCGACACCGGGGTGGACGCCCTGGTGGCTATCGGTGGCGAGGACACCCTCGGGGTCGCCAAACGGCTGACCGACGACGGCATACCGGTGGTCGGCGTACCGAAGACCATCGACAACGACCTCGGCGCGACCGACTACACCTTCGGCTTCGACACCGCGGTCACCATCGCCACCGATGCCATCGATCGGCTGCGCACCACCGCCGAGTCCCACCACCGGGCCTTGGTGATCGAGGTCATGGGCCGGCACGCCGGTTGGATCGCGCTGCACTCCGGGCTGGCGGGCGGGGCGAACGTGATCCTGGTGCCCGAGGTGCCGTTCGACCTGGACCAGGTGGTGTCCTGGGTGCAGGCCCGGTTCGAGAAGGAGTACGCGCCGATCATCGTGGTGGCCGAGGGCGCGACACCGAATGACGGCGCCGAGGTGCTGCTCACTGGTGAGAAGGACGCGTTCGGCCACGTCCGTCTCGGCGGCGTGGGCACCTGGCTGGCCGCGGAGATCGAGCGGCGCACCGGCAATGAGTCCCGTGCGGTGGTGCTCGGACACGTCCAGCGTGGGGGCACTCCTACGGCGTACGACCGGGTGCTGTCCACCCGGTTCGGGCTGCACGCGATCCAGGCGGTTCATGATCAGGACTACGGAGTGATGGTCGCGCTGCGCGGCACCGACATCGTCCGGGTGCCGCTGTCCGACGCCACCGCCGAACTGAAGACCGTCCCGCCGCAGCGTTACGCGGAAGCCGAGGTCTTCTTCGGCTGACCGTGAGGTCGACGCCACCGCTGTCACGTATCCGGTGTTCAGCGACCACAGCCGTCGGGTCCACCTCGGTGGTCGCCTCGCGCAGCAGCCCCACGCCAGTGCGCTAGCACTGGCATGCAGCAGACCGTCCATGGCGGCCATCCCGGCCGACACACGATGTTCACCCCGACGTTCGCGGTGGCCCGGGCTGTCGGCTGGGCCGCTCACGTCCTGGAGCAAGCGGCCGACAGGAAGATCATCAGGCCGTCCGCCCGGTACGTCGGACCGCCACCACCTCAGCCGGTGCCACCAACTGAGACGAGATCGACCTGCTCCGGCCCAGGTGACCGGTAGTCGCTGCGCTGATCCGGGCTCGGGGGCGGTCGTCGTCGCTGGCGGTTCCCGTGCCAGGATCCTCGGGTGAGCCGGTCGAAGGAGGAAAGCCTTCCGCATCACCAGGATCACCCGCCGCACCCCGATCTCCCGCCGGGTCAGCGGCCAGCTCGAGGGTGGCCCGTCGTGCATTACGGCCCGGTACCCGCGACCCACAGCTCCACCTGGGACCTCACGATCACCGGAGCCACCATCGACGGTGCAGACCACGTCGTGGACGCCGCCGGTTTGGCCGCCTTGCCCCATGCCGATCTGGTGGCCGATCTGCACTGCGTCACCCGGTGGTCGGTACCGGCGCTGCCATGGCGTGGCATCCCCGGGCAGATCCTGGTGCAGCGCTTTCCACCGGCACCCGAGGTACGGCACGTGATGGTGTGGGCGGAGTACGGGTACTCGGCGAATCTGCGGTTGGACGACCTCACCTCCCCGGCGACCATGCTGGCCACCCACGGGGGGAGCGGGCCGTTGGACGCCGAGCGGGGTGGTCCGCTCCGGCTGGTCGTACCGCACCTGTTCGCGTACAAGGGACCAAAGTGGGTTCGTGGCATCGAGTACCTCGTCGCGCCAGCTCGGGGATTCTGGGAGCAACGGGGCTATCACGCACACGGCGCCGTGGCTGCCGAGCAGCGCTGGTCCTACCAGGAGTAAGGCGACACCGAGGGTGCGTGACCGACATCCCCGAGGCGAGCCCGCACGTGATCGACGCGCCGACGTGGGCGTGGCCTCAGAAGGCCACCAGTACCACGCCTGACTTCGGCGGCACGGCTGTTCCAGCGGCTGGAGTTTGCGAGACGACCTGAGAGTCATCTCGGGGGCGACCCCCGAAGACACCCCGCAGGCGCACCCGCAGTCCCAGGCTCTTCAGCTGTTCACGCGCCTGTGCCACGGTCTGGCCGGTGACGTCCGGCAGCTGGATCGTCTGCGGTCCTCGAGACACCACCAGTCGGACGGTGGTGCCGCGCTCGACAGTGCCAGGGCCAGGTTCCTGAGCGATGACTAGGCCTGGCGCGACGTCGTTGCTGAACTCCTCGGTGATCTGGACCCGCAGCCCGGCTGAGCCGAGCGTCCGCTTGGCCTCCTCCGCCGACTTGCCGCGCCAATCAGCGACCTCGACGGGAGCCGGGCCTTGGCTGACCACCACATCGACCTGGCTGCCCTTGGTCGCCGTTCGTCCGGCGACGGGGGAGGTGCTGATCACCTCTCCTTCCGGCACCTCGTCGTCGTAGCGCTCGTCCACCTCGCCGATCCGCAGCCCAGCGCCTTCCAGTGCGCCGCGGGCGTCGTCCTCGGAGCGACCCACCACCTGTGGAACCTTGACCCGGCTGGGACCGCGGGACACCACCAGCCGGACGACTGAGTCCTTCGGCTGCCGACTGCCTCGTGGCGGGTCAGCGGAGATGACCCGCCCGCTCGGCACCGTGTCGTCAAAGCGACGGGACACCTCGCCCCGCAGTCCCTGCTGAACCAGGGCGCGCTGAGCCCGCTGCTCGGGCAGTCCCACCAGGGTGGGCACCACCACCCTGGTTCCGGGCAAAGCCCCGAGGAACCAGGCCCCCACGCCGAGCAGGACGGCGGCCACCAGCACACCGGCGAGGACCAGCCGACCTGAGGACCGACCCGATCGGGTAGACCGACTCGCGCGGCGCGGCGCGGGTCGGCTGGTCACCGCTGGGAGGCCAATCGGGCCTGGCTCCACCGGTAATGCCAGCGGCGGCTGCACCGTGGTGTGCGCTCCGGTCTGACCGAGAACCTGCGTGTGCTCGATGCTCGCCATCGGGGTGACGGCCGGGTTGTGCTGCGGGATGGCGTCCAGGTCCGCCAGCGGAATCCGGCGCCGTGCCTCTCGCAGCGCCACGAGCAGGTCGCGGGCGTTAGCCGGCCGGGCTTCGGGATCCCGAGCGGTGGCCAGCGCGACCAGGTCGTCGAGCGGCGCAGGCACGGACGGCACCCAGCTCGACGGTGTCGGCACCCGGCTAGAAAGGTGCTGCAGCGCCACCTGGACCGGGGTGTCGCCGGAGAACGGTTTGCTGCCGGTCACCATCTCGAACAGCACCACACCCGCGGCGTAGACGTCGCTGCGCGGATCCGCCATGCCACCGTTGACCTGCTCCGGAGCCAGGTAGGAGACCGTGCCGTAGACCGCGCCCGTCTGACTGTGCCCTTGGGTGGCGTCAGACACCCGGACGAGCCCGAAGTCGGCGACCTTGACCCGGCCGTCGTCGGCGATCAGCACGTTCTCTGGCTTGACGTCGCGGTGCACGATCCCCGCCTGGTGGGCCGCGGCCAATGCATCCAGCACCGGCTCCAGCACGTCGAGGGCATCGCCCGGGCGCATCGCCCCGGCGGTCCGCATGACGTCCCGGAGCGTGCGGCCGGGGACGTACTCCATCGCCAGGTACACCAGCCTGTCGTGCCGGCCCTGGTCGAAGACCTGCACGACGTTCGGGTGACCCAGCCGAGCCGCGGACTGGGCCTCGCGGGTGAACCGCCGGACGAACGACTCGTCCTCGGCCAGGCCCGGGTGCATCACCTTGATCGCGACTTCGCGACCCAGACGCTGGTCCACGCCGCGGTACACGGTGGCCATCCCGCCCCGGGCGATCCGTGCGTGCACGGCGTATCGCCCGTCGAGCACTTGCCCGACCAGGGGATCAGCCGTGGTGACGTCCATCGGGTGGATTCTACGGTCGAGTGGCTCACATGACTCGTGGCAGGCTAAATCCGTGCAGACGACACCCGTTCAGACGACGCCGGACGACGCCACACCAGTCAGTAATGTCACGCGGCGTGCTCCAGTGCTCACGGCAGACGACAAGTCGACCGGATCGCGATGGCTCACCGTGCCCGAGGTCGCCGACGTCCTGGGCGTCGGCATCAGCGATGTGCGGCGGATGGTGCGAGATCGCCAGCTCCTGGCGGTCCGTCGAGCAGACGCCGGTCCTCGATGTGTGCCATCGGGTTTGCTGGGAGCGAATGGACCGTTGCCGGATCTGCCGGGCACTCTCACCGTGCTGGCCGACGCTGGCCTCAGCGACGACGAGGCGTGGCGGTGGCTGGTGTCGACCGACCCGACCATCCCAGGGGGCAGCCCACTGGCCGCGTTGCGGGCCGGCCACAAGACGGAGGTCCGCCGCCGCGCTCAGGCCTTGGCATTGTGACCAGTGCTCGCTGAGCAGCGCTGACGATCGGGACTGCTGACGGGGACTGTTGCCGTGGACTGCCGATCAGGGATCGCTGCTCTCGCCTGCTCGGGCACCCGCCTGCTCAGGTTCGGATGGATCGCAGCTGGCGCCAGCTGGCCGCCTCCCGGCGCGCCGACAGCGCCCGGGCGAGTTCTGGCACCGCGACCGAGGCCCGGCGCCGCGGCGGCACCCGCACCCGCTGAGTGAACACCTGGTAGTCAGCCCGCTCCACCTCACCGAGGATTCCGCCGTACAGCTCCAGCGCAGTCCGCAGGCACGGGCGGCTCGCCGGCTCCACCATCCGGATCCCGCGCTCGGCGAACCTGAACACCCCCCGAGTACGGTCGATCTCGAACCGCAGCAGGTCACGGATCGCCGGGGTGACCACCCCAGCCGCGAGATCGTCCTCGCGGACACCGAACCGGTCCAGGTCGTCCAGCGGCAGGTAGATCCGGCCCCGGCGCAGGTCCTCACCGACGTCCCGGATGAAGTTGGCCATCTGGAACGCCTCACCGAGCGCTGCCGCGTGCTCGGCGGCGGCATCGTCCAGCGGGCCGAGCAACGGCAGCATCATCAGCCCGATGACGCAGGCCGACCCCCACATGTAGCCGCGCAGGTCGTCGTACGTGCGGTACCTGCTCACCGTGATGTCCTGGCGCATCGCGGCCAGGAAGTCCTCGAACAGGGAGACGTCGAGCCTGGTGTGGGCCACGGTGTGGGCGGTGGCCGCGACCACCGGGTCGACGTCCGGCTCGTCCAGCGCCGCGACGCCGAGCCGCAGCTGGCGGACCGCTCGTTCGCCCCAGTCCAGTAGTCCTTGCGGGTCGGGGGCGTCCAGGTCGTCGACGAACTCGTCCGCCACCCGGGCGAACGCGTAGAGCGCGTACACGTGCGGTCGACGGTCCGGCGGCAGCAGCAGCGCGGCGAGGTAGTACGTCTTGCCGTGGTCGGCGTTGACCGCACGGCAGCGTTCGTAGGCCGCGCGCAGCCGGGGATCGGTGATCTCGGCGGCGTCGAGCGCCCGCTCGTGCCAGCGGCCGGTCGGGGAGGCGGCGCTCACCGCCAGGCCCGCGAGTGGTACGCAGGATCGCGGCCGAGCACCCGCTCCGCGGCCAACCGCCCGGACACCAGCACCATCGGAACCCCGACGCCGGGCTGGGTGCCGGAGCCGGTGAAGACCACGTTCTCCCCCCACAGGTTGCCGGGTCGGAACGGGCCGGTCTGGCTGAACGAGTGCGCGGCGGCGAACGGCGCCCCGCGCTCCATGCCGCGCGCCGCCCAGTCCAGCGGGGTGGTGACATCCTCGACCTCGATCGCGTCCTCGAACCCGTCGTACCCCCGCTGCTGCAACGTCTCCAGCACGTGCTCGCGAAAGCGCGGCGCCGCTTGCCGCCAGTCCACCTGACCGTCCAGGTTCGGGGTCGGGAACAGCACGTAGTACGAATGCCGGTCGGCCGGGGCCAACGAGGGGTCGGTGCGGGTCGGGTTGGTCACGAGTACCGAGGGATCGCTCATCACCCGCCCGGACGTCAGCTCGTCGAACACCTGGCGCCAGGCGTGGCCGAAGTGGATCGTGTGGTGCGCGCCCTGCGGGTAGTGTCGGCGTGAGCCGGCGAGCAGCAGGTAGCAGGACGGCGAGTACCGCAGCCGCCGGACCGTCCAGGGCGACCGGCCGAGCAGCTCGCGCTGGGCGACGGGCAGATCGGGGTTGAGCACCACGACGTCGGCGGCGATCCGCTGGCCGTCCGCGGTGTGCACCGCCACCGCCCGACCGCCGCGGTGCTCCACCCGGGTCACCTCAGTGCGGTATCGCAGCTGTACGCCGTGCTTGTCCGCGGCGGCGGCCATCGCTTGCGGCAGCGCGTGCATCCCCCCGCGCGGGAAGAACACCCCGGCCACCGAGTCCATGTAGGCGATGACCGCGTACAGGGCGAGCGCATCGTAGGGCGATAGCCCGGCGTACATGGCCTGGAAGCTGAACAACCGCTGGGTGCGTGGATCCCGCAGGTACTGCGCGACCTTGGGTGCGAGCCGGCGGAATCCGCCCATCGCTACCAGCCGAGCGAGGTTGGGGGTCAGCAGGTCCAGCGGGGAGTCGATGTTGCGGTCGATGAAGTCGCGCATCTCGTATCGGTAGAGCGCTGAGACGAAGTCCACGTACCGCTGGTAGCCGGCCGCCTCCGCTGGGCCGCAGACCTCGCGCAGCTCCTGCAGCATCGCGTCGTGGCTGGCGTGCACGTCGATCCGAGATCCGTCCGCGAAATAGCTGCGGTACAACGGGTCCACGGGCACCAGGTCCAGCCAGTCCGTCATCGACTCGCCGACCGCGTCGAAGCAGTCCGCGATGAGGTCCGGCATGGTGAGCACGGTCGGCCCGGTGTCGAAACGGTACGTCCCCGCCCCGTCCGGTGCGGCGAGCTCGACCACACCGGCCCGTCCGCCGGGCACCGCCTCCCGCTCCAGGACAGTCACCTGCCGACCCGCTCCGGCCAACCGCATCGCCGCCGACAGACCACCAAGACCGGCCCCGACGACCACCACGTGGTCGGTCGGTCCGACCACCGTCCGCGGCCCCCGTGACCGAAGCACCCGGACCCGCGCCCCGGAGGCTCGACCCGCCTGGCGGATCACGCGATCCTCGCGGTCGCCGCGGTGACCAGGTCGTTCAGAACCGTCCTGGCATGCGTGGTGAGCGTGCTGGCGTTGAGTGCGTCGCGGGCCTGCCGGGCCTGGGACTCGATCCGAGCCTCGACCCGCTCCAACGCGCCCGTGTCGGTGATGATCGCGCGCAGTACAGCCACCCCCTCAGCGTCCAGGGCCGGATTCCCCAGCTCTTGCCGCAGGGTGCTGGCTTGACCCGGGGTGGCGTGCGCCAGGGCCTCGGCGATCAGCACTGTCCGCTTTCCCTCCCGCAGGTCGTCGCCGGCGGGCTTGCCGGTGCGCTCAGGGTCACCGAAGACTCCGAGGATGTCGTCCCGCAGCTGGAACGCCTCGCCGAGCGGGATGCCGTACGCCGAGTAGCACGCCAACAGCCCGGGTGCGGCACCGGCCAGAGAGCCCCCGATCAGCAGCGGGTGCTCCACGCTGTACTTCGCGCTCTTGAAGCGGATCACCCGCCGTGCCCGTTCCAGGTCACCGTCGCCGTCCGATTCCGGCACGGCCTGGGCGAGCAGATCCAGGTACTGCCCGCCCATCAGCTGCGTGCGCATCACGTCGAACAGCGAGCGAGCCCGGGCGACGCTCGCCGCAGGCAGCCCACACTCGGTGAAGAGCTCGTCGCTCCACGCCAGGCAGAGGTCACCAGCCAGGATGGCGGCCGCCGTCCCGAAACGATCACCGTCCCCGGTCCAGCCAGCGGCTTGGTGCACGGCGGCCATCCGTCGGTGGGCCGCGACCTGGCCCCGACGGCTGCTGCTGTCATCCATCACGTCGTCGTGCAGCAGCGCGGCGGCATGGAACATCTCGAAAGCACTGGCCGCCTCGACGATGCCGGGCACGTCGTCGCCGCCTGCTCCTCGCCAGCCCCAGTAACAGAACGCCGGGCGAAGCCTCTTGCCGCCGCTGAGCAGGTCGGTCACCACCTCGATCAGTGGGTCCAGGTCCGGCCCCAGCGCCGACAGCCGGTCCACTTGTCGCCGCACGTGGTCGTCCAGCACCTTCTGCACGCGAACTCGCAGGTCGTCGGCGTCTAGCGGATTACCCGGGGGGTCGTCCAGGGGGAGTAGCACAGCGCTCCTCGGATCACTCGGTGGTCGGCACCCGCAAAGACATCTTCGTCCAGCAGCGGCTCTGCGGTTGCTTCGATGCGTCACATGCTCGGACATCTCCTGCTCGCTGCATCACATAGTCGACGCAGCACGCGTTCGACGCATCACGTGATCGAGTCATCACGTGATCGAAGCATCACCTAGCAAAGCCAATGGTGGTACTCGAGCCTGTGGCTTAAGCCTAGGACGCGTGTCACCGCGGACACCGGAAGCAGCTAGCCGCGCCGCCCATTACCCTCGAACGCATGCCTCCGGTCGCCTGGTCCCTGAACCGGCCTTCGGCCCGCGCCGTCGAACCCACCGTTCACGAAAGCCTGCGAGACCTGCTCGCCACCGGCCAGCGGTCGTTCTCCTTCGAGTTTTTCCCTCCCAAGGACGACGTCGGCGAGCGGCAGCTGTGGACGGCGGTCCGGCGCCTGGAGCGGCTGCGGCCGACCTTCGTGTCCGTGACCTATGGCGCTGGTGGCTCGACCCAGGACCGGACAGTGCGGATCACCGAGCGGATCGCCAGAGACACCACGCTGACGCCGGTCGCCCACCTGACCTGCGTGGCCACGTCCCAGGAGAGCCTGCGCCGGGTGATTGGCCAGTACGCAGCCGCCGGCGTGCGAAACGTGATGGCGTTGCGCGGCGACCCGCCTGGCGGATCTGGTCCGTGGACGCCGCACCCGGACGGACTGGATCACGCGGATCAACTAGTCGAGCTGCTATGTCGGTCAGGGTCGTTCTGTGTGGGAGTGGCCGCGTTCCCCGACAAGCACCCCGAGTCGAAAGACCTGGATCAGGACGCACGGGTGCTGGTCACGAAGGCTGCCGCTGGTGCGGAGTTCGCGGTCACCCAGATGTTCTTCGACGCGAGCGCCTATGTCGAGCTGGTCCGCCGGGTCCGGGACCAGGGGTGCGACCTCCCGATCATCCCTGGATTGATGCCGATCACCGGGTTGCAGCAGATCGAACGAGTGGCCGGCCTGGTGGGCGCGCAGGTTCCGGCCCGGGTTGCGGACCGGCTACGTGCTGCGGGTCCGGAGCCGGCCGCGGTACGCCGGCGGGGCATCGAGATCGCCACCGAGCTGGCCCGGGACCTGCTCGACGCCGGCGCTCCCGGGCTGCACTTCTACACGTTGAACCGGTCCACCGCGACGGTGGAGATCTACACCGCGCTCGGGTTGACGTCCGCAGCCGGCCGGTCATGACGGTCGGGACCAGCAGAGCGACGGCCATCACCGAGCCGACGAGTGCTGATGGGGCCAGCGGCCTGGTCGTGGAGGTGACCGGGCATGGCGTCATCCCCGTCGTGCCCGACATCGCAGCTGTGAGCGCCGCGGCCGTGAGCGTGGCCCGGGAGCTGCTCTGACCTGCGAGGAGTATCTGGACGCGTGGGCTCGGCTGCACGGCCTGGATCCGCGTGGCAACCGGCTGGTGCACCGGTGGCTGCGGTTCTCCTACCGCTGCGCTCGGCCGATCGCCGCGGTTGGGCTGTCGCCGACCGCGGTGACGCTGGTCGGGCTCGGGCTGGCCCTGGCAGTGCTCCCTGCTGCCGCTGGCGGCGGTCGCTGGGTGAGTCTTGGTGCGCTGGCCGTGGGGGCGTCCGCGCTCGCCGACAGTGTGGACGGCGCGGTCGCGGTGCTGACCGGCCGGGCCTCCCGGTGGGGCGCCGTGGTGGACGCCACCGCCGACCGGGTTGCGGATGCCGCCCTGGCAGTGGCGTTGTGGTGGGTCGGCGCTCCCGGTTGGCTCGCGGTCGTGGCCGGCAGCTGCGCCGCGCTGCACGAGTACGTCCGAGCCCGGGCCGGTGGCGTGGGCCTGGGCGACGTCGGTCTGGTCACTGTCGCCGAGCGACCCACTCGGGTGCTGGTTGCGCTGTCTGTTCTGCTGACCGCTGCTCTTTACCCGGACGCGGCTGGCAGGTGGGCGACTGCTGGCGCCAGCGCCAGCACCGTCCTGGGCGGGATCGGTCTGGTCCAGCTGCTTGTCACGGTCCGCTCGCGGTTGCTCACGAGGTGACGGATCCGCTGAACTGGCGCGCTGTCTGGCTGCCGCGTGAGGCGATGGGTTGCCGGTCCGGCTGAACTCGCCCCACCTCCGGTGGTTGTCCACAGGTGGTGGTCGGGTGGTTTCGGTGGGTGGTGGTGGCTGGCTAAGGTCGTGGGTCATGAGCAGGGGTTCTGGGGTGCGGTCTGGGTGGGTGTCGCGGGGCCGGTTGCGTGACGAGTCCGGTCGGCTTGTTCGTGAGGGTTGGGTGTTGGGCGTCGGGTGGGTGCGGGCGGTGTGGGTGGCCGGGGTGTTGGCGGGGATCGGATTGCTGTTGGCGGGTTTCGGGTGGTGGGTGTGGTCGGTGAATGCGGTGGATCCGTCGGATTATGGTCCGCCGCCGCAGCCGGGGGTGGCTGCTCCTAACGCGCCGTCGCCGCCGCCGGCGTCGGTGACCGCCCCGGGTGGTACTCCGACTCGGGATAAGGACGCGTTGGAGGCGGTCCCGAAGCAGGCCCGCGCCCATACTTTGGAAGGCGCCCAAGCCTTCGCCGAATTCTACGAAGCTCAGGTGGCTCGAGCATGGATGAAGCCCGATCCAGAGCTGCTTCGTCCGTACGCGATGACAAGCTGCAGGAGTTGCAAGAAAGTTCTAGGAAATGCAGAAAATCTGCGGGCAAAAATTCAAAGATATGATACAGCTTCATCCACCGTGATCGCGGCCACCTATCTGCCGGAATCGAATCTGCGAAGAGCCTTCGTGGCGGTGAATATTATCAGAAATAAGGCCAACGTAGTCGGTGTCGATGGCAGGATTGTGGAGCGGATATCACAGAAAAAATTCGCCGCGAAGTATGAAGTCGTATGGATTGACGATCGGTGGTTGACAAAAGAAATTTTCCTACTCAGGTGAAGCTCGTGGCATTTTCAGGAGTGCTAGTGAAGCGAAATTTCCTATGGGGCACAATATCGGCGGTTGGCATGGTCTTTTCTTTGCTTTCTAGTGCTCAATCATATTCAGTCCCAAAGATTCGTTCTCTGAATTTTTTCCCTGGTTTCGCTACCTGCCCCGTCGATATTTGCTATGGCACAGGTGGCGGCGTGCGACTTACTTCTGAGCAGCGGCTACCAGGTTCGCGGTCTGGTGGGTCTTCGGGGGTGGTGGGTTCGGGTTCGGGTTCGGGTGCGCGGTTTCGGTCGGTGTTGGTGCCGGCGTGTGCGGGGAACGTGCCGGTGGGGAATCGTTTGGGGGATGGGGCGTGTCGGTACATGGTGACGGCGTGTGGGGTGTTGGGGTAGGGCAGTGGTCCGGCGATGTGGCGGTTTGTGCAGCGGTTGAACGGTGCGGGTGATCCGGTGGGGTCGTGGGCGCTGGCTGGGACGGTGTGTGATGCGGACGCGGTCCGGGCGGCGCGGGACAGGGCGCCGGTGGTCACGGTGGGGATGATCGAGCGGGCTGCGCGGGAGTTGCCGTTCGCGCGGCCGGGTTTTGACACCGCCCCGCTCGGTCGGGTGACGCTGGTGAATCTGCCGACCTACTTCGTGACCAGGTGGCCGGAGGCTGGGTTGGAGCCGGACGAGGCCACCACGGTCACGCTGTTGGGGCGTTCGATCCGGATCCGGCCGGTGGCCGCGTCGTACACGTACGTGTACGGGGACGGGCAGAGCAAGAAGACTGACAGTCCGGGTGGGTACTACCCGGACGGGGATGTGTTGCACACCTATCTGGACAAGGGGTCGATGCGGGCTCGGGTGGTCTGCTCGTACGCCGCGCAGTATCAGGTCAGCCCGGCGCATCCGTGGCAGGACATCGACATCACCGTCCCGATCACCGGACCGGTCGCCACCGCGCGCGTCAAAGAAGCCACCAACCGGCTGATCGGCGAACCAGAATGGACCATCCAACCCGCCCCCTGAACCACCTGCCCGCTGATTCTGCGGGATCAGGCCGGACCGATCTGCTGGGCCACGATTTGCGCGGACATCGCCACCAGCGGGAGCCCGCCGCCTGGGTGCGCGGACCCGCCGACCAGGAACAGCCCCGGCACCGGTGACCGGTTGGCCGGTCGCAGGAACGCCGCCCGGGCACCGTTGCTGGACGTCCCGTAGATCGAACCCCCCACACTGCCGGTGGCCCGCTCCAGGTCGGCCGGGGTCCGGATCTGACGCCAGCGCACCCGGTCGCGCACGTCCAGGCCACGCCGGGCCAGCGTCGCCAAGATCCCATCGGCGTACCGCTCGGCGAATCCCGGCTCGTCCCAGTCGATCCCGGCAGCCAGGTCGCCCGGGGCGTGCCGTGGAGCGTTGACCAGGACGTACCACGCCTCGTGGTCCTCGTCCGGGCGCAGCGCGGGGTCGTCCGGTGCGCTGAGGTAGATCGTCGGGTCCGGGACGGCGCGCGGCCGGCCGTCGTGCCGGCCGACGCCGAACACCGAGTCGAACTCGTCGTCGTAGTCCGCTGGGAACAGCACCGTGTGGTGCCGCAGGCTAGGAGTACGCCCGCGCAGCGCCACCAGCAGCACGAAGCCGGACAACGACGGCGTGGCCCGGCGCAGCGTCCGGAGCGCGCGCTCAGCCACCGGACCATTGAGGAGGTCGCGGTACACAGCAGTGGCGTCGACGTTCGCGATCACCACGTCCGCGTCCACCCGGCCGGCCTCGGGATTCGCGTCGCGGGCCTCGCCGCAGAGCACCCCGGCGACCCGCCCGGCCTCGACCAAAATCTGACGCACCGGCGTGCCGTACCGGATCTCGACCCCGCGTTCCTGCAGCCGCTGGTTGAGGGCCACTGCCAGCTGATGCAGACCCCCGCGCACGTACCACGCCCCGAATGCCTGCTCGACGTAGGGCACGGTGACCAGCGCGGCCGGCGCCCGCCGAGGGTCAGAGCCGGTATAGGTGGCGTACCGGTCCAACACCGTTCGCAGCCGAGGGTCCCGCAGGTAGCGCGACCCCAACCCGCGCAACGACCGCCACGGCGCGACCGCGGTCAGCTCCCTAACCCGGGTGGCCTGCCGGGCCAAGGTGCGCACGCCGTTCAACGGTGCCTGCAGGAAGGGATCCCGGGTGATGTCCCAGACCCGCCCGGCCCGGCGCATCAGCGCCGCCCACTGCGCGCCGGTCCCGTCACCGAGCGCGTCGTCGAACGCGGCGGACACTCGACCGGGCGCGGCGTTCGGCAGGTCCAGCTCGGTGCCGTCGTCGAACCGGTAGTGGAACGCCGGCTCGGTCGGGATCAGGTCCACGTACCGCTCGAGCGGGTCGCCGGTCGTGCGGAACAGGTCGCGGTAGACGGCCGGCAAGGTCAGCAGGCTGGGACCGGTGTCGAAGGAGAACCCGTCCCTGGAGTACCAGCCGAGCTTGCCGCCGACCTGCTCGGTCCGCTCCAGCACCGTGACCTGGTGCCCCTGGGCACTGAGCCGGATCGCCGCCGCAAGCCCCCCCACCCCAGCTCCGACGACGACGACCCGGGCCATGGGCGCCAGGCTATCGGCGCGGGTGCGACCGCCCGGCACGGCGGTTCACCTGATCGAGCGGCCCTTCCAGCGCAACGTCCCGCGACGGCGCCCGTGCACCGACCGCAGCATCAGCCAGCCGAGCGTGAGGACGGACGCCGGATGCGCCACGGCGTCCGGCCAGCACCGGCCGCCGGTCCGATGGGCGGTCAGGACGCGACCGAGGACTCCAGCGAGGTAGCCGACGGCCCCGACCCGGGAGCCGAACACCGCCGCGACGGCTGGCCACACGTACACCATGACCAGGCCGGTAGCCACCACCACCCCCCGGGCCGGGCCACCGCAGGCCACCCACAGTGATTTCGTGTACCCGTCCCGCAGCTGGGACCACCCGCGGTACATCCGACAGCTCGCCACCCGAGAGCCGTCCACCACACCGCCGCGGCCACCGACAGCCTTGATCGCCCGAACCAGCGCGAGATCCTCCAGGACGGCCCCTCGGACCCGGGCATGACCGCCGGCGAGCCGATACCAGTGGCGGTCCACCACGAGCAGCTGGCCATTCGCCGCGGTCAGCGAGGGACGTCTGGACCGCTCGGCCCGCCGCAACGGCAGCGTGGTCAGCCAGGACCACTGGAGCAGCGGTTGCACCACCCGCTCGGCCACCCCTTCGGCGACCTGCCGGGGGTACGGGCACACGACGTCCAAGCCGTTGTCCCGCAGCAGCTGGATCGCCGCGGCCACGGCGTGCGGCTCCAGCAGGACATCCGCGTCGACGAACACCAGCACACCGCTGCGCGGGTCGGCCAGTCGGGCCAGCTGGTCGCAGGCCCACGACTTGCCCAGCCAGCCCTCTGGCAGCCGTTCCCCAGCCACCACCCGGACCGGTGGGCCGGCCACCGACTTCTCAGCACCACCGTCCTTCTCAGCAACACCGTCGTTAAGGTCCCCCCCGATGTGCTGCACCGCAGCACTCGCGCCATGTCCCTCAGCACGACGAGAAGAACCGGCCACGACGTCCGCGACCACATCAGCGGTGCCGTCGATTGAGCCGTCATCAAGCACCACCAACTCAGCACCGGGACACGCGTCCAGCACCCGAAGGAGCGCCTGGACGGTCGGACCCACCTGATGCGCCTCGTCGCGCACCGGCAGCAACACCGAGACCCGTTCCGACACACGGCGCGGGCGATCCGGGGGGCGCCGTGACCCGGCCACGTTGACGACGGTGTGCGCGGTGAGCGCGGCGGCGACGGCGCTGGTGACCCAGGTGATCACGCGGGCTGACGGCAAGACGGGCCGAAGCCTCGTCCGCGGTCGTGCTGCGCTGGTCAGTGCCGCCCGCCCTGTACAGGGATCACCTGGATCGCATCAGCCGCCGGAGTTCTCCTCGACGAGCAGATCACCCACGGAACGACGAGGGAACCCATGAGCAAACCGCCCCAGGCGGCCACCGCGGGGCGGTCGAAGAACACCGCGTTGCCGATGGTGGAGCCGAGCCACGTCCAGGTCAGCAGCACCAGCGGCACACCGTCACCCGGATCGTCGGCACCTGCCGTGTCCACGTCGACCCGCCGGTCGGGCAGGGCGATGTGCAGCACCGTGATCATCAGCAGCGCCACGACCAGCCACCCGGCATAGTTGGTGAGCGGAATCCCCGGTACTCCGGGCAACGCCGGAGTCGGGTCGTCGAACCGCCAGTTCCCGGCGGCCACCATCTGAGGGTCGAGGAACAGATCCCAGGAGGCCAGCGCCGCGCCGCCGGCAGCAATCGTGATCAAGGTCCGGCGGCGGGTGCCAGCGCCGGATCCGACTGCCGGCACTCGTCCGCTGGCGTACCCGGCGAGGCCTCGTCCGAGCAACAGACACGGGTAGGCCATCATCGTCCAAGCCAGGGGCACGACCACCGGGACGTCGAGCAGCTGCGGACCGAGGTTGCCGGTGTAGCGGTAGGAGCCGAACGGGATGCCGGTCCGAACTCCGACCGCTTCGGCCGCCAGGCCGATCCCCCCGGCGATCAGCAGCAACCCGCCGGCCCACGTCGTGCCGCGGTGCACGCTCGCGTGGCTGATCGATGCCGCGGCAAACAGCAGAACCGCCCCGATCGTCAAGGCTTGCAGCGTCTGCCCGGTTGTCAGGGGGTAGCACACCTGCGTCAGGATCGTCAGACCAGCGAGAACGGCGGGAATCCGCGCCCGACGCGACCGTCGACTCGGCCTGGGCTCTGGACGCTGCGCCGCGGACGGGGCCGGGACATGCACGCTCACGTCCGAGGAGTCTAGGGCGATCGACCCGTCCGCGCCGGCCAACCGTCATCGGCTGTGCTGGTCCAGGATCCAGCCAGCCTCGGTGGGAGCCGGTCAAGGACGGACGCCCGAGAACGTGCCCTGAAGATCGACCACCTCGAACCGGGCGAACAGCTCCTCCGCGTACCAGCGCAGCTGCGAGGTCTGACGCACCACCTGCTGATGAGGCGCTCGACGGTGGGCGAACTCCACCAGAGCATCGGTGTCGCGCCACAGACTGAAGGTGCCCTGCAACCCGATGGGCGCCTCGCCGATCCCGACCGCCAGCCGCAGCCCCGCGACCTGGTGCAAGTCCTGGGAGACAGGGGGGACCGATCGCCAGAAGGCCAATGCCCGCCGGGCCGTGATCCTGGCCCTGGTGATGCTCGCCACGGGACCGTCCGTCCGCCGCGGCGCCGGATCGCCGAACGGCTGGGAGCCGGACCACCGCCCCCGGCTCACCAGCGGTGTCATCCGTACCACCAGGCGCTCGTCGGCGATCCGTTCCCAATTGGTGACCGCAGGGTGGGTGCCAGCCCGCCGGACGGCGGTGTCCTCGTCCGCCCAGACGGTCAGCAGCCCCCAGTGCCGGGGGTCGGCATCCTTGACGGTGAAGGTCCGCCCGTCGCCGGTGCCGAGCAGCTTGGCGAACCGCAGTCCGCCAGTGGGTCTCAGTTGGCGACGCAGGGTCGCCATCCGCAGCGCCGCACCGGCGATGTGGCGGCGTGGCACCCCCCACAGGTGCAGGACGACGTGCATGTCCGTGGAACCGCGCGGCGGTCGTCGCGCCGAAGACGTGCTGGAGCCGTCCGGTGCGGTCATCGGGCTGCCTCTTGCAATGCGCGGACGAGTGCAGCGACGGCGGGGACCCGGAACAGGTCGGGAGTGGTCACCGCGGCCACGGACCGATGCGAGCGCGGAGACAACGGTCGGGTCACCACATTGCGATGGGTGGCGGTGCGCAGGACCAGGCTCGGGATGAGCGCCACCCCGAGTCCCTCGGCCACCAGGCCGAGCACTGCCACGTAGTCGTCGGTGGCAAAGCTGATGTCCGGGGTGAAGCCAGCCGATCCAGCGAGGGTGAGCAGATGTCGACGGCATTGCGGACATCCAGCGATCCACGCCTCGTCCCGCAGCTGCCGGATCGGGATCGTCTTGCGCTCCGCCACCGGGTGCCGCCGGGGGAGGGCGACGAGCACCTCATCCTTCAGCAGGGGGACCGAGAGCAAGCCACCCAGCTCAGCAGCCGGGCCAGGTTCTGTGTCCGCGTCCGTCGATGCCGCGCCCGAGCTTGCTGTCGGGTTCGGAGCATCGGCCGGGCCGCTGCGGTACGGCGAGTAAGTGAACGCCACCGCGAGGTCGCACCCGCCCGACCTCAAGGCGACCAACGACTCGGGTGGTTCCGCCTCGCTGAAACGCACGGTGATCCCGGGGTATCGCTCACGCAGTCGAGCGAGTGCTCGTGGGACGACGATCGCTGAGGACGACGGAAAGGCCATCATGCGGACTCGGCCGGTGCGGAGTCCGGCGATCGCCGACATCTCCTGCTCCGCTGCCTCCAGAGCACCGAGCACTGACACCGCGTGCCGTGCCAGCACCCGACCAGGCTCCGTCAGTCGCATCGAGCGTCCGGCTCTCTCCACCAGGGAGGTGCTCAGCCGCTTCTCCAGACGACGGACAAGTTGGCTGACGGCCGGCTGGCTGGAGCCCAACGCCTGTGCCGCGGCGGTGAACCCGCCGTGTTCATCCAGGGCCTGCAGCACCCGGAGAGCGTGCACATCGATCACCTCGGCACCGTAGCAAGACATCACGGCATGTGATGGATGAGCTCCTCAACATCTGGTTGTGCAGCGGATATGGATGGGGTCATCCTGGCGGGATGCCTGTCATTGCCCACACCGACCAGGCTCTCGACGGTAGCCGCCGAGGAGCTGCGATCGACTCCTCCTCAGTCCAGGCGGCCTTCCCGACGGCACCGGGCTACCTGAACGCTGCCACTCTCGGACTGCCGCCCCTGGCCACCACGGCTGCCCTGCAGCAGGCCGTCAAGGAATGGGGCGCCGGGCGAGCGGACCTCGCCACCTACGACCACGCAGTGCAACGCTGTCGGGAACTGTTCGCCGCGTTGGTCTCAGTGCCGATCTCGACTGTTGCGATCGGTGCCCAGGTGGCGGTCACCGCGGCTCAGGTCGCGGCCAGCCTGCCGGACCGGGCGCAGGTGGTGTGCGTTGATGGTGACTTCAGCTCCATGGTGTTCCCGTTCCTGGCCCAGGCTGACCGTGGGGTCAGCGTCCGGCACGTGCCGCTTTCCGGGCTCCCCGAAACCGTGGCCGAAGGGTGCGACCTGGTTGCCTACTCCCTTGCTCAATCGGCAGACGGCCACGTGGCGGACGTCGCCGGGGTCAACGAGGCGGCCGGCCGAGTCGGTGCGCTGACGTTCTGCGACACCACCCAGGCGGTCGGCTGGTACGACGTCAACGCGGCTGACCACGACATCACGGTGTGCTCTGCCTACAAGTGGCTGTGCAGTCCTCGTGGGAGCACGTTGGCTACGTTCTCCGACCGAGCCCGCGAAGCGCTACGCCCGATCACGGCGAACTGGTACGCCGGTCAAGCAGTGTGGGAATCGTGCTACGGGCCACACATGCAATTGGCGGCCGACGCTCGTCGTTTTGACCTCTCACCGGCCTGGTTGAGCTGGATCGGCACGGTGCCGTCGCTCGAGCTGTTCGCTGCGTTGCCGGTCCAGTACGCCCGGCAGCACGGTGCTGACCTTGCCGACACGTTGCGCCGCGCGTTGGACATGCCACCTCAGGGACGCCCGGTTGTGGCATTGGACGACCCGGACGGTCGACGCGCGGACCTCTTGGCTGAGGCAGGCTGCACCGTCGCCGGACGAGCCGGGCGGGTTCGGATCGCCTTCCACTTGTGGAACGACGAGACGGATGTGCACATGGTCGTCCGTGCACTCAGAGGGGCCAGGTCGCATGCACACTGACCGATCCACACCGACCTCGACCGGGCTGGCCTCGACGCGTGCCAAGCAGTCGTCAGACTCGCCTTAAGACGGCACTCACTTTTCCGAGCACGGTGGCATGTGTGCCATCGATCGGCTCGTAGGCAGGGTTGTGAGGGATCAACCAGACCTGACCGTCGCGACGACGGAACGTCTTGACCGTCGCTTCCCCGTCAAGCATCGCAGCGACGATGTCGCCGTTCTCCGCTGTCGGTTGCTGGCGAACAACCACCCAGTCCCCGTCACAGATGGCCGCGTCGACCATGGAATCGCCGACCACCGTCAGCAGGAAGAGGTTTCCCTCTCCCACGATTTGCTTCGGAAGCGGAAACACGTCGTCGATGACCTGCTCAGCGAGGATGGGGCCACCAGCAGCGATCCGTCCGACCACGGGCACATAGATAGCTGCCGGCCGTTGCTCCTCCAGCTCGCCGTCATGCTCAAGCAGGATCGCTGGAGCAGGTGCGGTTTGTTGCCGGAGGTCGGGCTGGCTTTCTGGCGACACGACCTCAATAGCCCTGGGGCGGTGCGGGTCGCGACGCAGGTACCCCTTGCGCTCTAGCGCCGCCAGCTGGTGAGACACGCTGCTCGGGCTGGCCAGCCCAGCCGCTTCACCGATCTCGCGCATGCTCGGCGGATATCCCCGCTGGTTGACGCTGTCGCGGATAACGTTTAGCACCATGCGCTGGCGACCCGTCAGGCCGTCGCCTGCCGGCCGGTCCGGTAGCCGGTGAACCTGCCCGATCGGCGTCGGTGGCGCACCGGGTGACTTTGATTTGGTGCCACCTGCTCGCCCACCACGCGCCGTCATCTGTCCGCCTCCGTCGCGATCTGGGTCAAATGGCTGCTGAGTCGATGACCACCTCACCTCAACACGTGATGAGAGTAAGTGATCGACCGGACCGATTCAAACACATGTTCGAACATGTCGCAGTGCTGACCCGCCAGCGTCGTTGCACGTGGGCGCGCCAGACCATGACCGGTCGGTGAACGTCCGTGCGCAGCCGCATGCGAACATATGTTCGACAAAAATCTCTGCTCGTGGTATTCATTCGTACAGAGGTATGGAACACACGTTCTACGAATGCGAGGAGTGCCAGTGCTGACTCAGACGCCGATTCGCGGGCAGCAAGCCCTGGTGGCGCCGCCGCCTGGTCTTCGCTTGACTCGCCGTGGTCGAGTGGCGCTGGCCTTCGTGGTGACCGTTTCGGCGGTGGCGCTGTGGCTGGCATCGGCGCCGATGGGCACCGCCGACATCCGCGTCAACGATCTCCCCGTTAGGTACGTCACGGTAGGGCCGGGTGAAACGCTGTGGGGCATCGTGGGGGAGCTCGCCCCGAGCGATGATCCTCGCGATGTGATCGCCAGGATCATCGAGCTCAATGCGCTCACCACTACCAATGTCCAGGTTGGTCAGCGCATTGCGGTGCCACACTCCTCGGGCTGACAGCGCTCCCGGGCTGACCGATGTCCGGCCGCCCAGCCGTGTAGCGATGTGGCGGCAAGCGCGACACGCCGAGTGTTGTGCCATCGCTTGCGACGCTGGCGACGCCGAGATAGTGTTCCCACAACATGTAGTAGTTACATCAGTGTTTTTCATCTAGTGGTTGTGGCAGCCTGTCAGATGGGGGGACATGGTGAACTGTCCTTTTTGTCGTCACGATGACTCACGCGTCGTCGACTCGCGAACGGCAGAAGACGGATCGTCGACTCGACGCCGCCGACAGTGCCCTCGGTGTCAGCGGCGGTTCACCACCATCGAGACAGCAGCTGTCTGTGTGGTCAAACGGTCAGGTGCCACCGAGCCCTTCAGCCGAGAGAAGGTTTCGGCTGGTGTGCGCAAGGCGTGCCAAGGTCGACCGGTCAACGAGGATCAGCTAGCGCTCTTAGCGCAGCAAGTAGAGGAGTCGGTGCGGTCAACGGGGTGTGCCGAGATCGCCGCTCACGACGTTGGCCTAGCGGTCCTCGGACCGCTTCGCGAGCTGGACGAAGTGGCATATCTCCGGTTCGCCAGCGTCTACCAGGCCTTCGACTCCCTCGACGACTTCGAGGCAGCGATTGCGCTTCTGCGTGTGGAGCGAGAGCCCACCGAAGCGGCGTCGGGAGTCTTCCCGGTGGCCGTACTAGCGGCGTCGTCAAGGCCGTCGTCGGCACCGAGCTCATCGACAAGCTCGGATCGAACGCCTCGACCCGCAACAGGCGCCTAGGCGTCACCGATCAAGGCGTCCCAGCGACGGACGCACATCCACGACAACGAGACCATCACGACAGGACGAGGCGGAGATGACGGAGACAACCAACGGTTCGCGGTCCAGCACCCGACGCCGCGCACAGCACAAGGGGGTCACCGTGCCCCGCATCTTCACCACCCCCGGAGTGCACCCATACGACGACGTGACCTGGGATCGTCGGGACGTCGTCCAGCAGAATTGGAAGACCGGCGAAACGATCTTCGAGCAGCGGGGAGTCGAATTCCCGGACTCGTGGTCGGTCAACGCGTCCACCATCGTGACGACCAAGTATTTCCGCGGGGCGGTCGGGACCGAGCAGCGCGAGCACAGCCTGCGTCAGCTCATTGACCGCGTGGTGCTGACCTACGCTCGAGCGGGAAAAGAGCACGGCTACTTCGCCACGGCTGAGGATGCTGAGCTGTTTGAGCACGAGTTGACCTGGGCACTGCTGCACCAGGTGTTCAGCTTCAACTCCCCGGTCTGGTTCAACGTCGGCACCTCGTCTCCGCAGCAGGTCAGTGCGTGTTTCATCCTGGCTGTGGAGGACTCGATGGACTCGATCCTCAACTGGTACCGGGAGGAGGGGCTGATCTTCAAAGGCGGGTCGGGTGCCGGGCTGAACCTCTCGCGAATCCGCTCCAGCAAGGAACTGCTGCGCTCCTCAGGGGGCACAGCCTCCGGCCCGGTGAGCTTCATGCGGGGGGCTGACGCCTCGGCCGGCACGATCAAGTCGGGTGGGGCGACCCGCCGGGCAGCGAAGATGGTCGTACTGGACGTCGACCATCCAGACATCGAAGAGTTCGTTGAGACCAAGGCGCGGGAAGAGGAGAAGATCCGGGTCCTGCGAGACGCCGGGTTCGACATGGATCTGGGTGGCACGGACATCACTTCTGTCCAGTACCAGAACGCGAACAACTCGGTCCGGGTCAGCGACGCATTCATGCAAGCGGTCGAGGACGGTGAGCAGTTCGGTCTGCGAGCGCGCACCACTGGCGAGGTCATCGACACCGTGGATGCCGCCGCGCTCTTCCGCAGGATCGCCGAGGCGGCGTGGCGGTGCGCAGATCCGGGGATCCAGTACGACGACACCATCAATGATTGGCACACCAACCCGGAGACCGGTCGGATCACCGCCTCTAACCCGTGCTCTGAGTACATGAGCCTGGACAACTCCTCATGCAACCTCGCCAGCCTCAACCTTCTGACATTCCTGCGTAGCGACGGGTCGTTCGATGCCGAGACGTTCGCGAAGGTCGTCGAGCTAGTGATCACGGCCATGGACATCTCTATCTGCTTTGCTGACTTCCCGACCGAGGCGATCGGTGAGACAACCCGGCGCTACCGCCAGCTCGGCATCGGCTACGCCAACCTGGGTGCCCTTCTCATGGCCAGCGGCCTGGCCTACGACAGCGACGGTGGCCGTGCTCTCGCGGCGTCGATCACCTCGTTAATGACCGGGACGGCTTACCACAAGTCAGCCGAAATTGCCGGTGTCGTAGAGCCGTACCAGGGGTACGCCCGCAACGCCGATGCCCATCTGCGGGTGATGCGCAAGCATGCTGCGGCGAACGACGCCGTCCGCACCATGCACGCCATGGACCGAGACGTGCACAAGGTCGCCACCAAGGCGTGGGAGGCCGTGCTGAAACACGGGGAGCGCAACGGGTTCCGCAACGCTCAGGCATCCGTGCTGGCACCGACCGGGACCATCGGTTTCATGATGGACTGCGACACCACTGGCATTGAGCCGGACTTCTCCCTGGTGAAGTTCAAGAAGCTGGTCGGCGGTGGCTCCATGCAGATCGTGAATCTCACCATCCCGCGGGCGCTGACTAAGCTGGGGTACCAGCAGGAGCAGGTCGAGGCGATCGTGGAGTACATCGCCGAGCACGGGCACGTGGTCGACGCACCCGGCTTGCGCCCGGAGCACTACGACGTGTTCGACTGCGCGATGGGGGAACGGGCGATCAAGCCGATGGGGCACGTGCGAATGATGGCGGCCACCCAGCCGTTCCTGTCCGGCGCGATCAGCAAGACGGTCAACCTGCCGCAGACCGCCACGGTCGAGGACATCGAAGATGTCTACCGTCAGGGTTGGCGGTTGGGTCTCAAGGCACTCGCGGTGTACCGAGACAACTGCAAGGTTGGTCAGCCGCTGTCAGACGCCAAAGGAAAAACTGATGATGCTCACGCCTCCCGAGCAACCGGCTCTGACACGGCCGTGGGCTCCAGCACGGCAGTGGACTACCGACCGATCCGTAAGCGGCTACCCAAGTCGCGACCGTCCCGCACGACGTCATTCACCGTGGGTGGTGCCGAGGGGTATATGACTGCCGGTTCGTATCCGGACGACGGGCTGGGCGAGGTCTTCCTCAAGCTCGGCAAGCAGGGATCCACGTTGGCCGGTGTGATGGATGCGTTCTCCATCGCGATCTCGGTGGCGCTGCAGTACGGCGTTCCGCTGGAAACCTACGTAGCGAAGTTCACCAACATGAAGTTTGAACCGAATGGTATGACCGACGATCCGGATGTGCGGATGTCGCAGTCCATCATGGACTACATCTTCCGTCGGCTCGCGCTGGACTACTTGGACTTCGAAACCCGGTCAGCACTCGGCGTCTACACCGCCACAGAGCGCCAGAGGTACGTGGAGACCGGTCTCTACACGGAGCCTGAGCCCAGCTTTGACGCGCCAGTCACCCGCGACGCTGTCGCAGACAGCACGAGTGAAACCGAGCATGCCCAAGAGCACGACGCTGCTGACGACGGCCCGACCATGACGCGAGCTCTTCCGGCTCGTGACGTGCACTCGTCCGCTGAGCTGCTGGAGGCGTTGCAGGGCAAGGCAGCCGACGCACCGATGTGTCTGACCTGCGGGGTAAAGATGCGACCGGCGGGCAGCTGCTTCGTCTGCGAGGGGTGCGGGTCGACATCCGGCTGCAGCTAGGACCGCGCGGGCGCCTGTCAACAGATGGAGTCGGGTAGTGGACGACCCTTGATGCAGCAGATCCGTTCTGGAGGCTGATGTGGCGATTCATCTGGGCCACGTCGTTGCGGTTGTGGATGGCGGGCCCCCCCAGCCAATCGGGATGGGCACTCTGGAGCGATGGATCAGATCGACACCTTGCTGGATCGATTTCTCAATGTTGCCTCGGGCGAACGGACTGCCCTGACCCGTTGTCGGTATTCCGCGGCACTGGACCTGCTTCGTTTCCCGGTGTCGACCGAGAATCTTCAGGACGATCCGGAGGTTCGTCTGCTGGCCCGGATCACCGTCCTCGGCCCGGGGTTAGATCGGCGGAACGACCTGGACCCAGCGGTCCGGCAAGCAGCGCTGACGCTATGGCTACGGCTGGTGACCTGGATACGTCGGACGTGCGACACCAGTGATCTTTCATCCCACGGTGTCGTACGAGAGGCGCAGGCCGCGCTTCGCCAGCTTGAACGTCAGCGGTATCGGGAACGTCATCCCGAGGTGGTCAGACGAGTGTGGCCGGATCCACAGCACCAGGCCACCTTCTGATCGGCCCTGTGAACTGATCGGCACGTTGAGCTTCACGGGCCCGTGAGCTAATCGTGCCCGGCTCAGTACTGATGGTTGCTAGCGATCGCGGTGTCCACCTCAGTGGACACCGCGATCAGCCGCGCCGCTACCGTCGAGTCAGGCGATCGCGAAGGAGACCTGATCCCCGGTGGGCGGCTACGGCGTCCAAGTTGCGCTGGTTATGGTGCTGGTGTTGGTCAATGCCGTGTTCTCGGGCAGCGAGATGGCGCTGGTGTCGCTTCGGGAGAGCCAGGTCGAGCGGCTGCGCAAGAGCTCACGAGGCGGGCGGGTGCTGGCGCGGCTGACCGGTGACCCGAACCGGTTCCTGGCCACGATCCAGCTGTTCATCACGTTGGCGAACTTCCTCGCCTCGGCTGCCGCGGCGGTCTCGCTCGCGGAGCCGCTGGTCCGGCCCCTCAGCGGTCTAGGATCAGCGGCCCGACCGACCGCGGTGGTGGCAGTCACGGTCCTGCTCACCTTCGTCAGCCTGGTGCTCGGCGAGCTGGCGCCCAAGCGGATTGCGCTCCTGCACGCGGAGCGGTGGGCGCTCAGCGTGGCCCGCCCGTTGAACGTGCTCGCCAGCGTGTCCCGTCCGGTGATCTGGCTGTTGGCTCGTTCCACGGACGTGGTGGTGCGATTGACCGGCAACGACCCCAGCGCCGTCCGCGACGACGTCAGCACCGAGGAGATCCGCGACCTGATCGCCGCCCGGCGGGACTTCTCGGCTGAGCAGCAGACCATCATTAGCGGCGCTTTCGAGATCGTCGAGCGCACATTGCGGGAGATCCTGGTGTCCCGGCGTGACGTCTTCGCGCTGCCGTCCTCGACACCGGCGTCAGCCGCTTTGAAGGATCTCATGGGCGTCGGCCACTCCCGGGCTCCGGTGGTCGGTCGGGGTGGCCTGGACGAGGTGATCGGGGTGGTGCACCTGCGCGACCTGGTTGACGTTCCAGGCACGGTGGGAGATCACGCCCGGCCGGCGACTTTCCTCCCCGAGACGCAGCGGGTGTCAGATGCGCTGCGGCAGATGCGGCAACAGCGTGATCACTTCGCGTTCGTAGTGGATGAGCGGGGTGGCGTCGATGGCATCGTCACCATGGAAGACCTGGTCGAAGAGATCGTCGGAGAGATCTACGACGAGACGGACCGCGACGTCCAAGGGGCCGTGCACGAGCCGGATGGCGCGGTGCTGCTGGTCGGCACCTTCCCCGTCCACGACTTGAAGGACGTCGGCATCGAGCTGCAGATCGCGGACAGCCACCACTACGCCACGGTCGCCGGCATGGTGCTGGCCCGCCTCGGGCACATCCCGACCGCCCCGGGCGAGCGGGTTCGGATCGATGGTTACGAGGCCGAGGTGGCGGAGGTGACCGGCCGGGCGATCAGCCAAGTGAGGCTGCGGTCTGCTGTGCCGGGCCGTGGCTCGGATTCAGCTGGGGACGGATAGGTCTCGGCCATGGCGGGCATAGGGTGGGAGGTCTGATGACCGGGACGGCGATCGTCACCGGAGCGTCGTCAGGGATCGGCCAGGTCGTCGCGGAACGCTTGGTAGAGAACGGTTTCACCGTCTACGCAGCAGCCCGCAGGCTCGAGCGGATGGCCGGGCTGGCCGAACGCGGGGTGCGGACGGTCAGCGCTGATGTCACCGATGAGGCATCCCTTAAGGCGCTCGTCGACCAGGTCATCGCGGAGACGGGGCAGATTGACGTCCTGGTGAACAACGCCGGCTACGGCTCGTACGGCGCGCTGGAGGACATCCCGATCGAGCAGGCGCGCCGCCAGGTCGAGGTCAACCTGATGGGGCTGGCCCGCCTGATCCAGCTCGTCCTGCCGCACATGCGGGCCAAGCGCAGCGGGCGGATCGTCAACGTCTCCTCGATCGGTGGCCGCATCCCCGAGCCGCTGGGCAGCTGGTACCACGCGACGAAGTTCGCCGTCGAAGGGCTGAGCGACTCGCTCCGCATCGAGCTGGCCCCGTTCGGCATCCACGTCGTGGTGATCCAGCCGGCGGCGATCCGCACCGAGTGGGCGGGTATCGCCCGGGACTCGCTGCTGACGGTGTCCGGCGGCACCGCGTATCAGGAGCAGGCCCGAGCGCTCGCGGCAGCTCATGCGCATACCTATGACAGCTCGCGCACGTCGTCCGACCCGGCAGTGGTGGCGGACGGGGTGCTACAGGCGGTGACCGCTCGTCGGCCGCGGACCCGATACGCCGTCGGTGCCGGAGCCCGGCCCATCTTGCTAGCTCGTCGGCTGCTGCCGGACCGCGCCTTCGACGCGCTGCTGCGCCGAGTCCTGAAGTTGCCGTGACGGAGCACGCGTCGGACGGCGGCGCTATCTGGCACTAGCACCCTGGTGCATCACCCACAGCCATGACGAGGTGATGCACCAGCAGACGGCCCAGGCAGCCGCAGACGGTTCGTCAGACGCGTGTCTTGGTGACTCCGAGCGACGAGCCGGTCCAGCCGGGGAACACCTCGCGAGCCTGGTCCACGGTGGCCTTGCAGCGGTTCTGCAAAACGTCCGCCAACACCGCCCGGTAGTCGGTCGTGGCCCGCAGGTCGCCCTGGTAGAGGTTGGTCGGGGAAAGGCCGGGCCAGGTTCCGTGCACCTGCCCGCCGACCACGCCACCGCCGAGCAGGAACATCGCGTTGCCCCACCCGTGATCCACGCCGCCGGAGCCGTTCTCCTCGGTGCGCCGCCCGAACTCGCTCATGGTGACCAGGGTTACCCGGTCCAGGTCGTTGCCGAGGTCGGTGGCGAACGCGGCCAGCGCCTTGCCCAGGTCGGTGAGCTTGTCGCGCATCCAGCCGCTGCCCACGGTGCCCAGGTCGACGTGCATGTCCCAGTCGCCCTCGTCCACGGTGATCACCGCGACCGGCTGCGGTGACTTGACCAGCTGGGCCGCGTTCTGCAGCGCCTTGCCCAGCGGACTGTCCGGGTAGTTCGCGCCCCCCGCTGGGGTGTAGCCGGCGGCCGCGACGCCACCGGCCGCACCGAGCGCGTCCAACGTGGTGAGGGCAGGGGTGACCACCGGAGTGGTGGCTCCGGCGTGCAGGTCGCGCAGCGCGCGGTCCCACCGGGCACGACCGGCTGGGTCGGCGTTGCCGGCCAGGTCGAACTCCTTGACCGACCTCATGGTGACCTCGTTGTTCGGGCCGGCCGTCGATCTCGGCGCCCGGTACCCGATGGAGGTGCTGCGCAGCGGGGACGGTGTGGTGTTCGCTGCGGTCAGGCCGATGGTGCGGTCCAGCCACCCGGTGCGGATGGACGACCCCGGGGCCGCCCGCTCAATCTCCTCCATCGCCGAGAAGTGCGAACGGTTCGCCTCGGTCATCCCGGTCGCGTGTACGAAACCGAGCGATCCGTTGTCGTAGAACGGCTTCAGCGGGCTGAGCGCCGGGTGCAGCCCGAACCTGCTGTCCAGTTGCACGGTCGAGGCTTGCGGGATCCCGATCTTCGGCCGCAACGAGTAGTAGTCGTCGTCGGTCACCGGGACCACCGCATTCAGGCCGTCGAAGCCACCGCGCAGGAACAACACGACCAACGTGTCGGACCCGGACAGGCTGGCGGCGTGAGCCGGGCGCATGGTCACGTGCTCGGAGACCGCGACCGCGGTGCCGGCGGCCAGCGCGCCTCGCAGCAGACCACGCCGGCTCAGCTGGCGTGCGCGGCGGTCTTCCGTGCAGCTGGAGCAGTCGAGGTCAGTGGTGGTGGAGTCGGCGGCGGGGGCCAGGGTGGCGGTGCTGTGCGACGTCATGTCAAGCCTCTCAAGCTCAGGTGCTGATAGCAGCAGGGTTCCGATTCCGCACATATCAGGCATGAATCGGGCAGGATCGAGCGGGGTGGGGCAAGGCGAGCGGAATCGAGAAAAGGTCAAGCGGAATCAGGGCAGGATCAGGTAGGGATCGCGCAGGTCAGGCGGGGGATCGGAGAAGAAGCGGGCGGACCGGCACTGTCGCGCTCAGGTGTGGGTCCCGAGGTCAGCGGTACCCGTGGTAGGGGGAGTTGAGCAACAAGGTGATCCACTCGGGTAGGCGCCAGGTGACCGCGGACGAGTCGGCTCGTACCGCGGTGGTGCTGGACACCCCGAGGAAGGTCAGGACGACATCTCGGTCGACCGTGGCGAGCGTGCGACCGAACAGGGTGGTGCTCGCGGTGTCGACCAGCTCCCCGTGAGTCGCCGGCAGCCTGGCCGGAGCACCCGGGCAGACCCGGGCCAGCAGGTCGGGGCGCACCAAGGTCCGGGGCCACCAGTTGCTGACCAACGACCGGGTGAAGTTCCACCGCTGCAGGACGGCCGACGTGGAGCTCCACGCGTTGGGGGACAACGGGAACCCGTCCGGAGTCGGCCAGTTGATCGGCGAGTGCCCGGCGTCCCCGAGCGACCAGACGATCGCCTTCATCCCCTCGTACCCGCTTGCTTCGGGCGCCAGGCCCAGCGTCCGGATGGTCGCCACGACCGACTCCAGCGGACGTCGGGTCACTGCGCCGTGGCTGGCGGCGAACTCCGCGGAGGTGAACATGAGCTTGAGCACCGGGGCGATCGCGGTGTCGTTCGCCAGGTAGGTCGAGGCCATCCGGTCCACCAGGGACGTCGGCGGGACGTCCGCGACAAAGTACTGAGCAAGCTTGGTGCAGACCCTGCGAGCGGTCGCGGGATGGCGGGCCAGGTAGCCGATGAGGGACTTGGCGACGTCCAGCCCGCCGGTCTGCGAGCTGTTGGCGTGGGTCCAGTTCAGCACCGAGACCGGACCCGTCCAGTGGTACCAGGGCTTGTACTCGAATTCGCCGGACTCGTTGTCCACGCTGAGCCCGGTGAGCACCCGGGTGGCGTTCAGCACGTCGTCCTCGCTGTAGGTGCCGACGCCCAGGGCGTGCAGTTCCAACAGTTCCCGGCCCTGGTTCTCATTCGGGTGGTCGTGCACCGAGTAGCGGTTGCCCAGGAAGCTGAGCATCGCCGGGTGCAGGCTGGTGGCGAGCAGCAGATCGGCGTACTTGCCGAGCGCGCGGGTGCGCAGCGTCCACTGGTAGTGCGCACGTGACTCGTCGACGTCGTCAGCTAGGGCCGCGACGTTGATGTGGTTGGCCCAGAATTCGGTCATCTGCGCCTGCACCTGACGACGCGACCAGATCAGCCGCGCGATGTGCTCGCACTGCACGGCCTGCTTGTGCTCCCAGCCGTTGATCTTGCCGCTGCGGATCTGGTCCC
Source organism: Angustibacter sp. (assembly GCA_051657715.1). Lineage (GTDB taxonomy): Bacteria > Actinomycetota > Actinomycetes > Actinomycetales > Angustibacteraceae > JBOFBH01. Next base: position 273,631 of record JBOFLF010000064.1, on the reverse strand, counting down.
GAACGGACCAGATCGACGTCGACTGGCCGCCACCGAACCGCAGGTACAGCGTGTTGTAGCTGGTGTCGCTCACCAGCGACGGGCTGAGTTGCTCGTCGAGCCACTTGCTCGCGCCCTTGGCGGTGATGACGTCCGCCCAGTACTTGGTGGCGCCGGTGGTCGCCCGCCTCGCCAGGTGCCAGCTCGGGCTGTTGGCGGTGTACTGGCTCCCGGTAGCAGGTGGGACGCTCGTGCGGGATCCGGTACCCGATGCGGTGCGAGCGGTCCCGAGGCCAACCGCCTCGGCTCGCCCAGCGGTTCCGATCGTGCCGGCGGCGACCGCGGTGGTGGCGCCCGCGAGCAGCAGTCCGCGGCGGGCTACGGGGCGTGCCGGCTGGTGATCGGCGTGGTCGCGCGACAGCTCGGCGGTCGTCACGTCATGGGTGGTAGTCACGGCCGGAACCCCTTTTCTCGCAAGCATTTCGGTGAGCTGCTAGGAATCTCGTGAGCTAGCTCGGTGAGCTTGAGGGCATGCCCCGTTTCGGTCACCCGGGCGGGCTGATCAGCACGCCGAATGGACTAGTCACTGCCGGGTGATGGTGGTAAAGGCGCCGGTCACGGACCATGCGGCAGGGCAGCGGAGAAGTTGAGCGTGGTAGAGGTCACACGGACGTACACGGCCTGTCGCTCACGCCAGGACCGGTCGCCGGCCTCGTCACCGTCGAGGGTCGACGATCACCTTGATCTGGTCACCGGGGTTGGTGGTCAGGTCAACGAACGTGGTGGCCAGGTCGTCGAGGCCGACGGTGGCGGTGTGCAGCGGGTCGACGTCGATCCGGCCGTCGGCCAGCATCCCGACCGCTAGCTCGAAGTCCTCGCGGGTGTAGGCGATCGCCGCGACCGTCCGGATCTCTTTGAGCAGCCAGGTCAACGGACTGATCGTGGCGGGCTGCTCGGTGACTCCGACCATGGCCACCGTCCCGCCACGCCGAGCCAACTCGACCGCCTCTTGGATGGCGTCCGGCCGGCCCACACATTCGTACACGACATCAGCTCCAAGACCGCCGGTGGCCTCGAGCACGGCTTGTCGAGCGGCGTCACCGGGCGGGCAGGTGTCCGTGGCTCCCAGCTGCTCGGCCAACTGCCGTCGCGCCGGGCTCGGCTCGATCGCCACCACCCGGCCAGCCCCCGCCGCCATGGCCCACTGGAGCGCCAACAACCCGACCGGGCCGGCTCCCTGGATCACCACGACGTCACCCAACCGAGCACCGGCCCGGCGAGCCGCGTGGAAGGCGACGACCGTCGGCTCCACCAGTGCTGCCTGAGCGTTGGTGAGCCGCGTCGGAATCCGCATCAGCCGATCAGCGGTGACACCGATCGACGAGGCGAAGCCACCGTGCGGCGGTGCTTGCTCGTCCCTCCCCCCGGCGATCGCCAGCACCCGCGTGCAGTCCCCGTGGTGCCCGGCGACGCACGACGGGCACCGACCGCAAGCCACCGGAACCGCACCGACGACCCGGTCGCCCTCACTGAGATTGCCCACGCCGGCACCAAGCTGGCGCACCGTCCCCGTCCACTCGTGCCCGCTGAGCGCCGGCGGGTACGGGAAGCCGGACTGGTAGGCGTGCAGGTCGGACCCGCAGATCCCGCACCCGGTGATGTCCACGACGGCCATCCCGTGCTTGGCCACCGGCTCCGGGTGATCGGCCAGCTCCAACCGACCCTGGCCGGCCACGATCGCTGCCCGCACCATGTCCATCCCCTCAGTCGAGGTCGTCAGAAGAGCTGGGTCATCAGGGTTTCGCCAGAATCTCGCCGTGCACGACGTTGAACCAGGCGTCCGGTTCCGTGGCCCACGCGCGCCAACCGTCAGCGAGCCGCCGCAGCTCGTCGCGATCAGCCATGCCTGGGCTCACCGCCTGGTCGGCGATCGCGGACCCGGCGGTGAGGACGGGAGCGGGTACGCCGCCGAGTTCCAGGCGGTGCGCCATCGGTGCGACCGCAACACCGGCTTACCGTGGCCGTGGGTGTACCGAGCGGCGTTCACCGCCGCACCGTAGCTCGCTCTGGCCCCGGTGCTACCCAGCGTCCGCACTGCGGGCAGCTCGTGAGAGCAGCGACCGGACCGGATAGGGTCGTCGCGGCCCAACGGCGTGCCATGTGTCGGCGTGCCCGTGAGCGAAGCCGCCCGAAACCCTCGAAATCCGTACCGCGTCGCCGGTCGACGCGCCCCAGCAGGAGGCAGAACGCGTGACTGTCCGCGTAGGCATCAACGGCTTCGGCCGGATCGGCCGCAACGTCTTCCGCGCCATTGCGGCGTCCGACGCAGACGTCCAGGTGGTCGGCGTGAACGATCTCACCGACAACGCCACCTTGGCGCACCTGCTGCAATACGACTCGGTGCTCGGGCGGCTGGCCGGCTCGGTCACCACCTCCGGAGACGAGATCGCGGTCGACGGGGTGTCGTTCAAGGCGTTCGAGGAGCGCGACCCGGCGGCGCTGCCCTGGGGTGATCTGGGTGCCGACGTGGTGATCGAGTCCACCGGCCTGTTCACCGATGCGACCAAGGCCAAGGCCCACCTGGACGGCGGCGCCAGCAAGGTCATCATCTCCGCCCCGGCCAAGAACGAAGATCTCACCGTTGTGCTCGGGGTCAACCACGACCTTTACGACCCGGCGGTCCACCACATCATCTCGAACGCCTCGTGCACCACCAACTGCCTGGCGCCGATGGCCAAGGCGATCAACGACGCCTTCACCATCGAGCGTGGCCTGATGACCACCGTGCACGCCTACACCCAAGACCAGAACCTGCAGGACGGGCCGCACCCGGATCTGCGCCGTGCTCGCGCCGCCGCGATCAACATCGTCCCGACGTCGACCGGGGCGGCGAAGGCGATCGGCTTGGTGCTGCCTGAGCTCAAGGGCAAGTTGGACGGCTACGCGCTTCGGGTTCCGGTGCCCACCGGCTCGGCGACCGACCTGACCGTGACGGTGTCCCGCGAGGTCTCCGTGGAGGAGGTCAACGCCGCCGTCCGGGCCGCCGCTGAAGCCGGGTTGAAGGGCTACCTGCGGTACACCGAAGCTCCGCTGGTGTCCTCGGACATCGTCACCGATCCGGCGTCCTGCATCTTCGACGCCGGTCTCACCAAGGTGACCGGCAACCAGGTCAAGGTGGTCGGCTGGTACGACAACGAGTGGGGGTACTCCAACCGGCTGGTCGACCTGGTCGCCCTCGTCGGCCAGTCCCTCTGAGCAGGGCGACCGACCGTGCGCACGATCGACGATCTCGCCGAGCAGCTGAACGGGCTGCGAGGGCGACGGGTCCTGGTCCGCAGCGACCTGAACGTCCCACTGGACGGGTCGACCATCACCGATGACGGACGGATCCGCGCGTCCGTGCCCACCATCGAGCGGTTGCGGTCCGCGGGTGCCCGGGTCGTGGTGTGCGCGCACCTGGGCCGGCCTCAGGGGGCGCTGGAGCCGCGGTACTCGCTGGCGCCGGTCGCGGGCCGGCTCGGCGAGCTGCTCGGGGCGCCGGTGACGTTCGCGTCCGACACCGTCGGCGACGGTGCTCGGGCGGCTGTCGAGGGGCTCGCCGACGGCGATGTGGCACTGCTGGAGAATCTTCGTTTCGAGCGCGGGGAGACCAGCAAGGACGACACCGAACGCGGCGGGTTCGCCGACCAATTAGCCGGGCTCGCTGACGCGTTCGTCAGCGACGGGTTCGGCGTCGTGCACCGTCGGCAGGCCAGCGTGGTCGACGTCGCGCACCGGCTGCCGCACGCGGCCGGTGGCCTGGTGGTCGCGGAGGTCGCCGTGCTGCGGCGGCTCACCGAGAACCCGGACCGCCCGTACGCCGTGGCGCTGGGCGGGTCCAAGGTGTCCGACAAGCTCGGGGTCATCGAGAACCTCCTCGGCCAGGCAGACCGCCTGCTGATCGGCGGCGGCATGGTGTTCACCTTCCTCAAGGCGTGCGGCCACGACGTCGGCCGCAGCCTGCTGGAGCAGGACCAGGTCGAGGCCGTCCGCGGTTACCTGGACGACGCGCGGCGCCGCGGCGTCCAGGTGGTGCTGCCGACGGACGTGGTCGCGGCCACCGCCGTGTCCGCGGACGCCGAGCACGCCGTCGTCGGGTCCGACGCCATCCCGGCAGATCGGATCGGGGTCGACATCGGACCGCAGTCCGCCCGGTTGTTCACCGAGCGGCTCGCGGACGCCGGCACGGTGTTCTGGAACGGGCCGATGGGGGTGTTCGAGGTACCGGCGTTCAGCGCCGGCACCCGGGCGGTGGCCCAGGCGCTCGTCGATTCGTCGGCCTTCACCGTGGTCGGTGGCGGCGACTCCGCGGCCGCGGTGCGCGGGCTCGGGTTCGCCGAGGACGCATTCGGGCACATCTCCACCGGTGGTGGCGCCAGCCTGGAGTTCCTGGAGGGCAAGCGCCTGCCCGGTCTCGCCGTCCTCGACGCCTGACAGGCTCCACCTCGACGCCTGACTGGCTCCACGGCCATCTCGTGTGGCCGAATCACACGTCCCGATCTCGTCGCAGGAGGACGAAACACCATGGCAACCAGCACGCGCGTCCCGCTGATGGCGGGCAACTGGAAGATGAACCTGGACCACCTGTCCGGCGCCCACCTGGTCCAGAAGCTGGACTGGACGCTGCGTGACGCGAACCACGACTTCACCGCCGTCGAGGTCGCGGTGCTCCCGCCGTTTACCTGCCTGCGCACGGTGCAGACCCTGATAGACGGCGACAAGCTGCAGATCCGCTACGGCGCTCAAGACCTGTCGGCCCACGACGACGGCGCCCGCACCGGCGACGTGTCCGGTGCGATGCTCGCCAAGCTGGGGTGCCAGTACGTCGTGGTGGGGCACAGCGAGCGGCGTGCCGGGCACGGCGAGGACGATGGCATGGTCCGGTCCAAGGTGCAGGCCGCCTATCGGCACGGTGTGATCCCGATCGTGTGCGTCGGCGAGGACCTGGCCGTCCGGCAGGCCGGTGACCACGTGCGGCACACGGTGGCGCAGCTGGCCGCCGCGCTGGACGGGGTGACCGCCGAGCAGGCCGCCACCGTGGTGGTCGCGTACGAACCGGTCTGGGCGATCGGCACCGGCGAGGTGGCAACCCCGCAAGACGCCCAAGAGGTGTGCGCGGCTATTCGAGGTCAGCTGGCGAGCAGCTGGTCCGCCGAGGTGGCGAACCAGGTCCGGGTGTTGTACGGCGGGTCGGTCAAGGCGGCGAACGTGGCGGCGATCATGGCAGAGCCAGACGTCGACGGTGCTCTGGTCGGTGGTGCCAGCCTCGATCCCGACGAGTTCGCCAGCATCTGCCGGTACCGCGAGCACCACACCGGTGGCTGACGAGTCGGCTCACCAGCCCGTACTCTGGGCACGACGAGCTTGTATCCCCGGCTGCTTCTGGCAGCAGCGATACCCCGGCTGCTTCTGGCAGCAGCGATCTCTTTGACCTCGACGGACGGACCTGACACGTGACCGCAGTTCGTATCAGCCTCCAGGCACTCCTGGTCGCCACCAGCCTGTTCCAGATCCTGCTCATCCTGCTGCACAAGGGCAAGGGTGGAGGACTGTCGGACATGTTCGGCGGTGGTGTCTCGTCAAACCTCGGTGGCTCGTCGGTCGCCGAGCGCAACCTCGACCGATTCACCATCGCGATCGCGTTGGTCTGGTCGACCGCGATCATCGGCCTCGGCCTGATCGAGCGGTTCACCACGTGAGTCGAGGTCAGCCAGCCCGCACCCGGTCGGTCAGCACCGCATGGGTGACCAGTACTCGATGTGGTCAGCACCGCATGTGGTCAGCACCGCATGCAGGCAGCACCGCATGCAGGCGACACCGCATGATTGCCCGTTAGCCAGCAACGCAGTTCACACGACAGGAGACCTCGATGGCAGGCGGAAACGCGATCCGCGGCAGCCGGGTGGGCGCTGGGCCGATGGGGGAGGCTGAGCGGGGCGAGGCGGCGCCGCGCGTGGTGCTGTCCTTCTGGTGCGCCAACGGCCACGAGACCCGGCCGAGTTTCGCCGAAGAACCCGGGACGGCCCCACCGGACACCTGGGACTGTCCTCGGTGCGGCTTCCCGGCGGGCACCGACCAGCAGCACCCGCCGTCCCCACCGAAGGTGGAGCCGTATAAGACCCACCTGGCTTACGTGAAGGAACGGCGCAGCGACAAGGACGGCCAGGCCATCCTCGACGAGGCCCTCGGTCAGCTGCGCAAACGTGGCTTGATCCGTTGACGCGGTGGCATTGATCCCAGTGGCCGGTGAGGCTGTTCCGCACGATGACGCCTCAGGGGGACGCCTCAAGGGGCCAACTGGGCGGACGCTCAGGGGCTAGCCGGGCGGATCAGTGACGGCGGGATCGACGCCGCCGCGGCTCGATCGACCAGCCACACGGTGCGCCTACGGCCACGAGCACCAGCAGCGGGGGCTTGCACCGATCCGGCGCCGCTGAGCGCGAGCCCGACCGCTGCCGCCTTGTCCGCGCCTGTGACCGCGCACCACACCTCGTCAGCCGAGGTGATGGCGGGCAAGGTCAACGAGATCCGCAGCGGCGGAGGCTTCGGGGAGCCATGCACGCCGACCACCGGCCGCTGTGTCTCATGCACCCCGGCCATCTCGGGAAACAGCGAGGCGACGTGCGCGTCCTGGCCCACACCGAGCAACAGCACGTCGAACTCCGGGACGTCGACCTCACGACCGACGCTCGGGCGGCCGCGGGCCGCGACGGCCAGGGTCTCGGCGTACCGGTGGGCCGCCGCGTCGACGTCTAGGTCCGGTCCGTCGCTGGCCGGCATCGGGTGCACCCGTTCGGGGTCGACCCGCACCTGGTCCAGCAGCGCCCGACGGGCTTGGGTCTCGTTGCGCTCCGGATCACCGGCGGGCAGGAACCGCTCGTCCCCCCACCAGATGTCGAGCCGGGACCAGTCGATCGCGTCCCGGGCGGGAGAGCCGGCCACCTCGCGCAACACGGCGGTGCCCACCGAGCCACCGGTCAACACCACCGACGCCGACCCGCGGGACGCCTGGGCGTCGACGACGCGGGTGATCAGCCGAGCGGCGGCGGCTTGGGCGAGCAAGGCGGCGTCGGCATGCACCACCACCAGCGGAACGTCAGCCATCACGAGGTGCCCCCGTCCGTTCCCGCCCCGGCCGTACCTGAGCGTGTCCCTTGGCGTTTCGAGGGCCGCGCGCGGGCGCGAGTCCGCGAGCCGGCTTTGCTCGTTGACGACGTCGCGGCCACCTGCCTCGTCGTGGTGAGTCGGGCCAGACCGCGGGTCAGCGCCTCTTGGTAGATCTCGTCCGGGTCCAATCGGCGCAACTCCTCGGCCAGGCACTCCGCAAGATCGCGTCGTGGCAGCGCGATCCGGCGGTCCGGCTGCCCGGGTTGGGTCAGGGTCGCGACGGTGCCGTCTGCTCGGGCGAGCTCAATCGAGCCGCTGCGGCGCTGCAGCTGGACGCTTGCCATGCCAGAGCCGCTGGATGTCCGAGCGCGAGCGACCGGGCACCGCAGCGACTCGGCGAGCCAGGCAGCCAGCAGGTCCGCGCTAGCGCTCTCAGCCGCACCGGTGACCGTGGCTCGCTCAACGGGGTGGTACGGCGGTTGATCCATCGCGGCGGCCAGCAAACCGCGCCACTTGGTCAACCGGGTCCAGGCCAGGTCGGTGTCGCCGATCGCGTAGGCGTCCCGCCGCCGCTGCAGCTCCTTGCGGGGCTGGCGAGCAGCGGCCGCGTCCGTGATCCGCCGACCCGCCATGATCCCGATCGGGTCGCTCGCCGGGTCTTGCGGCGCTGGTCCGGGCCACCAGGCCACCACTGGGGAATCGGGGAGCAGCAGCGGGGTGACCACGCTGTCGCCGTGTGACGACAGGCGTCCATACAGCCGCAGCACGATCACCTCACTGGCCCCGGCGTCACCGCCGACCCGGACCTGCGCGTCGATCCGCTCGCCCCCGCGCCGATTGCCTTGGACGACCGCGATCACGCGGCACGGGTGCTCACGGCTCGCGTTGTTGGCGGCCGCGATGGCCTCCTCGGCACCGAGCTCATCCGTCACGATGATCAAGGTCAGCACCCGGCCGAGGGCCACTGCGCCGCCGCTGTCCCGCAGGTCCAGCAACGCGCGGTTCACCGCGGACGTCGTGGTGCTGGGCAAGTCGATGATCACGGCAGCCTCCAGGTGCGACCGTCCCGCGCCATCATCGCGTCCGCGGACGGCGGCCCCCAGGTGCCAGCCGGGTACGGCTCGGGTTGGCCAGCCCGCGACCAGTGCCGCTCAACCGGGTCCAAGATCATCCAGGACAGGTCGACCTCACGCTGCCGGGGGAACAACGGCGGGTCGCCGAGCAGCACGTCCAGGATCAGCCGCTCGTACGCCTCCGGGGAGGACTCGGTGAACGCGTGCCCATACCCGAAGTCCATCGTGACGTCGCGCACCTCCATCGCGGTGCCGGGCACCTTCGAGCCGAACCGCATGGTCACGCCCTCGTCCGGCTGCACCCGGATGACCAGCGCGTTGCGGCCCAGCTCCTCGGTGGCAGTCTTCTCGAACGGCAGGTGCGGCGCCTGCTTGAACACCACCGCGATCTCGCTGACCCGTCGGCCGAGCCGCTTGCCGGTACGCAGATAGAACGGCACCCCGGCCCACCGGCGGGTGTCGATCTCCAGCTTCACCGCGGCGTACGTCTCGGTGGTCGACGACGGGTCGATGCCTTCCTCGTCCAGGTAGCCGATCACCTGCTGGCCGCCTTGCCAGCCGGGGGCGTATTGACCGCGCGCGGTCGCTACCGCCAGGTCGGTGGGCAGCCGGACGGCGGACAGCACCTTCTCCTTCTCCGCGCGCAGATCCTGGGCGTCGAACGAGACCGGCTCCTCCATCGCGGTGAGCGCCAGCAGCTGCAGCAGGTGGTTCTGGATGACGTCCCGGGCCGCGCCGATCCCGTCGTAGTAGCCGGCCCGGCCGCCGACGCCGATGTCCTCAGCCATGGTGATCTGCACGTGGTCCACGTAGTGCGCGTTCCAGATCGGCTCGAACATTTGGTTCGCGAACCGCAGCGCCAGGATGTTCTGCACCGTCTCCTTGCCGAGGTAGTGGTCGATCCGGAAGACCGCATCCGGCGGGAAGACCTTCGACACCACGTCGTCCAGCTCGCGGGCGCTGGCCAGGTCGTGGCCGAACGGCTTCTCGATCACCACCCGACGCCACGTGTCCACAGCAGGCCGGGACAGCCCGGACCGTTCCAGCTGCTCGCACACCTGGGCGAAGAACTTCGGCGGGATGGATAGGTAGAACGCGTGGTTGCCGCCGGTGCCGCGTTCGTCGTCCAAGGCCTTGACGGTCTCCGCCAGCTGGTCGAAGGACGAGGCGTCGTCGAAGGTCCCGGGAACGAACCTGAACCCGTCGGCCAGGTGTCGCCACACGTTCTCCCGAAACGGCGTCCGCGCGTGCTGCTTGACCGCCTCGTACACCACCTGCCCGAAGTCCTGATCGGCCCAGTCGCGTCGGGCGAAGCCGACCAGCGAGAACCCCGGCGGAAGCAGGCCGCGGTTCGCCAAGTCGTACACCGCGGGCATGAGCTTCTTGCGAGCCAGGTCCCCGGTGACGCCGAAGATCACCAGGCTGCACGGCCCGGCGATCCGCTGCATCCGCTTATCCCGTGGGTCGCGAAGCGGGTTGACCCCCGCCGCCACTCGCGCTGGGCTCACCGCAGCACCTCCAGCAACTGGCGGACGCCGTCCTGGCGGTCGCTGAGGTGCAGCCGGAGAACCGGCCGGCCACGCTCAGCGAGCACCTGCGCGTCGCCGGCCGCCTGGGCCGCGATCAGCTGGCCGAAGCTGAACGGCTGACCGGGAACGTCGAGATCCTGCGTGGGTCTGCCGGTGACCTGAAGGTAGACACCGGTGCTTGGCCCTCCCTTGTGGTACTGGCCAGTCGAGTGCAGAAACCGAGGACCCCAACCGAAGGTGACCGGGCGTCCGGTCCGCGCGGCGAGGGACCGGCGGACGGCGGTCAGATCGCTCTGTCGGTTTCGGTCCAGGTACGCCATGACGGCGAGGTACCCCTGGTCAGGGTCAAGCCGGGCCAGCAGAGCCGCCACGACGTCGGGCAGGACGCCGCGAGTTGTCGCCGGATCGGTGGCGACGTCCAGCAGACCCTGGGTGGCGTGGATCTCGATACCGCCTTCGGTACCGCCGTCGACGAAGCCCGGAACGGCAGTGGCGCCATGGAGCTCATGGCCATCCTCGGCAGACCCGTCTCCCTGAACACCTGGTGCCTGAACACCTGGCGCCTGAACACCTGGCGCCTGAGCCTCTGATACCTGAGCACCGGACAGCATCGTGCGGGCTGCCTGCTTGGCGCGCTCGACGTCGGGCTGGTCGAACGGGTTGATGCCGAGCAGCCTGCCGGCGACCGCGACGGCGGCCTCCCACAGCAGCAGCTGAGCCCCGAGCGGTCCCGCGACCCGCACCCAGGCACCGGCAGTGGCACCGAGCTCCTGAGCGGTGGCCTCCTTGACGCCGCCCGGGACCAGCGTCACTAGCAAGGTGTCGTCCGCCAGCCCGGCCGGCCCCGCCACCTCGGGGGGGTCGGTGTCCTCGACGACGACCGGCAGCACCCCGGTGCCCTGCTTGCCGGTGCTCTCCGCGATCAGCTGCTCAGCCCAATCCGCGAACCCGGCGATACCGGACCCGGCATCCGCGAGCACTAGCTTGTCCCGGCGATGTTGATCAGGGGAGGAGCCGGCCAGCGCAGCTCCCAGCACCAGTGCGGGGTTGGCGTCGTCGTCGCGGGCGAGCAGCTCGGTCACAGCTTGGGCGTCATCCAGCAGTGCTTTGATGTCCGCTCCGGCGAGCCCGGAGGGCACCAGGCCGAACGCCGTCAGCGCCGAGTAACGTCCGCCCACCCGCGGGTCGGCCAACACCACCCGGTGGCCGTCCGCGCGGGCGGTGGCCTCCAACGGTGATCCCGGGTCGGTGATCACCACGATTCGCGGCGCTGGGTCCAGACCAGCTGCCTCGAACGCCGTCCGATAGGCGCGGCGCTGGCTGTCAGTCTCGACGGTGCCGCCGGACTTGCTGGACACCACGACAACGGTGCGGTCCAGCCGGTCAGCGACCGCGGCGCGCACCACATCAGGGTCGCTGGAGTCCAGGACGACCAGCGGTCGCCCGGCGGTCGCGCAGATCACCTCTGGAGCCAGCGACGAACCGCCCATGCCGGCGAGCACCACGTGGTCCAGCGGCCCGCCGGGCACCTCGTCCAGCGCGGATCGCAGTGCGGCCACCTCACCGATCAGCGCGCGAGAGCTACGCGCCAAGCCCACCCAGGACAACCGGTTGCCGGCTTCGGCCTCAGCATCCGGGCCCCACAGCGTGTGGTCCTGGGCGAACAGCCGGGAGGCGACCTGGTCGGCGACCAGTCGGGAGACGCCCGCCCGCACCGCCTCGGCGGCGGCACCACCGAACGAGACCACGACCCGCGGCGCCCGCTCCTGGCCCCGCGCCCCGCCGTCGTTCACATTCCCGTCGTTCAGACCGCCACCGCTCAGACCGCCATCGTCCACGCGGCCGTCGTACACCTTGCCGTGGTCTGACTCGGTCACCGGGCGGCCTCCTCGGTGGAGGCAGCGGGTGCCTGGCGAGCCAGCTCGTCGCCGACCGTCTGCTGCAGCTCCCGCCAGCTGGCAGCGAACTTGTCGACGCCCTCGCGCTCGAGCTGGCCCACCACGTCCGGGTAGCTGACCCCCAGCCGCTCCAAGGTGTCCAGCTGCTCGCGTGCCTCGTCGTAGCGGCCCCGGATCGTGTCGCCGGTGATCTCGGCATGGTCCGCGGCCTGGTTCAGGGTGGTCAGCGGCATGGTGTTGACCACGCCCTCGGTGACCAGCTCGGTGACGTACATCGTGTCCGGGTAAGCCGGGTCCTTGACGCCGGTGGACGCCCAGAGCGGACGCTGCGGCTGCGCCCCGTCCTGCGCCAACACGTCCCAGCGCGGGGTGTCGAACACCTCCTCGTGCGCCTGGAAGGCAAGCCGAGCGTTGGCGATCGCGGCACGACCGCGCAACGCCCGGGCCTCATCGGTGCCAATCGCGTCAAGCCGCTTGTCCACCTCGGTGTCGACCCGGGAGACGAAGAACGACGCGACCGACCGGATCAGGGACAGGTCCCGGCCAGCCTGGCGGGCCTCCTCGAGCCCGGCGAGGAACGCGTGCATCACCGCGCGGTACCGGTCGAGCGCAAAGATCAACGTCACGTTGACGCTAATCCCCGCCGCGATCGTCCGGGTGATGGCTGGCAACCCGGCGGCCGTCGCCGGGATCTTGATCATCAGGTTGGGCCGGTCCACCGTGCGCCACAGCGACTCGGCCGTCTCGATCGTCCGCTGAGTGTCGTGGGCCAGCGCCGGCTCCACCTCTAGGGAGACCCGACCGTCCTGCCCGCTCGTGCGGTCATACACCGGGCGCAGCACGTCGCAGGCACGCCGCACGTCCGCGGTGGTGATCTCCAGGATCGCGGTGTCGACGTCGGCGCCGGCCGCCGCCAGGTCCCGGACCTGATCGGTGTAGGAGTCGCCTTTGGCGAGCGCGCTGGCGAAGATGGTCGGGTTGGTGGTGACACCGACGACGTGCTTGTCGGTGATCAACCGGTCGAGATCCCCGGTGTCGAGCAGCTCGCGGGACAAGTCGTCCAGCCAGATCGAAACACCAGACTCGGACAGGGTCTGCAGTCGGTCGGTCATGCCGGGTCTCCCAGGAAGCTCGTGGACGGTCGGCGTGCGGTCAGGCTGGTGCGTCACCTGTTCCGGCGGTCGTGGGGGCGGAGGTGTGCTGTCGGCCACCCGGTGATGGGTACTGGCCGGTGCTGATGGCGTGGACGTCGGCGAGGCTGTCGCGCGCGGCCTGAGCGACCGCCTCAGCCGTGATGCCGAACTCGCGGTACAGCGTCTGGTAGTCCGCGGACGCGCCGAAGTGCTCCAGGGAGACGATTCGGCCGGCGTCCCCGACCACGTCCCGCCAGCCCTGCCCGATCGCGGCCTCGACCGCCACCCGGGCTCGCACCGACGGCGGCAGCACGGCGTCCCGGTACCCCGGCGCCTGGGCGGCGAACCACTCTCGGCACGGAATGGACACCACCCGGGTGGCGATCCCGTCCGCCTGCAGTGCGGCACGGGCCTGCACCGCCAGGTGGACCTCGGACCCGGTCGCGACGAGGATGACGTCCGGTGCGCCGGCCCCGTCGTCCGTCGCGCCGGTGCGCTCGGCCTCGGCCAGGATGTACCCGCCGCGGGCGACCCCGTCAGCCGGTGCGTACAGCTGCCGGTCCAGGACCGGCACGTTCTGCCGGGACAACACCAGACCCGCGGGCCGGTCGGTGTGCTGCAGGATCGTCCGCCAGGCCCACGCCGTCTCGTTGGCGTCCGCCGGCCGCACCACGTCCAGGCCGGGGATGGCCCGCAGCGCAGCCAGGTGCTCGACCGGCTGATGGGTCGGGCCGTCCTCGCCGAGCCCGATCGAGTCGTGGGTCCACACGTAGGTCACGGGCAGCTGCATCAAGGCCGCCAGCCGGACCGCGGGCCGCATGTAGTCGCTGAACACCAGGAACGTGCCGCCGTACGGGCGGGTCAGGCTCTGCAGCGCCATGCCGTTGAGGATTGAGCCCATCGCGTGCTCGCGGATGCCGAAGTGCAGGGTGCGACCGTAGGGCCCGCCCTGCCACTGCTTGGTCTGGCGCTGCGAAGGGACGAACGACGGCTCGCCGTCCATCGTCGTGTTGTTGCTGCCGGCCAGGTCCGCCGACCCGCCCCATAGCTCCGGTAGCACCGGGGCCAGCGCGGACAGCACCGCGCCGGACGCCGACCGGGTCGCGATGCCCCGGGGGTCGGCGTCGAACGCCGGTATCACCTGCGTCCAGCCGTCCGGCAGCTCGCGGGCGCGAAGCCGGTCCAGCAATACGGCCCGCTCGGGGTTCGCCGCCCGCCATGCCTGATACCGCTCATCCCAGGTGGTTCGGAGCTGGCGGGCCCGGTCGGCAGCGTGCTCGCGGGTGTGAGCAAGCACGAAGTCCTCCACCGGGAACGGGTGGTCAGGGTCGAAGCCCAGTACCCGCTTGGTGGCCGCGACCTCCTCGGCACCGAGCGCGGAGCCGTGTGCGGTACCGGTGTCCTGCTTGGTCGGCGCCGGCCAGCCGATCATGGTGCGCAGCACGATGAACGACGGCCGGTCGATCTCGGCCCGGGCCGCCTCCAGCGCTGCCAGCAGGGCATCGACGTCCTCTGTGTAGCCGTGGGCTTCGCCGTCGTCGGGAGCTGTGCTGGCAGTGGCACGCCAGTCCACGGTCTGCACGTGCCATCCGTACGCCTGGTACCGCTGCGCGACGTCCTCGCTGAACGAGATGGCGGTGTCGTCCTCGATGGAGATCTCGTTCTGGTCGTACACCACCACGAGATTGCCCAGCTGCTGGTGCCCGGCCAACGAGCTGGCCTCCGCGGTGACACCCTCCATGAGGTCGCCGTCCGAGGCCAGGACGTACACGTGGTGGTCCAGGATGCTGGCGCCAGGCGCGGCGTCCGGGTCCAGCAGGCCGCGTTCCCGTCGGGCCGCCATCGCCATGCCGACCGCGCTGGCCATGCCCTGACCGAGCGGCCCGGTGGTGATCTCCACGCCGCGGGTGTGTCGGTACTCCGGATGCCCCGGCGTGGCCGAGCCCCAGGTGCGCAACGCCTGCAGGTCTGGCAGCTCCAGGCCGTAGCCAGCGAGGAACAGCTGCACGTACAACGTGAGGCTGGAGTGCCCGGCGGATAGGACGAACCGGTCCCGCCCCAGCCACTCGGTGTCGGTCGGGTCGTGCCGCATGACGTTGTGGAACAGCAGGTATGCCACCGGAGCCAGGCTCATCGCCGTCCCCGGATGACCGTTGCCGACCTTCTGCACCGCGTCCGCAGCCAATACCCGCGCGGTGTCGACCGCCCGGATGTCGGTCGGCGTCCACCCAGTCTGGGACGCCACTGGCGGCGCGAGAGCGTGGGACCGGCCCCACCGGTTCTGCTCCGTCATGAGTTCATCCTCTCCTCGGCTGCGCTGGCCCGCTCATCGGCGGGTGAATGCCTGACCCGCGGACACATCCTGATACTGGGTCGTGGGCACGGCCAGCGGTGCGTTCTCCACGGCGCGTTCCCCTCCGGTGACTCCTCAGCTACACCACGGCGATGCTGACCGACACCGTCAGCTGGCTTGTCCTACCCGGTGATCTGGAGCCTAGCCCTGCCGCACCAGCACGGCGCAGCACCGGGGATGTCGAGCGGTGCTAGCGCAGCACCGGGATGTCCGAGCGGTGCTGTGGTGAGCAAGCCCACGTCGGGACCCGAGATGCCGCGAAGACCGCCGCCGGTAACCTGTCAGCAGATTGTGCCGCGCGCCCAGAAGTGGCCCGCCCCGTCGTCTCGAGGATCCTGTGACCACGACCACCGATGCCGCTGCGCCGGCAGGCACCGCGGCATCTCGAGCTCGCCGGGCCGTAGAGCGCGCTGCGGCCTACATCGCGCTTACCAAACCGCGCATCATCGAGACGCTCCTGGTGACGACCGTGCCGACGATGGTGCTCGCGGCCCGTGGGTGGCCACCGCTGTCCCTGGTGACGACCACCCTGGTGGGTGGGGTGCTGGCCGCCGGGGGAGCCAACACCTTGAACTGCTACCTGGACCGCGACGTCGACCGGCTCATGCACCGCACCAGCCGCCGTCCACTGGTCACCGGCGAGGTGTCCCCACCTGCTGCCCTGGCATTCGGTCTTGCGCTGTGCGTCGGCTCGACGCTGTGGCTGTGGGCCATGGTCAACGGATTGGCCGCTGGCCTTGGAGCCGGAGCGATCCTGTTTTACGTCGTCGTCTACACCATGCTGCTCAAACGACGGACGCCGCAGAACATCGTGTGGGGCGGCGCCGCCGGCTGCATGCAGGTGCTGATCGGGTGGGCCGCCGTCCGCGGGTCGCTCGACCTGGCGCCCTTCGTGCTTTTCGCGGTGATCTTCTTGTGGACGCCTCCGCACTACTGGCCGCTGGCCATGCGATTCGAGCGCGACTACGCCGTCGCCGGCATCCCCATGCTGTCCGTGGTGGCCTCGGACGTCGTGGTGGCCCGCCGGGTGGTCGGCTACTCCTGGGCGATGGTGGCGGCCTCGGTCCTGCTGGTGCCGGTGGCACCGACCGGGCCGGTGTACGCCATCGGTTCACTCGTACTCGGTGTGGTCTTCCTCAACGAAGCGCATCGGCTGTCGCGTCGCGCGAGGTCTGGGCTGGTCGGCCCGGCGCTGAACCCGATGCGCCTGTTCCACTACTCGATCACCTACATCAGCCTGCTGTTCGTCCTCGTTGCTGTGGATCCATTCATCCGCTTCTGACGTCGTCGTTGGCGTCGGCCTGTGGGCCGATCTCTCGCGTGAGCCTGTCGGTCGATCTACCGATGTCTGACGAAGCGAGTTGACACGGGCGTAACCCGCAAGACAGTGTCCCGACGACTCGTCGACGACCGATCGGGCAGAAACTCGGGAGCTCTCTATGTCATTCCTGTCCCGCGAGGGGTCGTTCTTTTCCCGTCAGAGTGTGGTGGCCCGCTCGCGGTACAACCGGTGGCTGGTCCCGCCAGCGGCGCTGGCCATGCACCTGTCGATCGGCCAGGTGTACGCGTTCAGCGTGTTCAAGACCTCGTTGGTCGCGCATTTCCGCACCGACCTCACCATGGTCGCGATCACGTTCTCCATCGCCATCGTGGTGCTCGGTCTGGCCGCCGCCTTCTCCGGCACTTGGATCGAGCGGCGCGGTCCCCGGGTGGCGATGCTCACCTCCGCGGTCTGCTTCTCCGGGGGACTGCTGGTCGGTGGTGCTGGCGTCGCGACTAACCAGCTGTGGCTGCTGTACCTGGGGTACGGGGTCATCGGCGGGATCGGGCTCGGCATCGGTTACATCTCGCCGGTGTCCACGCTGATCGCCTGGTTCCCGGACCGACCGGGGATGGCCACCGGGCTGGCCATCATGGGATTCGGTGGTGGCGCAATGATCGCCGCACCGCTGTCCACGTCGCTGCTCCAGCGTTTCGACGACGGATTCGACGCCAGCGCCAAGGGAGCCGTCGCGGACGGTCGTGCGCTCGCGCTCACCTTCGTCACCCTCGGCTTGATCTACCTGGCGTTCATGACGTTCGGTGCCTTGCTCATCCGCGTCCCTCCACCTCCGGGTGCGCACCGCTCGGGCGAGCACCGGGCGTCGCACGGGTGGGGCGGCGCGCAGGTGCCGGTCGCGCGAGCGGTCCACACCCGGCAGTTCGCGCTGGTCTGGGTGGTGCTGTTCTGCAACGTGACCGCAGGCATCGGGATCCTGGAGCAGGCCGCGCCGATGATCCAGGACTTCTTCCGCTCTAACGGGGTGTCCCCGATCACCGCGGCGGAGGCTGGCGGGTTCGTCGGCCTGCTGTCCCTGGCGAACATGACGGGCCGCATCATGTGGTCGTCGTTGTCCGATGGCCTCGGACGACGGCGGACGTACATGGCCTATCTGGGCATCGGCGCGGCGCTATACGCCACGCTGGCCTTGGCGGACCTCAGCTCGCCCCTGGTGTTCGCCGCGCTCGCGGTCGGCATCATGTCCTTCTACGGCGGTGGCTTTGCCACCGTCCCGGCGTACCTCAAAGACCTGTTCGGTGCCTATCAGGTCGGCGCCATCCACGGCCGGCTGCTCACCGCGTGGTCGGCGGCCGGGGTGGCCGGCCCCATCATCGTCAACGCCATCATCGAGCGGCGCGGGACACCCGGGCAGCTCACCGTGGCCGCTTACCAGCCAGCGCTGTTGGTCATGGTCGGGGTGCTCGCGGTCGGCTTCATCGCCAACCTGCTGGTGCGTCCCGTCGACCCGAAGCACTTCGTCGATCCCGAACGTGACGGGACGAGCTCGCAGCCGATCTTGGGCGCCACCACGGCCGCTCCTACCGGGAGGTTCTCATGACGATCGACCGCCGAGCCATGCGCGCGATGCAGGCGCGCCGGAAACCGGCCAATCCAACGCCGGTGATGCTCGCCTGGTCGGTGGTGCTGATCCCGCTCGGCTACGGCGTCTTCCAGACCGTGCTGCGGGCGGCCCGTCTCTTCACCACCGGGTCGTGACCGGCTCGCCGGCCGTAGCTCGGGGCGTCAGACGCATGGCGAACACCGTCACCGCGACCACGAGCACGCTGGCACCCAGCATGTGCGCCGCCACTGCCACCTCTGGCAGACCGGTGGCGTACTGGACGTAGCCGATCGCCCCCTGAGCCAATCCGATGGCGAGGACGACTGCCGCTGCCCGACGAACCGCCGCTGGAGCTTCGGTGAGCCGCAAGGCCACCAGGATGGCCGCCACCACCCCGAACCACAGCAGCACGGCGTCGGCGTGCAACCAGCTCACGGTCCGGGGGTCGAACCCGAAGCGGGCAGGTTGGTCGGCATCGCCGGAGTGCGGCCCGGAACCCGTGACCACGGTGCCCAGGACTAGGACCACCCCGGTCAGGACCAGCAACACCCGGGTCAGCCACACGACCTCTCGGCGTACCACGAGCGTCCGCGGTCCATCGGGGGCTCCGAGCCGGACCACCACCACCGTGGACGCGCAGATCAGGATCGCGGACAGCAGGAAATGCGCCGCCACGGTGGCTGGGTGCAACCCGGCCAGCACCGTGAGCCCGCCGAGCACGGCCTGGGCCGCCACCCCGATGAACGGCACCGACCCGAGCAGCACCAAGTGCCGCGGACGTCGGCCGCGCCGCACCGACCGAGCCACGAGGACCAGCGTGGCGAGTGCGATCAGGCCGATGACGCCGGTCAGCATGCGGTTGCCGAACTCGATGTACTTGTGCACGCCCTCCGCCTGCTCGACCACCGGGGTGTACGACCCGGGGACACACTGCGGCCACGTCGGGCAGCCGAGACCTGAGCCGGTGAGCCGCACCAGCCCGCCGGTCACCACGATGCCGATCTGGGCGATCACGTTCGCGATGGCGACTGCTCGGGCCGGTCGGTCGAGCCAGACGTAGCCTGGTTCGGCCCTGACGCCGTAGGCACCTTGCTGAGGACGGTCTGTGTGCAACACCGTCCCAGTATGTGCTGGAGCCGATCCGCCGCGCAGACCCGCCTGAAGCCTGGGCCGCATCGCATGACGGCTCGCTCCTGGCTCACGCCAGCTGGGCTCCTGGCTCACGCCAGCTGGGCTACTGCCAGCGGAAGGTGCGGGCCGCGATCGCGGAGGCCGCGATCGTCCACCCCAGCAGCACCGCGACCGCGGGCAGCGACAGCACGCCAGCCACCAACGCCTCTCGGACGCCGTCGCCGAGGGCGCCGGAGGGCAGCCAGGCCGCCACGCCGCCCACCGACCCCGGCAGGCGGTCGGTGGGCACCACCACGCCGCCGATCAGCAGGATCCAGACCACGTTGGCCACGGCGAGCACCGCTTCAGCGCGCAGCGTCCCAGCGAGCAACAGGGCCAGCGCGACGAACGCGGCGGTCCCGCAGGCCAGCACCAGCAGCGCCGGCCAGACACCGGCGAGGTTCGGACGCCAGCCGAGGATCAGGCCAAGCGTGCTCAAGACGCCGAGCTGGACGACCTGTACCAGCAGCACCGCCACAGTCTTGCCGGCGATCAACCCGCTACGCCCGAGCGGGGATGTCGCGAGCTGCCGCAAGACGCCATACCGTCGGTCAAAACCGGTCTGGATGGCCTGACCGGTGAACGCGGTGGACATGACGGCGAGGGCCAGAATTCCCGGAGTGGCGAGGTCTACCCGAGACCCTGGACCGAGATCGGGTACCTCGGTCCGGGTCAGCACGACCAGCGCCAGTGCCGGCAGGACGATCGCGACCAGCAGCTGCTCGCCGTTGCGGAGCAGGACGCCGGCCTCGAAACCAGCTTGGGCCAGCACCCGGCGCCGTAGGGAAGCAGGCGCGGCGGTCATCACCCGGTCCGTCCGGTGAGGTCGAGGAAGACGTCCTCGAGATTGCGCTGGCCGGCACCGGTGAGGTGCCACGGTGTCCCGTCGGCGACCACTCGACCACGGTCGAGCACCACCACTCGGTCAGCCAACCGCTCAGCTTCATCCATCAGATGAGTCGTCACGATGACCGCGCGGCCCTCGTCGCGGAGCTGGCCAATCAGGTCCCAGACCGCCCGGCGGCTGTGCGGGTCCAGGCCAGAGCTCGGCTCGTCGAGGAACACGACCCGCGGCCGACCAACCAGTGCGCAGGCGAGCGCGAGCCGTTGCCGCTGACCTCCGGACAGCCGGCGCACGGGTGTGTCGGCGATCGGATGCAGATTCAGTAGATCCGCCAGCTCATCGACCGGACGCGGGTTCGCGTACAGGCGCGCGATGTGCCGGAGCAGCCTCAACGCCCGAACCCCATTCGGCAATCCGCCGTCCTGCACCATCACTCCGACCTGAGCGCGGTGCCCGGCATCCGCTCCTGCCGGGTCGCGGCCCAAGACCCGGATCAGGCCTGAGTCCGGGCGTCGTAGCCCCTCGCAGCACTCCACCACGGTGGTCTTGCCTGCCCCGTTGGGTCCAAGGACCGCCGTGACCTGTCCGAAGTCGGCCCGCAGGTGGACGCCGTCGACAACGCGTCGACCCCGGTAGGCGCAGATGAGGTTCTGCACGACGACGGCCCCCTGCGCGTCCGTCGACATGCCGCGAGTCTAGGTCGGCCAGACACGGCTGCCGTGAGCGGTCCCAGGGGGGTCGACGCGCGAGCGACCGGGTCAGGTGCCACCATGAATTAAGCAATAGCGGTGTTGCTAATATCGAGGCAACCCGACCGGGAAGGTGGTGGCGCAGTGGTGAGCAGGACCACCCGCACTCCGCACCCCACCCACCAGGGCAAGGCACCCGCCACGACGGCTACCCGCAGCATCAGGCCTGATGCTGCAAGGCCTGACACAGCAAGGCCTGACGATGCGGGGCCTCACGCGGTGGCGTCCACCACCACAGGGTCCGATACAGCGCGGTCCGAGTCGATGTCGAGCAGTCGTACTCGGGATCAGGTGGCCCGGCTGGTGCTCCAGCACGGCCCGATCACCGCCTCCGCGGTCGCCGCTCGGCTCGGCCTGACCGGTGCCGCGGTACGTCGTCACCTGGACGCGCTTGAAGCGGGCGGGTTGGTGACCTGCCGGGAACCAGCCCGCAGCGGCAGAGGTCGCCCAGCTCGTCCCTATGTGCTGACCGAGCTCGGGCACTCGGCGTTGAGCAGCGGGTATGACGACCTGGCCGCGTCCGCCCTGGACTTCCTGGCCGAACGCCTCGGCCCGGACGCCGTCCGCGACTTCGCGGCCGATCACGTCGCTCAGCTGCAACACCGGTACGCCGACGCGGTGGCCGGGGCGGGCCGGGACATCGGCGCCCGGACCAGGGCGCTGGCCGACGCCCTCGCCGAGGACGGATACGCCGCGTCAGCCCGTGCGGTAGGGGTCGCCGAAGCTGACCACCCGGTACGCGGGATCCAGCTGTGCCAGGGCCACTGCCCCGTCCAGCGGGTGGCCGCGCGCTTTCCGCAGCTGTGCGAGGTGGAGGCGGAGGCGTTCTCCCGGTTGCTCGGAGTGCACGTGCAACGGTTGGCGACCCTGGCCGCCGGTGCTCATGTGTGCACCACGTACATCCCGACCCCGCCCTCGACGTCCGACGCGGTCGCGCATCCGAGCGACTCCCCAGCTGCCCCCACTACCCCCGACACGCCCCCGCAGGAGAGGAAGACCCGATGACGAGCACGCCGACCAGCGGTCCGGCTGTCTCTGCCGTGCCAGTGGAGACCCAGCGCCAGATCGACGCGCTGGGGCGCTACCAGTTCGGCTGGGCGGATTCCGATGCCGCCGGCGCCACCGCACGCCGTGGCCTGTCCCAGGATGTCGTCGACGACATCTCTGGCCGCAAGAACGAGCCGGAGTGGATGCTGCAGATGCGCCGGAAGGCGTTGCGGCTGTTCGGCAAGAAGCCGATGCCCAGCTGGGGCAGCGACCTGTCCGGCATCGACTTCGACAACATCAAGTACTTCGTGAAGTCCACCGAGAAGCAGGCCGCCAGCTGGGAGGACCTGCCGGAAGACATCAAGAGCACCTACGACAAGCTCGGCATCCCGGAGGCCGAGAAGCAGCGGCTGGTCGCCGGCGTCGCCGCTCAGTACGAGTCCGAGGTGGTGTACCACCAGATCCGCGAGGACCTGGAGGAGAAGGGCGTCATCTTCGTTGACACCGACACCGGTCTGCGCGAGCACGAGGATCTGTTCCGGGAGTACTTCGGCTCGGTGATCCCCCCGGGTGACAACAAGTTCGCCGCGCTGAACACCGCGGTGTGGTCCGGTGGCTCGTTCATCTACGTCCCGCCGGGCGTGCACGTGGACATCCCGTTGCAGGCGTACTTCCGGATCAACACCGAGAACATGGGCCAGTTCGAGCGCACCCTGATCATCGCCGACGAGGGCTCGTACGTGCACTACGTCGAGGGGTGCACGGCGCCGATCTACTCCTCGGATTCGCTGCACAGCGCGGTCGTGGAGATCGTGGTGAAGAAGAACGCCCGGGTGCGGTACACGACCATTCAGAACTGGTCCAACAACGTCTACAACCTGGTGACCAAGCGGGCCACGGCCGCGCAGGGCGCCACCATGGAATGGGTCGACGGCAACATCGGCTCAAAGGTCACGATGAAGTACCCGGCGATCTTCCTGCTGGGCGAGCACGCCAAGGGCGAGACGCTGTCCATCGCGTTCGCGGGCGAGGGCCAGCATCAGGACGCCGGGGCCAAGATGGTGCACGCCGCGCCGCACACCTCGTCGTCCATTGTGAGCAAGTCGGTGGCCCGCGGTGGCGGCCGGACGTCGTACCGCGGGCTAGTGCAGGTGCTGGAGGGCGCCCACCACAGCGCGTCCACGGTGCGCTGCGACGCGCTGCTGGTGGACACCGTGAGCCGCTCGGACACCTACCCGTACGTGGACGTGCGGGAGGACGACGTGTCGATGGGGCACGAGGCCAGCGTCTCCAAGGTCAGCGAGGACCAGCTGTTCTACCTGATGTCCCGCGGCATGAGCGAGGAAGAAGCCATGGCGATGATCGTGCGCGGCTTTGTCGAGCCGATCGCCCGCGAACTACCGATGGAGTACGCCTTGGAGCTGAACCGGCTGATCGAACTGCAGATGGAGGGCGCGGTCGGATGACCATCACCCCACCACGCACGGAGCAGACCACCACCGAGCACACCACCACCCAGGAGGCCAGCGCCGCCCCCGGGCCGGCCGAGCACTCCCATGGTGGCGACGTGCCGGCCCGGTCCCGCGCCGAGCGGCCGACCTCGTTCGACCCGGCGGACTTCGCGGTCCCCTCGGGCCGGGAGGAGGAGTGGCGGTTCACCCCGGTTGACCTGCTCGGCGGCTTGCTCACCGACCGCCCGAGCGAAGCCCACCTGACCCGGGAGACGGACCTGCCGGCCGGCGTCGAGCTGACCGAGATCACTCCGGAGCAGGCTCGCGGGCTTGGCGTCCAACCGCCCGCGGACCGACCGGCCGCCCTGGCGGTCAGCCGGTCCGGCGGTGCTGTCCGGATAGCGGTGCCGGCCCAAGCCGAACTGGACCAGCCGGTGCGAGTGTCGTTCACCGGCGCTGCCGACGACCCGGCCTGGGGACACCTCGTGGTGACCGCCGGCCGGTTCTCCCGAGCGACGGTGATCGTCGAGCACACCGGCAGCGCCCGGTACGGGCAGGTGCTGTCGGTGGTCGCCGAGGAGGGTGCGGACCTCACCGTGGTCTCGGTGCAGCAATGGGACGACGGCGCGGTGCACCTGGCCCAGCACGACGCCGTCGTCGGCCGGGACGCCCGGTACCAGCACGTCGCGATCACGCTCGGCGGGTCAGTGGTCCGGCTCAACGCGAACGTGAGCTACGCCGGCCCCGGTGGCGACGCGACGCTGCTCGGGGTGTACTTCGCGGACGCCGGGCAGCACCTGGAGCACCGTTCGTTCGTCGACCACGACGCCCCGCACTGCCGCAGCCAGGTCACCTACAAGGGGGCGCTGCACGGGGACACCGCGCGCACGGTCTGGGTGGGCGACGTGCTGATCCGGGCCGCGGCGGAGGGCACCGACACCTACGAGCTGAACCGCAACCTGGTGCTCACCGACGGCGCCCGCGCCGACTCGGTGCCGAACCTGGAGATCGAGACCGGGGAGATCCGGGGCGCTGGGCACGCCAGTGCCACCGGCCGGTTCGACGACGAGCAGCTGTTCTACTTGCGTTCCCGCGGCATCCCGGAGGCAGAGGCACGGCGGCTGGTGGTGCGCGGCTTCTTCGCCGACGTCGTCCGGCAGATCGGCGTCCCAGACGTCCAGGACCGGTTGATGGCAGCGATCGAGGCGAAGCTTGACAAGGCGATGGCCGACACAGCCGGCAGGGCGACGGATGCCGGTCAGGCTTCCGCTCCCGGGCAGCCAGCGGCGACCGCTCATGGGCAAGGAGAACGATCGTGAGCGGTCGACCCGCCATCCGACTGGACGAGGTGCCACAGGTCGGCGCGGTCGTGGTAGACATCGATGGTCACCCGGTGGCGGTCGTCCGGGCCGAGGACGGCAGCCTGCATGCGGTCGACGACACCTGTTCACACGCCGAGGTGTCGCTGTCCGAGGGCGAGGTCGACGGCTGCACCATCGAATGCTGGTTGCACGGCTCGCGGTTCGACCTGCGCACCGGTGAGCCCACCGGTCTGCCCGCGACCCAACCGATCGCGGTGTATCCGGTCACCGTCGCCGACGGACTCGTCCTCGTCGACCTGAACGCCTCGAGCCGGCCACCCCAACGGCAATGACCACAACGCCATGACCACAGCGGCAATGACACGACGGCCATGACACAGCCACCGCGGCGCGGCCACCAAGACGTACGACGTCCAGCACCACGGCTACCAGCACTGAGGAGCATCGATGAGCATCCTGGAGATCCGCGACCTGCACGTGAGCGTCGCCGCGGGTGACGCCGACCAGGGCGCCAAGGAGATCCTGCGCGGCGTCGACCTGACCGTGCGGTCTGGGCAGACCCACGCGATCATGGGACCCAACGGATCCGGCAAGTCCACCCTGGCCTACTCGATCGCCGGCCACCCCAAGTACACCGTCACCGCCGGCACGATCACCCTAGACGGCGAAGACGTCCTCGCGATGAGCGTGGACGAGCGTGCCCGGGCCGGCTTGTTCCTGGCGATGCAGTACCCAGTCGAGGTGCCAGGGGTCACCGTGTCCAACTTCCTGCGCACCGCGAAGACCGCGATCGACGGTCAGGCCCCGAGCCTGCGGACCTGGGTCAAGGACATCCGGACCGCGATGACCGGGCTGCGAATGGACCCAGCCTTCGCCGAACGCAACGTCAACGAGGGGTTCAGCGGCGGTGAGAAGAAGCGCCACGAGATCCTGCAGATGCAGCTGTTGCGGCCGCGGATCGCCGTCCTGGACGAGACCGACTCCGGGCTGGACGTCGACGCGCTCAAGGTGGTGAGCGAGGGGGTTGACGCCGTGCGCGCCAACGGCGAGGTCGGGGTGCTGCTCATCACCCACTACACCCGGATCCTGCGGTACATCCGTCCCGACTTCGTCCACGTCTTCGTCGACGGCCGGATCGCCGAGCAGGGTGGCCCGGAGCTGGCCGAGCGGCTGGAGAACGAGGGCTACGACCGGTTCCTGCCGGCGAGAGCCTGATGTCCCCGCCGTCGCTCTCATCGGCCCTCCCGACGGCATCCTCGCCGGTTGAGGGCTCGGTCGCCAGCGCATCGGCCGGGCCCGCTGGCTGGGCGTCGCTGCCCGGGACGGCCCAGCCGCTGAGCGACGACGAGGTGGCGGCGATCCGTGCGGACTTCCCGGTGCTGCGCCGGACGGTCCGCGAGGGGCGTCGGCTGGTCTACCTGGACTCCGGCGCGACATCGCAGCAGCCGCTCCCGGTGCTGGACGCCGAGCGGGAGTTCACCGCGCGGCACCGGGCCGCCGTGCACCGCGGCGCCCACCAGCTCGCCGAGGAGGCCACCGCCGCGTACGAGGACGCCCGGGCCGGTGTCGCCCGCTTCGTCGGGGCACCGGCGCCCGAACTGGTGTTCACCAAGAACGCCACCGAGGCGATCAACCTGGTGGCCTACGCGATGAGCAACGCCACGACCGCGCCTGGGGGCGGGTCGGGTAGGAGCGTGTCCGCCGGTGATGCCAGCCGGTTCGCCGTGAGTCCGGGCGACGACGTCGTGGTCACCGAGATGGAGCACCACGCGAACCTGGTCCCTTGGCAGGAGCTGTGCCGACGGACCGGGGCCACCTTGCGTTGGCTGTCGGTGACCGACGACGGACGGCTCGCCCTGGATGACCTGCACACGGTGATCACCGAACGCACCCGGCTGCTCGCCGTCACCCAGGCGTCGAACGTGACCGGCGTCATGCCGCCACTGGCGCCGCTGGTTCAGCGAGCTCGGGAGGTCGAAGCTCTCGTGCTGCTGGACGCCTGCCAGTCGATCCCGCACACGCCGACGGACCTGCCGGCGCTCGGTGTGGACTTCGCTGCGTTCTCCGGCCACAAAATGCTCGGACCTTCCGGGGTCGGCGCGCTATGGGCGCGGTCCGAGCTGCTCGACGCGATGCCGCCGTTCCTCACCGGCGGCTCGATGATCGAGACGGTGCGGATGGAGGGGTCGACGTACGCCGCGCCGCCACAGCGGTTCGAGGCCGGCGTGCCGATGGCCGCGCAAGCCGTGGGGCTGCACTGCGCAGTCGAGTATCTGGACCGGATCGGCATGGACCGGGTGGCCGCGCACGAGCGTGCTCTCACCGCGGCCCTGCTAGACGGCCTGGCCGAGCGCCCGTGGATCCGGGTGGTCGGTCCGACGGACCTGGCGGACCGTGGCGGCGCGGTGTCGTTCGTGGTCGAGCTGGCCGACGGGCCGGTGCACGCTCACGACGTCGGCCAGGTGCTCGACGACCAGGGGATCGCCGTGCGGGTCGGACACCACTGCGCCTGGCCGCTGCACCGCCGGTTCGGTGTGCCAGCGACCACCCGGGTGTCGTTCGCGGTGTACAACCAGCGTGACGAGGTCGATGCCGTGCTGGCCGGGCTGGACCGGGTCCGCGAGGTGTTCGGCTGATGGACCTGTACGCCGAGCTCATCCTGGAGCACGCCAAGCAGCCGCACGGCGCCGGGCTCCGTGAGCCGTTCGCCGGCCAGTCACACCAGGTGAACCCCACTTGCGGGGACGAGGTGACGCTGCGGATCGCCGTCCAGGGCAGCGGGTCGAGCACGGTAGTGCGCGACGTGTCCTACGACATCCAGGGGTGCGCGATCAGCCAGGCGTCGACGTCCGTCCTCCACGACCTGGTCGCTGGTCAGCCACTTTCTCAGGTGCACGCCGTCGCGGACGCGATGCACGCCATGGTGACCGGGCGCGGTGAAGTCGTCGGCGACGAAGCTGTCCTCGGTGACGGCGTGGCGCTCGCCGGGGTGGCTCGGTACCCCGCCCGGGTCACGTGTGCGCTGCTGGGGTGGATGGCGTTGCGCGAGGCGCTAGCTCAGGCGACGGTGTCCTTGGACGCCCGCACACCCCACGTGTCACCTGACAACCAGCCACCTGGTGACCGGCTGCCCGAGGAACAGGCACCCCCATGACCAGTACCCCCACGACCGGGGTACCTGACGATCGGGTACCTGACGACGCAACCAGCACGGACACCCGCAAGCTCACCTCGATGGACACGGAGGCAGCGCGATGACAGAAATCGGCACGACGACGGCCGGAGCGACCTCACCAGGCACAGGCACCCCACCGGACGTCCCCTCGGGTTCCGTGCCAGCTTCCTCGACGGACGCCGCGCCTAGCGGCTCGTCCCGCGTCACCCCGCCGACAGCGGCGGACGTCGAGGAGGCGATGCACGACGTCGTCGACCCGGAGCTGGGCATCAACGTGGTCGACCTCGGTCTGGTGTACGGGGTGACCGTCGACCCGACCGGGCATGCCGTCGTCGACATGACGCTGACCAGCGCGGCCTGCCCGTTGACCGACGTCATCGAGGACCAGACCGGTCAGGCATTGTCCGGTCTGACCAACGGGTTTCGGATCAACTGGGTATGGATGCCGCCGTGGGGTCCGGACAAGATCACCGACGACGGGCGGGAACAGCTGCGAGCCCTCGGGTTCAACCTCTGACCCGCCCGTCGGCTGGCACCCGCGGACGGCCCGGGCGGCACCGGATGCTCGAGGTGAGCCCGGAGCGCCTGGGTGGCTGGGTCACCGAGTTCATCGACCGCCACGGTTCCGCGTCCGTGTCGGTCACGCTCCCGGCTGACCCGCACGCAACCGACACGTATGCGAACCACACGGACGCGGCCGATACATCCCCGGCGGAGTCGTCCACGTCGAACACCAGCTCACCTGCCGCCGTCCGGTTCGCTGCCGCTGACGGCGCGAGAGCTGATGTCGAGGTGCCTTGGCCACCGTTGCCGGTGCCACTCATCACGTCCGGGTCGCCTGGTCGCGACGGGCCGATTGCGGTCGCTGCTGCCGTGGCCGAGCACGCCGCGCTGGCGCGTACGGTCGGCCTGGTGCTGGTGCGCCGCGGCGGCTGGGCGGTAGGACTGGCCCGCGATGGCCGTCTGCTGACCCATGTGGTCGGCCGCCGGTACGTCCAGGCGCGAACTGCCGCTGGGGGGTGGTCTCAGCAGCGGTACGCGCGGCGCCGAGCCGGCCAGGCCGACGCGTTGGTGGGCACGGTCGCCGACGCGGCCGCCCAGCGCTTGGTCGGTGCCGACCTCGGCAACCTGGACGGGGTGGTCGTCGGCGGTGACCAGGCGCTGGTTCGCGCGGTGCTGAGCGATTCCCGACTCGCCGCGGTGTCCCGGCTGCCCCGCGGGCCGTCGCTGCCCGTCCCGGACCCACGCCTCGTGGTGCTGACCCAGGCGGCCGTGCGGATCCGAGCGGTCCGAGTGCGACTCACCGAGCCGTGACCAGACCCGACAGCGGTTGTGTGCACGGCCGGTTCGTCGGACAGTAGAGACCATGCCGGTTGCCACGCCCCGCTCCTGGTCACCGCGAGCCTCACGGGCGGTCCGGTGGTCGGTGCCGGTCACCGTCGCGGGCCTGGTAGCGGTCGCTGCCGTCTGGGGA
The DNA here is from genome assembly GCA_051657715.1 of Angustibacter sp. Lineage (GTDB taxonomy): Bacteria > Actinomycetota > Actinomycetes > Actinomycetales > Angustibacteraceae > JBOFBH01. The sequence continues at coordinate 244,466 of JBOFLF010000064.1, read as the reverse complement.
GACCGGGCGGCGTCCGCCGAGCCGTCATTACCAGCGCTCTCAGCGCGGGACCTGATCGTTAAGGCCGAGCGGGCCGACGTGCGAACACTCAGCGGCACCGTGCGGGTCACCGCCGAGCTGGGCTTCCCGGCGCTCCCGACGGGCGGGTCGGGGGAGTGGATGTCCTTGCTGTCCGGCACGCACACGGTGCGGGTGTTCGTGGATGGGCCGAGGCGGCAGCGGGTGGATCTCCTGGGCAATCTCACCCAGGCCAGCGTGATCCGCTCGGATCAGGATCTGTGGGCTTGGTCTAGCGCACGTCGCACCGTGACCCACACCCGTCGAGCCACTGAAGGCGCACCCGGCAGTCTGGCCGAGCTGACGCGGTCTCTCGACAAACTCGCACCGCAACAGCTGGCCGACCAAGCACTGGCGGCGTTGGCGCCGTCCACCACGGTCGAAGTCGGTCGGTCGGCGCGGGTAGCCGGGCGTCCGGCGTACGTGCTGTGGCTGCAGCCGCAGCACCCAGCCAGCACCATCGGCTCGGTCCAGCTGTCGGTGGACGCCGATACCGGGCTGGCGCTTCGGGTGGTGATCACCCCGCGGGGTAGCTCGCAGGCAGCCCTGGATGTCGGGTACACCGCGCTCGACCTGCGGGCTCCGTCGTCGGACACGTTCGCCTTCCGGCCGCCACCGGGAGCGACGGTCGAGCAGCTGAGCCCGTCACCTGCCCCAGCACCGGACCGCGCGTCCCCAACCGTGGCGGATGACCGCCCGCAGGTGATCGGCTCCGGGTGGACGTCGGTGCTGCGAGTTCGGCTGCCGGACCGCCCCACCGCCGCGAGCGACCCGCCCGAGGACGCGTCTGGCACCGCACCCGCGGCGGGTGGGATCGATACCGACACCGTGCTGCGCGCGTGGGAGTCCGCGGCGCGTCCGGTCAGCGGTCGGTTCGGGGACGGCAACTTGCTGCGGACGCGACTGTTCACCGTGCTGCGGACCGCCGACGGGCAGGTGTTCGTCGGGGCGGTCACCTCAGCGGCGCTGCTTCGCCAAGCCGATCAGCAAGCGGGTCGACAGGCGCGTCAGACCTCAGCCGGGCGTTCAAGCCCTGTCCGGCCGGGGTGATGGGCACCCGACACAGCCGCGTTCACCCCAGGTACAGGTCGGGTGGCGTGGCGGGATGGTGAGTGTCGAGACCAGCACGGTGCGCTCGCGCGGGCTGACCAAGCGGTTCCGCGGCGGCCAGCTCGCCGTGGACGGGCTGGACCTGGACGTCCCGGCAGGGTCGGTCTACGGGTTCCTCGGCCCCAACGGGTCCGGGAAGACGACCACGATCCGGATGATCCTCGGGCTGGTGGCCCCCACGGCTGGGACCGTGGAGCTGCTCGGGCACCCGATGCCGCGAGCCGCCGCGACCGTGCTGCCTCGGGTGGGCGCATTGATCGAAGGGCCGGCCTGCTACCCCTGGCTGACCGGCGAGGCGAACCTCGCCCGCCTCGACGCAGCCGACGCGACCGCGCAGCCGCGTACTCGCCGGTCCCGGATCGACCAGGCGCTGGAACGGGTGGGGCTCGCTGGCGCCCGCCGCAAGCGGTACCAGGCGTACTCGCTGGGCATGCGCCAACGGCTCGGTATCGCGGTCGCCCTGCTGCGCCCGCGTGACCTGCTGATCCTCGATGAGCCCACCAACGGGCTGGACCCGCAGGGCACCCGCGAGGTGCGGTCGCTGGTGCGGCAGCTGGCGACCGAGGGCACCACGGTGTTCCTGTCCAGCCACCTGCTGGCCGAGGTCGAGCAGGTGTGCAGCCACGCGGCGGTGCTCTCCCGCGGCCGGCTGGTCGCCGATGGCCCGGTTGCCGCGTTGCGGTCGCAGGTGAGCGATCGGCTCCTCGTCACCACCCCGGATCCGGACCGGGCCGCGACGACGTTGCGCGCGCTCGGCTACGACGGGGTGCTCGTGCTTCCTGCCGACGGTGATTCGCTGACCGGACGGGTACAAGCAGCGGTAGGGGATCGACCGACCGATCGAGCGTGTGCCGCGCTCGTCCGGGACGGCGTGCGGGTCCTGGGACTGCAGGTGCTGCGGCCGTCCTTGGAGGACGCGTTCGTGGCGCTGACCGGTGAGGGCTTCGATGTCGCCGAGTGAGGAGCCCGCGCTGGATCAGCTCCGGTCGCCGGTGGCCGACCGGGCACCGGGGCTGTCAACCGTCCGGACTGCGGGAACGGCGACGCTGCGACTGCTCGGCAGCGAGCTGCGGGTGCTGGCCGGCCGGGCGCGGCTACGCGCAGGACTGGTGGTGCTCGCCGCGGTACCCGTGCTGATCGCGGTGGTGGTGCGGTGGTTCGGCGGGCCGACCAGCCCGGATGAAGGACCGCCGTTCCTCGCTGACGTGACGACCAACGGCCTGTTCGTCGCGTTCACCGCGCTGACCGTGCAGCTGCCGCTCTTCCTGCCGCTGGCGGTCGGCGTGGTGGCCGGTGACGCGATCGCCGGTGAAGCTCAGAGCGGGACGTTGCGCTACCTGCTGGTGGCGCCCACCGGCCGGACCAGGCTGCTGCTGGTCAAGCTCGTCTCGGTGCTGATCGGGTGCCTGGTCGCCACGTTCACGGTCGCCGTCACCGGTGCGCTGATCGGGGCGTTGCTGTTCCCGCTCGGGGAGGTGACGTTGTTGTCCGGGGGGACGATCACCACCGCGGAGGCGTTGCTGCGCGGTCTCGCGGTGGCCACCTACGTCGGGGTGGGTCTGGGCGGGATCAGCGCGATCGGGGTCTTCGTGTCCACGCTCACCGACGTGCCGATCGCCGCCATGGCGGCCACGGTCGGGGTGGCCATCACCAGCCAGATCCTGAACGCGATCCCGCAGATCTCGGTGATCCACCCGTGGTTGCCCTCGCACTACTGGACGGCCTTCGGCGACCTGCTGCGTGACCCGGTGCCCTGGGACCTGATGACGCGTGGGCTGCTGTTGCAGCTGACGTACGTCGCGGTGTTCGGCTGCGCCGCCTGGGCACGCTTCACCACTCGGGACGTCCTCGCGTGACGTCGTCCCGCGATCGACGTCCCGCCTGACGGTTTGTGGGGGGTCACCAGGCATGCTGGTGACATGTCTGAGACTGAGTCGGTTCTGCGCTACGCGGCCTTCACCGACGCCGGGCGGGGTGGCAACCCGGCTGGGGTGGTCCTGGACGCCGGCGGTCTCGACGACGCCGCCCGGCTGAGGATCGCTGCCGAGGTCGGGTACTCCGAGACTGCGTTCATCGAGCCGGCGGTCGAAGGGCACCACCGGGTGCGGTTCTTCAGCCCGGTTGCCGAGGTCGCGTTCTGCGGGCACGCGACCGTGGCCGCCGCGGTTGCCATCACTGAGCGTCACGGCCCGGGGCCGATGTGGTTCGACACCGCCGTCGGTGTGGTGCCGGTCGACGTCGCCGCGACCGCGACCGGATTGATCGCCACCCTCACCAGCGTGCCGACCCGGACCCGGCCAGCCTCTGACGACGAGCTCGACGCGGCGCTGGCGGCGTTGCGCTGGAACCGAGACGACCTCGACGGGCGGTTCCCGCCGCACGTGTCGTACGCGGGGAACGAGCACCTGGTACTGGCGGTTCACGACCGGCAGCTGCTGGCTGACCTGGAGTACGACTACCCGGCCCTCGACCGGCTGATGCGAGAACGCGGGTGGACGACGGCGCACCTGGTGTGGTCGCACGAGCCAACCGCTGCCCGGGCGGCCACCCGGTTCTCCGCGCGGGATCCATTTCCACCCGGCGGGGTCGTCGAGGATCCCGCCACCGGGGCCGCGGCCGCCGCGTTCGGTGGATACCTGCGAGCGCTCGGCCTCGTCGATCCGCCGGCCCAGATCACCATCCACCAGGGCGAGGACATGGGCCGGCCAAGCCTGCTGATGGTCGACGTGCGCGACGACGATCGCGTCTGGGTGAGCGGTTCGGCCGCGACGATCGCCCGGTAGCCGCCGTGTCCATCGCTCAGCGGCGACGTGGTCACCGCCTAGTGCTGTAGCCATCGTCCAGTGCTGTGGTCACCGCCCAGGGGGATGGCACAGATGGACACGTATCAGGGCGGATAGCGTTCGGCTCTGCATGACATGAGACCGTTGCTTGTCGCCGTGAGTGATGGGCGCCCACAATGGGTGTCCGATCGGCGCAGGGAGACGAGCGTGGGCACCGGGACCAGCGGTATGGCGAGCGATGAGGCTGCCCGGCAGGCGGCCTCCGTCGGTGATCTTCTGCGGTGGGCTGGCGATGGCGCGCCGTGGGCCTGGGACGAGATCGTCCGCCGTTATCAACGGTTGGTCTGGTCGGTGGCCCGCGGGTTCCGGCTGTCCACCATGGACTCGGCGGATGTCGTCCAGACCACCTGGCTGCGGCTGGTCGAGCACTTGGGGTCCATCCACGAGCCCGAGCGGCTCAGCTCGTGGCTGGCCACCACAACCAGGCGGGAGGCGCTCCGGGTGACGACACGCAGACGACGCGAGTACGTCGATGTCGCGGACGACGTGCTGGCCCGGATACCCGACGACCGCCCGGGTCTGGAGGATCTGCTGCTGGCCACCGAGCGCGACACCGTGGTCGCGCGAGCGCTCGCCCAGCTGGACGAGCGCTGCCAACGCCTGCTCCGGGTGCTGTCCGCGTCACCGCCGCCTCGCTACGAGGCGGTCGCCGAGGCGCTCGGGATGCCGATCGGCAGCATCGGCCCGACGCGGGGCCGATGCCTCGGGCACCTGCAGCGAGCCTTGGACCGACTGGGGTACGTGCTCGACGTCCGGTCCCCGACGTGGACCGCTCCCACCACCACCAGGGGACCATTGTGATGGACCCGACGCCGGCCGAGGAGGCGTTGCTGGACCGGGTCGGAGTCGTGTTCGACACGCTCGACCCGGTGCCCGGCTGGATCGACGAGGCCGCCAGGGTCGCGTTCACCATGCGGGACCTGGACGCAGCACTGATCCCGCTCGTCGACTCGGTCGCGACGACCGCCGTCCGCGAGCACCTGGACGACGGGGACAGCCAGTGGATCTCGTTCGCGTTGGACGACCTGGAGATCGACGTCGGCTCCCAGCGGGGACGGGACGGCTGGCGGTTGGTGGGCCAGGTGACCGGCCCGATCGAGGTGCTCACCGTTCAGACCATGTCCACGTCGAGGCAGGTGGCGGTCGACGAGTTCGGCCGGTTCCGCGCCGACGTGGACGCCGGCACGATGTGCCTGCGGGCGCGTACCGCTGACGGGCGGACGCTGCGTACCCAGTGGGTGCTGCTGTGACGGCGGATGCTGCTACGACGGCACAGCGGTGAACCGGTCTGCGGCCGTCGAGCGTCACGACCCTGCCCCGCGCACTGACCCTGCCCATCGCGCGGACGACACCAGCCCGCTCACGACGGATGTCGTCGGCGCAGCGGATGGCCAGAGCCCAGGGACTGCCCGCGGATGGGCAGACCGAGCGCTGGAGCTGGTCGGGGTGAACCCGGCCGAGGCGAGGGAGGCAGCCGAACGTGCCCTCCGGTTGGCACACGTTGCCCGCGACCGGACCGCCCGGTGCCGCGCCTACCGCGCTCTCGGCCTGGCCGCCAGGATGTCCGGGGACCTCAAGGGGGCTCGGGACGAGCTGCGCCGGGCAGTCCGGTCGGCGACCGCGGCCGAGGACGCGAGCGATGCCACCGAGGCGAGGATGGCGTTGGCCCAGGTCCTCGTCGACCTCGGTGCCACCGGGGAGGCGTTGCGGCAGATCAGTGCGGCAGCTCGGGCCGTCGAGGGCGTGGCCCGGTATCGCGTGCAGGCCCGCCGGGCATACCTGTTGCAGCGGTGCGGACGGTGGCAGGAAGCGCTGGAGGAGTACCGCACCGCCGTCCGGGGCCTGAACCGGTCGGGGGACACGCACTGGGAATCGCTGGCTCTCAGCAACCGGGGGTTGCTGCACATCTACCTGCGGGACCTGGACGCGGCCGAGGCCGATCTGCGGCGTGCCCATCAGCTGGAGGTCGCCGACGGGCGCGAGCTGGATGCCGCGATGTCGCTGTGGAACCTCGGGTGCGTGGCGCAGGCTCGCGGCGACATCGTGCTGGCGCTGGAGCGGTTTGACCAGGCCGAGCCGGTCTGTGACGCGCACGCGTTCCTCACCGGGGTGCGGTATGCCGACCGGGCCGCGTTGCTGCTGGGAGTCGGTGCGGTCGGCGAGGCCAAGACGTCGGCTCAGCGCGCCACCGAAGAGTTCACCCGTACCGGGCAGGCGGTCGAGCTCCTGGAGTGCCAGGTTCTGCTGTGCCGGGCCGCGATCGCCGACCGGGACGGCGTCTTGGCCCTCAGCTACGCGCGCCAGGCCCGCCGCTTGGCCGACCGCCAGCACCGCCCGGTGTGGGCGACGGTCGCCCAGTACCTCGAGCTGTCCGCCCAGGAGGTGGCGGGAACGGCGACGAGGCACTCGGTGGACCGGGCCGCTCGGCTGGCCGACGAGCTGGACTCGTCCCACTGGCAACAAGAAGCCGCGCGGGTCCGGCTAGTCGCGGCTCGCCTCGCGCTGGCTACCGGGCAGACCCAACGGGCCGCCGGACTGCTCGACTGGGCGAGGCCGGCGTGCGGGGGAAGGGCTGAGGCGGTTCTGCAGTTGGAGCGGTGGTACGTCGAGGCGTTGATCGGCGCCAGTCGCGGCGATGGCCAGGGGGCCGTCCGGGCCGTCCGTACGGGCTTGCGGGTGCTGGCCCGGCACCGTGCGGGCCTGGGCGCGACGGAGCTGCAGGCTCAGGCACTGGTCCTCGGCAAGGATCTGGCACGGCTCGGCCTGCGACTGGCCTGGCAACAGGGGTCGGCCGCGGTGCTGCTGCGCGAGGTCGAGCGGTGGCGCGGGCAGGATCTCCTGGTCCGTCCGGTACGACCGCCGTCGGACTCGACGCTGTCCACGGCTATCGAGCGGCTCCGTCGAGCGGTGCAGGACCGTCGGCAGGCGGCACTGCAGGCGCAGACCTTGGCGCCCCTGCACTCGCGGGTGGCGGCGTGCGAGCGAGACGTCGTGCGGCTGAGCCGGCTCACTCCGGCGCAGTCGCGGCGGCCCGCGGCGCAGTCCTGGCGTCCAGCAGCGGAACCGCCGTCCGGGAGCGTGCTGCGGGAGGCCTTGGGCTGTCGCGTCCTCGTGGAGTTCGTCACGATCGACGACGAGCTGCTCGCGATCGTCCTGGACGGCGAGTCCTGGCCGTCCACCCAACGCCCGACTGTTCATCACGTGGGGCCGGTGCAGCGGGCGGTCGACGCCCTGGAGCATTTGCGTTTCGCGCTGGCCCGGCTGGCAGCTGGACGCGGGAGCGCGGCCAGTCTGCGGACAGCGCTGACCGGAGCCGTCGACTGCGCGGCCACGCTCGACACCATCCTCTTCGACCCCATCCGATCCGCGGTCCACGAACGGATGCTGGTCATCGCACCGACCGAGCGGCTGCACGCCGTGACCTGGGGGCTCCTGCGGACCACCACCCAGGTCGGCTGCCACGTCGTCCGGTCGGCGAGCGCGTGGTGCACGTCGGCCACGCGGCAGGTCCTGGAGGCGGCGGACCCAAACGGACGCCATGTCTTCATCAGCGGGCCGGACGTGTCGCCGGCACCACGGCCGATCCAGGTGGCCTCGGCACCGACGACCTGGACCGCCGGCGCTGACGCCACCGTGGCGACCGCGCTGAACCAGATGGACGGCGCCGAGGTCGCTCACATCGCCGCACACGGCCACTTTCGGTGGGACGCCCCGATGTTGTCGTGCCTGCACCTCGCCGACGGCGACCTGACCATCTACGACCTGGAGCGCCTGGACCACCCGCCGCGGCTGGTCGTCCTGGCGGCATGTCACGCCGCGGCGGCCCGGGTGTTCCCCGGCAACCACCTGCTGAGTGTCGCGCACGCGTTGCAGATGCTCGGTGCCACCGGCGTCATCGCGACCACCCTGCCCACACCTGACGCGGAGACCGCAGCCCTGATGACCTCGCTGCACGAGGCGCTGTCATCAGGGCTGACGCCGGTCGCCGCCCTGGCCCAGGCGCGTGGCTCGATCGATCCGTCTACCCCGAGCGGGTACGCCACCCTCGCGGCCTTCGACCTCTATGGCCGCTGACCGGCGATCACATCTTGGGCATGCCGATCTTGTCTGGCCCGGACGACCCACCGGACCTGCGGGCTCGAGCGGGTCGCCGGGTTGAGCGCGTGTCGTCCGCGTCGTCCGCGTCGTCCGCGTCAGGCCGTGACGAGGTCGGCTGCTGATCCACCATCGTTGTCATCTCCCTTGGTTCGTGTCCCCGGATCGGACGCTGTTGTCCGCCGTACTCATCAGAGCGCACCACCAAGCCCCTGATACAAAAAAGCGAGGTCACCATCGGGAACAGCTGTCGGGAACGCTGACAACAGTCGTGACAGGCCCAGATGCCGGCCCGGTCACAGGTCACCGGCCTGGAAGGTGTCGCAGCGGGTCAGGTCTCCGGATTGGTACCCGGTGGTGAACCAGCGCTGTCGTTGCTGCGAGGAGCCGTGGGTCCAGGACTCCGGGTTCACCCGGCCGCCGACCTGTTCCTGGATCCGGTCGTCCCCGACGGCGGACGCCGCGGACAGCGCCGACTCGATGTCCTGTTCGGTCAGCGGCTTGAGGAACGTGGTGCCGTTGGCGGACCGCGTCCGGGCGGCGTGGTGCGCCCAGACGCCGGCCAGGCAGTCCGCCATCAGCTCCACCCGGACCGCTCCGGACTGCGGCCCCCGTGGATCGCGCCGCGCCTCGTCCAGCACCCCCAGCAGGTTCTGGACGTGGTGGCCGTACTCGTGGGCGACGACGTACTCCTGGGCGAGGGCGCCGTCGTCGGCGCCGAAGCGGTTGGTCAGCTCGGCGAAGAAGCTCGAGTCGATATACACCCGTTCGTCTGCCGGGCAGTAGAACGGGCCGACGGCGTTCGACGCCGGCCCGCAACCCGACGAGGTCTGTCCCGAGTACAGCACCAGCGGCGCCGCTCGGTAGGCGGTGCCGGCGGCTGGCAGCGCCTGCGCCCAGTACGTCTGCGCGCTGTTCATCGCGCCCACCACCCGGCAGTCCACGTCGGTGTTCGCGTCCCGCCCGGTCCGGCACTTCTCCTTGATCTGCTGGCTCGTCTCGCCCGGCTGGATCGTGCCGGCCTGCGGGCCGGACAGGACGGTGCTGGGATTCACCCCGAACACCATGCCGACGATGAGCAGCAGCAGACCGACGCCGCCGCCGATGGGGAGCGCCGCACCGCCCCCGCGACCGCCGGACTCGACCTGGCTGGTGTCCAGCTGGGCGCCGTCGTTGAAGCTCACTGGAGTTCTCCTGACCGTTCTCCCGAACCGCCCCGCTGAACGGTCCTGCCGAGCGGTGCAGCCTGAGGGCTCGGCGACCGCGCCCGTACACTAGCCGGGTGACCCCTCGGACGCCTTGACCCCGACGGCCTGCACCCGTCCAGCCGTCTGAGCCCGTAGTCCGAGAGGGAGCCATGATCACCGCATCCGGTGTGGAGGTCCGCGCTGGCGCCCGCCTGCTGCTGAAGGACGCCACGTTCCGGATCGGCACCGGTGACCGGGTCGGCCTCGTCGGACGCAACGGCGCCGGCAAGACGACGCTGACCACGATCTTGTCCGGCGAGCGGCAGCCGGCTGCCGGCGTGGTCAGCAGGAGCGGCGCTGTGGGGTACCTCCCGCAGGACTCTCGCGCCGGTGACCCCGGCACGCTGGCCCGGGACCGGATCCTGTCCGCCCGGGATCTGGACGCGGTGCTGCGGAACCTGCGGGAGGCCGAGCGCCGGATGGCCAGCCCGGACGACGCCGTCCGGGACCGCGCGATGGCTCGCTACGACCGGCTGGACGCCGAGTTCCAGGCGGGTGGCGGCTACGCGGCGCAGAGCGAGGCGGCCCGGATCAGCTCTGGCTTGGCGCTCCCGGACCGGGTCCTCGATCAGCCGCTGAGTACGTTGTCCGGCGGACAACGTCGCCGGGTCGAGCTGGCCCGGATCCTGTTCGGTGGCGCTGACACCTTGCTGCTCGACGAACCCACCAACCACCTGGACGCCGACTCGATCACCTGGCTGCGAGAACACCTGCGTACCTTCCGCGGGGGGCTGGTGGTGATCAGCCACGACGTGGACCTGCTGCAGGATGTGGTGAACCGGGTGTTCCACTTGGACGCCACCCGCGCTGTCCTGGACGTCTACAACATCGGATGGGCGGCTTACCTGGCTCAGCGGGAGACCGACGAACGCCGTCGCCGACGGGAGCGGGCGAACGCGGAGAAGAAGGCCGGCTTGCTGCTCTCGCAGGCAGATCGGATGCGAGCCAAGGCCACGAAGGCCGTCGCCGCGCAGAACATGGCCCGGCGCGCCGAGCGGATGCTGTCCGGACTGGAGGAGCAGCGCAGCACCGAACGGGTGGCGAAGCTGCGGTTCCCGGAGCCGGCGCCCTGCGGACGGGTGCCGCTGCGCGCGCATGGGCTGTCCCGCAGCTACGGGTCGCTCGAGGTGTTCACCGATGTCGACCTGGCTGTCGACCGAGGCAGCCGGGTGGTGGTGCTGGGGCTTAACGGCGCCGGTAAGACCACCCTGCTGCGGCTGCTCGCCGGCCTGGACACGCCGGACACCGGCGTCGTCGAGCCTGGGCATGGTCTGCGCCTGGGGTACTACGCGCAGGAGCACGAGACGCTCGATGCCAGCCGCACCGTGCTGGAGAACCTGCGCACGGCAGCCCCCGACCTCGACGACACCGCTGTTCGCACGGTCCTCGGTTCGTTCCTGTTCATCGGCGACGACGTGGACAAGCCGGTGCGGGTGTTGTCCGGGGGGGAGAAAACTCGGTTGGCACTGGCCACGCTCGTGGTGTCCAGCGCGAACGTGCTGCTGCTCGACGAGCCGACGAACAACCTGGACCCGGCCAGCCGGGACGAGGTGCTGACCGCGCTCGCCGGGTACCGCGGCTCGGTCGTCCTGGTGACACACGATGCGGGAGCGGTCGAGGCGCTGAGACCGGACCGGGTGCTGGTCCTTCCCGATGGGGACGAGGATCTGTGGCGACCCGACTACGCCGATGTGGTGTCCTTGGCGTGAACGGCGGGTCCTGAAACCGAGCAGCCGACCCGTGACGACGTTTGACGCGTGACAATATTGCCTTATGGCGACATGGGGCCTCTGACGACATGAGGCGTGTGGCGATGTCGCGGTCACGGCGGCAGTCCCACTGGCGGTGTGGCCGGAGGAGGACCACGATGGGAGCACCGCCATATCCAGGGAGAGGAGGACCGGTGCAGACCATGAAGAAGGGCGCCCGGCTGACAGGTGACGACCGCACCCAGATGGCCCAGTCGGTCATCGAGCTGTACCAGGAGGGCAAGAGCATCCGCGACATCGCCGAGCAGACCGGCCGGTCGTACGGGTTCGTGCACCGCGTGCTCAGCGAGAGCGATGTGGCACTGCGGGGCCGGGGCGGCGCGACCCGCCGTCGCGCGTCCTGATCGTTGGTCGCTATCCACCGGGGGGCCAGCTGATCGTCCGGGAAGGAGCGCCGCAGCCGCGGTGTTGATCCGCCTGTGTCGTTCAACGAGATGAACACGGTGGCGTCGTTCCGTCACTCCTTCAGGCGGGGCGACGCCACCGCGGGCGCGTCACTGCGACCGCGGGTCGCGCGGCGGATCATCAGCTTCGCCTGGGAGCTGCGGTGGCGGGTCGCCGCCTTCCTCGCATTGGTCGTCGTCGATTCCCTGCTGGTGGTGGCCACTCCGCTGCTGCTGCAGCGCATCATCGACGACGGCTTGACGCCGGGGGATCGCGGCGTGGTGGTCAGCTCCGCGGTGCTCGTCGCCGTCATCGCGGTCGCCGAGGCCGTGCTTGGGCTGGTGCAGCGGTGGCTGTCCGCGACCATCGGTGAAGGGCTCATCTACCGGCTGCGGGTGCGGGTGTTCGAGCACGTGCAGCGGATGCCGATCGCGTTCTTCAGTCGGACCCAGACCGGCGCCCTGGTCACCCGGCTGAACAGCGACGTGATCGGTGCCCAGCGGGCGGTCACCTCAACGTTGTCATCGGTGCTGTCCAACGTGGTGACCTTGGCGATCGTGCTGACCACCATGGTGTTGCTGTCCTGGCAGATCACCGTGGCAGCGCTGGTGTTACTGCCGCTGTTCGTGATCCCGGCGCAGCTGCTCGGACGGCGTCTGGCTGCCATCAGCCGCGAGTCGATGAATCTCAACGCGGAGCTAGGCCAGACGATGACCGAGCGCTTCAACGTCGCTGGTGCCCTGCTGGTGAAGATCTTCAGCCGGCCGAGCCACGAGCTGGCCACGTTCGCCGACCGGGCCGAGCGAGTGCGGGACGTCGGCGTCCAGCAGGCCATGGTCGGACGCCTCGTGTTCACCGCGCTCACTCTGGTCGCGGCTCTCGCCACGGCGATCGTGTACGGCGCGGGTGGCCTGCTGGCGCTGGACGGTGGGCTGGAGATCGGCGCGCTGGTCGCGATGGCCGCCTTGCTCGGGCGGTTGTACGGCCCGCTCACCGCGCTGTCCAACGTCCAGGTGGACGTCATGACTGCCCTCGTCAGCTTCGACCGGGTGTTCGAGGTGTTGGACCTGCCCCCCGCCGTCCGGGACGCCGAGGACGCGCCACCGCTGCGGCTGCCACCGTCCGGTGCGCCGCCGGTCGAGCTGGACCACGTCTCGTTTCGGTACCCGCGGGCCGACGAGGTGTCGCTGGCTTCGCTGGAGTCGGTGGCGGTGCTGGACGACACCCAACCGCGGCAGGTGCTGCGGGACGTGTCGTTCCACGTCCCAGGGGGCAGCACGGTGGCCCTGGTCGGGCCGTCCGGTGCTGGCAAGACCACCATCACCAGCCTCATCGCCCGGCTCTACGACGTCCAAGGCGGCGCGGTCCGGATCGCCGGTCAGGATCTTCGAGACGTCACCCAGGCGTCGGTCCACGAGACGGTCGGAGTAGTGAGCCAGGACGCGCACCTCTTCCACGACACGATTCGCGGCAACCTGCTGCTGGCCCGGCCGGACGCCACGGACGCCGATCTCGAGCGGGTACTGCGGGACGCCCAGATCTGGCCGTTGGTGTCCGGCCTGCCGCACGGCGTGGACACGGTGGTCGGCGATCGCGGGTACCGCCTGTCCGGTGGCGAGAAGCAACGTCTGGCCTTGGCCCGGTTGCTGCTCAAAGCACCGCCGGTGGTGGTGCTGGACGAGGCCACCGCGCACCTGGACTCGGAGAACGAGGTAGCCGTACAACGCGCGCTGGCCACCGCGTTGGCCGGCCGGACCGCCCTGGTCATCGCGCACCGCCTGTCCACCATCCGCGACGCCGACCTGATCCTGGTGGTGGAGGACGGCCGGATCGCCGAACGCGGCACACACCCTCAGCTGCTCGCGGCTGATGGGCTCTACGCCGATCTCTATCGCACCCAGTTCGCCGACCAGGGCGCAGCCTGACGTCCGCCGCCACGATCCGGTGTCGTGGCGCCCGGCAGCACGGTCCGAACCACATCGCCGCCCTGGTCGCGCTGTGTCATAGCGCCCTGGTCGCGCCGCCGTCGACGGGAATGGCGGCGCCGGTGAGATACGAGGCGGCGGGGGACAGAACGAACGCAGCCACCCGGCCGAACTCCTCCGGGCGTCCGTAGCGGCGCAACGGGATGCGTGCCTCGTGCTCGCGGCGGACGTCGTCGGCCCGGCCGCTGGCTTCGTCGATCTGACGAACCCGGTCGGTGGCCATCCGGCCCGGCAACAGCGAGTTGACCCGAACACCGCGCGGGCCGTACTCGTCCGCGAGCGTCTTGGCGAGCATCGCCAGCCCTGGGCGCAAACCGTTCGAGGCCGCCAGCCCGCTGATCGGAGACCGGACGGACGTGGAGAGCACGAAGGCGATCGACGGCCCCTCCGCGGCAGCCTTCGCGACCGCCTGGGCGATCCGCAGCGGTCCAAGGAAGACCGACTCGAAGCTGGTGCGCCACTGCTCGTCCGACACCGCGTCGGTGCCGCCGAGCGGGGGTCCACCGACGCTCAGCAGCGCACCGTCGAGGCGTCCCCAGCGATCGACGGCGGCCTGGACCAGCCGCCCGGCAAGCCCTGGGTCGGCGAGGTCGCCGGGTACGGCGATCACCTGGTCGGGGCAGGTGTCGACGAGCTCGGCCAATCGAGCACCGGCACGGCTGCAGGCCACCACCTGGGCACCTTCAGCGAGCAGCTGGTCGCAGGTCGCCCGGCCGAGGCCGGACGACGCACCGGTGACCAGGTAGACGTGGTCGGTCAGGTGCAGGTTCACGGTCCTATCGTCCCCTCACGGGTCTTGGCGGACGAGGTCTCGGTCCGCTCAACTGCGGTGTGCACACGTGCGGTGTGCGTGTGCGGTGCGCTCGGTCTTGGCCTACTGGGGCGCGGCTCGATCGATCTCTGCCTGCTCGGCTTCCTCGTCTGCGCCGAGCCACGACGTGCGGCGTCTGGTCGGACCACGCCGTCGGGTGCCGGAAGCGCCCGGTCCTGAGCCCGAATCACGATGGGTCCGCCACCACCAGACGGGGAATCCTAAGGCCAGCCCGGCGAACACCAGCCATTGCACGGCGTACGAGGCGTTGATGCCTCGACTGCCGTCCACCTGCGGTCGTGGTTGCGGCACCGGTGTCGAGGTCGCTGGCGGTGTCTGCGATCGCAGCGCGCCATAAGCCGTCTGGTACACCCGGCGTGGATCGATCTGCGGTACGACCACATCTGAGTCCGCGAGTCCAGCGGTGAGCCGTGGCACGGCGATGCTCGCGACCTGGCCAGCCGGCAGCTGACCGCCGCGGTCTGGTTCGCTCGGCCGCAGAGTCACCACCGCGACCACCGCGCCGGTGGGCGGGGCAGGGGCACGGTCCGGGACGACACCCGCTCGTGCGCCGTCGACGGCGTTGGGCACCCACCCTCGATCCACCCACAGCACGCGCCCATCGCTCAGTTCCAGCGCAGTCACCACCACGAACCCGTAGACCGGGTCAGCATCGCCCGTCGCAGGCCGCGGCCGGTTACGCACCAGCACCGTGGCCTCTGCCAGGTACCGGCCCTCGACCTGGACGGGACGCCACTCGTCACGCTGGTCGAGTGGCCGTCCGGGGTCGGGCAGAACGACGCCCACCGGGACCGGGCGGGCGTCGTAGTTTCGCTGGATCCGGTCGAGGCGCTCGGTTTTGTTCTGGTACCGGCCGTACTGCCACGAGCCGAGCAGTACACACCCGACCGCGACGGTGATGGCGAGCACGACGACCGTCGCCAGCTCGGACGGCCGCACCTGGCGCGCCTCGGCACCAGCGGACGATCCCACCGGTCGACGGTACTCGCCTCCTGGCATGGTCCCGGGACCCGCCTACAGTGGTCAGATGCCCGAGCTCTCGCCGCCGTCGGATCAACCACCCCAGGTCGGTCGGGGGCCGTTGGTGGACTCGTTCGGGCGGGTGGCAACGGACCTGCGGGTGTCGGTCACCGACCGGTGCAACCTGCGGTGCTCGTACTGCATGCCGGCGGAGGGCCTGGACTGGCTGCCGAAGCCTCAGCTGCTGACTTTCGAGGAGCTGGCTCGGCTGGTCCGGGTCGCTGTCGGGCTGGGCGTCACCTCGGTACGGCTGACCGGGGGAGAACCGCTGCTGCGTCGCGGTCTGCCCGACCTGGTGGCGATGCTCGCCGCGATCTCGCCGCGACCGCGGATCGCCATGACCACCAACGGGCTCGGGCTGGATCGGCTGGCGGCTGCGCTGGCGTCCGCCGGCCTGGATCGGGTCAACGTGTCCCTGGACACCGTGGACCGTGCGGCGTTCCAGCGGCTGACTCGACGCGACAGGTTGGACGACGTGATCGCTGGGTTGGCCGCTGCCGCGGCGGCTGGCCTGACCCCGGTGAAGGTGAATGCGGTGGCGATGCGGGCAGTGAACGACGACGGAGTGGCAGACCTGCTCCAGTGGTGCCTGGACCGGGGGTACGAGTTGCGGTTCATCGAGCAGATGCCGTTAGACGCTCAACACTCCTGGGACCGCGACGCGATGATCACTCAGGGGGAGATTCTCGATCGGCTGGGGGAGCGGTTCACCCTGACCTCTGATGATGCGGACCGGGGCAGCGCCCCTGCGCAGACCTGGCTGGTCGACGGCGGGCCATCCCGGGTCGGGGTGATCGCCAGCGTGACCCGACCGTTCTGCGGCGCCTGCGACCGGATGCGGTTGACCGCGGACGGCCAGCTGCGGTCATGCCTGTTCGCCCGCGCGGAGGATGACCTGCGCGGCCCGCTGCGGTCCGGCGCCACCGACGCGGATCTGGCGGACCAGATGCTCCGGCTGATGAACGCGAAGAAGGCCGGTCACGGCATCGACGACCCGTCGTTCCTCCAACCAGACCGCCCGATGTCCGCCATCGGCGGGTGAGGTAGCGAGATCCGTGTGCCAGCTGATCGAAGGCGAGGTCCAGGTGGTCCTCGCCTCGCTCGAGATCACTCGCGCAGAGCGCAAACGATGCGGTGGTGCACCGCCACGCTCACTTGACCCATTGGGTTGCAGCCTCGCGGGCTGCCGCGACCTGCGACCCGGACTGTCGGCGCGCCATCCGACGTAACAGCGCCGGCGCGACAAGAGCGCCGACGACGGCCCAGCCACCGAGCACGAGCACGGTCTCGAACGTGCGCCAAGAACCGCCGATCTCCACTGCGGCAGCACTGTCGGGCATGAAAGCCGACCGCATGCCCAGCCCTAGCCAGTACATCGGGAAGACCTGAGCCACGACCTGCAGCCAACCCCAGAGCGCCTGGATGGGGTAGAAGATGCCGGAGATCCCGGCCAGCGCCATGATGGGCAACATCCCCCACATCCCGACCTTCTGCGCGTTGGGGACCAGCGCTCCGATCATCATCCCGATCGGCAAGGTCGCGAGCAGGCCGAGTACCAGCACCCACACCACGGTGAACCAGCCGGACGGGTCGGCCATCAGGTCGTCGAAGAGCAAGAAGCTCGGCACCAGGACGGCCACCATCTGGGGCACGATGCTCGACGAGTGCAGGACCAGTTGGCCGACGAAGTAGCCGACCAGGCCGTTCGGCACCGCCTTCGCGCGCAGCAGCGTGCCGTCGTCCTTCTCCATCGCGAGGCTGTAGGCGGGACCGATCACCAGGCCGAACGCCAGCAGGCCGCCGAGGATGCTCGGCAACGCCACCGAGGGAAGCATCAGGTCGGTGCCCTCGACCGGCGTGTCGCGACGCAGGTAGAGGTAGCCAACCGACAGGAAGGCGGTGAACAGGTAGAACCATTGGTCTTGCGAGCTGCGCAGGCTCTGCACGAACTCCGTCCAGCCGCGGCGCAGTCCCAGGCGAGCGGCGTGCAAAACCGGGCTCGGCGGGACCGATCGGACTGGCACCATCACAGCACCTCCGTGAAAGCCCGGGCTGCCTCGTCGGACTGGCCCGCCTCGTGTCTCTGCACCAGTGCGAGATAAGCGTCCTCGAGGCTCGCTCGGCGCACCTCGATGTCGACCACGGCATCGCCGTGCTCGTCGAACAACCGACGCAGCAACGCGGTCGCGTCCGGCGTGGTGCGTACGAACCGCTTCCCGCCATGCGTCCACTTCACCTCGACGTCCGCCGCTACGCGCAGTGCAAGTTGCTCCGCGGTGTCGTTGGCCACGATCCGCCCGCCCGCCAAGATCAGGACTCGGTTGGCGAGCTTCTCCGCCTCGTTGAGATCATGCGTGGTGAGCAGGACGGTGGTGTGCTCGAGGTCCGCCAGCCGGTGCACCACGTCGTGGAACTCGCGGCGAGCCTGTGGATCGAAGCCGGCGGTGGGTTCGTCGAGGAAGAGCAGCTCAGGCCGACCGACGATCCCCATCGCCACGTCGAGCCGGCGGCGCTGGCCACCGGAAAACGTGCTGATCTTTTGATCAGTGAGGTCGGTGAGGCCGACCACGTCGAGCAGCTCGTCGGTCGGGATCGGTCGTGGTCGGTCCGGGGTGCCGTACGGGGCGTAATAGCCACCGATCTGATCGAGGAGCGTCCGGGGCGTCCAGCGGGGGTGGTCGCGCCAGGACTGGAGCACAACCCCGGTGCGGGCGCGCCACGCCTCGGGTGCGCGGCGGGGGTCTCGGCCGAGCACGGTGACATGGCCGGCTGACCGCTCGCGGAAGCCTTCGAGGATTTCGATGGTGGTGGTCTTCCCGGCTCCGTTGGGGCCCAGCAAGCAGACCACTTCGCCAGGGCGGATCACGAAGTCAACACCGGTGAGCACGTCCTTGTCGCCGTACCTCATACGCAGGTCATGGACCTCGACGACCGGGGCGTCGGATTTGTTCTCCAGCATCTGTCACATGTAACCCCTCAAGCGATCTCCTCGGCAAGAGCTCCATCTACCGTGCTGATGCCCTCGAGCAGACGTGGATCGCGATGGGCTCCAATAAATGACATAATGCCGATTATCGGTAATCACCTGAAAGGATGACAGTCGGCGTACTTCATGATCATCACCGCCGCGACGGCTTCACGTCTCAATCATTCAGCACGTCGACTGCGCATCGAAGTCCTGAGGCACGGGCGAGGCGAACGTCGCTGGTGACCAGCACGGCGTCCAGCATTTCGGCGAGCACGACGTAACAGGCGTCATACGCCGTGACGTTCTCTCGCAGCTCCCAGACTCTGCGTAGCAGCGGCTCGTGGTCCCATCGCGTGGCTGCGAAGTCGGCGAGATCGCCTAACACCCCAGCAGCGGTATCGGCGTCGGTCTGGCCGAGGCGAACCCGTCTGCGCAGCGCCGCGGTGACCTCCACGTCGAGAAGGTGTGGCACGTGGAGCTCAGGGTCTCGTCGAAGCCGCTCACGCGCGAGAGCACCGGCACCACTGGCGCTGAGCAGCGCCGTGACCACGATCGACGCGTCGGGAACGATCACTCGGGTGGTCGCTCGGCGGCGACCGCCTCGCGGGCTTCGGAGAATGTCATCGGGTCGCCGCCGCGGTGCGCGGCTCGATCTAGCAGATCGGTCAGCGAGGGCCGTCGGGCCAGTCGGGCCAACTCCTGCCTGGTGAAGTCCGACAGGCTCATTCCCGCAGCGGCGGCGCGACGGCGCAGCTCGGCGTGCACGTCATCAGGGACGTCCCGCACCTGCAACATTTTGGTCACGCGAACATGCTAATCACATGTCACTACATGTGCAAAGCATGCCCAGGGTGTTGCAACGTCGAGGTTCGGGTCCGCTAGAGGCTCTCCCCATCGGAACGATCCTGAACTCTGGCTTTATCAGCCAATGAAACGGAACTGACGAACGGTCCCCATTACCTGGTGACATAGGCGGCGAGATGTTCGCCGGTGAGGGTGGAGCGGGCGGCGGCCAGGTCGGCGGGGGTGCCCTCGAAGACGATCCGGCCGCCATCATGACCGGCGCCCGGCCCGAGGTCGACGATCCAGTCGGCGTGCGCCATGACCGCCTGGTGGTGCTCGATGACGACGACCGACGTGCCGGAGTCGACCAGCCGGTCTAACAGACCCAGCAGCTGCTCGACGTCGGCCAGGTGCAGGCCGGTGGTCGGCTCGTCGAGGACGAACACGCTCGCTCGCTCACTCGCCCGGCCCGTCAGATGGGTGGCCAGCTTCAGCCGTTGCCGCTCACCGCCGGACAGCGTGGTGAGCGGTTGGCCGAGGGTGAGGTAGCCGAGCCCGACGTCGGCCAATCGCGCCAGGATCGCATGCGCCGCCGACGTCCGGGCGTCGCCGCCGACGAAGAACTCCTCGGCCTCGGTCACCGGCATCGCGAGCACCTCGCTGATGTCCCGGCCGCCGAGGCGGTACTCCAACACCGACGCGTCGAACCGCTTGCCGTCGCAATCCTCGCAGGTGGTCGCCACCCCAGCCATGATCGCCAGGTCGGTGTAGATGACGCCGGCACCGTTGCAGCCCGGGCAGGCACCGCTGGAGTTGGCGCTGAACAACGCCGGCTTCACGTCGTTCGCCTTCGCGAACGCCTTGCGGATCGGGTCGAGCAGGCCGGTGTAGGTGGCTGGGTTGCTGCGCCGGGATCCGCGGATCGCGCCTTGGTCGACCACCACCACGCCCTCGCGGCTGGCCACCGAACCGAGGACCAGCGAGCTCTTGCCGGAGCCGGCGACGCCGGTGATCACACAGAGCACCCCGAGCGGGAGGTCGACGTCGACGTCCCGGAGGTTGTTCGTGGCCGCACCCCGCACGCTGAAGGCACCGGCCGGCGAGCGGACCGAGTCCTTGAGACGGACCCGGTCATCGAGGTGCCGGCCGGTGGTGGTGCCGCTCCCCCGCAACCCCCCAACCGTGCCCTCGAAGCAGACCGAGCCGCCGTGCGAGCCGGCACCGGGGCCGAGGTCGACGACGTGGTCGGCGATCGCGATGGTCTCCGGCTTGTGCTCCACGACCAGCACGGTGTTGCCCTTGTCCCGCAGCCGTAGCAGCAGCTGGTTCATCCGTTCGATGTCATGAGGGTGCAGCCCGATCGTCGGCTCGTCGAAGACGTAGGTGACGTCGGTCAGCGACGACCCGAGATGGCGGATCATCTTCGTCCGCTGCGCCTCACCACCCGACAGCGTGCCGGACGGGCGGTCCAGCGAGAGGTACCCCAGACCGATCTGCGCGAACGAGTCGAGCAGGTGCTGCAGCCCGGACAGCAGCGGCGCCACCGCCCCGCGCGGGGGGCGAGCGGCACCGAGCGCGCGGGGTGGGTGATCGGGCTCGTTCAGGTCTCGGACCCACTCGGCCAGGTCGCTGATCTGCATGGCACACACGTCAGCGATGTTCTTCCCGCTGATCCTGGACGAGCGCGCCTGCGGACTCAGGCGGGTGCCGTCACACTCAGGACAGGACGTGAACGTGACGGCTCGCTCCACGAACCGGCGGACGTGCGGCTGCAGCGCGTCGACGTCCTTGGCGAGCATCGACTTGCGGATCTTGGGGATGATCCCCTCGTAGGTGAGGTTGATCCCGTCGACCTTGACCTTGGTCGGCTCCTGGTGGAGCAGGGTGTGCATCTCCTTCGCGGTGTACCGGCGGATCGGCTTGTCCAGGTCGAGGCCGACGCCTCGGAACAGCCGTCCGTACCAGCCGTCCATGCTGTAGCCGGGGACGCTGAGCGCGCCGTCGCTCAGCGGCTTCGCGTCGTCGAACAGCGCGGTCAGGTCGATGTCGTTGATCGAGCCCATGCCCTCGCACCGGGGGCACATGCCGCCGAGGCGGTTGAAGGTCGCCTTCTCCGCCCGGGTGCGGCCACCCCGCTCGACGGTGATCGCACCGCTCGCCCGCACCGAGGGGACGTTGAACGAGTAGGCGTTGGGCGGCCCGATCTGCGGTTCGCCGAGCCGACTGAACAGGATGCGCAGCATGGCGCCCGCATCGGTGACCGTGCCGACGGTGGACCGGGGGTTGGCTCCCAGCCGCTCCTGGTCGACGATGATCGCCGTCGTCAGGCCGTCGAGCAGGTCGACCTCCGGCCGGGCCAGCGTAGGCATGAAACCCTGGACGAAGGCGCTGTAGGTCTCGTTGATCAACCGTTGCGACTCGGCGGCGATCGTGGCGAACACCAACGAGCTCTTACCCGATCCAGAGACACCGGTAAACACGGTCAGCCGACGCTTCGGGATCTCGACGCTGACGTCCTTGAGGTTGTTTTCGCGGGCACCCCGCACCCGGATCACGTCGTGGTGGTTCACAGCGGACGGCGTCATGTCCTGACGTACCGCGTGGCGCAGGGCTGTGTCGTCGCGAGCTGTGTCGTCGCGGGCCATGTCGTCGCGGTCGGCGGGGTGCACAGGTCTCCTCAGGTCAGCTGGTTCATCCGGATGAGGTTGCCTGCCGGGTCTCGGATCGCGCAGTCCCGGATGCCGTAGGGCTGATCGGTCGGCTCCTGGACGACCTCGACGCCCTTGGCCTGGAGCTCGTCGAAGGTTTCGTCGAGATTCTGGCTCGCCAGGGTGATGCTGGCGTAGGTGCCCTTGGCCATCATCTCCACGATGGTCTGCCGCTCGTCGTCGGTGATACCTGGATCGACCCCCGGCGGGTACAGCACGATGGCGACGTTCGGCTGCTCCGGAGGGCCGACGGTGAGCCAGCGCATTCCCTGGTGGCCGACGTCACCCCGAACCTCGAAACCCAGGGTGTCGCGGTAAAAGGCCACGGACTCGTCCGGATCGGTGTGCGGGAGGAAGGTCGAGTGAATGGTGATGTCCATGACGATCACGCTAGGCGCGGATCCGCCGGCCGTGCTTCTCGATTCCTGACTGGTCTGCCGACCTTCCGCAGCTCGCAGGACGGCAGGCCCGCACCGGCGTCGGCCCCCGTGGCGGCCTGTCGATAGACGCTGGGTGACACCCCGACCAGCTCGGTGAACCGGGTGCTGAAGGTCCCGAGCGACGAGCAGCCGACCGCGAAGCAGATCTCGGTGACGCTGAGGTCGCCGCGCCGCAGCAGCGCCATCGCACGCTCCACCCGCCGGGTCATCAGATAGCTGTACGGCGGCTCGCCGTAGGCCAGCCGGAACTGGCGGCTGAGGTGCCCGGCGGACATGTGCACACCGCGGGCGAGCGCCTGCACGTCCAGCGGCTGCGCGTACTCCCGATCGATCCGATCTCGGACCTGACGCAGCCGCGTGAGGTCGTAGAGGTTGCGTGTCGCCCCGACGGGTGTGCTGCCCACTCGTCAGATCGTGCCACGCCAGATCGCCGGGTCAGTGCCCTGCCGGGTCAGTGCCCTGCCGGATCAGTGCCCTGCCGGGCCGCCCCCGGCCCACTACCGCGACGTCCCCACGGGCCAGGCTGCACACTAGCGGGATGGACCCGTGGTTTGCGCTGCGCCGGATCGCGTTCCTGCTGGAACGGTCGCTGCAGTCGTCCTACCGGGTCAAGGCGTTCCGCGGCGCGGCGGACGTCGTCGCCCGGACGGACGCCGCTGAGCTGGCCGAGCGGCACCGGGCCGGCATCCTCACCGAGCTGCCCGGTATCGGCGACCGCACTGCCGCGGTGATCGGCCAGGCCGTGGACGGCGAGACGCCGCACTACCTGCGCGAGCTGGAGGAAAACGCCGGGGACCTGGTCCCCCCCGATGTCCTCGGTGAGGACGGCCGAGCACTGCTCGCCACCTTGCGCGGAGACCTGCACAGCCACTCGGACGCCAGTGATGGCGGCAGCCCGTTGCGGGAGATGGCGCTCACCGCCGTCGAGCTGGGACACGAGTACCTCGCGCTCACCGATCACTCCCCCCGACTTACGGTGGCAAACGGCTTGTCTCCCCAGCGATTGCGGGCTCAGATCGGGCAGGTGACCCGAGTCAACGAACACCTCGCGCCGTTCCGGATGCTCACCGGGATCGAGGTCGACATCCTCGAGGACGGCTCCTTGGACCAGGAGCCGCAGCTGCTGGCCGAGCTGGACGTGGTGGTCGCCTCGGTGCACTCCAAGCTCCGGATGGAGCGAACGCAGATGACCCGCCGGATGCTCACCGCGATCCAGGACCCGCACACCGACGTGCTCGGGCACTGCACCGGCCGGTACGTCGAGGGGAACCAGCGCACGCACAAAGCGCGACCGCCGTCCGAGTTCGACGCCGAGGCGGTGTTCGCCGCATGTGCCGCGCATGAGGTGGCGGTGGAGATCAACTGCCGTCCAGAGCGTCAGGACCCACCGGAAGAGCTCGTCCGACTCGCGGTCGAGGCGGGCTGCTTGTTCAGCATCGACACCGATGCGCACGCACCCGGTCAGCTGGACTGGCGCCCCTACGGCGCAGCAAAGGCGGTCGCCTGCGGGGTGACGACGGATCGCGTCGTGACCACCTGGGACGTCGACCGCTTGCTTGCGTGGACGAGCCGGCACCGCTAACCCGACCACGGCGCGCTTGGGGGAATGCCGAGCCGGCAAGGGCGGTTCCTTGTGCGATAGTTGAAAGAAGAACTAGTGAGGAGGCGTCGTGCCCGCCGTCACCGTTCCTGACATCACCGTCCTGCCCCGTGTCGAGCAGCCAGCGCCTACCAGCACGGAGCGCACGGTCCGGAGCCTCACCAGCGCGCCAAGCGCGTTCGAGGGCGAAGGCTTTCCGGTGCGCCGCGCCTTCGCCGGGGTCGAGCTGACCGAGCTCGACCCCTTCATCCACATGGATCAGATGGGCGAGGTGGAGTACGCGCCTGGCGAGCCGAAGGGAACTCCCTGGCACCCGCACCGGGGCTTCGAGACCGTCACCTACATCATGGACGGTGCATTCGATCACCAGGACTCCCACGGCGGCGGCGGTCGCATCACCAACGGCGACACCCAGTGGATGACCGCGGGCTCCGGCCTGCTGCACATCGAGGCGCCGCCGCAGGAGCTCGTGCTCAGCGGCGGGCTGTTCCACGGCATCCAGCTGTGGGTGAACCTTCCTCGTGCCGACAAGTGGGCACCGCCGCGCTACCAGGATCTGCGCGGCGGCGAGGTCGCCCTGCTCAGCTCTCCCGACGGCGGCTCGCTGCTGCGGGTCATCGCGGGTGACGTCGCTGGGCACCACGGTCCCGGCAACACGCACACCCCGATCGCGATGGTGCACGCCACCGTCTCCCCTGGCGCCCGGCTACGGCTGCCCTGGCGATCGGACTTCAACGCCCTGGTCTACGTGTTGTCCGGGCACGGCACGGTGGGCAGCGATCGGCGTCCGTTTCGCAAGGGGCAGTTGGCCGTACTCGGCGTCGGCGATCACCTGCAGGTGGACGCCACGGCCTCACCACCGCACGCGGAGCCGAACCTGGACGTGTTGATCCTCGGTGGTCGGCCGCTCCGTGAGCCGGTGGCGTGGGCTGGCCCGTTCGTGATGAACACCCGGCTGGAGGTCATCCAGGCGTTCGAGGACTTCCAAGCCGGCAAGCTCGGCGCTATCCCGTCAGTGCACGGCGCACCCACCACGCTGACCGAGGTCGATCGCTGACAGATACCTCGCGGCGTGCATGTCAGCGGGTTGGCTATTCGAGCGGTTGGCCACGTCATCAGGCGACGATGGCATGCACCCCAGCCTGCCCCGCGACACCAGCCACCACTCCCGCCATCAGACTGGCCATCGCGTAGCCAGCAGCCACCCGTCCACGACCCTGCTCGACCAGCACGACCACCTGCAACCCGAAGGTGGAGTAGGTGGTGAGCGCACCGCACAGGCCGGTTCCGGCGAGCGCGACGAACTCCTCAGGCCAGCTGGCTTCACCAGCCCATGCGGTTACCGATCCTAAAAGAAACGAGCCGAAAACGTTGACCACCCACGTGCCCCACGGCATCTGATCGCCCCAGCGCCCGGTCACGGCTCGGTCGATCAGGTAGCGCGCGACCGCTCCTGTCATACCACCGGCGACTACTAGCAGGGTGGTCACCGGTCACTCGCGATCTGGTACCACCATCGGCGACTGACCCACGAACCGGCCACTACCGCGAGCACAGCGGGTGCCGTCATCACCACCGCGGCCACCAGCACGGCAGAAAACGCGCTGGGCACCTCGCGCCCCTCGTCGAGCAAACGTCCCAGGTCCAGCGCGACCGCGGAGAAGGTGGTGAATCCACCCAACATGCCGACCCCCCAGAACGGTCGGACCCACCATGCGACCACCGGCCGCACGGCCAGGTAGCCGTGCAGCAGACCGATGGCGAGACAACCAGTCATGTTCACCAGGAGGGCAGCGACGTCGATTCCAGCGGCTCGTGGCACCTGCTCAGCGATCCACGCTCGAGCCGCGCTGCCCGCTCCCCCACCGACAGCGATGACCACCAGCGTCCGCGAATCCACCCGAGTACGTGGCCGGGGCTCAGTTCCCTGCTGTTGCCGCCCGCGCTGCCAGGATGACAGGTGCCGCACGGTCCATCTGCCATCAGGTGACGTCACACAGATCAGTCAAGCAGGGAACTCAGACTGGGATTAATGTCGTCGGACAAGCGTCCGAAGAGTGAGGGAGCACCGAGCAAGCACACACGAATCCAGCCGAAGCGAGAGATCATCGTGAGCCGCGTCGCCCGAGCCCTAGCCGTCGTGACCGCCTGTCTCCTCACCGCTCTCCTAGGGGCGGCAACGATCGCCCTGCCGGCGCATGCCACCGCTACATCGCCGGGTGATCCGACGTCCTCACCGTCGACCAGGAACCCGGCACCCTCCCCGGCACCCGCCTCCGCGAACCCCACCAGCAGTGGCTCCACGACGACCAGTGCCCCACGAGGGACCGCTCATCCCAGGACCGCTCGACCACCCCGGACGGCTGGTCAATCCACGCCGACGGTTTCACAGGATGATGTACCGCTGACCCAGGAGCAGGTGCAGACTCAGCTCGCACAGGCCCGAGCGCTCGCTACCCGGCTTCGCGCGGCCGATGCGGGCCTCGCCCGGGCGACCGAGCAGCTGCGGCAGGTCAGCGAGCAGATGACCGAGGCCATGCAGGAGCTCACCGACGCTCGCTCGGCTCAGGCTGCGGCTGATCGCACCCGCCGCGCCGAGGAGGACCGGCTGAGCCGGCTCCGGGGTGACCTGACCACGACGGACGACGATCTGGGCCAATGGGCCCGCGACACCTACCGGGTCGGTGGACCGATCGCCACCTACGAGTCGTTGCTCGTCCTGCTGACCGGTCGCGGCACCGGCGACGCCTCCTTCGACCTCGCCACCATGGAGCAGGTCGTCCGTCAGCAGGGCCTGACGGTGACCTCGTTGCGGCAAGCGGTCACCGAGCAGGCGGACGCTGCCCGCAAGGCCAAGCTGGCCGCCGCACAAGCCGCTGCCGCCCGTCAGCGGGCGACCGCCGCTCTGGCGAAGGTGCGGAGTCTGCGAGACCGCGCGCAGGCCGCCGTCGCGCAGCTGCAGGCCGAGCGTGCCCGGCTGCTCGGCGGCCAGCTGACCGCTGAGCAGCAGGCCAACCTCGATGCCGCGATGCGATCGCTGCCAGGCTCCACAGATCCTGGCGCATGCCGGGGGCAGGACGTCAGCGGTTATCCGAACGGGGCGATCCCGATGCCCGCCCTGTGCCCGCTGTGGGGTGCACCGGGCCTGCGGCTGCGCGCCGACGCAGCCGCCGCGTTCAACCGGTTGTCACGAGCCTACGCCGCCGAGTTCGGCCGGCCGATCTGTGTGACCGACGGGTACCGCACCTTCGCCACCCAGGTGCGCCTGCGCGCGCAGAAGCCGACGCTGGCAGCTCAGCCGGGGACCAGCAACCACGGCTGGGGCACGGCGGTGGACCTGTGCGGTGGCATCGAGTCCTTCGGCACCATCGAGCACGCCTGGATGCAGGTGCACGCACCACTGAGCGGATGGTTCCACCCGTCGTGGGCGGCTGCCAGCGGTTCCAAGCCGGAGCCGTGGCACTGGGAGTTCGCCGGCTGAGTCCGCTGGGTGGCTCGCCGGTTGAGTCCGCTGGGTGGCTCGCCGGTTGAGCCCGCTGGCCGACGCTGTCGATTGGTCCAGCCCATCGTCCGACGGTGCGGCTGACCAGCCGAGCCTGTGGGTCTGACCGATTGAGCCCGTCGGTACGGTGTGCCGGTGAGTGCCCGACTGGTCCACCCGTACCTCGATGTCGACGTCCCGTTCGGGATGGCCCACCGCGGCTTCTCGCTTGACGGGCTCGAAAACACGATGCCGGCGTTTGCCGCCGCGGTGTCTCTAGGGGTGTCCCATGTGGAGACCGACGTGCACGCCACCAAGGACGGCGTCCTGGTCACCTTCCATGATGACCGGCTGGATCGGCTCACCGACGGTCACGGACCGATCGCCGACCACACGTGGGACCAGCTGCGCCGACATGTCCGGGTGCGCGGTGTCGAACCCATCCCCCGCCTGGACGAGCTGCTCGACACCTGGCCGGACCTGCGGGTCAACATCGACGTCAAGGCGTGGTCCGCGGTGCCCGCCCTGGCGCAGGTGCTAACTCGCACGCGAGCGCTGGATCGGGTGTGCATCGCGTCCTTCGACGATCGTCGTATCGCCGCTGTCCGGGCGGGCGTGGGTTCAGGTTCTCGGCTGGCCATCTCATCGGGTCGGCTGGGGATCACCCGATGGCGGTTGCTCAGCATGCTGCCCGGTCGGATCGGTGCCCGGTACGCCCTGCCAGCCGATCCGTGGGCTGTTGTGATCCAGGCTCCGCGGACTCTCGGGCCGTTGCCGGTGGTGACGCGACGCTCCGTGCGGGTAGCTCACGATCACGGTCTGCAGGTCCATGTGTGGACCGTCAACGACCCGTCAGGGATGCGCCAGCTGCTGGATCTCGGTGTGGACAGCATCATCACCGACCGACCGGACCTGTTCCTCCAGGTGCGGGCAGAGCGTGAGCCACGACGCGCTGACCCTGATCCCGCCGATCCTCGGCGGGATCAGCTGTGACGACGAAGGATCAGGGCAGTACTCGACCGGTGGCCGAGGATGCTGCCGGTCGGCGGGAGCGCCGATCCTGGTACGTCTACGACTGGGCCAACTCGGCGTACGTCACGACGACCCAGACCGTGCTCTTCGCGCCCTACCTGACCACGGTGGCTCGACGATCGGTGTGCGGCGAGATCCCGGCCGACCAGTGTGAGGCATCCGTGTCGGTGCTCGGCCTGCCGGTCAGCCCCGGCTCCCTGGTCTTCTACGCGGTGACCGTCAGCACGATGATGTCAGCGCTCGTGCTTCCGGTGATCGGCGCGCTGGTCGATCGATCACCCCGGCAACGATGGTGGCTGGCGGCCTTTGCCTGGGTGGGCGCGGCTGCCGCTGCGGCTATGTGGTTCGTCCAAGGCACCAACTGGCAGCTGGGGGTCGGGCTGCTGCTGGTGGCAGGCATCTGCCTCGGTGCTTCTCTGGTGGTGTACGACGCGATCCTGGTGCAGATCGCTGGTCCTGATGAGCGGGACGCGGTGTCGTCGCGGGGTTGGGCGCTCGGCTACCTCGGCGGGTTCCTGCTGCTGGTGATCAACTTGGCACTGGTCACCGGGCACGACCGATGGGGGTTGTCCGAAGCCGAAGCGGTGCGCTGGAGCCTGCTGACCGCGGGAGCGTGGTGGGCCGCCTTCACCCTCGTCCCGGTGCTGGGCCTGCGGGATCGGCCGGCACCTTGTGGGGCGAGCGCCACAAGGTCGCCGGTTCGACAGACGTTCGGCCAGGTGGTCGACACCATGCGGCACTTACGACGCCATCCGCAGACCCTCCGCTTCCTCGTCGCCTATCTGTTCTTCAACGACGGCATCCAGACGGTGATCGGGGTCTCCAGCGTCTACGGCGCCGAGCAACTCGGCTTCACAACCGGCCAACTGGTGCTGAGTGTCGTCGTGGTACAGGCGGTGGCGATCGGCGGGGCGTTGATGTTCGGCCGGATCTCCGCTCGGTACGGCGCGCGCGACACGATCTGCGGGGGGCTGGTGCTGTGGGCAGTCGTCGTCGCGGTCGGCTTCTTCCTACCCCGAGGTCAGCTGGTCGGGTGGTTGATGCTGGCCGTCCTCATCGGGCTGGTCCTCGGCGGCACCCAAGCCTTGTCTCGATCCCTATTCAGCCATCTGGTGCCAGCTGACCGTCCGGCGGAATACTTCAGCCTCTACCAAGCCTGCGAACGTGGCACGAGCTGGCTCGGCACCCTGGTCTTTGGACTGGTCCACCAACTGAGTGGGTCGTACCGGCCAGCCATCGTGGCCCTGCTTGCGTTCTTCGTCATCGGTGGCCTGCTGCTGCGCGGTGTCGACGTCCGCCGAGGGATCGCGGCCGCCGGCAATCAACAGCCGCACGTGGTCTGAGCGCGGACGGGCGAGACGGCTCAGCCTTCACGGCATCTCCACGGCGGCAAGGAACACCGCGCCGGAGGTGCGCGTTGATGGGGAACGAGGGCATGACGGCCGACAGGCGAGGAGGCACAACTATGAGTGACAAGAGCCTACGCGGTACCCGCCTCGGAGCTCAAAGCCTCGAAAGTGACGACGGGGTCGAGCCTGCCGCTCGCCGAGTCGGCGAGTACCACTGCCCACGCGGTCACGTGACCCGCCTGCCGTTCTCGGTCGAGGCTCAGATGCCACCGACCTGGGAATGCTCGTGCGGAGCTGAAGCACTGCTGGTGAACTCTCAGCGCCCTGAACCGGTAGCTGTCAAGCGGGCTCGCACCCACTGGGACATGCTGCTGGAAAGACGGTCCATCGCGGACCTGGAGGTTCTGCTCGCGGAACGGCTCGAACTCTTGCGAGCCACCCAGACGTCCCATCAGCGACGCAGCGCCTAGCCACCCTGCCCGTCTCGGGTTTCAGGTGCTCCAGTAGTGGGGGTGGCGCCTGCGTCCGAGTCCACGACCGATCCGCGAATGACCGGCCCAGTGCCCGCCCCACGCTGCGCTAGACCACTGGTGATCAGACGCGCGAGCGCTCGTCGGGCCCAAGGCCGCGAGACAGGCAGGACGAAGAAAAACCCCACCACGTCCGTGGCGAACCCAGGGGTGAGCAACAACGTCCCGCCAACCAGGATGAGCACGCCATCGGCCAGCTCGCCGGCCGGTAGTCGACCGACTGTGGACGCATCGCGGAGCGCCCGCCACGCCCGGATTCCCTCACGCCGGACCAGCCAAGCCCCGATCGCCGATTCCACCACCAGCAGCGCGAGGGTCTGCCACCCACCGATCGCGCGGCCCACCGCCACGATCACGGCGATCTCGATGATCGGTACGACGAGCAGTAGGGCGGCCAGCACCGTCACCACCGGCGTCCGCCGGCCGCGGGCGCCGGTCTTGGCTCTCATCGAGTCGCGTCCCGCTCGTACGTATGCGTGCAGTGATCGTCGCCTCGCCGACGCAGCCGAGCGAGGCGGTGCTCAATCCCCCACCGGGCAACCCTGATGAGCGATTCAGCGACGATCGACCCGTTCATCTTGCTCTGACCTCGTTCCCGCTCAACGAAGGTGATGGGCACCTCTCGGACCCGCAGTCCTCGTCGCACGGCTCGCCAGGCCAGATCGATCTGGAAGCAGTAGCCCTGGGACTCCACGCCGCTGAGGTCGAGTTGGCGGAGGGCATCCGCTCGGAAGGCGCGAAAACCTCCGGTGACGTCCCTGATGGGGATCCCCAACGCCAACCGGGTGTAGGCCGTACCTCCTTTGGAGAGCAGGATCCGGTACTTCGGCCAGTTGACCACCCGACCGCCGGGAACCCACCGCGAGCCGAGGACGAGGTCGGCCTCATCGATGACGTCGAGCAGCAGCGAGAGCTGCTCTGGCTGGTGCGACCCGTCGGCATCCATCTCGACCAGCACGTCGAACTGCTTGGTGAGTCCCCAGTCGAACCCAGTCAGATAGGCGGCGCCCAGCCCTTCCTTTTCCAAGCGGTGCAGGACATGCACCTGCTGGTCCTGAGCAGCCAGGCCATCGGCGAGCTGCCCGGTGCCATCCGGCGAGTTGTCATCCACCACCAGCACATCAACCGTAGGCACGGCCACCCGGACCCGCCGCACGACGTCGGGCAGGTTCTCCCGCTCGTTGTAGGTCGGGATGATGACGAGCACCCGATATTGCCGGGCGCTGTCGAGGGGATCCGCGACTGCCGTCACGTCGTCCTGGGCTGAGTCCACCGCAGAACCCTATCTCCGGGCGATACCGGCTCGATCTTCAGTCAAATCCTTGACTACAGTTGGCTGAGATCGGCCCTTCTGCGTCACTTCTGCATGAACTTTTCGAACGGACCCCTTTCGGCTGGTCCACGATCGTGATGAGGTGAGGCGTCAAGGCTGCGGATAGGCCGCAGCACAGTGCTAGCCATAGGGAGATTGTGAACACTGACACCACGCCGCCCTCTGTGATGTCGGCTCGTGGCGGGGGCCGCGCCGGTGATCAACGAGGGATCTCAGTCGAGGCTCACATCCCTTACCTCGGTGATCGTCCCCACAAGCGCGGACTTGTCTCCTCGTTCAGGAGTCGCCTGGCAGACTCGCGCATCAGGAGCAGGGTGATGATCATCCTGCTCCTGCCGTTGGTGGCGCTGTCGATCATCACCACCGTCGAAGTAAGTGATGGGGTGCGGTCGGCTTCTGCGGCCTCCGCGACCGAACGCCTGGCTCGGCTGCAGGTTCAGGTCAACGACGTGATCGACGCGCTCCAGACAGAGCGCACCACGGCGGCGGTGATCCTCGGCTCCGACGCCGTCCCGGCCGGTGTGAACTTCACCCAAGCGGCCGACAACACCCAACGCAAAGCGGCGAGCTACCAGCGGGCCATCGACACTGAGTCACGAATCCCCGAGGTGCTCGCACCGCGACTTGACGCGATCCGTCGTGGCTTGGACGGCCTGCCTGGTCTACGACGGCTGGTGACCTCCCGGTCATCGAGTCTGGACATCATCAGCGTCCAGTACAGCCAAGTGATCACCGATCTACGAGCTCTCAATGTGGAGAACGCCCGCAACGGCAATGACCCGGTCCTGGCGGCCGAGGCGCGAACCGGCGCTCTCTACGCGGGGTACTGGGAGGCGTACGCGCAGGAGCAGGCGATCATCGCAGCGGCACTTGGTACGAAGCAGCTGTCCATGGGGAACAACCTCATCAGTGCCATCGCGACCCAGAAGGCGACGTTCGAGCAGTTCGCACAAGCAGCAACACCCGAGCAACGCCGCCAGGCGGTCAATGTCGTTTCGCAGCGCTCGCCGAGCCAGGTCTTCCAGTTCGAGCAGGATGCCGTGCAGGCCACACCGTCCGGCACTCTCAAGGGAGACCAGTCGCAGTGGGTGCAACTGAGCACGGATCGACGTCAAGCGATGCTCTCGGTGCAGCGCACCTTGGCTGACACCGTTGCTTCAGCTGCTGGACGGGCACGTGCCGAGGCGGTATCGGACGTCGTGTTCAGAACAGGAACCGCCGTACTGCTGGGGCTGCTGGCCCTGGTCGTCGGATTGATCATCGCCCGGTCTCTGGTGCGCCCGCTTGACAAGCTGCGCCAGGAAGCGTTGGACATCGCCTACCACCGTCTCCCAGAAGCGGTCCGAGCCGTCCAGGAAAGCGGCGGACGGTACGTGCCGTCGATGACACCGGTACGAGCCGGTGGCCGAGACGAAATCGGCCAAGTCGCAGCCGCGTTCACCGTTGTCCAGAGCGAAGCAGTCCGGGTGGCGACCGAACAGGCAGCGATGCGCCAGACCGTTGCCTCCATGTTCGGCAACCTGGCCCGCCGCAGCCAGACCCTCGTAGGTCGAGTGCTGCAGCGGATCGACGCGATGGAGCGTGACGAAAACGATCCCGACCGGTTGCGGGAGATGTTCGAACTTGACCACCTTGTCACCCGGATGCGCCGCAACGACGAGAACCTGCTCGTGTTGTCCGGTGCTGGGTCATCAAGCTCATGGGGTGAGCCCGCCAGCCTTCGGGACGTGCTGCGCGCAGCGATCGCCGAAGTTGAGCAATATCAGCGGGTGAATCTAGGACCGGTCGATGACGTCCAGGTAGTCGCGGGGGCGGTCAAGGATCTCATCCATCTGCTCGCCGAGCTGCTGGAGAACGCGACGGGCTACTCCAGTCCACGGACGTCGGTGGTCGTCGACGCTCACCGCATGGGTGATCGGGTCGTCGTTCAGATCGAGGATCGCGGGGTCGGGTTGTCGGCCAAAATTCTCGACGAGGTGAACGAGAGATTGGCTCAGCCGCCGGAGATCGACATCGCGGTGTCCCGGCGCATGGGCCTGCATGTCGTATCACGTTTGGCGGCTCGCCACGGCGTCATGGTCCGCCTCCGCGGGGCCGATGGCGGTGGCGTCCTGGCACTGGTCGAGGTCCCGGTGACATTGCTGAGCAGTAACGCGCTCGATCGCCAAGGTCAGCAGGCGGCACCCGTATCCATCACCAGCCGGGTCGTCGAATCATCGACGATGGCACCCACCAAGATCCGCTCCGCGCTGCCGGAGGAACGACGCGGTACGCCGACACCACTAACCGGGCACCCGAAACAACCCGCCGCGATCAGCCAACCAGAAGCCCAGCCTGCTCCTCAGCTCCAGCTGATAGATCTCAGGGATCACAGTGACAGCTCACACAGCCGGGATGAGACACCGCCACTAGAGATCCCGTCAGTACAGGACATCGAGGCCCCCTCGAGACGAGCAGAGGCTCCCTCAGCGCTCGACGGCTCCTACGGGTCCGCGGTCGTGCCACCCGCGCCCGCCCCGTCCGCGCCCGCCCCGTCCGCGCCCGCCCCGTCCGCGCCCGCCCTGTCCGCGCCCACTCCATCCGCGCCCACTCCATCCGCGCCCATCTTCGAGGCTGTTCAGTCGGAGTGGTTCCGCACCACCGGGGGTCGGGTTCTTTCCACCGACCCCGCACCTGCATCGTGGTCCACCGCCGCAGACGCCGGATGGCAGGCCGCAGAACGGGCTAGCGGGGTGGGTAGCGCGCCAGCAACCCAGAGCGTGCCAGCGACCGAGAGCGTGCCAGCATCGGTCGGGGGCCAGCCGGCCCCTGCCGCCACAGCGGGGGCCACCAGCGTTGGGCTGCCCAGGCGGGTACCGATGGCTCAGCTAGTTCCGGGTGATGTGGCGGCAGCGCGCTCTACGACCGGCCGGGGGCCGGGCCGGAGCCCAGCAAGGCCACAGAGCACGCCTCCTCGCTCTGCCGAGCGAGTTCGCGGCACGCTGTCCCGGTACCGGAACGGCGCCACCCAAGGCCGCTTGGACGCTCGTGCCCAACGTGCTGCCACTCCCGAGACGACGAGGCCGCAGTTTCCCAGACCGGTGCCGGACGGTGACCGCATCAATGGCCTGCCCCGCCTTCGCTCAGTGGACGGATCCTCAGCTGGAGAGGGGCAAGACGAATGAAGAGTGCCGATGACCTCAGCTGGCTGGTCGCCGACCTCGCTCGACGGGTACCAGGGGTGGCACACGCTGTCGGTGTCTCGGCGGACGGCCTTCTCATCGCGGTCTCTGAAGACCTCCCACGAGATCGCGCCGACCAGCTTGCCGCGATCTCTTCAGGGCTCATTAGTCTCACGCAAGGCGCAGCACGCTGTTTCGAGGGCGGGGCAGTCACCCAGACCGTCGTGGAGATGGAGCTGGGCTTCATGGTGGTGATGTCGATCAGTGACGGCTCCTGCCTCGCGGTGCTCGCCGCGCCGTCCTGCGACATCGGTCTTGTCGGGTACGAGATGGCGCTGCTTGTCGAGCGGGTCGGTGACGCGCTGACTCCAGACCTGCGATCCACGATTCACGAGACCATCCCCCGATGACGGTGCAGGAATCACTGATGAGCGATGACGCGCTGGACCCACCCACTGGCCCGTTGGTGCGCCCCTATGCGATGACCCGTGGGCGCACCCGAGCTCGACAACACATCGCACTCGAAGCCCTGCTGTCCGTTTTGCCACGCGACACAGCAGCCCATGTCCACGGCGAGGCCGAAGCCATCGTGACACTCTGCGAAGAGGTGCGTTCCCTCGCTGAGGTCGCCGCGCTCCTTGAGGTTCCGGTCGGTGTGGCACGGATCCTGGTAGACGACCTCGTGGCCGAAGGTCTGCTCATCGTTCACGAGCCAGCGACCGCAGACGGCGCGGAAGCTTTCTTCCTGGAAAGGGTCCTCAGTGGTCTCCGCAACCTCTAACGGAACTGGGGTGCCAGCACCGCTGACCTTGGGGCACACCTTAAGCCGTGACAGGCCGGCAACATCAACCAAGATCGTCATCGCTGGCGGTTTCGGAGCCGGCAAGACCACCCTCGTGGGGTCGGTGTCAGAGATCACCCCGCTGACCACCGAAGCCGTGATGACGTCCGTCGGTACGGACCACGACGACAACCATTTGGTCCCTGGCAAGACCACCACGACTGTTGCGATGGACTTCGGCCGGATCACCCTGGATCCAGAGCTGGTGCTCTATCTGTTCGGTACCCCAGGGCAGACCCGGTTCTGGTTTATGTGGGACGAGATCGTCCGTGGGGCGATCGGCGCGATCGTGCTGGTAGACACGCGGCGGCTGAGCGACTGCTTCGCGGCCGTCGACTACTTCGAAAACCTTGAGTTGCCGTTCGTCGTGGCGATCAATCGTTTCCACGGACGCCAGGAGCACGCTGAGGCTGACGTGCGCGAGGCGTTGGCCATCTCCGACACCACACCCGTGTTGTCGACCGACGCTCGGGACCGCGAGAACACCAAAAGCGCGCTCATCGCTCTCGTCGAGCATGCGCGGAATAAGCGATTGGCGCGGCCATATGCCTCGGTGACCAGTTGACGTCAACCTTCAAAGGACCGATTGCCGGCAACGTCGAAGCAGTCCCGATCAGCGCTCGGCTGTCTTGTACCGCGGTTCCCGACGGTTCACCCGGGCGCCGTCGCCTGATCAGCCTCGACGGTGATGGGTGAGCTCGCAGAGACCTCCTGAGAGTCCGGCCTTCGGCGTGTGCGTCGCTGGCTCAGCAGCAGGACGGTGACCCCGAATACGGTGATGCCGCCCTCGACCCAGCCACCGAGTCGATCCGCCACCGTGAGACTGGTGCGCCGCGGCAGCCGTGCCTCCACCACCCCGGTGGTCAACAGCCCGGCTGTGGCCACCTCGCGACCGTCGGGCAGGATCAACGCGCTGACCCCGACCGTCGAGACGTGTGCCACTGCCCGGCCGTGCTCGATGGCTCGAAGCCTCGACATCGCCAGCTGCTGCACGGCTTCATCGGTATCGCCGAACGTCGCGTTGTTGGTCTGCACCACCAGCAGATCAGCTCCCTCACGGACGGTGTCCCGCAGCAGGTCGTCGTATGCCACCTCAAAACAGATTGCGACGCCAGCCCGAACTGGTCCTACCGGTAGGACGCCGACCCGATCGCCGGCCGCGAAGTCGGTGCGCACCAGGTCGACCTGAGAACTGATCCGTCGAAAGAACCCGCGGTACGGGATGTACTCCGCGAACGGCACCGGATGCCGCTTGGCGTACCACTCTCCTGGCCCCCGACCGGGGGTCCACACGATCGATGCGTTCGTCAATCGGCCGGCTGGCCTGCGCAACACGGCGCCGACCAGGGTTGGCGCCCCGAGACGGTTCACCGCACCGTCGATCACCGACCGCGCGTCCACCTGCTCGAACGGATCGAGATCGGAGGAGTTCTCCGGCCAGATGACCAGGTCCGGACGCGCTGACCGGCCCTCGTCGACTCGGGTGGCCAGCGCCACTGTGCCCCGCGCATGGTTGTCGAGAACCTCCCGTCGTTCGGCGTTGAAGTCGAGGCCAGGCCGAGCCACGCCACCTTGAACGCCGGCAACCTGCACCGGTGATCCGGCAACAGGAAGCGGTACGACCCATCCACTGAGCACGAGAAGGCAGGACATACCGGCACCGGCGATCGCTCCGAAGACGCCGGGCACGCCTGGCGCTCGCTGACAAGCCACCCGCCATATCGACAACCCGGCCCAGGCCGCCAGGCCACCGCACCAGACCGCGGCACATCCCACCAGCGGCGCGCCCCCCCACGCAGCGAGGTGACCGAAGGGTGAGTCGGCTTGCGAGAACGCAATCCGACCCCACGGGAAGCCGCCGAACGGCGTCCGAGCGCGCAGCGCCTCCTGCCCGACGAACAAGGCCGCGGCACCGGCGGAGCCGAGCACGGCGGTCCCGATCCGGTCACGTGCGGTCGGCACCACAGCGGTCAAGGCTGCGCCGAGCAGCGCCAGATAGCCAGCCTGCAGCGTTGCCAGTGCCAACCAGGGCAGCGGACCGACATAGACGCCGCTCCAACTCACCAGCGGCAGGAAAAAAGCCAGCCCGTAGCAGCCCCCCAGCAACGCCCCGGACCGGGCACGACGAAGAAACAACCGACGGCCAGTCGACCGGATGGACGGGTGGGTGGCCATCACGATGAACCAGAGCGCCACCCCGAGCGGGGCCAATGGCCACCAACCAGGATCTGGAAAGGCCAGCCTCGAGATCAGCCCCGCAGCCACGGCACCGAGAACACCGAGCAGGTGCGGTGACCACCGTCGCAACCGCGCAGCCCTCACGCATCTCACGCTACCCGGACGGGTGCGAACAGCGATCTCGCTGGCCGGCTTCGACCAGTTGAGGTGGGACAGGACGAACCCGCCGCGCCGTTGGTGCCGCCGCTTCCCGGCTGGCTGGCGGGTTAGTGGCGTTGTCTACTGAGCGGGCGGGTCCGTCCGATGCATCGCGACGATGGCTGGGTGAGTGTGCCGAGGGCCTGGCTGGCGGACATCATCGACGCCCGCTGACCCCGGCAGTGGCTCACCGCTGACTCATGTCGCGGATGACGACGGAACGAAGTTACTCGACTCCGCTGTGCTGTCAACTGCACCTTGACCTGCGAGAACCGGAGTCTGTGCAGGTCAGCGTCCGGTCCTACGCTCTGCAATCCATATGACAGTTACATGTCGATCGCCGTAAGAGGTCGGAGCGCGTCCGATCAGCCGCGTACCACGACCGTGCCTCGCGCCGTCACCACCATTGCCGGAGGATGAAGCACCTCGGAGCGGGACGGATCGAGATCTGCCCTTGCGCGGCACAGCACCCGGGCTTCGAACTCTACATCGCGGCTACGCCGACCGATCCGCACCACTCGAGCGGTCGTCTCTAACACGTCACCGGCTCGTACTGGACCAAGGAACTGCACCTCGGTATACGAAGCGAACAACCCCTCATCGCCATCGGTACGAATGCACACCTCGGTGGCCACATCGCCGAAGCACCCCAGGACGTACGCCCCATCCACCAGGTCCCCGGCGTAGTGGCTGTGGGAGTAGGGCACGTACCGGCGATGCGTCACGACGAGACCCAGCCGCGGATCCGACCCCTGCTGCGGTCCAGACGCCGGCTTCGGGGTCGGCATCGACGTGGCGTTCACGAGCTCTTCCGCTGCGCGGACCTGGCCGGGGATGCAGGGACGAGGGCGTGCACCAGGAAGCTGGCGACCTCGGTCGGGGTCGTGCCCCGGCCGAAGACCCGATCCACACCGAGACGATCAGCCGCGGTCCCCTCGAACCGCGGACCGCCGACAACCAGCAGCGGACGACGTCCCGCGGGGTACGCCTCTTGGAAGGCCGCCGCCATCTGCGCCGTGTTGTGCAGGTGGGCGTCCCGCTGGGTCACCACCTGTGACACCAGGACCGCATCCGCTCGTCGAGCCCGCGTCTGCTCGACCAGGTCGGGGACGAGAACCTGGGCTCCGAGGTTCACCACATCGACCTCCCGGTAGTACTCCAAGCCCTTCTCCCCCGCGAAGCCCTTGACGTTGAGGATGGCGTCGATCCCGACGGTGTGCGCGTCGGTGCCGATGCACGCGCCGACGACCACCAGCTTGCGCCGCAACCGACTGCGGATCGCCGCGTCCACCTCCGGGGGCGACAGCAGCGGGTACTCCCGCTCGAGCACCTCGACCTGGCTGACGTCGACCAGGTGCCGGACCGAGCCGTACACCACAAAGAAGGTGAACTGCGGACCCATCGCCTTGGCGTGCACGAGCATCGCCGGGGCCAGGCCCATCTTGTCGGCCAGCTGCAACGCCGCGCCCTCGGCCCGCTTGTCATGCGGAAGCGGCAACGTGAACGAGACCTGCACCATCCCGTCGCCGGTGGTGTCGCCGTACGGGCGCACCACGGTCGGCGGCCCCGTCAGCGACGACGAGGTGGGCGACGACGCCGGGATGGACGACGCCGGGGTGGGTGACAGCTCCGAGGGTGAGGACGACAGGGTGGGTGGCTCCGTAGGCGAGGGCGACGCCGGGGTGGTCGGCGGTGTGACGACACGGGTCATCGGGTGGCCCCTTCCTCGAGGAGGTCGACAGCCGGGTTGCGGTAGCCCGCCGCACGCCGCACGACGCCGCCCAGGCCCTTGCCGGCGTCAGCGGGACGCTTCATCAAGCCGAAGGTGCCGTCACCGATCGCGGTCAGCAGCGGGGCCCGGCCGCCGTCGGCCACAATCCGCTGCAACAGCTCGACCGCCTCGGACAGCACTCGCCGAGCGCGGGTCTGGATGAAACCGTCCGGCGGGGGGTGGAAGTCCTCGGTCAGGCCGCCGGCGGCGTTCAACACGTACCGGACGTTCTGCAGCGCCAGGTCCCGGTCCGACAGGAACGGCGTGACCACGGCCTCGGTCATCATCCCGACGAGCAGGATGCTCTGACCGGTCATCGCCCCGACCAGGTTGAAGAAGCCGTCCAGCAGGTAGCCGCGGAAGACATCACCGGTCATGTGCTTCGTGGGAGGCATCCATTTCAACGGCGCCCGCGGGAACAGCGTGCGGGCGAGCAGAGCATGTGCCAGCTCCAGCCGGACGCTGTCCGGCACGCTGGGGTCGACCTCGAACGCATGGCCGAGCCCCAGCTGCCAGTCGGCCAAGCCAGCCTCCTTGGCGAAGTACTCGTTGAGCAACTGGCTGACCGTCACCGTGTGCGCGGCCTCGATGGCGTCCGCGGTGGTGAGGTAGTTGTCCTCGCCGGTGTTGATGACGATGCCCGCGCGAGCGTGCACCTGGCGGCTGAAGCGCTGGTCGACGAACGTGCGAACCGGGTTGATGTCCCGGAAGAGGATCCCGTACATCGAGTCGTTCAGCATCATGTCGAGTCGTTCCAAACCGGCGAGCGTCGCGATCTCCGGCATGCACAACCCGGACGCGTAGTTGGTCAGACGCACATACCGACCAAGTTCCCGCGAGACGTCGTCCAGCGCCGTCCGCATCAGCCGGAAGTTCTCCTGGGTGGCGTAGGTGCCGGCGTACCCCTCACGGGTCGCGCCCTCCGGGACGTAGTCCAGCAGGCTCTGCCCGGTGGACCGGATCACCGCGATGACGTCGGCTCCCTCGCGGGCCGCGGCCTGGGCCTGCGGGATGTCCTCGTGAATGTCGCCGGTGGCGACGATGAGGTAGATCCACGGTCGGCGGGGAGCATCGCCGATCCGCGCGACCAGGCGGTCGCGTTCGGCTCGTCGGCGGTCGATCCGTCGGACGCCGACCGCCGCTGCGCGTCGGGCCGCCCGGTAGGCGAAGCCGGCGTCCCGCCCGGTCGGCAGCTGGAAGGAGACCGCGCCGCTGCTGGCCTGCTGCGCCAGCGTGAGCAGATCCGGCGCCTGATCTCGGCGCAACGCGTCCCACACCGGCAGCGCGATCCCGTGCTCGAGACCCACCGACGCTCGCACCCCGTCCACCAGGTGGTTGACCCACGGGATCCGCTTACCGTCAGCCCCGCTGAGCCCAGCCAGTCTCAGCAATGCCCGCTCCACGGACACGGTGGTGTGCGTGCGGGCGAATCGCACCACCGGGGCGCCGGCCTGCCGGGCCAGCCGCCGAGCGATGCGGACGACCTGGGGATCCAGCTCGAGAACGGGACGGCTACCTGCGGTGCCGATCATCGTGGTGCCCCGTCCTGGCTGGCAGCGTCCTGGCTGGCAGCGTCCTGGCTGGCAGCGGCCTGGCTGGCAGCGGCCTGGGCACGCGCCTCGAACAGCGCACGGACGCCGGGCGTGGCACGCAGCAGGTCCAGGGCCAGGTCGGCATGACCCGGCAGGTACCCGTTGCCTACCAGCATGGTGACGTCCGCCGCCAAGCCTTCAGCACCCAGCGCCGCCGCGCTGAACGAGGTGGCCATGGAGAAGAACACCACGGTGCCGCCGTCGGCGGTACACAACACCGCGCCGTGCTCGCAGCCCGGGACGTCGACACAGACCACCGTGACATCGGCGCCACCGCCAAGGACATGGCGAACCCGAGCATCGAGCTGCACCGGGTCCCGCGCATCGGCGATCACCACGTGATCGCAGAGCCCAGCAGCGCGGAGCAGGGACTCTTCACCGCCGGTGGGCACGACCCCGACGGTGCGTCCTGCGCCGCAGCGCCGAGCGGCAGCCAGGGCGAGGGAGCCGGACTTGCCGGCTGCCCCGATGACGACCACGGTCGGCAACCGGCCGGTACCGCCGTGGCGCTGGACGACGCGGTCGACCAGCGCGGGTGCCCCGCACACGTCCAACGCCATGAGCGCCAGCTCCGCTGGCAGGTCGTCCGGGAGGCGGGCCGCGATGGTGCGACCGAACAGGATCGCGTAGCCGTCGGCCGGGATCCGCTCGCCCCGGCCGTCCCAGCGGCGCAGGTCGTCCTCGATCACCAACGGGGTCAACGACAACGAGACCAGGGTGGCGACCCGGTCCCCCGCCCGCAGTCCGACACTGGCGCGCGGGCCGACCTCGTCGACCACCCCGAGCAGCATGCCGCCGGAACCCGTGATCGGGTTCTGCATCTTGCCGCGCGTGGCGACGATCGCCAGCACCTCGGCGCGCAGGCCCTGACCGTTCAGCGAGCCGTCCGCAGCGGTATGGGCCTGCCGCAGCTGGC
This sequence comes from Angustibacter sp., assembly GCA_051657715.1. GTDB lineage: Bacteria > Actinomycetota > Actinomycetes > Actinomycetales > Angustibacteraceae > JBOFBH01. The sequence continues at coordinate 202,243 of JBOFLF010000064.1, read as the reverse complement.
GGTACGAGGCCGCGTCCAGGTTGAGGGTCTGAACTCGGATCCGGGTCTCATCAGGCCACAGCTGCCGGCGAACGTCGAGCCGCTGGGCGGCTTGCGGAAGCACACCTGCCGGTTCGACTACGCGATGCACGCCGACGGGGGAACTAGGTAGCTGATGGCCAACAGCAGGCATCTGTCCTCCCTATTCGCCATTATCTAGGTGATTTTCTGCTCTCTTGCGATTATATCGAAAATATTTACGTAACATGCGAGGGTGAGTCCACAGATAGAACAGCCATATGCGTACCGTCGACGTGAGCTGGTCGAGCCGGACTGGACCCGGTTGCCCGGCTGGCGGGACGTCGGACAGCGGGAATGGGCGAGCGCGCAGTGGCAACGCGCGCACTGCGTGAAGAACGTCCGCCAGCTGCGCGGCGTCATGGGCGACCTGTTGAACGAGGGCTTCTACACCGACCTCGAGCAGGACCAGGCCGAACGAGCCACGATGTCGATGTTGCTGCCGCCGCACATGCTCAACACCATGGTCCCGGCTACCGGGGCGAACGAGGACGACGGACTACCCGCGGCCGGCGCGGACTTCACCGAGGCGTTCCGCCGCGATCCGGTACGCCGGTACATGCTTCCCGTCTTCAGTGACCGACGCACCGACTGGCCGTCCCACCCGTACGCCACCCGCGACTCCCTGCACGAGCACGACATGTGGGTGGCTGAAGGACTCACCCACCGGTACCCCACCAAGGTGCTCGCCGAGCTGGTGCCCACCTGCCCGCAGTACTGCGGGCACTGCACCCGAATGGACTTGGTGGGCAACTCCACCCCGGTGGTGCCCAAGCTGAAGTTCGACCTCAAGCCGGTGGACCGGTACGACGCGATGCTGGACTACCTGCGCCGCACCCCACAGGTCCGGGACGTCGTGGTCAGCGGTGGCGATGTCGCGAACGTGCCGTGGCGCAGCCTCGAGTCGTTCTTGGTCCGGCTGCTGGAGATCGACACGATCCGGGATGTCCGGCTGGCCACGAAGGCTTTGATAGGACTGCCGCAGCACTGGCTGAGCCCTGACGTCGTCGACGGGATGGGCCGGGTAACGGCGATGGCACGGCAACGCGGGGTCAGCCTGGCGCTCCACACCCATGTGAACAGCGCCCAGTCGCTGACCTCAGCGGTGGCGGCCGCCACGCGCGCGATGGTGCAGGCTGGCGTCCGGGACGTGCGCAACCAAGGGGTTCTGATGCGCGGTGTCAACGACTCCACGCATCAGCTGCTGGACCTGTGCTTCGGGCTGCAGGACGAGGCCGGCATCACGCCGTACTACTTCTACATGTGCGACATGATCCCGTTCAGCGAGCACTGGCGCGTCTCGCTGGCGCACGCCCAGCACCTACAGCACTCGATCATGGGCTACCTTCCCGGGTTCGCGACCCCGCGGATCGTGTGCGACGTGCCGTTCGTGGGCAAGCGGTGGGTGCACCAGGTGCACCAGTACGACACCGAACGCGGGATGTCGTCCTGGACCAAGAACTATCGGACGTCCATCGAGACGTCCGATGTCGATGCGCTCAACCGGAAGTACATGTACTACGACCCGATCGACACGCTGCCGCCGACCGGTCAGCAGTGGTGGCGGCAACACGGCGCGACCGGCCCGCCTCAGGCCCGACCGATCGGTGACACGGACGTCGAGCCCAGCCATGCGGTGCACGCCTGAGCAACCTCGCCTGACTGCGACAGTCGCGCCACTCGACAGACTGACCGGCGACGATCGCTACAACGTCGGTGGTCGGGCTTCGTACGGGGTGGACAACACCACGGTGGTGCGGGTGGAAACATTCGCCGCGGCCCGGATCCGGGACAGCAGATCCTCCAGATCGGACGGCCCCACCACCCGCACCTTCAGGATGTACGACTCCTCGCCGGCCACCGAGTGGCAGGCCTCGATCTCAGCCAGGTTCCGCAGTCGCTCAGGGGCGTCATCAGGAGCGGACGGGTCGAGTGGCGTGATCGAGACGAACGCCGTGAGTGGCACCCCGATGGCGCTCGCGGACAGCTCGGCTCGGTAGCCGGCGATCACACCGCGCTCCTCCAACCGGCGAACCCGTTGGTGGACGGCCGATGTCGACAGTCCAGCCGCTCGGGCCAGGTCGGTGTAGCTCATCCGCCCATCAGCCGACAACAGACGGACGATCGCGCGATCGGTGTCCTCCACCCGTCCGAGTTTACTGAGGTGCCGAGCTGGCCGATGCTGGATCGGCTGAGCGAGGACCGGGCCTTCATCCCCCACCCCGGGAAGTGGTGTCGGCTACCTGCGGGACAGGTCACCCGCGGGCGAGCGCCCGGCCGATGACCACTCGCTGGATCTGGTTGGTGCCCTCCACGATCTGCAGTGCCTTGGCCTCGCGGAACCACCGCTCCACCGGGAAGTCACGGACGTAACCCGCCCCTGCAAGAACCTGCACCGCATCCGTGGTGACCCGCATGCACGTGTCGGTGGCGAACAGCTTGGCCATCGCGGCCTGGGTCGAGAACGACTTGCCGGCGTCCCGGCGACGCGCCGCGGCCAGGTACAGCTCGCGCGCCGCGGCCACCTGGGTCGCGGCGTCAGCGAGCAGGAACGACACCCCTTGAAAGTCCAGGATCGGCCGGCCGAACTGCCACCGTTCCTGGGCGTAGGCGCTCGCTGCCTCCAGCGCCGCGGTGGCGATCCCGACGGCACAGGCGGCGATCCCGAGGCGCCCGGCGTCCAGCGCGGACATCGCGATGGAGAATCCCTGGCCGAGCTCGCCGATCAGGCGGTCCGCCCCGACCCGGGCGGCATCGAGCACCAAACCCGCGGTCGGCGAGGAGCCGAAACCCATCTTGCGTTCCGGCGCCGCCGCACTCACTCCGGGCGTCGCAGCGTCTACCAACAGGCAAGAGATGCCCTGCGGACCACCGGTGCCGGTGCGTACCAGCAACGCGTAGCAGTCGGCGACACCGCCGTGCGTGATCCACGCCTTGGTCCCGGTGACGGTGTAGGTGCTGGCGTCCTGGTCGAGGACGGCACGGGTGCGCAGTGCCGCAGCATCCGAGCCAGACGCCGACTCGGACAATCCGTACGCCCCCAGCAGGTCACCACTCAGCAGGTCCGGCAGGAATCGTCGACGCTGCGCGTCGGTGCCGAAGGCGGCTAGCGGGTGGCAAGCGAGGATGTGCACGCTCACCCCCATGCCGACCGCCCCCCAGGCGGCCGCCAGCTCCTCCACGACCTGGAGGTAGACGGCAGCGGGCTGCCCGCCACCGCCGTACTCGATCGGATACGGCAGGGAGAGCAGCCCGAGCCGACCCAGCTCCCGGAAGAGCTCCCGCGGGAAGGCACCCTTCTCCTCGAACTCCTCAACCTGGGGCCGCAGCCGCTCGTCGGCGACCTGCTGGACGAGGGCCAGCAGGTCGTGAGCCTCGTCGGTGGGCAGGTCGCGTTCGACTGCGGTCATGGCGTCCCCCGCGATGGTCTGGGCGTTGCACGATCGTATCTGGGCACCGTGCGCTCCACCCGCGTCGACGGCAGTCCTGAACCCAGGCCCTGACCGGACGTCAACGACGCCGGCTCGGCCTGGGCGACTGCTGGGTTCGTCCGAGCAGAGGCTGCCAGGATGGGGCCTGTGCCCTCGTGCCTGATGCTGCTGGACTCCGCCTCGTTGTACTTCCGTGCGTTCTACGGCGTTCCCCAGTCCGTGCGGGCGCCGGACGGAACCGCGGTAAACGCGGTCCGCGGGTTCCTTGACATGGTGGCAACGTTGGTGGTTGCCCACCATCCCACCCACCTGGTGGCCTGCTGGGACGACGACTGGCGACCGGCCTTCCGGGTGGCGGCGATACCGTCGTACAAGGCGCACCGGGTAGCACGAGCGGACACCCAGGGAGCCGAAGGCGGCGCGGACCCTCACCGCGGCCAAGACGGCGCCGAGGACGTCCCGGACGCGCTGACGCCGCAGGTCTCGGTGATCGCCGAGGTGCTCGCGGCGCTCGGCATCGCCCGCGTCGGCCATCCGGGGTACGAGGCGGACGACGTCATCGCAACCCTCGCCGAGCGCGCCGCCGAGCAGCGCGCGACCGCCGTGGACGTGGTGACCGGCGACCGAGATCTGTTCCAGCTGGTCGACGACACCCGTCGGATCCGCGTGCTGTACACCGCCCGCGGCGGGGTGCGCCAGCTCGACGTGGTCGACGAGGCCCGGCTGCGAGAGCGCTACGGCGTCACCGGCGGCCGGCAGTACGCCGCGCTGGCAGCGCTGCGGGGCGATCCGAGCGATGGGCTGCCCGGGGTGCCGGGGATCGGTGAGAAGACGGCGGCCGCGTTGGTGCGGCGGGCGGGTGACCTGCCTGGGCTGCTGCGGGCGCTGGACGCCGACGACAGCGCGGTCACCGGGGCTCAGCGGGCTCGGCTGCTAGCTGCCCGCGACTACCTGCAGGTCGCCCCGTCGGTGGTGGACGTGGTGCGGGACGTACCGCTCCCATCGACCCCGGCCGCGCTGCCGATCGAACCTATCGACCCAGCCCGGCTGGACGAGCTGGTCCTGCGGTGGGGCCTGGGGGGCAGCGTGACCCGGGTACGGAATGCGCTCGCGGAGCGCGAGCGAGACGCACCGGGCTGACGGCGCGACGCACCCGGCGAGCGGCCGTCAGGGCGGAACCTGCAGCCGCTTTGCTGCAACACGAACCGGGTCGGGTGTGCCCGCAGCCCTGAGCACTGGCTCGTTGGCAACCGGCTTCATCGGCTACCAGGCTTCATCGGCTACCAGGCTTCATCGGCAATCAGCTACTGGCCGATTGACTCCGCTGGCCGTCGATCGTGCGACGCCACCGACCGCTCGACCACGCCGCGGCGGATCTGCTCCCCCGCCTGTCGGGCGCTGCCACGCAGCCCGGGCTGACCAGCGACGTCGGCGATCTGGCCAAGCAGGTCGACGAGCTGCCGGGAACGGCGGACGAAGTCGCCGGCAGACAGCTCGCCGTCCCTGAGGACGACGTCCAAGGAGTCCCCCCGCGCCCACCGGCCCATCGGATCAGCAAGCCCAGGGTGCGGTTCGCGAGGCGATCCCAGACGTCGGTCGCGTTCGACCACCTCCAGGCGGGCCCAGGTTCGCATCAGGTGGTCCAGCGCGGACCCGACCGGCCCGGACGGGAGGTGAGTTGGCCCGTTGTCCTCCCGACGGGGCTCGTGCACCAGCGCGGACAGCACCGCGGCCAGCTGCGGCCCGTCCAGGTCGTCCCAGACGCCACCCCGCAGGCACTCGGCGATCAGCAGGTCGTGCTCGGAGTACAGCCGGCGCAGGCGTTCGCCGTCCGGGGTGACCCGGTGGTCGGCGGTGAGGTACTCCAGGTCGGTGAGCACCGTCAGGACTTGGTCGAACGTGCGCGCCACCGAGTTCGTCCGGGTCTCGACCCGCCGGAGCAGCCCGTCGATGTCCCGGCGCAGCCGGGTCCACCGCTGCGCCCACCGGGCGTGCTGCTCACGGTCCGGGCAGGGATGGCACGGGTGGGCGCGGATCCGTCGACGCAGCCGGTCGAGTTCCGCGTCCAGGGTCCGTTCCGCATCCGGGGTCCGTTCCGCCACCGGGCGACTCCGGCGGACCCTGCTGCACGGCGGCACGCAGGGTCGCGGCAAGGTCCCTCCGGGACTGCGGGCGACGTGCGCTGAAGCCGCGTGGCAGGCGCACCGTGGCCACCACCTGAGCTGGGTCGGTCAGGTCCGAGGCGGCCAGCCGACGCACCTGGCGGTCCACACCGAGAACGGTCGGCCGCGGGCCGTCCAGGCTGGCCGTCCGGTCCGGCTCGACCACCACGACGTAGGCACCACGTCGTCCGGTCGACACGTGCAGCACGTCGCCGACGCGGACCTCCCGCAGGCTGGCCGTGATCGCGGCCCGGCGTCCGGCCCGTCGATCCCGGGCCGCTGCCGTCTCTCGCTCGCCGACCTCGGTGCGCAGGGCCGCGTACTGCGCGAAGTCACCGAGGTGGCAGACCATCGCCTCGGCGTACCCCGCCAACGCCTCCTCCTGGGTGCGGATCTGCCGGGCCAGGCCGACCACCGCGCGGTCCGTCTGGAACTGGACGAACGAGCTCTCCAGCACCTCACGTGCCCGTTCCCGCCCGACCATCGCGATCAGGTTCACCGCCATCGAGTACGTCGGCCGGAAGCTGGAGCGCAACGGATAGGTGCGGGTGGATGCCAGGCCAGCCACCGACCGCGGGTCCAGACCGGGCTGCCAGACCACCACCGCATGCCCCTCGACGTCGATGCCGCGACGCCCGGCACGCCCGGTCAGCTGGGTGTACTCCCCCGGGGTGATGTCCGCGTGGGTCTGCCCGTTCCACTTGGTCAACTGCTCCAGCACCACCGTCCGAGCTGGCATGTTGACCCCGAGCGCAAGCGTCTCGGTGGCGAAGACGGACCGGACCAGACCCGCGGCGAACAACTCCTCGACGACCTCCTTGAACGCCGGCAGCAACCCGGCGTGGTGAGCGGCAATCCCCCGGGCCACGCCGTCCAGCCAGTCCCAGTAGCCGAGCACCTGGAGGTCGGCCGGATCGAGGTCCGCGGTTCGCCGCTCGACCAGCAGACGGATCTGGTCCTCCTCCTGCGGCGTGGTGAGCCGCAGACCGTCGCGCACGCACTGCCGGACGGCCGCATCGCAACCGGCCCGGCTGAACACGAAGGTGATCGCCGGCAGCAGTCCCCGCGACTCCAGCAGACGGATCACGTCCGGACGACGGACCGCGTGTGGATCAGCCCGGGGCCGTCGTGGTCCGCCACCCGCACCGACGCGTCCGCGGTCGGGCCAGAGCCGGCGTTGGAGCGCGCGGACCGCGGCGTGCAGGTGCGGGTTCACGTCGGTCGGTTGCGTGTCGTCAGCGGTATCTGAGGCGGACGAGTCGGCGAACAGGTCGAACCATCGGGACCCGACCAGCACGTGCTGGTACAGCGGCACCGGGCGGCGTTCCTCGACGATCACCTCGGTGTCGCCGCGCACGGTGTCCAGCCACGCGCCGAACTCTTCCGCGTTGCTGACCGTCGCCGACAGCGACACCACCCGAACGTCGTCCGGGAGGTGGATGATCACCTCTTCCCAGACCGCGCCACGGAACCGGTCCGCGAGGTAGTGGACCTCGTCCATGACGACGAACCCGAGACCGGCGAGCGTGGGCGAGCCGGCGTACAGCATGTTGCGCAACACCTCGGTGGTCATCACGACCACGTCCGCCTCGCCGTTGACCGAGACGTCCCCGGTGAGCAGACCGACCCGGTCCGCTCCGTGTACCTGGCTCAGCTCGGCGTACTTCTGGTTCGACAGCGCCTTGATCGGCGTCGTGTAGAAGGCCTTGCGCCCAGCCGCGAGGGCCAGGTGGACGGCGAACTCGCCGACCACCGTCTTGCCAGCCCCGGTGGGAGCCGCGACCAGCACACCGCGACCGGCCTCCAGAGCCCGGCAGGCATGCACCTGGAAGGGGTCCAGCTCGAAGCCCAGACGGGAACGGAAGGCCCCGAGCTCACCGCGGTCGTCGAGTCGGCGGAGCCGGGCGGCCGAATACCGCTCCGCAGGGCTGGCCACCCCCTCACCCTACGGTGGAGAACCGAAACCGCCACGAGGCACCAACACACCCAGCGCCGCCGAGTCCACCTCGATCGCCACCGGCAACCGACCGAACCGCTCGCCATCGGCATACGCCACCACGTCCGGTGCGGACAGCCGCACCCGTTTGGCCTGGCGGACCGTGACCGCCGGGTGATCGAGGTGGGTACCGCGGAACACCCGAGGGAACACCCGCAGCAGCTCGGGCACGGACACCCGGCTCACGACGAGCACATCGAGCAGGCCGTCGTCGAGACTGGCATCCGGGGTGATGCGCATGCCGCCGCCGTAGCGGGTGCCGTTGCCGACCGCTACGAGCATCGCGTCCGTCCGCCACGCCTGGCCGTCCAGCTCCAGGTGGTAGTCCAGCGGACGGAACACCGGCAGCTCGCGAGCGGTGGCGAGGCTGTAGCGCAGCTTTCCCCGCGGCCACCGCCAGCCGTTGGCCCGTTCGTTGACCCGCGCGTCGAAGCCGCCGCAGAGCACTCCCACAAAAACGGGGGCTTGTTGGTGGCCGGTAGGCGGACTGGCGGGATCCGTTCGCTCGTCGGCTGGTCCGTCGGTCGGGGCGAGGTCGGTCCGCCGAGCCACGTCGATCCACCGGACCGAGCCGGCCAGCCCGTCCAGGATCGTCGTCGTCGCAGCCGGCACATCACCTACCGGAAGCCCCAACGAGGCAGCGATGTCGTTGCCGGTGCCAGCTGCGACGATCCCCAAAGGGACACCGGTACCCGCGCAGACGTTGGCGCCCAGGTGGACCATCCCGTCCCCGCCCACCACGACGACGGCGTCCACACCGTCCTGGGCCGCGCGCGCGGCTCGCTGAGCGGTGCTCGCGGCGTCCGAGCCCGAGACGTCGTGCACCCGCACCCCAGCCGCCGTGAGCGCCATCGTGACCTGAACGGCGTGATCTGCCCCCTTGGCCCGCCCGGACGTCGGGTTCACCGCGAGCGCCACCCGCATCTGGCGCTGCGACCCGCGGGACGGGTCCATCGCTAGATCGAGGCCGGCCACGCCAGCTGCTTTCACGCCGACATGGCGGCCCGGGTCGTCCATCGAGATCTCCTGAGAACCGGGCAGGTCAGAGCGGGCTGGCTTCGTCGTCGGCGAGCGCGTCGTAGTCCGGCTCACCGGACCGCCTGGCCCGTCGGCGGTCCAACAGCAGGCAGATCCCGATGGCGGTCCCGAACAGCAGGCACATCGCTCCGGCGAGCACCAGCATCGACATGGCCTCGGGCGTCGGGGTGGCGATGGCCGCGAACAGGAAGCACACGAACACCACGATGCGCCACTGCCGCACCATGGTCCGACCGCTCATCAGGTGCGCCATGTTCAGCCCGACCAGGACGACCGGGATCACGAAGGCGATCCCGAACATGACCAGCAACCGGGTGACGAACGAGAAGTAGAGGTTTGCAGTGAGGTACTGGGAGCCGTCCGCGGGGACGAACTGGATGAGGAACTCCCACGCCTTGGGGAAGATGTACCACGCCAGGGCCGCACCGGCAGCGAACAGCGGCACGGCGGCGGCCACGAAGCCGACCGAGTACCGGCGTTCCTTCGTGGTCAGTCCTGGGGTGATGAACGCCCAGAACTGGTAAAGCCAGACCGGTGCAGCGAGAAACACCCCGATCAGGACGCTGATCTGAACTCGTTGGTTGAGTGCGGAGAACGGGTCGAGGTAGTTGATGGACGATTCGATGTTCTTGGCCCTGGCCACCTCCACAGCTGGCTCGATCAGCGCGGCGAGGAACGGCTCGGCGAGGAACCACCCGACCACAGACCCGATGAGGATCACCACGGCGCTGCGCAGAACCCGTCGGCGCAACTCCACCAGGTGCTCGCGCAACGGCATCCGACCTTCGGGGTCCCGCCGTCGACGCGACACGAAACGGCCGTGCGTCGTGCTGGTCAGCGGGAACCCTCAGCTCTGCCGGTGCGGTTCGTCCGCAGGCCGGGATGTGGCAGACGAGCCGTGATCGACCACGCGGCCCTCCACCGGAGCGGGGGGTGTCTCGGGCGCGGCTGTACCGCTAGAACCCTTGCCGTCGTCCTGCATCTGCTTGATCTCGGACTTGAAGATCCGCATAGAACGACCCAGGCCACGGGCGGCGTCCGGGAGTCGGCGGCCACCGAAGAGCACGGCGATCACTGCCACCAGGATCAGCAGGTGCCAGGGTTCGAGGAGACCTCTCATCGGTACCGTCCCTTGTCTGAGGAGAGATGTGGCACCAACCCTACGCTCTCGGCGCTGGCTGCCTGCTCTTGCACAGGAGACCAGCCGCACCGTGGACACCTCGAATCCGCCGCGGATGGCTGGCCGGGATCGCTCAACGACGAACGGGCCGGGTGGTAAGGCGACGAATCCGCCGCCTCCCAGGCGTCACCAGCGATACCGACGCTGGTGGCCACCTGGCTGCTGAGACGGATCCCTTTGCGGACGATCCGCCAGACCAGCAGGCCGTGGAAGATGGGCGCGGCGAGCAGCAGGACCACGATCAGCAGAACCCACCACCACACCCGCGTCACTGTACGAGAACGCAAGACCGTCCGATCGATCGGATCCCGGTGGTGGCGTGTTCGTCGATCCCGGGACGGTGCCGACCTTGGCTGACGCCGCTCAGCGCCTACTTGGCGACCCGCACCCCGGGACCCATGGCCTCAACAGCTGCCAGCGGGTCCACACAACGCTGAAGCCACAACGCGAAGTCCAAGACGTCGTCGTAGCCGATGACCGGCCCGTCGTGCTGCTCCAGGGCCTCCGCCGGCACGGTCCACCGCTCCGCGGTGACCCCACCCGATCGCAGCAGGCTGACGACCTCGACGCCGGCCGGCTTGCGGATCTCGTCCTGGCAGCGGTCGCAGGTGAAGGCGTAGTAGGACCACTCGGCGACGTTGCACACCACCAGGCGCACCTGCGCCGCGGTCAGCTCAACGTCGCCGCAGCAGGGACAGGTCGCCTTGATGGTTGCCATGACATCCGCCTCCTCGACGGGTTGAGGGACGAGACTCGTCCCTCAACGGATTGTGGGAGTAGGCCTTGCCTGCCGTACTCGGCTGACCGGACCTGTCCCTGTCTGAGCTACCTCCCATGCCTCGGCAACGGCCTCCTCCACCTTTACCCTGCTCAGCGCGATCCACCCTGGCGCCCTACCCCCGTCGTGGTGGAGTGCGTTCGCCTCAGCAGCAGGCACTCGCACGCAGGGGCGAATGAGCGGCCAGGACGGAGAGTCCGACGTCGAGGGAGCCTGACGGCCAGGCATGAGCAGGGCGGGTTAAGCCGATCGCAGGTCAGGAGTAGGCGACGAGAGCCGCCCGAGCCGCCTGAGCGACCTCCTCGGCCAGCTCGGGAGGGTGCAGCACTCGCGCGGCGCCAGACAGGCGCAACGCCAGAGCCCGCAGCCACATGAGGTCCCCCGTCCGGAACGTCACCAGCAGCTCGCCAGCGGGCCCGTGAGCCACGTCGTCCACCGGGTAGTAGTCGATGACCCAGCGGGCCGTCGGGTCGAGTGCTAGGCGCACGTGGTGGTCGTTCGGGCCGGGGGCGAAGACTCCGGCGTCCAGGTCCCGAACGCATGCCTGATCTGGGACGGTGCCGTCGACGTCCAGGACCTCGATCCGCCGTACTCGATCCAAGCGGAAGGTTCGCACCGCCTCGGCCTGGTGGCACCACCCCTCCACGTACCAGCGGTCGTCCATGTTCTGCACCCGGATCGGGTCGACGTCCCGACGGGTGGTGACGTCGCGGTGCGGGATGAGGTACTCCAAACGCAACCGGCGGCACCGTCGCAGACCGTCACGGCAGGCATGCAGGACGTCGGTGCTGGCGGTCCCGAGGTCGACCCGCACTTGGCCAGCCGGTGCGGCTGCGTCACCAGCGGCGTCTTCCAGCTTGGCCAGCGCACGGCTGACCGCGTCTCGGTCGCCGAGGCCAGGAACCTGGGCCAGAGTGCGCAGGCCGACGATCAGCGCCAGCGCTTCGTCGACCCGCAACCGCAACGGGCGGGAGATCGCTTCGGCGTTGGAGAGGTAGACATAGCCGCTATCCCAGTCGGCCTCGATCAGGTCGTCCGGGAGATGCCCGGGAAGCCCGCAGACGAACAGCAGCTCGAGATCCTTGATCAGCTGCTGCTCGCTGACGCCGAACTCGCGCGCCGCGTCCGACACGGCCACGCCCTGGTGAGACAGCAACCACGGGACCATGGCCAGCAGCCGGGACAGCCGGGCCGTCGCGGTCTCGGTCATGCCGCGCCTGCCCCGTCACCGTGTGCGCCGTCTCGACGCTGGGTCGCGCTGTGATCACCAGCACGCCACTCGGTGACGACACGACCACCGTGCTCGACCTCGCCTGGTCCGGTTGCAGCCCGGGCTCGTTCAGCTGCGAGGACACCGCGTAGCCGCTCGATGACGTTGGCCCGCAAGTCATCCGGCGCGAGCACGACCGCGGACGGACCCAGTGTCACCAACTCCGTCGCCAGGCGATCCAGCTCGCTGAACGGCAGCTGCAGCACCTCCCAACCGGGTACCGAGGCGGCATCGACGACGGTCGCGCGAGGCCGCAGGGCCTGCCCGGCACCCGCCTTCAACCGGACGGTCGCGGTGCGCCGCGGTTGTTCCTGCTCAGCGGCGAACACCGAGGCGAACATCTCGGCGAGACCCGAGGCGTCCACCGGCTCGGGCGGGACCTCGAAACTGCCGGGCGCCCCGATGGCCCGCACCGGGCCGTGCACCCGAGACAGCCGGAACACCCGCCGCGCCGCACGATTCCGATCGCGACCGGTGAGGTACCACCGTCCCCGCCAGCTGGTGACTGCCCACGGCTCCACGAGCCGCTCACGAGCGACCGGGTCGTGCGGTTTGCGGTAGTCGAAGGCCACCGGAAGGCGGTCCCGGACGGCCGACCAGAGAGAATCGAAGGCCGGTTCCACGGTGCGGATCCGCGGCTCGATGCCGACCATCGACCCGTCGTCCGGCGGCGCGCCGAGCGCGGTGAGCTTGGTGAGTGCTCGGGTCGCCGGCTCGGCCAGGCTGGCCTGCTGCCACACTCGGGCGGCCAGGCCCAGCACCGCGAGCTCGTCCGGCTCAAAGCTGACCTGCGGCAGAGCATACGCGTCCCGGTCGACCCGGTAGCCCAGCTCGTCGTCGAAGGAACCCGCCATCGGCGCGGTGACCAGTGGGATACCCAGCTCTCGCAGCTCTTCCTTGTCCCGCTCGAACATCCGCTCGAACGCCTCACCCGAGACGTGATCGGCGTACTGGGGAACCGATGTGCGGATCTGAGCCTTGGACAATGGACGGCGGGTGCTCAACAGGCAGATCACCAGATTGAGCAACCGCTCAGTCTTCACGGATGACATGGACCTCCTCACCGCAGCCGACGCTACTGCACGGCGTCCGTGAAGGTCGACGGGTCGATACCGCCCAGGTCACCATCCGGGCGCCATCCCCGACACCCGGCCCGCGGGCCAGGATCGGGCTCGCGGTGAAGAGCTGGCCGTGCTGGCTAGGCTGGCCCGTCGTGGACGATGGACCGCCGCCCGACCCAGATCGTCATCACTCACCTGGCCATCCGATCGACCCCGTCATCAGACCTTCGATCGGTGACCCTTCGGTCGACCCGGTGGCGTCGGCGGTCACCTGGCGAACCGGCGTGGTGCACAGCATCGGGCGCGAGTGGCACGGCGTCCGCGAGCTGACTATCACCCTCGCGACTGCAGATAGCGGCCCGAGCGAGTCACCAGCGGCCAGCACCCATGGACGGTGTCGGGCGATCGCCTATCCAGCCCTGGTCGGCACCCCCGAGCCCGGCGATCAGGTGCTGATCACCAGCGGGCCGCTGGATCGTGGCCTGGGCACCGGGGGGTTCGCCGTCGTGGTCGCCGTCCCAGACCGGCTACCACCACCGCCGACGGGGGCGATCGTCGACACCGGCGACGACCAGGCGCTCGACAGCAGAGCTCTCGACAGCAGAGCTCTCGACAGCAGGGCGCTCGACGACGAGACACCCGACAAGAAGCCGACCACCGGTCACCTGGTCAAAGCTCGGTACACGCCGCTGCAGGTCATGGTGCACGGGGCCGACGAGCCTGGTTCGCCACACCACCAGGTGCTCCAGGACGCCGACGACTTGGGCGCCATGCCCGTGGTGGTAGCGGACCTGCACTCGGCGCTGCCAGCCGTCGTGGCCGGAATCCGGTCGGTACGCCCGCAGGCTCGGGTCGCCTATGTCATGACCGACGGAGGTGCGCTGCCGGCCTGGCTGTCCCGGACCGTCGACATCCTGCGCTCCAACGGATGGCTTGCCGGGTGTGTCAGCACCGGCCAGGCTTTCGGAGGGGATCTCGAGGCGGTCAGCGTGCATTCCGGGCTTCTCGCTGCTCGGCTGATCTGGGACGCCGACGTGGCGGTCGTCGCCCAGGGACCAGGCAACCTGGGAACCGGCACCAGGTGGGGCTTCTCCGGGGTGGCCGCCGGTGAGGCGATCAACGCGGTCAGCGCGTTGGGCGGTCGACCCGTCGCCGCATTGCGGGTCTCCGGGGTCGATCCCCGGTCTCGCCACCGCGGAGTGTCGCACCACAGTCTCACCGCCTACGGGCGGGTGGCGTTGACCCCGGCCGACGTGGTGGTTCCCCTGCTGCCCGGCGAACTGGGGCGTACGGTGCGCGATCAAGCTGCGACCCTCGCCACCCCGCGGGGGCTGCACCGATTGATCGAGGTGAAGCTGGACGGCCTGGACACCGCTCTGCGACGGTGCCCCGCACCGTTGTCCACGATGGGCCGTGGCCTGGACGACGACCCTGCCGCTTTCCTGTCCCCCGCCGTTGCCGGGGTTCACGCCGGCCGACTACTGGGAAACACCGCAACGTGATGCAAGGACGCCGACCGAGACCGTCCCGACATTGGACCGCCGTGGGTGGTGGTGCCGTCCCGACTGCCGTCAAAATCCCGGTCCAGCTGCTGCCCAGCAGCCGGTCTGGTGAAGCAGGTCAGCCCTGCTGGTAGGCGTCCAGGATGTCGACCACGAACACCAAGGTGTCGGTGCTTTTGATGCCGGCCTGCGGGTTTCCCCGCTTGCCGTACCCCTCCTTCGGGGGGATCACCAGCAACACCCGGCTGCCGACGGTCTGACCGACCAGTCCCTTGTCGAACCCAGGAACGAGACCTTTAACCCCGACGGGGCTCTGCAACAGCCTCCCGGTCTTGTACGACGAGTCGAACACCCGGCCGGAGCCATAGATGACACCGACGTACGCCGCGGAGATCGTGTTGCCGGACTCGACCCGCGGACCGGTGCCCTTGATCAGCGGCTGCACCTGCAGGGTGCTGGGTGGTGGGTCCTTCGGAATAGTGATGGTCGGTTCCTGCGCCCCGTTGTCCTTCACCGTCGGCAGGCCCGCCTTCGCAGAGACCTGCTCACCAGTGGCCTTGGTGAGCGGGGTGGCGGCGGCCTTGATGTCCAGCACGAAGAGCAGGGCGTCGTCCTTACCGAACCCGAGCGAGGGGTTGCCGGCCTCGCCGAAACCATCCTTGGGCGCGATCCCCGCGAGGATCCGGGCCCCGACCTTCTGGCCGATCAAGCTGTTGGCCAGACCGGGCATGAGCCGTTTGGGGTCGGCGATGAAGTTCTGCGGCGTCTTCCCGAACGAGGAGTCGGCCTCCTTGCCGTCCTTGCCGTTCACCAGCAGGTAGTCGACGGTGACCCGCTGCCCGCTCGCGACGGTCGCGCCGTCGCCCGGCTCGACCACCACGGTGCCGGTAGTGGTCAACGACGTCGGGGTGCGCGTCAAGGTGAGGGCCGGCTTCTTCCCGGCCTCACCGCTCACCTTCACCCCCCGCAGGGCATTGGTGGTGACCGATTGGGGCGAGGACGGATCCGGGTCGGCATTCGCGCAACCGGCGACCGCGAGAGCCGAGACGGCGATGACGGCCGCGAGACGCGCCGCGGGTCGAAGACGAACAGGTCGCACGGATCAACCTTTGTTCGAGGACGAGACGTTCCACCCTAACTGGCCATCTCGTGGTCGGGTCGGCCGGGAGCGGGGTGGGATGCCTCTGGCGGTCACATGCTGGCGATCAGCCGCTCGACGCGCTCGTCGGCGTGCGCGAACGGGTCCTTGCACAGCACGGTCCGCTGGGCTTGATCGTTCAGCTTCAGGTGCACCCAGTCGACGGTGAAGTCCCGACGCTGCTCCTGGGCACGTCGCACGAAGTCGCCGCGCAGCTTGGCCCTGGTGGTCTGCGGCGGCACCGACTTGGCCTCGAAGATCTCCACGTCGCTGGCCACCCGCTCAGTGCGGCCGGCTCGTTCCATCAAGTAGTACAACCCGCGGCGACGGTGGATGTCGTGGTAGGCCAGGTCCACCTGGGCTACTCGAGGATCGGACAGCGTCAAGCCGTGCTTGGCCCGGTAGCGCTCGATCAACCGGTACTTGATGATCCAGTCGATCTCCCGGTCCATCGACGACAGGTCACCGGTCTCGACGGCGCCCAGCGTGCGCCGCCACAGATCGAGCACGGTCTTGTGCACCGGTGCCCCACCACCGCGACGGTCCAGGTGGTCCGACGCCCGTTCCAGGTACTCGGCCTGGATCTGCAGCGCGGACACCTCACGACCGTTCGCAAGTCGCACGGTGCGCCGGCCGGTGATGTCGTGGCTGATCTCGCGGATCGCGCGAATCGGGTTCTCCAGGGTGAGGTCGCGCATCACCACCCCCGCCTCAATCATCTGCAGCACGATGTCCGCGGACCCTAACTTGAGCAGGGTGGTGGTCTCGCTCATGTTGGAGTCGCCGACGATCACGTGCAGCCGGCGGTGGTGCTCGGCGTCCGCGTGCGGCTCGTCCCGGGTGTTGATGATCGGCCGGGAGCGGGTCGTCGCGCTGGAGACCCCCTCCCAGATGTGGTCGGCGCGCTGGCTGACGCAGTAGACCGCCCCCCGGGGGGTCTGCAGCACCTTGCCGGCACCGCAGATGATCTGCCGGCTGACCAGGAAGGGGATCAGCACATCCGACATCCGCTGGAAGTCGCCGCTACGAGAGACCAGGTAGTTCTCGTGGCACCCGTAGGAATTCCCAGCGGAATCGGTGTTGTTCTTGAACAGGTAGACCTGGCCGGTGACGCCCTCGTCGGTGAGCCGCTGCTGGGCGTCCGCGACCAAGCCCTCGAGGATCCGCTCCCCCGCCTTGTCGTGCACCACGGCCTGCCGCAAGTCGTCGCACTCCGGCGTGGCGTACTCCGGGTGCGAGCCGACGTCCAGGTACAGGCGGGCACCGTTGCGCAGGAACACGTTGCTGGACCGACCCCAGGACACCACGCGGCGGAACAGGTAGCGGGCCACCTCGTCCGGGCTGAGCCGTCGCTGACCCTCGAAGGAACAGGTGACGCCGTACTCGTTCTCGATCCCGAAAATCCGTCGGTCCATGCCCAGTCCCGTCGCCTTGCCAGTCCCGTCGCCTCGTCAGCGTGGGCTCTCCATCAGCGTACGTGGCGCCCTACGACCTGGCTGGCTGGATCGCCGATCACACCAGCCACCTGGCGTCCGGGCTTGCTCTGGTGCCCGTAGGTGCTGAGGCGCCCATGCACGCGCGCTAGGTACGCCACGTGCGAACGCACCTGTCCGTCCCGGCGCACCAGTGTTCGGATGTGGTCATGACAACGATCCTGGTGCTGGGTGGGACGGCGTGGCTGGGCCGGTTGGTCGCCCGAGCAGCCCAGGCTGTCGGGTCCGAGGTGACATGCCTGGCCCGCGGCGAGGCAGGCACGGCACCGGACGGCGTCCGGTGGGTTCCCGCAGACCGATCGCGATCGGATGCCTATGACGCCGTTGCCGGGCAGGACTGGGACGCGGTGGTCGACGTCTCCCGACAGCCAGGGTTCGTCCGATCGGCGTTGGCCGCGCTGGCTGACCGCACCCGGCACTGGACGTACGTGTCGTCGTGCTCGGTGTACGCCCGCCAGGACCAGCCAGGAGCCGACGAGTCCGCCAGCCTGTTTGCCCCGCTGGCGACGGACACCGCGACCGAGGCTGAGTACGGACCGGCGAAAGCGGCCGGTGAGCGGGCCTGCTGGGACGCCGTCAGCGACCGGCTGCTGATCGCCCGGGCCGGGCTGCTCGGCGGGTACGGGGACCGCACCGACCGGTTCGGCTACTGGCCGGCTCGGTTCGCCGCGGCCGTCGAGGGAGCCGGCGGATGGGTGCGCGGTGCACCGGTACTGGTGCCAGCGGTGCCGGGCCACGCCACCCAGACCCTGCACGCGGCGGACCTGGCCGCCTGGCTCGTCCGGGCCGGCGTCGACGCCGTCACCGGCACACTCAACGCGGTCGGTGACCAGTACCCGTTCTCCGCGGTGCTGGACGCCTGCCGGGAAGCGGTCGGCGTCCAGGTCCAGGTCACCGCGGTCGACCCCGCGCGGTTGGCGGCCCTCGGGGTCCAGGAGTACATGGGCGACCGGTCGCTGCCGCTGTGGATCCACGACCCGGACTGGGTGGGCTTCAGCTGCCGGGACGGTTCGGCCGCGCGCGCCGCCGGTCTGACCTGCCGGCCGTTAGCCGAGCTGGTCGCTGACGCGCTGCGCTGGGAACGCGAGCTCGGCCTGGACCGCCCCCGCCGAGCCGGGCTCACCCCGGAGCAGGAGCGCGATCTGCTGGCCAGCTGAGCAGGTACCAGCGAGCTGAGCAGGTACCGGACGGCCGCCGGGTCAGGAGGGTGGCCGGGTCAGGAGGGTGGCCGGTCGGGCTGATCGTGCGGCGCGGCTGATGACGCGCCGTCCGGGCGCTCGGTGGTGGGCTCGTGCATACCGGGGACGGCGCTGTCCGGGCCGTCGGCGCGGCGGTCGTCGTCCGCAGGGACGTCGGACGTCGGGTCGTTCGGGCTGAGCAGGCGCTCCAGCAGCTCACCGCTGATCCGGCGGAACAACCGACGCTCCCGCTGCCGGTCCAGGACCGCCACCTCGAGGACACCCGGACCGAGAGTGCGGGCTTCACCGCCGGCCGGGTCCTGAGCCAGCAACTCCACTGCCAGGGACAGCGCATCGGCAAGGGTCAGGTCGGGTTGCCAGCGATCGGCCAGCGCCGTGGCGATCGACTCCGGCTGGCCACCCATGGCAACGAAACCGCGTTCGTCGGCGACCGACCCGTCGTAGGTGATCCGGTAGATCTGATCGTCCTGCGGGCGGGTGCCGACCTCGGCGACCACGATCTCCACCTCGTACGGCTTGGACTCCTGGGTGAACACCGTGCCGAGAGTCTGCGCGTACGCGTTCGCCAGCCCACGGGCCGACACGTCGCTGCGGTCGTAGGAGTAGCCGCGCAGGTCCGCGTAACGGATACCGGCCACCCGCAGATTCTCGAACTCGTTGTACTTGCCCACCGCGGCGAACGCCACCCGGTCGTAGATCTCGCTGATCTTGTGCAGCGCCCGAGAGGTGTTCTCCGCGACGAACGCGATCCCGCCGTCGTATCCCAGGACGACCGCCGATCGCCCACGGGCGATCCCCTTGCGCGCGTAGTCGGCCCGATCCTTCATCAGCTGCTCGGGCGAGACGTAGAACGGCATCGTCATGACGCGTCCACCTCCCCCGTCGAGCTGGCTCGTTCATGACCTCGACGGCGACCGCCGTTCGTCGTCTCCCGACGACCCTCGACCACGTGCTCCACCACCGTCGACAAGGTCGCCTCCGTCAGCCGCCGATAACCCTCGACGTCAACCACGCCGACCACCGGCCAGATCCGGCGCTGCAGGTCCGGTCCGCCAGTGGCCGAGTCGTCGTCGGCGGCGTCGTACAACGCCTCCACCACCACCTGGACCGCGTCGTCGACGTCCATGCCCGGCTGCCACAGCTTCTTCAGCGCACCCCGGGAGAACAGCGAACCCGAGCCGACCGAATGATGATGGCGCTCGGCGTAGACGCCGCCGGTCACGTCATAGCTGTAAATCCGGCCGACCCGCTCGGCCACGTCATAGCCGGCGAACAACGGAACCACCGCCAACCCCTGCATGGCCATGCCCAGGTTGCCGCGGATCATCGACGCCAACCGGTTCGCCTTGCCCTCGAGCGACAGCAGCGTGCCTTCGATCTTCTCGTAGTGCTCCAGCTCGACCTGGAAGAGCCGGACCAGCTCGATCGCCAGCCCGGCGCTGCCGGCGATGCCCACGCAGGAGTACTCGTCGGTGCCGAAGACCTTCTCGATCTCCCGGCTCGCGATCATGCTGCCCATGGTGGCTCGGCGGTCGCCGCCCATCACCACACCACCGGCGAACTGCGCGGCAACGATCGTGGTGCCGTGTGGGACGTCCGGTACAGCGCCAGCCGGAAGGCTGCGCCCACCCGGCAGCAACGCCGGCCGGTGCGCAGCGATGAAGTCGGTGAACGACGACGAACCCGGGGCCAGGAAGGGGCCGGGCAGACGTCCAGCGTCGAAGTGCTCGGGAGTCACAGCGCAGACCCTATGCGACCGGCCCGGCTCACCCGGGAACCGACCAGCGGCCACGAGCGGCACTCCGCAACGCCGGGTGGTGGGAACTCGCGGGTTGCATGCGCGAGCTACTCGCCACCCTTCTGCACAAACGAGCGGACGAAGTCCTCGGCGTTGCTCTCCAACACGTCATCGATCTCGTCCAGGACAGCGTCGATGTCGTCGTCCAGGCCCTCCTTAACCGCGGCACCGGACGGGACCGGCGCCGGCACGTCCTCGGGCTCGCCCTCGCGGCGCTGCGGCCGTTGCTGCTCCTGACCCGCCATCACGACCTCCTGGTTTATTTCGGACCACCGCTTGTTTCGGACCACCGCCTGCTCGGACGCTGCCGCTCGGCGTGCGACACCCACCTACACCGTGCTCAGCGTACGGCGGGCGTGCACGGAACGCTGGGCGATGAGTGGCGCTGGTCCCCCGAACCCGAGCGCCGCCAACGCCAAGGCTGGATTCACGGCAGAGTCATCGCCGCTGATTCACGGCAGAGTCATCGCCGCTCTCACGGCTGTGTCATCGCCGCCATCAGGTCCGCCGCGGTGTCGCAGGAGTCGATGAGATCCCCCACCATGTCACGACCGCCACGCAGCGGCTCCAGCATCGGCACCCGTTGCAACGACTCCCGGCCGGGCACGTCGAAGATGACCGAGTCCCACGACGCCGCGGCGACCTGATCGCCGTACTTGGCGAGACAGCGCCCGCGAAAGTACGCACGGGTGTCCTCCGGGGGCTCGGTGACCGCCGCCTTGACCAGTTCGTCGGGTATCACGGTCCGCATCCGGTCGCGGGCCACCAACCGGTGGTAGAGCCCCTTGTCCGGCCGGACGTCCGTGTACTGGACGTCGATCAAACCGAGCCGGGGATGCGACCACTCCAGACCCTCACGCCGCCGAAAACCCTCCAGCAGCTGGAGCTTGGCCACCCAGTCGAGCTCAGTCGCGCACAGCGTCGGGTCCCGCTCCAGCCGGTTCAACACCGACTCCCACAGCTGCACCACCTCGGCGGTGTCCTCGTCCGGAATGCCACCGCAGCGGGCCGCGAGCCAGGTGTGTGCCTGCTCGAGGTAGGCCCATTGCAGCTGGACCGCCGTCATCCGGCTCCCGTCCCGCAACTCCACGGTGGCCCGCAGCGTCGGATCGTGCGACACCGCGTGCAGTGCGGCGACCGGACGCCGGACCCCCAGATCCCGGGTCAGCCCCTGGTCCTCGATCATCGCCAGCACCAACGACGTGGTGCCCGCCTTCAGCAGCGTCGAGACCTCGGACAGGTTGGCGTCACCGATGATGACGTGCAGCCGCCGGTACCGGTCGGCACTGGCGTGGGGCTCGTCGCGGGTGTTCACGATCGGCCGCTTCAAGGTGGTCTCCAAGCCGACCTCGACCTCGAAGAAGTCCGCGCGCTGGCTGATCTGGAAGCCGGCCCGCTGGCTGTCCGGCCCTATCCCTACCCGTCCGGCGCCGCAGACCACCTGCCGGGAGACGAAGAACGGCACCAGGTGCCTGACGATGTCCGCGAACGGGGTCGCCCGCCGCATCAGGTAGTTCTCGTGCGTGCCGTACGACGCGCCCTTGCCGTCGGTGTTGTTCTTGTACAGGTTCACCGGCGCCAGCCCCGGCGTCCGGGCGATCGCCTCGACCGCCGTGGCCATGATCCGCTCCCCGGCCTTGTCCCACTGCACAACCGCCCGTGGGGTGGTCACCTCAGGCGAGCTGTACTCCGGGTGCGCGTGGTCGACGTACAGCCGAGCGCCGTTGGTGAGGATCACGTTGGCCAGCGTCGGGTCGTCGGTGTCGGTGAGCTGGGACGGATCAGCGAGCGCACGGCTCAGCTCATAGCCGCGGGCATCCCGCAACGGCGCCTCGTCCTCGTAGTCCCACCGAGCCCGGCCGACCCGATCGCCCAGCGGCTGTGCGTACGCACCCACCACCTGCCCAGACAGCACCATCGGATTGGCATCCGGGTCACCGGGAACCGAGATGCCGTACTCGGTCTCGATGCCCATCACGCGTCGCACGGTCACGCCTTCGAGCGTACGGGGGTGGTCACGGCCGGCGAGCCGACGGGACCGAAGCCGGCCATCGGTCACAGGACGGGACCAGCAGTCGCCCGTAGGCTGGCCGCCGTGTCGGGCGACCCGGGTGGACGTTCGGGCGGCGCTGCCGCCGGCCCGGCGCAGATCCCTGACCGGTTGCAGATCCCCGGCCCGGTGCAGATCCCCGGCCGGCGGATCCGCGCACTGATGCCGTGGCGGACCCAGCTGCTCTGCTTCGTGGCGGACCGGATGCGTGGCCGGCCGCTGTCCGAGCTGAGCGTCGAGGAGATCCGCCGCGAGCGGCGGCGCCGGACCGTGCCGCACACCCCGCCGTGGGACACGGTGTTCGGCAGAGTCCCTCGCGGAGTGCGGATCGACCTCGACTCCGCCCCGACCAGGGCCGGGTCGGTCCTGGTCCGCTGGTACCACCCGACCGGGGCGCGGCCGGACGTGCCCGGCCCGCTGCTGGTCTACCTGCACGGCGGCGGGTGGGTGTACGGCGACGTCCGGGACTACGACGCGGTCTGCGGCCAGGTGGCCGCCCGGATCGGCGCGCCGGTGCTGTCGGTGGGCTACCGGCTGGCCCCAGAGCACCGCTTCCCCGCGGCGGTGGAGGACTGCCTGGACGTCGTGACGTGGGTGCGCAGAACCGCTGCCAACCACGGCGTCGACCCGGATCGGATCGCGGTGATGGGTGACAGCGCCGGTGGCAACCTGGCCGCGGTGGTGGCCCAGCAGGCTCGGGACGCAGGCGAGCCGGTGTCCGCGCAGGTACTCGTCTACCCCGCGATCGACGCGACGTTCTCCTCGCCGTCGGTTGACCGGCTGGCGGACGCCCCGATCCTGACCAGGCGTGGCATGCACGACTTCCTGGACCGCTACCACCCGGTCGGCGATCCCACCGACCCTCGGCTCAGTCCGCTGCACGCCCCGGACCTTGCCGGTCTGCCCCCGGCGCTGGTGCAGACCGCGGCCCTGGACCCGCTGGTGGACGACGGCGCCCGGTATGCCCGGGCACTTCAGGATGCCGGGGTGCCGGTCCGGTACACCGAGTACGTCGGCGCACCGCACGGGTTCATCTCCTTCCCCGGGGCCGCGCCGGCGGCGGCGCAGGCGATCGCCGAGGCCGCCGCATTCCTGCGCCTGGTCTGGTCGTGACCGGCCCCGGCGACCCTGCACCCGGCGGCCATGCACCCGGCGGCCGTGCACCCGGTGGCCCTCCTGTTCGGCTGGCGGGCGGGCGTGGAACCCTGCGACTCCCGTCGGTCGGCAAGCCCCCTGGCATCACCCCGGATGCGTTGCGGCACCAGGCTGTTCGCGACGGTGTCACCGTGCTGCTGCAGCAGGCCGTCACCGACGGCGCCGCGCTCGGGTGGGAGCAACCGCCGCGACCGCAGCAGGTCGCCGAGTTGCTCCAGGACGTCCGGTCCGGGCTGGCCGAGGGCCGGTCCGCGGTCGCGGTGCGCATCGACGGCGACGGCCGGGTGGTCGGGTTCGGGTATTGGCGCCGGTACGCCCGCCAGACCCGGTCACCGCACGCCGACCTGGAGCGGCTCGCGGTGGCCGCCGAGCACCGGCGGCGCGGGGTCGGCCGTGCGGTGCTGCGCGAGCTGGTTGCGGCCGCGCGGGCGTGGCAGATCGAGCTGCTCACCCTGGACGTCCGCGCGGACCACCTGGGCGCTCAGGCGCTCTACCGGTCCGAGGGCTTCGTTGAGTACGGCCGGCTCGCGGGTTTGGTCGCCTCCGGCGACCGGCGGTGGGCGTCGGTGCTGATGGCCCGGCGGCTGACCGGCGCGATCCTGACCACCGACACCACCGACACCACCGGCACCGCCGCCCCGGCGGCGGGTGGCGCCACGGGCAGGACGGCGGGTAGTTCGGCCAGTCCGGACCGGCCGGCGCCGCCGCGCCCTGCGGGTGCGGAGCACCTGTGCGGGTGGCTGGTGCTACGCCGGGACGACGGCCGGGTGCTGCTGGCTCGCCGGTCCGCACACGTGGCCTACGGCGCCGGGTTGTGGGGGTTGCCGGGCGGTCACGTGCACCGCGGGGAGCGGTTCGGCGACGCCGCGGTGCGCGAGACCCGGGAGGAGATCGGGGTGCACGTGCGAGTGGCCGACGCCGCGCTGCTCGGCGTCCAGCGCTACGAGGAGCCCGGCACCGACGGGGTGGACGCCTTCTTCCTCGCACGGCGGTGGGACGGCGTCCCGGCACCGCTCGCGGAGTGCTCCGAGGTGGCCTGGTTCGATCCGGCGCGCCCGCCTCCGGACGCGCTGCCCTGGCTGGCCGGATCGCTGCGCACCCACCTACTGGGCCGCACGCCGCTCAGCGAGCTGCTGTGGCGCCAGGCGGGTGACGGGGACCCGGGATAGCGTGGGCTTTCATGACGTCGCTCGCGCCGCTGCTGATGGCGGTGGACGGCAACGGCATGCTGCACCGGGCGCACCACGCGCACGCCGGCAGCGACCAGCGGGACGCCGACGGCCGCCCGGTGTGGGGGCTGCGGGCACTGGTCGCGACAGTCGCCGGTGCCGCCGCCCGGCTACGGCCGGACGCCGTCCTGGTCGGCTTCGACTGCGAGGGCGAGTATCTGCGGGCGGCGGAGCACCCGCTGTACAAGGCGGGTCGCCCGGACAAGCCGGCGGACCTGACCGCTCAACTCGCCGACGCTCCGGGGCTGCTGCGGGGCGCGGGTTTCGCCGTCGTCCAGCTCGAGGGGCGCGAGGCGGACGACGTCCTGGCCTCGGCCGCCGAGCTGGCCCGCGGGCAGAGCTGGAGGTGTGTCGTGGTGACCAGTGATCGGGACGCGTTCGCGCTGATCGACGAGACCACGTCGGTGCTGCGGGTGGTGCCGGGTGGCCTGGACGCCTCACCACTGCTCACCCCGGAGCTGCTGCACACCGCTTGCGGGGTGCGTCCCGATCAGTATCGGGACTACGCCGCGCTGCGCGGCGACCCGTCGGACAACCTGCCCGGCGCCCCCGGCATCGGCGCGGCCACCGCGGCCCGGCTGCTGGCCGCGCTTGGCACCCTCGACGACGTCGAGGCCGCGATGGCCGACGGCCGACGGGCGCTGGTGGCGGACATGGTCGGCGAAACGGCCGCCCGCCGGCTCACCGAACCAGCGGTGCGCGACGCCGTCCAGCGCAACCGGCGGTTGATGACCATGCACACCGACCTGCCGCTGCCGAGCCTGGGCTCGATACGACTCCCGCTGGACCCGACCATCCTGCAACTGGCCCTGCGTGCGCGCGACATCCGACTCGGGCCGTGCTTGTGGGCACTGGTCGGCGGCCCGCCCCCGGCCCCTCCGCTGTGGGAGTGGGCCGACGCCGCCGTGGACCGCCCGGCTCGCCGGTCGTCGCCCAGCCGGTGGCACGGCAGCAAGGTCGGCGCACCCGGCCGACGGACGGGCGAGTCCGCTGCCCAGCTCGCCCTTTTCTGACCCGCCCGACACCTCGCGTCTACGCCCTCACGTCACGGGGGATCGACAGTAGGCTCGCTGGCTTCAGCAAGGCTGACGGAGGAGCCTCGCAGGCGAACAGCAGTACCCAGCAGGATCGTCTCGTTCATCTGGGGCATCGCCAACGACGTGTTGCGCGACTTGTACGCCAAGACTTCTACAACACCTCGTCGTTCACCCTGCGCGACCTGCGGGCCGGCCGGTCGCAGGCCCAGCTGCGCGCCGACTTCGAGGCGTACCTCGACGGCTACTCCCCCAACGTGCAGGAGATCCTCGACAACTTCGAGTTCCGCAACCAGATCCCCCGGCTGACCCGAGCAGACGCGCTCGGCGGACTGATCGAGAAGTTCCTCGACCCGTCACTCGACTTGTCCCCTACCGACCTGGACAACCACGGCATGGGTTCGGTGTTCGAGCGAGCTGGTCCGCCGATTCAACGAGGAGAACAACGAGGAGGCCGGCGAGCACTGGACGCCACGTGACGCGGTGCGGCTGATGACCCGGCTGATGTTCGAGCCGATCGCCGACACCATCCCGTCCGGCACGTACCTGCTGTACGACGGCACGATGGGCACCGGCGGCATGCTCACCGTCGCCGAGGAGACCCTCGCCGAGCTGACCGCCGCGCGCGGCAGGCAGGTCTCCACCCACCTGTACGGGCAGGAGATCAACGCCGAGACCTACGCGATCGCGAAGGCCGACCTGATCCTCAAGGACGAGGGCCACGCAGCGGACGACGTGGTCGGCGGGCCGGAGTGGTCGACACTGTCCAACGATGCCTACCCGGGCATGGAGTTCGATTTCATGCTCTCACCGCAGGAAGCGACGCGCTGCATGTCGCGCGAAGGCGACGTGCTGATGACAGAGGGCGGTGACATCGACAAGTTGGGCCGAGCAACGCTGTGGCGGGGCGAGATTGATGCGTGTCTGCACCAGAACCACATCTTCGCGGTCAGATGCGGACCCGATCTGGATCCTGAGTTCCTCGTGCTTACGCTTGCCGAAGGACGTGCCCACTACTTCGCGGTCACTGCCAAGAAGACAACCAACCTCGCCTCGACCAACACTACGACTGTGCGTTCGCTTCGATTTGCATGCCCGCCGCGTGAACAGCAGCGGGCGATCGCCGCGCGTGTCGCCATCGAGATGGCTCCCGCAGAGGCAGCAATTGGCCGCATCCGTCGTGAGATCGAACTCTTGCAGGAGTTCCGTACCTGCCTGACGTCCGATGTGGTCACCGGTCGGCTGGACGTGCGGCACATCGCCGAGGATGTGCTGGACGAGGCTGCCGAGATGTTGGAGGACGTGATCGCGTGACTGAGCCGACCGGCGAGGTGATTCTCTACCGCGCACCGGACGGCGGCGCAGTAGTGCAGTTGCGCGCATCCGGCGGCACCGTGTGGCTGACACAGGGGCAGATGGCCGGGCTGTACGACACGTCGACGCAGAACATTCAGCAGGTCATCGCCCGAGTGCTGGCTGACGGCGAGGTCGACGCGTCAACCATCAACTCAGAGTTGATGGTTCGGGCCGAAGGAGCGCGCCAGGTGCACCGACGGCTCAAGGTCTACACCCTCGACATGGTGCTGGCCGTCGGCTATCGGGTGACGACGCCACGGGCCGTGCAGTTCCGGCAGTGGGCGACGACCGTCCTCACCGACTACCTCGTCAAAGGCTTCGCGCTGCAGGACGAGCGGCTCAAGGACCCGGCCGCGGACTACTTCGACGAGCTGCTTGAGCGGATCCGGGACATCCGCGCCTCGGAGAAGCGGTTCTACCAGAAGGTCCGCGACGTCTTCGCAACGACGAGCGCCGACTACGACGGCACGAGCGAGCAGGCGCGCACGTTCTTCGCGACCATCCAGAACAAGCTGATGCACGCGGTGACCGGACGCACGGCCGCGGAGCTGATCCGCGACCGGTGCGACCCGTCGTCGACGACGCTCGGCATGACGACGTGGAAGGGGAAGCGGCCCCGCAAGGTGGACGCAGGAGTGGCAAAGAACTACCTCGTCGCCTCCGAGCTGAGCGACCTCAACCTGCTGACCACGCAGTTCCTCGACTTCGCCGAAGGACGGGCACGACGCCGACAGACCACGATGATGGCGGACTGGGTCGGCCAGACGGACCGGTTCCTCGCGTTCCAGGAATATCCGGCTCTGGCAGGTGCCGGATCGGTTTCGGCGAGCCAGGCCGAGGGGGTCGTCTCGGACCGGTACGCGAGGTGGGACGCTCAGCGACGAGCGACCGAGAAACGACGTGCCGCAGCCGAGGAGATCGACGACCTGGACGAGCTGCTCGCAGCAGAGCGGCGCCTGGAACAGGGGAAAGGACGAGATGGTCAGCAGCCTGGATGAGGAGAGCCTCGAAGCACTGATCGTCGCCCAGATGACCAGCGCCCCGCCGGGTGAGAAGCCGCGGTGGGAGGAGGGGGGTCGGCGCCGAACTACGACCGCGCGCACGCCGTCGACCTGACACAGCTGACGGCATTCCTGAAGGACACCCAGCCCACGACGGCCGAGGCGCTCGACCTGGACCACGTCCGGTCCTGGCTCGCCGACGCGGTCTTCCGCCAGACGTACGGGAAAGGGCGCGTGAGCACCTCGCCAGCCGGCGGAGATCCCGCTTCGGTCGTCACAGGTATTGGCCGGTGTTGGCGACGGTGTCGATCGCACGGCCCGCTCCATCACCTTTCTTGCCGCTGATCAGGGTGCGGATGTAGACGATCCGCTCGCCCTTCTTGCCGGAGATCCGCGCCCAGTCGTCGGGGTTGGTGGTGTTCGGCAAGTCCTCGTTCTCCTTGAACTCGTCGACGCACGCCTCCAGCAGGTGCTCGACCCGGATGCCCCGGGCGCCGCTGGTGAGGAACTCCTTGATCGCGGACTTCTTCGCCCGGTCGACGATGTTCTGCACCATGGCACCGGAATTGAAGTCCTTGAAGTACAAGACCTCCTTGTCACCGTTCGCGTAGGTGACCTCCAGGAACTGGTTGTCCTCGATCTCCGAGTACATCCGCTCCACGGTGCGCTGAATCATCGCGTCCACGGTCACCTGAGGCGAGCCGTCGTTCTCCGCCAGGTCGCGCTCGTGCAACGGCAGGTCGGCGGTCAGGTACTTGGAGAAGACATCCCGGGCCGCTTCGGCGTCCGGGCGCTCGATCTTGATCTTCACGTCGAGCCGGCCCGGCCGCAGGATCGCCGGGTCGATCATGTCCTCCCGGTTGGACGCGCCGATCACGATGACGTTCTCCAGCCGCTCCACGCCGTCGATCTCGGACAGCAGCTGCGGCACAATCGTGGTCTCGACGTCCGAGCTGACCCCAGAGCCGCGGGTGCGGAACAACGAGTCCATCTCGTCGAAGAACACCACCACCGGCGTCCCACCGGAGGCCTTCTCCCGGGCACGTTGGAAGATCAGCCGGATGTGCCGCTCGGTCTCCCCCACGTACTTGTTGAGCAACTCCGGACCCTTGATGTTGAGGAAGAACGACTTGCCCAGAGGTTGCCCGGTCCGCTCGGCGACCTTGCGGGCCAGGGACGCCGCGACCGCCTTGGCGATCAACGTCTTGCCGCACCCGGGTGGCCCGTACAACAACACGCCCTTCGGCGGGCGCAAGCGGTGCTCGGCGAACAGCTCCGGGTGCAGGTACGGCAGCTCGACCGCGTCCCGGATCTGGTCGATCTGGCCGGCCAAACCGCCGATGTCCTCGTAGGCGATGTCCGGAACCTCCTCCAGCACCAGCTCCTCGACCTCGGCCTTGGGGATCCGCTCGTAGACGAAACCGGCGCGAGAGTCGATCAGCAGACCGTCCCCGATCCGCAGGTGCTGATCGCGGAGCACGTCGGCAAGCCGGGCCACGCGTTCGGCGTCCGCATGACCAACTACGAGCACCCGGTCGTCCGTCAAGAACTCCTTGAGCTGGACGACCTCCCCGACCCGCTCGAAGCCCCGCGCCGCCACGACGTTGAGCGCCTCGTTGAGCACCACCTCCCGGCCGGGCACGAGGTCCGGCTCGGCGACCGAGGGGCTGACCGCGACCCGCATCTTTCGGCCACCGGTGAGCACGTCGACGGTGCCCTCGGCACCGGTCTCGACGATGATGCCGAAACCGGACGGCGGTTGCGCCAGCCGGTCGACCTCGGACTTCAGGGTGACGATCTGGTCACGAGCCTCGCGCAGCGTCCGAGCGAGCCGCTCGTTCTGCGCCGTGGTGGCCTCGAGCTTCGACTCCAGCTGAGCGATCCGGGACTCCACGTGGTGGATCGGCTCGGCGGGTGGACGGTCGTGGTCGGTCATACACACCTCCCGGGCTCATGGCCTGCCTCTTCGACCCTAACCCGGGCCACTGCCATCAGGCCCACCGAAAACCCAACCTGGCCTGGTCAGTGACCGACGGCCGTGCGGGTCGTGACCGCGCTCACCGCCACTGATCACCCGTCAGGGCTCGTAGCCAAGCTCACTGCTGAGGTCCACCGCTGGCCGGTCGGGGATCATCATGACCGCGCTCGTCACGTGTGTCGGCGTCCTGGCCGATTTGCCGGCGCGCCTTGCGAACCTTCTTGGCGGAAACCGGCTGCTCCCCGAGATCCTCGGCTGCCCATTCGGCGTGGCCGGCTCCTTCCCACCCGGCAGCGTCCGGGCCGGCCTGGTCGTAACTTGCGTCCAGGCTTGGGTCGTGGCCGGCCTTGGCGCGGCTGGCGTCGTCGTGACTGGCGTCGTCGTGACGTGCGTCGACTCGGGCGGTGTCGAGTCGGTCAGCTCGGCCGGCCGGCCGTCGTCTGCGTACCGGTGGCGCCACCCCGTCCGCCATCCGGCGGGTGGTCAGCAGGAACCCGGTGTGACCGACCATCCGGTGCTGCGGACGGACCGCGAGTCCCTCCAGATGCCAGCCCCGCACCAGGGACTCCCACGCCGACGGCTCGGTCCACCGGCCGTCCGCGCGCACCGCCTCGGCCGTCCGGGACAGCTGGGTCACGGTGGCCACGTAACAGATCAGCACCCCCCCGGGCAGGACCGCACGGGCTACCGCGTCCAGGCACTCCCACGGCGCCAGCATGTCCAGCACGACGCGGTCGATGTCCGGCGTCGGGACGGCGGCGGGCAGAACCTGCTGCAGCTCACCGACCGTCAACTGCCAGGCCGGATGCGGACCATCGAAGAACGCCTCGACGTTGCCCCGCGCGACCTGCGCGAAATCGGCACGACGCTCGATGCTCAACAGCTGACCGCCGGACCCGATGGCCCGCAGCAGCGACATCGTCAGCGCTCCCGAACCCACGCCCGCCTCGATGACGCGGGCGCCCGGGTAGATGTCCGCCATCGCGACCACCTGGGCGGCGTCCTTCGGGTACACCACGGCAGCACCCCGAGGCATGGACAGCACGTAGTCGGCCAACAGCGGCCGGAGCGCCAGATAGCACACCCCCGCGCTGTTCGCGATCACGCTGCCCTCCGGGCGACCAATCAGCTCGGTATGCGCGAACCAGCCGGCGTGGGTGTGGAACTGGCGTGCCGGGTCCAGCGTGATCGTGTGCAGCCGCCCCTTCGGGTCGGTCAGCTGCACCCGGTCCCCTGCGGCAAACGGACCCCGTCGAGCCGCTCGAGATCCTCTCATCCGTGGCTGATCCTCTCTGCGATCCGAGCCGAGTCGACAACCCCCGTGACCTGACCGAGGTCGTCGACCAGCACGTACGGGACCGTGGTCGATGCCGTAAGAGCGTGCAGGGTGTCGTCCGGGTCGGCGTCCTGACGCAGGACCACCGCTGGCGAGAGCACGGTCATCACCGCGGACAGGGCGGTGCCCGGCGGCGGTGGGGCGAGTCCGTCGAGCAGCGTCCGAGCGTCCTGCGGGGTGAGCAGCCCGACCGGGCTGCCGGCGTCGTCGAGGGCCACCAGGACGGTGCCGACCGGCTGCCGCACGGCGCCCGTATCGGTTGACCAGTCGGCCGAGGACGCCGCCAGGCCGCGGGCTGGCGTGGTGTACGCCGCGAGGTCCAGTCGTTCGACGCCGCGCCGCACCCGCCCGGCCGTGATCGCGGCACCGGCACCCTGCCAGAGCAGCGCGGCGATCATGACCGCCCAGACCGCGGCAACCGCCGACGGCGTCCTACCAGCCAGGACCGGGCGTGCGACCCACCACGCGACCACCGCGACCGCGACCAGCCGGCCGCTCCACCCGGCCACGATGGTGCCGGTCGCGCGCCGGCCGGTGATCGCCCAGACCACCGACTCCACCACCCGGCCGCCGTCCAGCGGCAGGCCAGGAGCCAGGTTGAAGACCGCGACGAACACGTTGCTGTAGATGAGTGCGACCACGAGCAGCCGGAGCACGGTGAACTGCGGGTCATCAGGAGCGACCACCTGCGGGGTGACCAGTGCGATCACTACCCAGCCGAGCACCGCCAGCGCGGCGTTGGCGATCGGGCCGACGACGGCGACGAACGCACTGCGGCCCGGGCTGGGTGCGGCGTCCTCGAACTGGGTGTGGCCGCCCCACAGGTCCGCCACGATCTCGTGCACCGGCATGCCTAGCGCCCGGGCGGCCATCGCGTGCGCCAGCTCGTGCAACATCACCGACCCGAGCAGGAGCAGGGCATAGGCCGCGGCGACCAGATAGGCCGGGACCGGGCCGATCGTCACGGCGTCCTGCACCTGGGGCCCGAACACGAGCACGACGACACCTGCGATGACGAACCAGGACGGGGCCAACCGCACCGGGACACCGAGGACGCGGCCGAGGCGGACGCCAGGTGGGTTCACCCGATGATCGTAGGCACCTGTCGCGCCCGGGCCGGGACGGGTCCGCCCTGGCTCCGGCCGGATCCGCGTGGCGGCCCAGGCGGTGTCACACCTCGGACCTACAGTCGAGGCCATGGCACAGGCCCTCCTCGATCCGGTCCCCCGACCTGAGGACGTCGCTCACCAGCCGGGTGTCCGGGCAGCGCTGTCACCGAGCCGAGCGGCGGACTTCCTGCAGTGCCCGCTGCTGTACCGGTTCCGGGTGGTGGATCGGCTGGCGGAGCGGCCGACCGCTGCTGCGGTCCGCGGGACCATCGTGCACGCGGTTCTGGAGCGGTTGTTCGACCTGCCGGCCGCCGAGCGCACCGTGGCGGCGGCCCGCGACCTGGTGCTACCGCAGTGGCAGCAGGCCATGGCCGAGCGTCCGGAGCTGGCGCAGCTGTTCGCTCTCGACGCCGGCGAGACCACTGGGGATCACCCGCGGCAGCGGGGCGATGCGTGCAACGAAGCGTCAGCGCCCGTCACCGAAGCAGCGTCAGCGCCCGCTGCCAAAGGAGCACCGCCGCACGACTTCGAGGCGTGGCTGGCCTCCACTGGCGCCCTGCTCGAGCGGTGGTTCACCCTGGAGGACCCCAGCCGGCTGGAGCCGGCCGAGCGTGAGCTGTACGTGGAGACCACCCTGGACGACGGCCTGGTCCTGCGCGGCTACGTCGACCGGCTGGACGTGGCGCCGACCGGCGAGGTGCGGGTCGTGGACTACAAGACCGGTCGGGCACCCGCCGAGGCATTTGAAGCCAAGGCCATGTTCCAGATGCGGTTCTACGGGCTCGTCCTGTGGCGCAGTCGCGGCGTGCTGCCGCGGTTGTTGCAGCTGGTGTACCTGGGTGACGGGCAGGTGCTGCGGTACGCGCCGGACGAGGACGACCTACGCGCAACCGAACGGAAGGTGTCCGCGCTGTGGCAGGCGATCGATCGAGCGGCCAGGTCCGGTGACTGGCGACCACGACGCAGTCGGCTGTGCACGTGGTGCGATCACCAGGCCCGCTGCCCGGCCTGGGGTGGTACGCCACCGCCGCTACCGACCGGTGCCCGTGACCGCGCGGTCGATCCCGCGGTGACGGGCGCGGTTGCCGCACCCCTCGAATGCTGAGCCCGGCACGTGCTGGGTTCTGGAGTTGCTGAACGCCCTGGGCTGACCGGCTCCAGCGATGCCGCAATCCGGGTCCTGCTCCAGGCGATCCCCGATGGCAGGACGGACTAGGACCCGGGCAGGATGGTCGGTCTACGACGGAAGGTGACGCCATGGGGACGATGACAACGGCCGTCGAGCAGACAGCTGACGTGAATGCGGTGGCCAGCGCTCGAGGGCTGACCAAGGTGTACGGCCGGGGTGAGGCGCAGGTGCGGGCCTTGGTCGACGTCGACGTCGACCTGGAACGCAGCCGGTTCACCGCGATCCTCGGGCCTTCCGGATCCGGCAAGTCCACGCTGATGCACTGCCTCGCCGCTCTGGACTCCCCGACGTCCGGCACCGTGGTGATCGACGGGGTGGACGTGAGCGGCCTGCGGGACACGGCCTTGACCAAGCTGCGTCGCGAACGGGTCGGGTTCGTGTTCCAGGCATTCAACCTGGTGCCGACCCTGAACGCCCGGGAGAACATCACCCTGCCGATGGACATCGCCGGCGCCCGGGTCGACCAGGACTGGTTCGACCGCGTGGTCGACACCATGGGCCTGCGCGACCGGCTGGGGCACCGGCCGAATCAGCTGTCCGGTGGTCAGCAGCAGCGGGTGGCGTGTGCTCGAGCACTGGTCAGCCGCCCGGCCATCGTGTTCGCGGACGAGCCGACTGGAAACCTTGACTCGCGTGCCAGCACGGAGATCCTGCGGTTCTTGCGGCGCAGCGTCGAGGAGTTCGGGCAGTCCGTAGTGATCGTCACCCACGACCCGGTCGCGGCTGGGTATGCCGACCGGGCGCTGTTCCTCGCCGACGGGCGGATCGTCGACGAGCTGTACCAGCCCACCGCGGACGCGGTCCTGGACCGGATGAAGGGCTTCGACGGCGCCCCAGCCAGCTCATTACGCCTCGAGAGCGCCAGTTCGCCGAGCCACGACAGCATCGAGACTTCTGACGACGATCGGCGGCTCTGATGCTACGAGTCACGTTGAGGGGGGTCCGGGGACACCTGCTGCGGTTCCTGCTGACCACGTTGTCGGTCACGCTGGGGGTGGCGTTCGTCGCCGGCACCCAGGTGCTCACCGACAGCCTGCAGGCCACGTTCGACCGGATCATCAGCGGAGCGACCGCGGGCACCGACGTGGTGGTCCGGGGTGAGCGGGTCAACGACGGGGTGTCCGGGTCGGCCGATCTGCGCCGGCCGATTCCGTTGTCCGAGGTGGACGCGCTGACCCGGGTGGACGGCGTCCGAGCGGTGTCGCCGGGGCTGGAGGGCACCGCGATCCTGGTCGGTCGGGACGGCACCGCGGTGCGCAGCGGTGGCGCGCCGAGCTTCGGGTTCGCCTACATCGAGGACGACCCCAGCCTCCCGCTGGTCGCCGGACGCCCGCCGCGCAACGCCGACGAGATCGCGGTGGAGACCGACACGCTCGACCGGTCAGGGTGGCGGGTAGGCGATCGGACCCGGACCGTGATCGAGGGGGCCGTCCGCCCGGTGACCATCGTCGGCGAGGTGCGGTTCACCGGCGGTTCGGCCGGCCAGACCATCGTGCTGGTCGATGAAGCGTCCGCCCGTCGTTGGTTCGCTCCCGACGGCACCGTGCAGCAGATCGCCCTGCGCGCGCGGGACGGCGTCAGCCAGGCTCAGCTGCGCGACCGGGTGGCCGCGACGGTGCCGCCCGGCCAGGAGGTGGTGACCGGTGAGGCATTCCAGGACGAGCAGCGCTCCGATCTGGCCGAGGGCCTCGGCTTCGTCAACACCTTCCTGTTGGTGTTCGCGTTGGTCAGCCTGCTGGTCGGGGTGTTCATCATCTTCAACACGTTCTCGATGCTGGTGGCCCAACGCACCCGCGAACTGGCTCTGCTGCGCGCGGTCGGGGCGTCCCGTGGCCAGGTGACCAGGGTGGTGCTCGGCGAGGCGGTGGCGATCGGGATCGCTGGCGGTCTGGTCGGGTTGCTGGCCGGCATCGGCGTCGCCCGTGGCCTGCAGGCGATGGTCGGGTCCTTCGGGTTGCGGATCACCGGCGGGTTGCCGGTGGCCACCAGCACCGTCGTGGGCAGCCTGCTCGTGGGTGTCGTGGTGACGGTGGTCAGTGCGGTGCTCCCTGCCTGGCGGGCCGGGCGGATCGCGCCGGTCGCCGCGATGCGCGACGACGTGGCGCTGCCGGAGCGCAGCTTGCGCGTCCGCGGCGCGCTGGGCGTCGCACTGCTGGTCGTCGGGGCGGCGACCATGACGGTGGGGGTCACCCAGCTGTCCGGCGGTCAGGCCGCTCAGGTGTTGGGGATCGGCGCCCTGGCCGCGTTCCTCGGGGTGGTGACGTCCGCGCCGCTGCTGTCCCGGCCGGTGATCCGGCTGCTCGGCGCTCCCGGGGCACGACTGTCCCGGACGGTCGGCACACTCGCCCGCAACAACACGTTGCGCAACCCTCGGCGGACCAGCACGACGGCGATCTCGCTGATGATTGGACTGGCTCTGGTGTCGGCGTTCTCGGTGGTCGCTGCCACCAGCCGGGCATCGGTCGAGGAACTGGTGGACGACCAGGTCCGAGCAGACTTCGTGCTGTCCGGCAACAACGCACCGTTCTCGAACAAGGTGACCGACGCGGCCGCTCGGCTACCCGGGGTGGCGGCGGCGGTGGACCAGGCGGCGGTTCCGTTGCGGGTGGGCCGTGAGCAGACGGTGGCATCGGCGGTCTCCGGGACCGGGCTGCAGCAGACCGTGGTGCTCACGGTGAATAGCGGCGACCTTGCCAGCCTGGACCAGGGCGAGATGGCGATCTCGCAGACCTTCGCCGACGACAACCGCCTGCGCGTCGGGTCGACGGTCGCGGCGACCGTGGGGGTGAACGATCGAGCGCGTTTGCGGGTCGGCGCGGTGTACGCGGACTCGCAGGTGATCGGGACACCGGTGTTGGTGCCCCGCGAGCTCTACCAGCGTTCGGTGCCGGCGGCGTTGCAGACGTCGTTCGCCGCGTACGTGAAGGTGGCGCCCGGCGGCGACGTCGAGCAGGTACGCCGGGAGCTGATCGACCTGGTGAAGCCGCAGCTGGTGATCTCCGTGCTGGACCGCGAGGAGTTCAAGGAGGCGACCGCCGGGCAGATCAATCAGATCCTCGGGATCCTGTACGCGCTGCTCGCGCTGTCCATCGTGATCGCCGCGCTGGGCATCCTCAACACCCTGGCGTTGTCCGTGTTCGAGCGCACGCGGGAGATCGGGCTGCTGCGGGCCGTCGGCCTGACCCGGCGACAGCTGCGCCGCACCATCGGACAGGAGGCGGTGCTCACCGCGCTCTTCGGCGCAGTGCTGGGCACAGCGCTCGGGTTGACCCTCGGCGTCCTGCTGCAGCGGGTGCTGGCCGACCAGGGTCTGGACGCGCTCGCCATCCCGTGGCTGCAGGTCGCGCTGACCTTCGTGCTGGCCGGCCTCGTCGGCCTGCTCGCCGCCCTGTGGCCGGCTTGGCGCGCCTCTCGCCTGGATGTCATCCGCGCGATCACCACCGAGTAAGCCTCGCCCGTAGGTGTGTACTCTATGCGCATGGCGCGGGTGAATGTCTATGTTCCCGATGATCTTGCTGAGGCGGCACGAGCGGCTCGTCTCAACATCTCGGCGGTGACCCAGGAAGCGCTGGGCAGGGCGCTCGCTCGCCGAGCCACCGACGACTGGCTGGCGCGCATCCCGTCCAGTCGAGCAGCGGTGGGCCACCAGCAGGCGCTCAGGGCGCTCGACGAGGCACGCGCGGAGTTTGGTGCCTGAGTTCAGCCGTGCGCTGGTTGTCGACGCGTCGGTGCTGGTCGATCTGCTGGCTGACACCGAGCTGGCGCCGGCCGCCCGTGCCCGGCTCACCGGCCAGGAGCTGCATGCACCGGCGCACGTGGATGCAGAGGTCCTGTCCGCCCTGGGCCGTTTGCAGCGCGCTGGTGTGCTGTCCGTCCGGAGGGTGAGCAGGTGTGTGGAGCTACAGCGGGACGCGGCCGTCCAGCGCCATGGCCTCGGCCCACTGATGGCCGGGGCCTGGGCTCGCCGAGACCGGTTGCGGCTCACCGACTCGCTCTACGTCGAACTGGCCGAGCAGCTGCAGGTGCCACTGCTCACCACCGACGGCAGGCTCGCGCGCGCCTACTCGAGAGCTGAGGTAATGCCATGACCCGATCGAATGCCTCGCGGCCGTGAGCCGAGGCGGGTGATTCCAGCAGCGATGTCGCCGAGGGCCGCCGGTGTCAGACCGACGAGGGTGTCGGCGCGGCGCAGGCCCGGGAGCGCAGGGACGTCCACGACGTTCGGCACCACCAACGTCGGGATGCCCGCGGCGAGGGCACTGGTCACGCCGGGGACCGAGTCCTCGACGGCTAGGCACTGAGCCGGATCGACCCCCAACCGGGTCGTAGCCATCAGGTAGGGATCGGGGTGCGGCTTGCCGCGGCGCACCACGTCCCCGGTGACCACCGCGTCGAACGTGCCAGGCGGCAGCGCCGCGACCAGCTCGTCGGCCAGCTCCGTCCACGACATGGTGACCAGGGCGCACGGCACACCGGTGGCACGCAGCGCGGTCAGCAGCTCCCGAGCCCCTGGCCGCCAGGGCACCTGCTCCCGAAACCGTACGACGACCACAGCCAGCAGCTCCCGCACGATGCGTTCCGGCTCCAGCGGAACCGGCCCGTGCCGACGGATGTACTCGGCGGCGAGCAGCAGGTCGAGTCCGACCAGCTGCTCGCCGTGTGCCGCCGACCAGGTCCCGCCGTGGCGTTCGACCAGCTCGCGCTCGGCTGCCATCCAGTACGACTCGGTGTCGACGAGCGTGCCGTCCATGTCCCACAGCACTGCGGACGGCAGGGGCGTGCACGCCACCGACCTCGCGGGTGAGCGGGCCGCCCGCGGCCCCGTCTCAGCGGACGGCATGCCCCCATACGCGTCACCCACCTGCGTGGACGGAATGTTCGCCCGTGCAGGATCAGGTGGCATTGAAGTACTTGGCCTGCGGGTGGTGCACGACGATCGCGTCGGTGGACTGCTCGGGGTGCAGCTGCAGCTCGTCCGACAGCGTGACGCCGATCCGGGACGGGTCCAGCAGCTCGACGAGGGTGCGCCGGTCCTCCAGCTCCGGGCAGGCCGGGTAGCCGAACGAGTACCGCGAGCCCCGGTACCCCTGGCGCAGGATGCCGTCCAGCTCAGCGGTGTCCTCGCCGCCCAGGCCGAGCTCCTCCCGGACCCGCGCGTGCCACAGCTCGGCCAGCGCCTCGGTCAGCTGGACCGACAGGCCGTGCAGCTCGAGGTAGTCCCGGTAGGCGTTCGCCGCGTACAGCTCGTTCGCCCGGATCGCCACCGCGGAGCCCATGGTGACCAGCTGCATCGCCAGGACGTCGGTCTCGCCGGACTCACGGGACCGGAAGAAGTCCGCCAGGCAAAGCCGGCGGTCCCGCCGCTGCCGCGGGAAGCTGAACCGGGCTCGTTCCTGCCCCGCGTCCGGCCCGTCGTGGTGCAGCAGCACGAGGTCGTTGCCCTCGCTGACCACCGGGAAGTACCCGTAGACGACCGCGGCCTCCATCAGCCCGTCGGTGTGGATCCGGTCCATCCAGGCGCGCAGCCGCGGCCGGCCCTCGGTCTCTACCAGCTCCTCGTACGACGGACCGTCGCCCCGGCTGCCCTTGAGCCCCCACTGGCCGAGGAACGTGGCCCGCTCGTCCAGGTAGGCGGCGTAGTCGGCGAGCGCGATGCCCTTGACCACCCGGGTGCCCCAGAACGGCGGCGTCGGCACCGGGACGTCGGTGGTGACGTCGGACCGCTGGTTGGTCTCCGCCAGCGGCTCATCGACCGCGACGGTGCTCTTGCGGACCCGCCGCTTGCGCAGCGGCGGCAGCGTCTGCGACACCGACGTCGACGGGTCCGCCTTCGCCTGGGCGATCGCGTCCATCAGCCGCAGGCCCTCGAACGCGTCCCGGGCGTACCGCACCTCGCCCTGGTAGATCTCCGCGAGGTCGTCCTCGACGTAGGCGCGGGTGAGCGCGGCGCCGCCGAGCAGCACCGGCAGGTCCGTGGCGATCCCCCGGGAGTTGATCTCCTGCAGGTTCTCCTTCATCACCACGGTGGACTTCACCAGCAGGCCGCTCATCCCGACCGCGTCCGCCCGGTGCTCCTCGACGGCGCGCAGGATCTCGGCGACCGGCTGCTTGATGCCGATGTTCACCACGTCGTACCCGTTGTTGCTCAGGATGATGTCGACGAGGTTCTTGCCGATGTCGTGCACATCGCCCTTGACCGTGGCCAGCACGATGGTCGCCTTGCCCCGCCTGCCGCCCTCGCCGTCCTGCGCGCCCTCGATGTACGGCTCCAGGTGGGCCACGGCCGCCTTCATCACCTCGGCGGACTGCAACACGAACGGCAGCTGCATCTCGCCGCGGCCGAACAGCTCGCCGACCACCCGCATGCCCTCCAGCAGGTGGTCGTTGATGATGTCCAGCGCGGCCCACCCCTGGCCGAGAGCCTCGTCCAGGTCCCCCTCCAAGCCCTTGCGCTCACCGTCCACGATCCGCCGGGACAGCCGCTCGCCGAGTGGCAGCGCGGCCAGCTCCTGCGCCCGCGAGGCGCGCAGCGACACCGCGTCCACGCCCTCGAACAACTCGAGGAACCGCTGCAGCGGGTCGTAGCTGAGCTGCTGGGACGGCGAGTCCGCACGGTCGTCCACCTCGGTCGGCCCTGCCGGCCCGTCGGGTCCCTCCCACCGGCGCCGGTCGTAGACCATGTCGAGCGCGACCTGGCGCTGCTCGTCCTCGATCGCGGTCATCGGCAGGATCTTCGCCGCATGCACGATCGCCGAGTCCAGCCCCGCCTTGGTGCACTCGTGCAGGAACACCGAGTTGAGCACCGCCCGGGCGGCCGGGTTCAGCCCGAACGAGATGTTGGACAGCCCGAGCGTGGTCTGCACCTGCGGGTACCGGCGCTTGACCTCGCGGATCGCTTCGATGGTCTCCACGCCGTCCCGGCGGGTCTCCTCCTGGCCGGTGGCGATCGGGAAGGTCAGCGTGTCGACGATGATGTCGGACGGGAGCATGCCCCACTCCTCCACCAGGGCGTCGATGGTGCGGCTGGCCACCGCGACCTTGTGCTCCCGGGTGCGGGCCTGGCCCTGCTCGTCGATGCACATCACGACCACCGCGGCGCCGTGCTCGCGGACCACCGGCATCATCCGGGCGAACCTGCTGTCCGGTCCGTCACCGTCCTCGTAGTTCACCGAGTTGACCACGGCCCGGCCGCCGATCATCTCCAGCCCCGCCTCGATCACCGCCGGTTCGGTGGAGTCCAGCATGATCGGCAGGGTGGAGCTGGTGGCCAGGCGGGCGAGCAGGGCTCGCATGTCCTGGGCGCCATCCCGGCCGACATAGTCGACGCACACGTCCAGCACGTGCGCACCGTCCCGGGTCTGAGACCGGGCGATCTCGACGCACTCGTCCCAGCGGCCCTCGAGCATCGCCTCGCGGAACACCTTGGAGCCATTGGCGTTGGTCCGCTCCCCGATCGACAGGTAGGCGGTGTCCTGCCGGAACGGCACGTGCTGGTACAGGCTCGCCACGCCCGGCTCGGGACGGGGACGGCGCCGGGCCACCTCACGACCGCGAACCGTCTCCACCACCCGGCGCAGGTGCTCGGGCGTGGTCCCGCAGCAGCCGCCGACCAGGGCCAGGCCGTACTCAGCAGTGAACCGGTCATGCGCCTGAGCCAGTTGGTCAGGGGTCAGCGGGTAGTAGGCGCCGTCCCGGGACAGCTGCGGCAGCCCCGCGTTCGGCATGCAGGTCAGCGGAACCCGGGCGTGCTTGGCCAGGTGCCGCAGGTGCTCGCTCATCTCCGCCGGGCCGGTGGCGCAGTTCAGGCCGATGCCGTCGACGCCGAGCGCCTCCAGCGCGGTGAGCGCGGCACCGATCTCACTGCCGAGCAGCATGGTTCCGGTGGTCTCGATGGTCACCTGGGCGAACACCGGCAGGTCGGTGCCGATCTCCCGCAACGCCCGCTGGGCGCCCACCACGGCCGCCTTGGTCTGCAGCAGGTCCTGCGAGGTCTCGATCAGCAGGACGTCGGCGCCACCCTCGGCCATCGCGGCGGCCTGCACCTGATAGGCGTCGCGCAGCACGGCGTACGCCATGTGCCCCAACGACG
This sequence comes from Angustibacter sp., assembly GCA_051657715.1. Classification (GTDB taxonomy): domain Bacteria; phylum Actinomycetota; class Actinomycetes; order Actinomycetales; family Angustibacteraceae; genus JBOFBH01. The sequence continues at coordinate 160,614 of JBOFLF010000064.1, read as the reverse complement.
GCAGCTTGGTGCCCGGCCCCATCGATCCGAGGACGAATCGCGGATGGTCCGGCGTGCTCCACGCGTCCGCGGCCTCCCGGGCGACCCGCGCGCCGGCACCGGCCAGCTCAGCGATCCGGTCGCTGATCCCGTATTCGCCGAGCGCGGCGTGGTTGGTGCCGAACGTGTTGGTGCCGACGGCGTCCACGCCGACTTCGAGGTACGCCTCATGCACAGCGCGGACGACGTCCGGGCGGGTCACGTTGAGCACCTCGTTGCAGCCCTCGTGGCCCTCGAAGTCCTCCAGGGTGGGGTCGGCCGCCTGGAGCATGGTGCCCATGGCGCCGTCGGCGACCACCACACGCTCGGCCAACACGGTGCGGAACTGATCGGAGCGGCTGCTCATGGGAGCCCTTCGGGGCAGGAACGACAACGACGGCGGGAACGACGAAGACGACCGAACGACGGCAGCGACGGCGTCGGTCACTCGACGCCCGGTCGGTCCTCAGCCAGTCTACGGCGCGCCGATCGAGCGGCTGGACCGCTGCGCCGCGGCCCGCTCGGATGCCCGCCCTGCGACGGTTCCCCGTCGACGGGGTCCTAGGCTGGGGTGCGATGACGGACAGGCAGCGATCACGGCGGAGGAGGTCGCGGGTGATCGAGCTCGCGCGTTGGCCCGAGCTGACCGATCCGGTGATGATCGCGGCCTTCGAGGGGTGGAACGACGCTGGTGAAGCGGCCACGTCCGCCCTGGAGTACCTGGCCCGGGCATGGGACGCCGAACCGTTCGCGGCGCTGGACCCGGAGGACTACTACGACTTCCAGGTGAACCGGCCCACCGTCGGCCGGGACGCCGACGGCACCCGCCAGATCACCTGGCCGACGACCCGGCTGCTGCACGCCTACGTCCCGGTGCTGCGTCGGGACGTGGTGCTGGTGGACGGGGTGGAGCCGTCGATGCGGTGGCGGTCGTACGTGCTGGAGCTGCTGGAGGCGGCCGATCGGCTCGGGGTTCAGGGGCTGATCACGGTGGGGGCGTTGCTGGCCGACGTCCCGCACACCCGGCCGATCCCGGTCAGCGGGACCAGCGAGCACCCGTCGATGCTCCGCCAGGACGGCATCGAGCGCTCCGAGTACGAGGGACCGACCGGGATCGTGGGTGTGTTCGCCGACGCCGCGCAGCAGGCCGAGCTGCCCGCGATCTCGATCTGGGCGGCGGTGCCGCACTACGCCGGCGGCGGGCCGTCACCCAAGGCGACCCTGGCGTTGCTGCGCCGCCTGGAGGAGCTGCTCGACATGACGGTTCAGCTGAGCGACCTGGTGGAGGAGGCGCACGCCTGGGAGCTGGGGGTCAACGAGCTGGCCGACGGTGACGCCGAGGTCGGTGAGTACGTCCGCGCGCTGGAGCAGGCCAAGGACACCACCGACCTGCCCGAGGCCAGCGGCGAGGCGATCGCCAAGGAGTTCGAGCGCTACCTGCGCCGTCGCAGCGACGACGAACGACCACCCCCCTGAGCACGAGCTGCGACGCCGGAGCCTGAACCGCTGAAGCCCCGGATCACACCCGGACGCCGAGCAGGGCGTCCACCGTGCGGGCCAGGACGCCGCAGGCGCCGGTGTCCGGACCGCCGACAGCGAGTTGGCGCTCGACCCAGCTGTCCACCGCGTCCAAGGCGGCCGGGGTGTCCAGGTCGTCGGTCACCGCGGACCGGATGGCGACCACCACCGCCTCGACGTCAGGACCGCCCTCGCGGGACATGGCCCGCCGCCAGCGATCGAGCCGACGCTCGGCGGCCACCAGCTGGTCGGCGGTGTACGACCACGGGGTGCGGTAGTGACGCGCCAACAACAGCATCCGGATCGCCATCGGGTCGTGCCCATCGGCGCGGAGCCGGGAGACAAGCACCAGGTTGCCCGCCGACTTGCTCATCTTCCGACCGTCCAGGCCGACCATCGCCTGGTGCACGTAGTGCCGGGCGAACGGCGCCTTGCCGCTGAGCACCTCGGCGTGCGCGGCGGACATCTCGTGGTGCGGGAAGACCAGGTCCGTCCCTCCGCCCTGGACGTCCAGCACCGGCCCCAGGTGGCGCAGCGCGATCGTCGCGCACTCCACGTGCCACCCCGGTCGGCCGGCCCCAAGCCCCTCGGCGTCCCACGACGGCTCGCCTGGCCGGGCGGCTCGCCACAGCAACGGGTCCAACGGGTTCCGCTTGCCGGGGCGGTCCGGGTCGCCACCGCGCTCGGCGAACACCGCGAGCATCTGATCGGTGGCCCACCCTGAGACGCCGCCGAAGCTGGGGTGCGCCCCCAGGTCGGCATAGATGTCGCGGCCGAGGTCGGCCCCCGGATCGGCATGGCCGTCAGTGCCTCCGCCGTCAGTGCCTCCGCCTGCGTCGTCCGGTCCATCGCCGATCGAGACCCGGTAGGCGGCTGCGGCGTCCATGAGCGCGCGGACGTCCTGGGCGATCGCATCCATCGACTCGACCACGCCGACCAGCTCATCGGGTGGCAGCACCGCCAGGGCGGTCATGTCCTGCGCGAACAGCGCCGTCTCCTGGGCCGCGAGCTCGTCCCACCGCACCCCGTCCCGATCCGCCCGCTCCAGCAGTGGATCGTCGACGTCGGTGACGTTCTGCACGTAGCGGACCCGGTGCCCGGCATCCCGCCAGGCCCGCTGGAGCACGTCGAACGTGACGTAGGTGGCGGCGTGCCCGAGGTGGGTCGCGTCATACGGGGTGATCCCGCAGACGTACAGCAGCGCCGTGGGACCCGGCCGAACCACCGCGGTCGCGCCGGTCCGCGGGTCGTGCAGGTGGATCGCCCCGGACCGACCTGGCACGGCAGGCACGGACGGCGACGGCCAGGAGATCACCGCCGAAGCCTAGCCACGGCACGTAGCCGACTGTTCGAGCCGACCGTTCATCAGAACGGCGGCCACGGGATCACCGGCCCGGACGGGTCCGGTCCGGGGAAGCTCCCGGACCCGGCCAGCCGCTGCGCCCGCTCCCGGGTGCGGGCGACCTCCTCCTCGGTCAGGCTCTCGGCGAGGGAGCTCGCTAAGGGGCCGGCAGGTTTCAAGTCCTCGATCAACGCTGCCACCACCTCCAGGCAGTCCGGTGGGAGTGGGCGACCGTGCCACCCCCACAGCACGGTGCGCAGCTTGTCGACGACGTTGAAGCTGAGCCCGTGGTCTACCCCCCACAGATGGCCGTCGCCGGCCAGCAGGACGTGGCCGGCCTTGCGGTCCGCGTTGTCCACCATGGCGTCGAACACCGCCATCCGCGCCAGCCGGGCGTCGTCCGCGTGCACCAGGACAACCTCGTCCCCGGTGCTGTCTCGGGCGTGCAGAACCGGCAACCAGCCAGCTGGCACCTGGTCGACGGACACCACGTCCACCAGGGCGGGGGCCGTGTGGTCCGCCTCGATCCACCACTGGACGCTGCCGACCCCGAACGGGCCGTCCCGCCAGACGGTCGGCGGGACGACGTCCCACCCGGTCGCGTGGGACACCTGGTAGGCGGCGACCTCGCGGCGGCCGAGGGTGTGGCGGGGGAAGTCCCACAACGGACGTTCCCCGCTGACCGGTTTGTAGATGCACGGCGCGGTGGTGCTGGCGTCCCGGACGGTGCCGAACAGGGTCGCGTTCGACGCCGAGACCATCCGCCCGGAGACCGAGAGCTCACCGTGCCGGAGCAGGTGCAGCATGTCGCCCTCGGAGAACCGCTCGGCTCGCCGGTGCTCGGGAGGCTGCGGTTCGCTGGCCGGTGCCGCCACGGCTTCCTGGTCCAGGTCGTCCGGCGGCGGGCTGTCGGGCGCCCCGCTCACCGGCCGCTCACCGACGATGGCCGTTGGCCCGCGGGCAGATGTGCCCGCCGGGGTCCAGCGGGTTGCCGCAGAACGGGCACGGCGGGCGTCCGGCCGAGATCACGGCCTCGGCCCGTCTGACGAAGTCCCGGGCCGCGGCACCGGTCAGCCGCACGCGCAGCAAGGACCCGCCCGGCCCCGGGGTGAGGTCGCCGTCGTCGCTGGCCTCCTGCCCGACCTCCAGGCACTCGATCACGATCGTCTCGGCGTCCTCGTCCCACGCCAAACTCATGGTGCCGACCCGGAAGTCCTCCTCCACCGGCGTGGCCAGCGGGTCGTTGTCGGCGGTCGCGGACGGGGCCATCGCCGGTACCCGTGCTTGCCCGCCGCTGCGCCGCACCACCTCGTCCAGCAGCTCGTCCACCCGCTCGGCCAAAACCACGACTTGTTGCTTCTCCAACGCCACGCTGGTCACCCGGGCACCAGCGCTCGCCTGCAGGAAGAACGTGCGCTCACCGGGTTCGCCGACCGTTCCGGCCACGAACCGTTCCGGGAGGTCGTACTCGAAGACAGGCATGATCCGACCCTACGACGCCGTCAACCCGGACGCCGCGCCCAGGGTGTCGTCTGGATCAAGCCCCGCCGCCGACCACCGCGTCGCCGGTCGGGACCCCGTCGGCCGCTCGCGCGCCGGCGCCCTCGGATGACGCCGCGTCGGACGTACCACCGGGGGCGGCGTCGGGGTCGCTGTTGCCGGTCGGGGTCGGGTCGGGCGGTCGCAGGCCGGTGAGGTCTCCCCCGGTGTCGTTGGCGCGCAGGACGAACGGGCGGGTCGCGGTGTACCGGACCACCGACACCGAGCACGGCGACACCACGATCCGCTGGAACTCGTCCAGGTGCATGCCGAGGGCGTCCGCCAGCACCGCCTTGATCACGTCCCCGTGCGAGACCGCGACCCACACCGCGTGCTCACCGTGCTCGGCGGCGATCCGAGCGTCCAGGTCCCGGACCGCGTCGACGGCGCGGTGCTGGACGGCGCGCAACGACTCACCGTCCGGCCCGGGGAACACCACGGCGCTCGGGTGCTGCTGCACGACCTTCCACAACGGGTCCTGGGCGAGCGTCCGCAAGTCCTGACCGGTCCAGTCGCCGTAGCGGCACTCGCCCAGCCGGTCCTCGACCTGCGCCACCGGCCGGGTGCCGTCTGGCCCGGGGTAGGCGATGATGGCCGCCGCGGTCTGCTGGCACCGGTCCAGCGGACTGGTCACCACCGCCGCCAGCGGGACGGGTGCCAGGCGCTCGGCGAGCTCGTCGGCCTGGCCGCGACCCTCGTCGTCCAGCGACACACCCGGGGTCCACCCGGCCAGCACACCGGTTGCGTTGGCGGCCGTCCGGCCGTGTCGGACCAGCAGCAGCGTGGGCACCTGGCCTCCCTCCCTCCGGACAAGCGTATGCCGGTCCGGAGGACCGGCCGCCGTGGGTGTGACCACCAGCTCGGGCACCATGGGGCGGGTGATTGTCGACCAGGCGGTGTACCGGGACGGCCGCCGCATACCGTGCACCGACCTCGCCGCTGAGTTCGCCCAGCTCTCCCAGCTGTCGGACGGTTTTTTGTGGATCGGGTTGACGGATCCGACCGACGGGGAGCTGCGGCTGGTTCAGCGCGAGCTGGGGTTGCACAAGCTGGCCGTCGAGGACGCCGTCACCGGGGGCCAGCGGCCGAAGCTGGAGGTCTACGACGGATCGCTGTTCGTGGTGTTGCGACCGCTGCGCTACGAGCCGGCGACGTCCCAGGTGGAGACCGGCGAGCTGATGGTGTTCATCGGCGAGCGGTTCGCGCTGACCGTGCAACGCGGCGAGGCCGGCGACCTGGACGACATCCGCGGCCGGGTGGCGTCCCCGCAGGCGCACTCCGAACCGCACCCCGCGGCCGAGATGACGCACCTGGCCCACGGCCCGGCCGGGGTTCTCTACGCGGTGATGGACGCCGTGGTGGACGCCTACACCGAGATCGACGCCGCGCTGGGCAGCGAGCTGGAACGGGTGGAGGAGAGCGTGTTCGCCGGCACCGTGGCAGCCACCGCGCAGACCGAGGACGCCTCGCCGGACCAGGCAGGTCAGGGCAACGCAGCCCACCGTAAGCCGGAGCCCGGAACCCTACCTGAGCTGGCTGCGGCGGGCCGCTCGTCCGAGGTGGGGATCAGCGGTCGGCGGCGGGAGGCGCGAGACGCCCGGCAGATCTACCTGCTCAAGCGGGAGGTGCTGGAGATGCGCCGTGCCGTGGTGCCGCTGGTGGACGATGCTCGGCGGCTGGCCCACGGGGACGTCCCGTTCGTGCCCACGCAGTCCCGGGTGTTCTTCCGCGACGTGTACGACCACCTCATGCAGGTCACCGACCACATCGAGACCTACGACCGGCTGCTGTCGGACATCCTCTCGGCGCACCTGACCCGGGTCTCGGTGCAGCAGAACGACGACATGCGGCGGATCTCCGCGTGGGTGGCGATCGCCGCCGTCCCGACGATGATCGCCGGGATCTACGGGATGAACTTCGAGCACATGCCGGAGTTGCGCTGGCGGCTGGGGTATCCGCTGGCCCTGCTGCTGATGCTGTCCGCCTGCGCCGGCCTGTACCGGGCGTTCAAGCGAGCCGGCTGGCTCTAGCCGGCCCGCTTGAACGTGGCCGATCCGCTCCCACGCCACTCGGCCAGGGGGCAGATCACCTCAGCGGATGGATCACCGCAGCGGTTGGATCACGACGCTCACGTGGCATTGAGGATGCCGGTAGACAGCAGGATCGCGACCGCGATCCCGAGGGCCACCCGGTACCAGATGAACACGGTGATCGGATGGCGCGCCACGAATCGCAGCAGCCAGGCGATGGATGCCAGCGCGACCAGGAACGACACCGCGGTGCCCATGAGCAATGGGCCGATGCCGACGACGTCGGTGTCCACGCTGCGCAGCTCGAACAGCCCGGCGGCGGTGAGCGCGGGGATCGCCAGGAAGAACGACAACCGGGTCGCGGTCACCCGGTCCAGGCCGCGCAGCAGACCGGCGGAGATGGTCGCACCGGAGCGTGACACCCCTGGCACCAGCGAGCAGCACTGCACCAGGCCGATGATCAGGACGTCGCTCGCGGACAGCTGGTCCTCGTCCCGTTCCTGGCGGCCCAGTCGCTCCCCCAGCCACATCACCCCGCTCCACGCGATCAGCGCCCCGGCCACCACCCAGAGGCTGCGCAACGGTCCAGTGATGACGTTCCGGAGTAGGAACCCCACGATGCCCAATGGCATCGAACCGAAGATGACGTACCAGGCGAGCCGGTAGTCCGGGTCGCGTCGTGCCCGGTGTGAGCGCAGGCCGCGCACCCACGCCCTGGCCAGCCGGGTGATGTCCCGTCCGAAGTAGAGCAGGGTGGCGAAGATCGCACCGACCTGGATGGTCGCGGTGAAACCGGTGATCGCGGCCGAGTCGACGTCCAGGCCGAGCAGACCCTCGGTGATCGTCAGGTGCCCGGTGCTGGACACCGGCAGGAACTCGGTGAGGCCCTCGACGACGCCGAGCAGCACCGCGTCCGGGTAGCTCAGATCGCTCACCGTCAGGTTCCCCGGCCGGACTGGTCGAGCAGCTCCGCCATGGTGCGCAGGGTGTTCACCCGTTCCTCCAGGGTTGGTCCGTGCGGGAAGGCCGGCAACGAGATCGACAGGGTGGTGACACCGGCGTCGGCGTAGGCGGCCAGCCGGTCGCGCGCGCGGGCCACCGGCCCGATGATGCTGGTGGCGTCGATGAAGGCATGCGGGACGGCGGCTGCCGCGTCCCGGTGCTGACCGGCCAGATACGCGTCCTGCACCTGGCGCGCGGCGTCGTCGTAGCCCATCCGGATCGCGAGCTGGTTGTAGAAGTTGCGCTCCCGACTACCCATCCCGCCCAGGTACAGCGCGGTGTACGGCCGCAGCTGGTCGGCCGCCGCCTGGACGTCGTCAGCCAGCACGACCGGAACGTTCGCGACGACGTCGAATCCCGCCATCGGGTCGATCCGCTCCCCCGCGGGCTCTTGGCTGTTCGCGGGCTCTTGGCTGTTCGCGGGCTCCTGGCTGTTCGCGGGCTCCTGGCCACCCCCAGGCTCCTGAACACTCGCCGCCTCCTGAACGGCGGCGTAGCGTCCGGCCCGCACGGGGGTCAGCGACACGCCCGCGTGCTCCGGACTGAAGAAGATGCCCAACCAGCCGTCCGCGATCCGTCCGGTCTGCTCCAGGTTCCGCGGCCCCACCGCGGCCAGGTACACCGGGATCTGCTCGCGGGCCGGGTGCACAGTCAGCCGGATCGCCTTCCCGGGGCCATCCGGCAGCGGCAGCGTGAGGTGCTCCCCGTCATAACGGACCGGCTCGCGGCGCAAGGCCAGGCGCACGACGTCCACGTACTCGCGGGTGCGGCCCAGCGGCCGGTCGAACCGGACGCCGTGCCAGCCCTCGGACACCTGCGGACCGGAGACCCCGAGCCCGAGCCGGAACCGTCCGCCGCTCAACGTGTCCAGCGTCGCCGCGGTCATCGCGGTCATCGCCGGGGTGCGGGCCGGGATCTGCAGCACCGCACTGCCGACGTCGATCCGCTGGGTGTGCGCGGCGACCCAGGCGAGCACGCTGACCGCGTCCGACCCGTACGCCTCGGCCGCCCAGACCACCGCGTACCCGAGACGGTCCGCCTCCCGCGCCAGCACGAGGTTGTCCGCGGTCTCGCTGCTCCCCCGGCCGCCGGCTCCCCAGTAGCCGAGGTTGAGCCCCAGTCGCAGCGTGCCCGGCACCGGCGGCCGGCCACCGAACGAACCCGTTGCCGGGTGCTGCGACTGGCTCATGGACCGCGACTGTAACGGCCGCTGCGAGCGTGTTGGCCGACGCCCGGCCCGTGGCGGCCTCGACGTCGGCGCCATTGCAGCTTCGGGGTGAGGTCCTCGCTGGTTCTCGCCTGTCTTTCTGGTCGGGTTACGGTGGCGGCCATGCAGCAGCGGTATCTCGGCACGTCCGGCCTGCGGGTGTCACGGCTCGCGCTTGGCACGATGACCTGGGGCCACGACACCGACGAGCAGGAGTCCGCGGACCAGCTGACCGCGTTCCTGGACGCGGGCGGCACCTTCCTGGACACTGCGGCCGGCTACGGGGACGGCGCCGCGGAGGCCCTTGTCGGCCGTCTGCTGCGCGATGTCGCGCGACGGGACGACATCGTCCTGTGCACCAAGGCCGGGATCAGCCGGCGGGGCGAGCGCCAGGTCGTCGACACCTCCCGCCGGGCGCTGCTCGCCGCCCTGGACGCCTCGCTCGACCGGCTCGGCACCGAGTACGTGGACCTGTGGCTGGCGCACGCCTGGAGCGACGCCGTCCCGGTGGAGGAGACGCTGTCCGCGCTGGACGCGGCGGCCCGCAGCGGGCGCGCGCGCTATGTCGGCATCTCGAACTACCACGGGTGGCAGAGCGCACACGCTGCGACGCTGCAGCGCGCGTCGGGGTCCGGCAGCGGTGTCCTGGTCGCGCATCAGGTGGAGTACTCGCTGGTCTGCCGACGAGCGGAGACCGAGGTGCTGCCCGCCGCCACAGCGCTCGGCCTGGGGGTGCTGGCCTGGTCCCCGCTCGGCCGCGGGGTGCTGACGGGCAAGTACCGCAACGGGATGCCGGCTGACTCCCGGGCGGCGTCCCCGCACTTGGGAGCCTTCGTCGGGCAGTACCTCGACGACGCGTCCCGCGCGGTGGTGGAGGCGGTGGTCACCGCGGCGGACGGTCTGGGCAGCCCGGCAGCGCACATCGCGCTCGCCTGGGTACGTGACCGACCGGGGGTGACAGCACCGGTGGTGGGTGCCCGGACGGCGGCTCAGCTGCGCGGAGTGCTGGGCAGCGAGCAGCTTCAGCTGCCTGAGCAGATCCAGGACGCGTTGGACGAGGTGTCCGCTCAGTCGCGGGCTGGGTCGAACTCGTCGTAGTCCTCGTCGTCAAGACCGGTGTAGCTCCCGGTGCTTCGCCGGTCGTCGGGCTCGTCGTCATCGTCGACGGTGCCAGCGTCGGTCTCATCGTCGTCAGCGTCATCGTCGTCGGTCTCATCGTCGTCAGCGTCAGCACCATCGGCGTCGGCGGATTCGGCGTCGGCGGCAGAAGCCGCCGCACCGTCCTCATCGGTGTCGTCGTCGGTGTCGTCGTCACGGAAGATCTCGAAGGGGGTGACCTCGTCGAATGCCTCGAGCAGGGCGTCGTCGTAATCCTCGAAGGCTTCGGACAGGTCGCGGTAGGCACTCAGCACGACCGGATCGTTCTCGCCCCTGCGGGCGGCAGCCGCCTCCAGATGGCGCTCGAACGCGGCGACCAAGGTGGTGAGCGCGGCCCGTGGATCGCTCGACGTCATGTGCTGAACGGTATCTGGTCCGCGAACGCACCGGCCAGCGAGGAAGGACGACGATCTGCGAGCGTGATGCCTCGATCTGCTGGCTGGGTCTCGAGGCCAGTTCGCCCGACCAGGTCTCGTGGCCGGATCAGGACTGCTCAGGACGGCCGACATGGTCAGCGGGCATCATGGGTGTCGATGGACACCACGACCGGCCTGGAGTTCGAGTACTGGGTGCTGCGACTGCCACCGGCGGTGTCCCGCGCTCAGGCTCGACTGCTGCTCGCCGAGCACGCCGAGTACGGCCGATGGGAGCTGGACCGGGTGCGGCTGATGCGGGGCGGCTCCCGGACCGTCCGGCTCCGCCGTCGGATCATCCGGGTCCGCCGCACCGCCTGACCGCACCGCCCGAGCGGGACCGCCCGGGCGCATCGCCTGAGCCCTCGATCGTGCCCGATCGGTGGGGCCGTCAGCAGGTGCGCAGCAGTCGGTCGAGCACCCGGGTGCCGAACCGCAGCGCATCCACCGGGACGCGTTCGTCGACACCGTGGAACATCGCCGGAAAGTCCAGATCGGGCGGCAGCCGCAACGGTGCGAACCCGAAGCCGCGGATCCCGATCCGGCTCAGCGCCTTGTTGTCGGTGCCGCCGGACAGGCAGTACGGCAGCACCGGAGCACCCGGGTCCTCGGCCTGCAGGGCGGCGACCATCCGGTTCACCAGACGGCCGTCGAACGCGGTCTGCACGGCGACGTCCCGATGCTGCACCTGGACGTCGATGTCCGACCCGGCCAGCTCCCGGATGGTGGTCAGCAGGGCGTCCTCGTGGCCAGGAAGGAACCGGCAGTCCACGAACGCCTCCGCGGTCTGCGGGACGACGTTGTGCTTGTACCCGGCCCGCAGCATCGTCGGGTTCGCGGTGTCCTGGAACGTGGCGCCGACGAACCGCGCGATCGACCCGAGCCGGTCGAGCAGCTCCTGGGGCTTGGTGTGGTCGAACACCACCCCGGTGATCTGCGTGACGTGGTCCAGGAACTCGCGCACCGTCGGGGTGATCTCGATCGGCCAGGGGTGGTGACCGATCCGGGACACCGCGGTGGCGAGCCGGGCAACTGCGTTGTCCGCGTTGATCATCGACCCGTGGCCGGCTCGGCCGTGCGCGACCAGCCGCAGCCAGATGATCCCCTTCTCGGCGGTCTGCAACAGGTACGCCCGGACCGGGTCGCCGTCGCGTCCGGGCAGGGTCACCGAGTAGCCGCCGACCTCGCTGATCGCCTCGGTGACGCCGTCCAGCAGGTCTCGCCGGTGCTCGACGATCCAGTGGCTGCCCCGTCCGCCGCCGGCCTCCTCGTCGGCGAAGAAGGCGAACACCAGGTCCCGGGGCGGGCGCCGGCCGGAGCGGGCCAGGTCCCGCAGCACCGCGAGCATCATCGCGTCCATGTCCTTCATGTCGACGGCGCCGCGCCCCCACAGGCACCCATCGCGCTCCTGGCCGGCGAACGGCGGCAGCTGCCAGTCCACGGCCTCGGCGGGGACCACGTCCAGGTGACCGTGCAGCAGCAGGGCGCCGCGCTCAGCGGTGCCGGTTGGGTCGCCCTCGACCCGGACCACCACCGTGCTCCGCCGCGGATCGCTCTCGACCAGCACCGGGTCCAGACCAACGTCGGTCAGCAACCCCATCACGTGCTCGGCGGCGGCCCGTTCACCAGGCCCCGAGCCGTCGCCATAGTTGCTGGTGTCGAGCTGCAGCAGCTCGCGGCACACCTCGACCACCTCGTCCTGCGCCGTGCTCGACCCGGTCGACGGACCAGTCGATCCGACCGCGGACGGACTGGGCGGCTGGCTCATCGACTCTCCTCACGTGATCGGTGGTCGACCTCTTGGCCACGGTACGCCGGCCAGGGCCGGGCACCTGCGGTCACGTTCAGCCACAGCAGGCAGCCGATCGCTACGTGTTAACCTGGAACCGAACCGCGAAGGCCCCAGTGGTCGACCGTCGTGTGGTTTACGACCGTTGGGTGGTCACCCTCCCTCCCGATCGTGATCAGAGCTACGGCGTTCGGCACTGTGGTGCGGCGGTCCACTCGTCCGGGTGGCGGAATGGCAGACGCGCTAGCTTGAGGTGCTAGTGCCCTTCAACGGGCGTGGGGGTTCAAGTCCCCCTCCGGACACGATGTTCGCGTCACATGTCGAGTCACTGTCGTGAGTCCCGTTGGCTTCTCGAACGCGATGAGAGGCCGGTACAGCCAGAGAGCGCAGGTACGCCCAGATGCCCCCCAAGAAGTCCCGGAAAGTCACTGCCGTCGTCCGGATCCAGCAGCCGGCCGGCGCCGCGAACGTCGCCAAGGTCGGGCAGGTGCTCGGCGCTCACGGGATCAACATCGTGCAGGTGATGAAGGAGTTCAACGAGGCGACCGAGCAGTACCGCGGGCTGGACGTAGCAGCCGACATCACGATCTTCGACGACCGGTCCACTTCAGTGGCAGCGCGCACCCCCACCACCTCGTCGCTGATCAAGCGTGCTCTCAGCATCCAGAAGGGCAGCAGCACCCCGGGCATCTCGACGGTCGGGACGGTGCCGGCGTCAGTGGTCCAGGACGTCGCGCGACAGAAGCTCCCAGACCTCAACACCGACGACCTCGACGAGGCTGTCAAGGTCGTCGCCGGTTCTGCCCGCTCGATGGGCCTCAAAGTCGAGGTCTAGCCGGTCGTCGAGGTCTAGCCGGTCGTCGAGGTCTAGCCGGTCGTCGAGGTCTAGCCGGTCGTCGAGGTCTAGCCGGTTCCCGTCTGGGACCGCCCTTCTGGGTCTATGCCCTGCGCTCCCGGGCCTGTGCTGCGGTGGCCATGGATGATCGATGACGGGAGACCTGCCGATGATCGGCCCGAGCGCGCTGGTACCGGTGCGGACATCGCAGGCGCGTGGGCGTTGGGTGCTGGTCGCGACCGTGCTGGGCAGCAGCATCGCCTCACTCGACGCGACCGTGGTGAATCTGGCGCTGCCGGCGATCGGTCGGGACCTGGACGCCGACCTGGTCGGGTTGCAGTGGACGATCAACGGCTACCTGCTCACCCTGGCGGCGCTGATCCTGCTGGGTGGGGCGCTGGGTGATCGACTGGGACGCCGCCGCGTCTTCTTGTGGGGAGCTGGAGGCTTCGCCGTCTCCTCCCTGCTGTGCGCGGTGGCGCCGTCGGTGGAGCTGCTGATCGCCGGGCGCGTGCTGCAGGGTGTGGCGTCCGCGCTGCTGACGCCAGGGTCGCTGGCGATCATCTCGGCGTCCTTCGACCCCCGAGACCGGTCCGCGGCGATCGGCGCGTGGTCCGGGCTGAGCGGCGTGGCCGGAGCGGTCGGACCGTTCCTCGGTGGCTGGCTGATCGAGCAGGCGTCCTGGCGGTGGATCTTCCTGATCAACCTGCCGGTGGCCGTCGTGGTCATCGTGGTCGCACTGCGGCACGTGCCGGAGTCCCGGGACGAGCAAGCCGATCCACATGTGGACATGGTCGGTGCCGGCACCGGTGTCCTGTGGCTGGCCGCGTTGACCTGGGGGCTGATCTCCTGGGGCGCGGGCGGGCTGGACGCGCTCGCCGTGGGCTGCCTGGTGGTCGCCGGCCTCGGCCTGGCCGGGTTTGCGACGATCGAGCGCCGCAGCCCGCACCCGCTGGTTCCCCCAGACATCTTCCGTTCCGCGCGGTTCACCGCCTCGAACGTCGTGACCTGCGTCGTCTACGCGGCGCTGTCTGGGGTGTTCTTCGTGCTGGCCCTCCAGCTACAGCTGGTTAGCGGGTTCAGCCCGACGGCGGCCGGCGCCGCGTTGCTCCCGGTGACCGCGCTCATGCTGCTCGGCTCGGCGCGGGTGGGCCGGTGGAGCGAGCGGTTCGGGCCGCGACCGTTCATGACCGTCGGACCGATCACCAGCGGGCTCGGGCTGCTCCTGCTCGCTCGGGTCGGCGCGGACGCCAGCTACCTCGGCGACGTGCTGCCCGCGGTCGCGGTGTTCGGCCTGGGCCTGACGCTGACCGTGGCGCCGCTGACCTCGGCAGTGCTCGGCTCGGCCCCGGACCGACACGCGGGGATCGCGTCCGGCATCAACAACGCGGTGGCCCGCGCCGCTGGGTTGATCGCCATCGCGGTGCTGCCGTTGGCCACCGGCCTGGGCAGCGGCTCCCTGGACAACCCGGCGGCATACGACGCCGGCTTCGGTCGGGCGATGGTCGGCTGCGCGGTGCTGCTCGGCCTCGGCGGCGTGTTGTCCGCGTTGCTGGTCGGCGGACGCGCCTCGAGCCCGCCGCCAGCACCGAATACCGAGCAGCCACAGCCCGGCCCATGCCACCACTGCGCCATCGACGCGCCCCCGCTGGCCGGGCACCGCACCGCGACCTGAGCACCATGGGCCTGAGCGCCGCCTGAGCGATGTGCCGGGCGGCCGGCGAACGACGTCATCCGAGGCGTGCGGTCGGCCGCCGGTGCCTACGCTGGGAAGGTGGCGCACGTGGTCGACGGTCATCCGGTGGTCGACGGGTGGCACAGGGCGCTGGACGAGGCCGCAGAGGTGCTGGCGGTCGGCCGGGTGGTGGCGCTCACCGGAGCCGGGCTGTCCACTGACTCCGGGATCCCGGACTACCGCGGCCCGAGCGCGCCGGCCCGGCGTCCGATGACCTACCAGGAGTTCGTCAGCGGCCCGGACGCGCAGCGGCGGTACTGGGCGCGCAGCCACCTGGGGTGGCGGCTGATGCGGGACGCCGCGCCGAACGGCGGGCACCGGGCGCTGGCGGCGCTGGAAGGCGCCGGCGTCCTGCGCGGACTGATCACCCAGAACGTGGACGGGCTGCACCAGTCGGCCGGCAGCCGCGATGTCGTCGACCTGCACGGGCGGATCGCCGACGTGGTCTGCCTGCGGTGCGGGCAGGTGACCAGCCGGGCGGCGTTGCACGAGCGGCTGATCCAGCTCAACCCGGGTTTCGCCGAGCGGGTGCTCGCCGAGACGGTCCGGTCAGCCGGCCCCGCGGGCCCGGCCGGCACCCCTGCCGGCGCTACGAGCGGTGCGGCGAAGCCGGACGGCGACGTCGAGCTCACCGACCCCGAGTTGATCGCGTCGTTCCGGCTCGCCGGCTGCCTGGCGTGCCGCGGCCTGCTCAAGCCGGACGTGGTGTTCTTCGGCGAGAACGTGCCGCGCGAGCGGGTGCAGCGATGCTACGCGATGGTCGCCGACGCCGGGGCACTGCTGGTGGCGGGCACCTCGTTGACCGTCCAGTCCGGGTTGCGGTTCGTCCGCCGGGCGCACCGGGACGGCACCCCGGTGGTGCTGGCCAACCGGGGTCCGACCCGCGGCGACGACCTGGTGGCCGTGCGACTGGACGCCGGCTGCACCGAGGTGCTCACCGGTCTGGCAGCGCACCTGCCGGCACGTCAGCCGACCACGTGACTCAGCAGACGACGCGACTCGGCAGCTCAGGTGACCTCGACAGGCCAGGTGACTCGATCCGTCAAGCGCCGCGGCGGGCCCGGCGGCCCTGCCGCGCCCGCAAGTAGTCCGCCACCACATACCGCCCCAGGTCGGCCGCGGCCGGGGTGAAGACCCGGCCGCCGTTGCGCCGGGCCACCCCGTCGACGAATCGGCGCAGGCCGGGATCCTCGCCGAGCATGAACACGTTGAGGCTGGCGCCATAACGGGTCAGCAGGTCCACCTCGGCCACGGTGGCGCGGACGGTCTCCGGTCGCGGCGGCCAGGCGAACACCGGCTCACCGCCCGGTGCGCCACCCAGCTCGCCGCCTCGGGCCAGGTGCGCGGTCGGCTCGCCATCGGTGACCACCAGCACCACCGGGTCGCTGCCGGAGTGCCGGCGCAGGTGGTGACGGGCCAGCTGCAGAGCGTGCTGCAGGTTGGTGCCCTGCACGAAATCCGGTTCGGCACCGGCCAGCTCGGCAGCGCTCAGCCGCAGCGCGTATCGGCCGAAGCCGATGATCTGCAGCGCATCCTGCGGGAATCGGGTGGCCACCAGGTGGTGCAATGCGAGCGCGGTCTGCTTCATCGGACCCCACCGGCCCTCGGCCACCATGGAGAACGACAGGTCCACGCACAGCGCGACCGCGGCGGTGGCCCGCCGCTCGGTCTGGAGCACCTCGAAGTCCTGCACCTGCAACGGGATCGGGCGTCGCCGATCATGGCCCGTCCCCGGAGCCGGAGCGGCGCGGCGGACCGCGTTGGCCAGGGTCCGTACGACGTCCAGGGGCTGCTCGTCACCGAACTCCCAGGCTCGGGAGGCTCCGGTCAGCTCGCCCGCAGACCCGGCCGATCGCAGGTCGTGCTGACCGGGGCGGCCGGTCTGGAGCGCAGCGAACACCGTCCGCAGGGCGGTGGAACCCAGACGCCGCAACGCTTTCGGCGTCAGCATCGTGTCGTTCGCAGAGCCGGACAGCCAGCCCTGGAGACGCAGCTCGCGCTCCAGCTCACGCAACCTGCGGACGTCGTCCGCGGCCTGGCGACCCAGCTGCCGCTGCACCGCCTCGACGTCCACGTCGTCGAGGGTGGCGCCGGGGTGCCGCTGGCCGAGCTGCTCCAGCAGCGCGTCCAGTTCTGCGACCTCCTCCAGGACGCCGGTGGCCTCGCCGTAGCCGAGTGGCTCGGCGCCGGGCCCAGCGGTGGAGCCCTGCTCGCCGCGCCCCCAGGGCAGGTCGGGACGCAGCTCGCGCAGGTTCTCCGAGAGCTGGGCCATCCGGTCCGCCAGGCCGCCGAGCGCCTGGGCCATCAGCTGTCCCAGCTCCTCGCGCTGCGCGGGGCTCAGCGAACGCATCAGTTGCTCCCCCGCCGCGGCCCGGCGGGCCAACAGATCCACCAGATCGTCGACGTCCTGCGGGCGCTCGGGGAAGAACTCGACGTGCCGGTCCATGAACGCGGCGAACGCGTCGGTGGTGTCCTGGCCGCTGGCGTGTTTGGCGAGCAGGTCGTTGAGGTCGTCCACCATCTCTGCGACCCGCTGCAGGGAATCGGCCCCAACAGCCGGATCGCCGGATCTTCCCGAGCCGGCGGACCCGCCCGGCGAACCGCGCAGGGCGTCCCGGAGGCCGGCGAAGCGCTGGCCGAGCACGTCGTCGCGCAGCTCGGCGAGGATCCGCTGGTACACCGCCCGGGCCTCGTCGCTGGCCCACGGGTAGGCCGCCAGCTCCTGGACGGCCCGCGCGGTGGACCGCGGCAACGCGTCCAGCCGGGCCTCGGCGAACCGCGCGTCGTCATCGTCCCGGACGGCGAGGGCGTCCCGCTCGGCGGCCAGGGCCTGGTCCAGCAGCGCCTGTGCCCGGGTGAGCGCGCCGTCCAACCGGCCGCGGCGCAGCGCGTCCCGGCGCGTCCGGCGGGCCCGGTCGAACAGGTCGTCCAGCCCGCCGCCGCGCTCGCCGCGCGGGCTGCGGCGCAACACGCTCGCCAGCGCCTCGCGCAGACCGGTGCCGGCCAGCAGCTCCTCGCCGAGCTCGTCAACCGCGGCGCGAACGTCGTACGGCGCGGCGAGCGGGTCCTGGCCGCCCTGCCAGCTGGCGTACCGGCTGCGGCGCCCGCCCGACCCGGGGCTGCGACCCTCCCCGGACGCCACGGTCAGCCCCCGTACACGGTGCGGCCGTCGTCGGTGACCTGCTTGGCCAGCCGCCGGGTCAGGTGCAAGCCTTCCAGCACCAGCTCGACGGCGGCCGCGGCCTGCGGCACGCCCGGAGAGTCGCCGAGCCCCAGGTGGTCCAGCACCTTGCCGAGCCCGGCGACCGTCCCGACCTGCTGCATCACCTCGGCGGACGTGACCAGCTCACCGGTCTCCACCACCCCGTCGTCCGCGACCAGCTCGACGAAGCCGGCCAGGTCGACGCCGCCGACCCGGTCCCGGAAGGTCTGCGCGGTGGCCACCCGCAGCAGGTGCGCCAGCACCTCGATCTCGCGGCCCTCCTCGCCGCTCTCGAACTCCACCTTGCCGCGCAGGGTGCCGACCACCGACTCGGTGTCGCCCACCCGGGCCACCGCGTGGCCCTCGCCGCGCAGGGCGGCCCGGCGCAGCGCACTGGCCGCGACCGTCTCGGCGGCCGCGACCGCAAACCGCGCGGACACCCCTGATCTAGCATCCACCGCGGGCGACTCGCGCACCCCGCGGGTGAACCGGGCGACCAGCTCCAGCACGTGGTCCGGTACCTCGGCGACCAGCTCGGCCTCCTGCCGGACCAGGGCCACCTCGTCGTCCAGCTCCAGCGGGTAGTGGGTGCGGACCTCGGCGCCGAACCTGTCCTTGAGCGGGGTGATGATCCGGCCCCGGTTGGTGTAGTCCTCCGGGTTGGCGCTGGCCACCAGCAGCAGGTCCAGCGGCAGCCGCAGCTGGTACCCGCGGACCTGGATGTCCCGCTCCTCCAGCACGTTCAGCAGCGACACCTGGATCCGCTCGGCGAGGTCCGGCAGCTCGTTGACCGCGAAGATCCCCCGGTGGGTACGCGGCACCAGGCCGAAGTGAATGGTCTCCGGGTCGCCAAGGGTGCGGCCCTGCGCCACCCGTACCGGGTCGACGTCGCCGATCAGGTCGCCGACGCTGGTGTCCGGGGTGGCCAGCTTCTCGCCGTACCGCTCGCTGCGGTGCCGCCAGGCCACCGGCAGCTCCTCACCCAGCTCGACGGCTCGGCGCTGGGACGCCGGGGTGATCGGGACGTACGGGTGCTCGCCCAGCTCGGAGCCCTCGATGACCGGTGTCCACTCGTCCAACAGCGCTACCAGCGAGCGGATCAGCCGGGTCTTGCCCTGGCCGCGCTCCCCCAGCAGGACCACGTCGTGCCCCGCCAGCAGGGCACGCTCCAGCTCGGGCAGCACCGTGGTGTCGAAGCCGACGATCCCGGGGAACCGCTGCCGGCCCGCGGCCAACGCAGCGAGCAGGTTCTCCCGCAGCTCAGCCTTCACCGAGCGGTAGGCGTGCCCCGACCTGCGCAACTGCGCGACGGTGCCGGGCAGACCGGCGGGCGGGGCGGGAGCCGTCCCGGGCGGGACGGTGGTCAACGGCGAGATAGGGACGCTCACCGACGTACGGTACGTCTTGGCCCCGACGTCGGCCCGGCGCGCGGCTCTCATACCGCGCCAATGGCGTCCCGGCTTCGAGCTGTGGCGGGCCAGACCTACCGGTCAGGGACATCAACACCTACCGGTGTCAGGGACATCGACCGCAGCGTGTCCATGCCAGGCGGGAGCGGCTCGGCGTGCACCACGACCAGACGCCGGGTGGCCCGGGACAGCGCGACGTACAGATCGGCGAGGCCGCGCTCGGACCCAGCCACGATCCTCGCCGGCTCCACCACGACGACGTCGTCGAACTCCAACCCCTTGACCCGCACCGGATCGGTGACACTGACCCGACCCGCCGGGAGCCCTGGCTCGGACCTCAGCGCCGAGCCGATCGCGTCCACCTCGGCCTGCGGGGCAATCACCCCGACCGTTCCCTGCGCCTCGTCTGCCACCAGCCGCCGCACCAGCGTCAGGACCGCCTCGGGATCATCCGGTGATCGCGGCATCGACACCGGGTCGTGGGCTCCCTCGCGCACCGACCGCACCGGGGTCACCGGCAGCCCGCCCGCCCGAGCCACCGCGTCCGCGACCCTGAGCACGCGCTCCGGCGTGCGATAGCTGACGGTCAGGCGGCGCTCGCGCCACCGGCCTTCGGCCACCGGGTCCAGGGCGCTCGCCCAGGCTCGCGCGCCGGACGCCGACCCGCGCTGCGCCACGTCGCCCACCACCGTCCACGAGCGGGACGGGCAGCGACGGGCCAGCATCCGCCAGACCATCGGGGACAGCTCCTGCGCCTCGTCCACCACCAGATGCCCGTACACCCACGAGCGGTCCGCGGCGGCTCGGTCCGCGACCGTCTCAGCGGCATCGGCAGCGGTGAACTGCTCCGCGAGCAGCTGCGCGCTCACCCCGGGAGTGTGCAGCCCGGTGGTCGCCAGCACCCCGCGGGCGTACTCCAGCTCCCCGGCCCGCTCCTGCTCTCGGCGGTGCTGCTCTCGGCGGGCGGCCTCTCCGTCGTCACCGATCACCTCGGCCAGCTCATCCAGCAGCGGCACGTCCGAGACCGTGAACCGCTGGTCACGGTCTCGGTGGAGCGCGGCGCGTTCGGCCTCGGTGAGGCCGGCGCCGGCGGACGCCAGCCGCACCGGCACCGCGAACAGGTCGGCCAGCAGCCGCTGCGGCGTCAACGGCATCCACAGCAGGTTGAGGTTCACCCGGACGTCCCGCGCATCCCGCAGGTCGGCGTCCAGCTCGGCCCGCAGGTCGGCGGTGAGCTCCTGGCCCCACTCGGTCGCCAGCAGACCGGCCAGGTGCCGCAGCACGTCCTTGACGAAGGTCACCCGGGCGGCATTGTGCGGCGCCCCGGTGGCCCGAGCCCGGGACCGCGCGGCCGCCACCGCCTGCCGGGTCAAGGTGATCCGGTGCGATCCGACCGCCAGCACCAGGTCGCCATCCGGGAGGCGTTGCCGATCGCGCACCGCTCGCTGCAGCACCGGCACCATCCGCAGCTCACCCTTGAGCCGGGTCAACGACACGCCGCCGAGACCGCGCCCGTCCCCACCGGGCTCGTCCCCACCGGGCGCGGGACTGCCACCGCATCCATCCGCACCAGGCGCGGGGTCCCGCGGGTCAGGCGCCGCGACCACCCCGGGTAGCAGCGTGGCCGGGGTCGCCATCACCACACCGGACTCCCCCAGCGACGGCAGCACCTGCTCGATATACCGCAGGAACTCCCAACCAGGCCCGACGACCAGCACCCCGCTGCGCTCCAACCGGCGACGATGCGTGAACAGCAGATATGCGGCGCGGTGCAACGCCACCGCGGTCTTCCCGGTCCCCGGCCCGCCCTGCACCACCAGCACCCCGGCCAGCTCGTCGCGGACGATCTGGTCCTGCTCGGCCTGGATGGTGGCCACGATGTCCCCCATCCGGCCGGTGCGCGGCGCGGCGACCGCGGCCATCAACGCACCTTCGCCGCGCAGTGTCGCTTGCTCGCCTGGCCCCATCGCGGCCAGCTCCAGCACCTCGTCCTCCACGTGCAGCAGCCGGCGACCCGACGTCGTCAGGTGCCGGCGCCGCACCACCTGACCCGGATGCGCCGGCGTCGCCTGATAGAACGGCGCGGCAGCCGGGGCTCGCCAGTCGACGAGAAGCTTGTCCTGTCGCTCGTCAGACAGGCCGATCCGGCCGATGTGGTGGCGCTGCCCCCCGCGCAGGTCGAGCCGGCCGAAGCACAGCCGATCGTGCACCGACCGCAGCCGCCCGATCCGCCGCTCCAGGGTGCTGGCGAACGCGTCTCGTTCCGACCGCGCCTGCGGAGTGCCACGGGCACCCGCCCTGCGGATCGCATCAAGTTGCGCGGACGCCGCCGCGATGATCGCCGCGAGCCGCTCGTGCACGACATCCAGGTGCGCCTGCTCGGCCTTCAGATCCTGCTCAGCGGACTGGTCCTGCTCGGCAGAATGGTCGGTGCTGGAGGGATCCGGGGTGCTTGCCGTGTTCTGTGCCGGGTTCACGACAGGAACCTCACGACGGGGCAGTCCTCTCCCCCTACTGGGCTGATCTCGGTCGACGGGCGTCCTGGGCGGTCATCGATTCTACGACCAGGCAGACACCCCGTCACCGGGCACCCTTCAGCGCTACCCGGTCGGTCCAGCGGACGACGGCCTGCTGTCCCTCGTGATATCGAAGGTCCCGGTAGAGACGTACGATCTGCTCATGTCGTTCGAGCGGATCACCAGCGACCCACGTCGGATGGGGGGGGTGCCGTGCATCCGAGACCTGCGGGTGACAGTCGGCATGGTGCTCGGACAGCTGGCCGGTGGTCGCACCGTCGAACAGGTTCTGTCCGACTATCCGTACTTGGAGCGTGAGGACGTCCTCGCCGCCCTCGAGTACGCGGCTGCCCTGGCGAGTGAGCGGGAGATCCCGATCAGCCAACCCGCATGAGGCTCCTCATCGACGCCAACCTCTCACCGAGCTTGGTCGCACCGTTGCAGAAGGTTGAGCACGAGGCCGTCCATGTCTGCGCTCTGGGGATGCAGACGGCAACGGACGACGCCATCTTCGATCACGCAGCCCGCGAGCAGTACGTCGTCGTGACGGCTGACAGCGACTTTCCGAAGATGCTCGCGACTCGCGGCGTCCTCATGCCGTCGGTTGTCCACCTCCGTGGGATCAACCGTGTCGCGCCGCCCGACCAAGCAGCACTGCTGTGTGCGAACCTTCCGCTCGTAACCATGGACCTGCGTGCTGGAGCCATCGTGTCGCTGAGCCCCCGACGACTGGCAGTACGAAGCCTCCCGCTCGGGTGACACCCGACTATCGTCAAGGACGACAGGGAAGCAGCGACTGTATCTACGCCGGGCTGGCCTGAGCTCTGGTGGCCCAGAAGGCGACGGCGCTGGCGGCGGCCACGTTGAGGGAGTCGACGCCGCCGGCCATCGGGATCCGCACTCGGAGGTCGACGGCCGCCGCGGTCCGCGGATCGACACCGGCGCCCTCCGTCCCCAGCACCAGCGCCAGCCGCCGCGGCAGCTGCGACACCAGATCGTCCAGTGGTACCGCGTCCGCCGCGAGGGTGAGCGCGGCGACCAGGAACCCGTTGCCGCGCAACACCTCCACCCCCGCCGGCCAGGGATCGATCCGGGTCCACGGCACCTGGAACACGGTGCCCATGGAGACCCGGACCGCGCGCCGGTAGAGGGGGTCGGCACACCGCGGCGTCACCAGCACGGCGTCCACCCCCAAAGCCGCCGCGCTCCGGATCATCGCCCCGACGTTGGTGTGGTCGACGACGTCCTCCAGCACCGCGACCCGGTTCGCACCGCTCAGCACCTCGGCGACGGGCAGCAGCGGCGGACGGTGCATCGCCGCGATCGCGCCCCGGTGCAGGTGGAAGCCGGTGATCTGCTGCAGCACAGCGGGTTCACCGACGTACACCGGGACGCCGGTCCGGGCCGCGTCGTCGACCAGGTCGGCCAGGTCGACCAGCCACCGGGCCGCCATCAGGTACGACCGTGGCCGGTGCCCTGCCGCCAGCGCCCGGCGGATCACCGGCGCGCTCTCCGCCAGGTACAGGCCCTCGGCCGGTTCCCGCACCCGTCGCAGCGCGACGTCGGTCAGTCGCGTGTAGTCGCGCACCCGCGGATCGTCCGGGTCGTCCACCGTCACCGGCACCGTGTCCCCCCCTCAGCCGGCCAGAATCCGGATGATCGCCACGATCCCGACGACCACGATGAACCCGCGCAGCGCCCGCGGCGGCAGCCGCCGGCCGAACCGCGCCCCGAGCAGGCCACCGACCAGCGACCCGCAGGCGATCGCCGCCGCGACGGACCAGTCGACCCGGTCCGCGGCGACCGTGGTGAAGACCGCGGCCGCGACCGTGTTGACGGCGGCAGCCAGCACATTCTTCATGCCGTTGAGGCGCTGCGGCGATTCCGCCACCAGCGCCCCTAGCACCCCGATGAGCAGGATTCCCTGAGCCGCGCCAAAGTACCCGCCGTAGACGCCGGTCCCCAGCACCCCGGCACGCAACGCCGCCTGCCGAGGCCGACTGCCGGGGTCTGGCGCACCGTCCCCGGTCGGCCGCGATCCTGCCAGCCACGGCTGCGCGACGACCAGCAGCACCCCTACCCCGATCAGTACGGGGACGACGGCCTGGAAGACCACGGACGGCAACCACAGCAGCAGCAGCGCTCCACCCGCCCCACCCCCGAGCGACCACGGCAGCAGCTGGCGGACCCGGCGGCCCTGCCCGACCAGCTCCCGGCGGTACCCCCAGGTGCCGCTGATGCCGCCGGCCACCAGCCCGATGTTGTTCGACACGTTCGCGGTGACCGGGGAGACGCCGAGGGCTAGCAGTGTCGGGAAGGTGATCAGGCTGCCCGAGCCGACCACGGCGTTGACCGTCCCGGCCGCCACGCCGGCCAGCAGCACCAGCAGCGACTCACTCCAGGACACCGCTCGACCCTACGGCTCGACCGGACCGGCGATCATGCCAGGAGAGGACGACGCCCGCCCCTGCGGGCGGTGGCCGCGCGGGCGGGACACCGGCGGCTGAGGCAGGTCCAGGGCAGCGCGCGTGGGACGTCGCGGTGCCGGTGAGAACCGGATGTGCCCCGGCCTGCGTCTTACAGGATGTGAGGGCACCCATGTCGATCCGGATCACGCGCCGACGCTCGGCCCGGCCGTGGCCGGAGGCGTCGGACGACGACCTGCTGCGGGCGGTCGCGGATGGCGACCGAGCCGCCTTCGAGGAGCTCCACCGCCGGGCAGCGCCGTGGCTGACGCTGCGGCTGCGCCGTCGGTGCCGAGACGACGACCTGGTGGCCGAGGTTCTGCAGGACACCTTCCTGGCCGTGTGGCGCTCGGCAGCGGCCTATCGCGGGAACGGGCAGAGCGCCGGGTGGGTGTGGACGATCGCCTCGCGCAAGCTGGTCGACGGCTTCCGCCGCCGGGGCAGCGCAGCGGACACGGTGGCACTGGCCACCACGGAGACTGCCGCGGACAACCAGCTCGGCCGGGAACGGGCACCGTCGGCGGAGGACGAAGCGCTCGCCGACCAGCTGGACGCCCCGCTTCGGGCGGCGTTCGACTCCCTGTCGCCGCAGCTGCGCGAGGTACTGCAGGCGACCGTGCTCGATGGGTTGTCCACCCGGGAGGCGGCCGCGGTCCTCGGCATCCCCGAGGGCACGGTGAAGACCCGGGCCATGCGTGCTCGACGGACGATGCGGGAGGCCCTGGCATGACCGACCCTCAGACCACCGGACCTGATCGGAAGAGCGGCCGGAAGGCTCAGCGCAGCCAGCCCGGCCGCGAGGACCGTGCCAGCACACCTCGGTGGCACGCCTCGGACACCCTGCTGCGCGCCTACGGCGGCGAACAGCTCAACGAGGTGGACGCCTGGTCCGTGGAGGCTCACCTGGAGTCGTGCGAGAGCTGTCGGGCGCGTCTGGTCAGCTGGCTGTCGCCGGCACCCGCGGCCGTGGTGGCGCGGTCCTGGCGGTCGATCGGCGAGCCCGGCCTGCGAGCACCAGGGCGTGCCCGACCGGGCACCCGAGCCAGGCGGGCGCGGTGGTTGCTGCTCGCCGCTCCGTCGGCGCGACGCGCGTTCCTCGGGGCCGTCCCTGGGATGCTGGCGGTCTTCGCCCTGCTCCACCTGCTCGTCGGTGATCAGACGCCGACTGCGCTGCTGGTCCTGCTGATCGCGCCGCTGGTGCCGGTGGCCGGGGTGGCCCTGTCGTACGGCGTGGCCGGCGACCCGGCCCACGAGCTGCTGTCCACCACCGCGGTCGGTGGTCTACGGATCCTGTTGTGGCGCACGGTGACCTGCCTGCTGGCCGCAGCACCGCTGATCCTCGGGGTGGCGCTGATCGGTCGCCAGTGGACCTTCGCCGCGGTCAGCTGCCTGGCCTGCCTGACCCTGACCTCAGCGGTCCTGGCGCTCAGCTCGGTGCTGGACACGCACCGCGCCGCCCTGGTGGTCGCGGTCGGGTGGGTGGTCCCGGTGGTCCTATCAGTGCGGTCCGACCGGTTGACGCTGCTGCTCGACCCGGCGGTCGCGTCGGCGCTCGCGACGTGCGCCGCCGCGGCGATCGCCGTGACCTACCTGCGCCGCAGCAGCTTCGACGTGCCGTACCACTCCCCCGAACCGGCCCGCTGATCCGCGGATAGTTCGCTCACCCCCGTTGCATTCGCTCACCTTGGAGGAACGATGAGTGCAGTCATGACCGATATGCCCGTCGACGTCGAGGGGCTAGTGGTCCGGTTCGGCAAGCGGACCGCGCTGGACGGGCTCAGCCTGCAGCTGGGCGTCGGCGTCAACGGCCTGCTCGGCCCGAACGGAGCCGGCAAGACCACGCTGTTCCGGGTGTTGGCGACCATCGCCCGCCCGGACGCCGGTCGGGTCCGGATCGCCGGCCGGGACCCGCTGGCCGCCGCCCAGCTGCGAGAGGTGCGCCGCACCCTGGGGTACCTGCCGCAGAGCTTCGGGTACTACCCGCACTTCACGGTCCGCGAGTTCGTGGAGTACCTGGCCTGGTTGAAGGAGGTGCCGCGGTCGCGGGTACCGATCGCGGTGGACCACGCGCTGGACGTGGTCGGCCTGTCCGACCGGGCGGATGACCGGATGCGCAGCCTGTCCGGTGGGATGCTGCGCCGGGCGGGCATCGCCCAGGCGATCGTCAACGACCCGCAGCTGGTGCTGCTGGATGAGCCCACCGTCGGGCTGGACCCCGAGCAGCGGGTCGGGTTCCGGGAGCTGCTGCGGCAGCTCGGATCGTCCGCGTGCGTGGTGGTCAGCACCCACCTGGTCGAGGACGTGGCCGCCACCAGCACCTCGGTGACCGTGGTGGACGCCGGCCGCCGGCTCTGGCAGGGCACCGCACAGAACCTGGTCGACCAGGCGGCGCCGGGCGCCACCGGCGACACCCCGATCGAGCGCGGCTACACGACGGTGCTGCGCACGTACGGCGCCGCTGGGCGCGGGCTGGGCGGTGCGGCATGAGCGCCTCGACGGTGGCCCCGGCCCGGCCGACACCGGGCACTGGGGGCGCACCCGGCCGGCGTCGGCGGACCCGCTGGCTGGAGACCCGGCGCGGGCCGGCGCTACTGGTTGGGCCACTGACCGTGGCGCTGTTGGTCGCGGGAATGCGCGGCGGCCAGGAGGGGCTGTGGCACGCCCGACCGAGCGTGCTGGTCTACGCGCTGCGCACCGCGCTGGTGCTGCCGTTCGCCATCGTGCTCGCAGTGAGCGTCTGGCAGGGTCAGCGGGACGGCCGGTCCGGGGTCTCGGAGCTGTTCGGCTCCACCCCGCGCCCCGGGTGGCATCGGCTGGTGCGGACCTGGTCGGCATCCGCGGTCGCCGCGGCGGCGGCGGTCGTGGTGAGCTGGGTTGGGTTCCTCGCGTTCGTGGTGTGGCGTGCGGATGACCCCGGGCGGCTGTGGCTGGGCGGTTCCTGGATCCTGGCGCTGGTCGTCGCGGCGACCGCGCTGGCGTTCGCAGTAGCCGCGGGTCTGAGCCTGGGTCGGCTGATCAAAGCTCGGGTCACCGCCCCGATCGCCGCGGTCGCCGCGCTGTTCCTCGCGTTCTTGCCAACGAACCCGATGTTCACCAACGCCCTCGGTGAAGGTGCGGCCTGGTTGTCACCAGTTACCGAGACCGCCTCGTTCGTCGGCGACATGATCCCCGCGGCCACCTCCTGGGCTCAGATCGGGTGGTTCGGCGCACTGGCGATCGCGTTACTCGCGGTCGCCGCGCCGGTGAACACCCGGGGCCGATCGCCAGCAGTGCTGGCCGCGATCGCCGGGGCCGGGGTGCTGGCGCTGGCCTGTGGGGTCTCGCTTTTCAAGGGCGGTGATCCGTGGCGCGGCGACCCAGCGGCGCTCCGCCCGGTGTGCGACGAGCAGCTGCCGGCGGTGTGCGTGCATCGGGTCAACGAACCAGCCCTGCCGGATGTCATCACCGCCCTGGCGCCGGTGTTCAAGCGCCTGCGCGGCGTGCCCGGCGCACCGACGTCAGTCACCTTGGAGCCCCGGAATATCGCGGCGTTCGAGGCCCTGGACGGTACACCCCGAGTGGTTGTTCAGCTCAACCTGAGGATCGGGCTGGACGGCCGGCTGTCCAGCGGCCAGATCGCCGAGCTGCGGGAGAGCGCGGCTGGCTGGGTCACCGGGAACGCCGCCTGCGGGCGACCGGAGGAGCGCCAGGTGTTGTCGTTGCGACCTGGCCCGGAGGCGGACTGGTACGCCGCCGGGCTGGTCGCCCAGGGGATCGCCCTGGACCGGCTCGACGCGGACGCCCTGGAAGCGGCGGACGTGTCCGGTGATCCGGCGGCCGCCGCCTTCTACCAGCGGTTGCGTCTGGTGGTGGACGGCTTGCGATCGGCTGACGACGGAACGCGCCGGGACTGGTTAGCCCGGTACTTCGCGGCTATCGACCAGTGCGAGACCACCGCATTGCCGACCTTGCTGCGGAGCTCGCGGTGAACCGGACCGCAGGCTCGCCCGGCGGCCCGAGCTGATGGCCGGACGACCGGGCGGTGCCCGACCAACACGTCCCAGTCTGCTGCTCGCACGTGCTCGCGGCATCCCCGGAGTTGCCGCCGGGGTGCTCGTCACCGCCGCCACCGTTTCCCTCGCGTCCACCCCCAAGGTCTGGGACTGGCTGCCCGCCATCGGCCGGCCGGCGCCGGTAGTGGTCGCGTTGTTCGCCAGCTTCGTCGCGGCCACGCTGGCGGTGCGCTGCCTCGGCAGCGCCAGCGAGGAGCTGGAGGCGTCGACACCTCGGCTGACCCGGCGGTGGCGAGCCGCCTTCCTCGGCGCGGTGACCACCGGGGCGGTCGTGCCGCTGGTGCTAGCCGCGCTCTGGACGGATCGGCCGGGGTTGCCCGAGGCGGTGCTGGTGACCGCCGTCGGGCTGATCGGCCTGAGCGTGGCGACCGCGTCGGTGGTCGGGGTTCGCCGGTCCTGGAGCCTGCCGCTCACCTACGTGGCGCTGGTCTACGTCCTGGGTCAGGTACCCACGACGTCGAACCTGTGGGATCACGGATTGTGGGCCTGGCCGGTCGTCCCGAACACCTGGCACCAGGACAGCGCGCTCGCCGGAGCCGCACTCATCACGGTTCTCGGCGTCCTGCTGCACCTGGTCCGCCGGCCACCGTTCGACCGTGAGGTGGACGCCGGCTAGCCCACTCGCCACGACGGACCGGCCGACCAGACCGTGGCCCCTTAGCTCGGACCCGGGGGTGGCCCGCCGGGGTCAGGCTGGTCGTTCGGGCGCGGTGCCCGCAGGCGACGCCGGGTGGCCGCACCTTCGGCCTCGGCGCTGGCTCCGGCCGCCTCCCTGCGGGCCTGGGCCAGCGCCTCGGTCGGATCCTGCAAGGTGGCGTCGCCCAAGAGGCTGGATGCCTCCGCGGGCTCGTCGGCGACCGGCGCTGGCTGGTCCATCGGGGGGGTGCTCGTCGGTACGGTGCCCGGCTCGCCGTCCGAGCCAGGGTGGCGGCGTAGCTCACCCAGGACCCCACCGAGGCCCTTCAGCGCATCACCCAGCTCGCTCGGCACGATCCACAGCTTGTTCGCGTCGCCGCGGGCGATCTGGGGCAGCATCTGCAGGTACTGGTACGCCAGCAGCTTCTGGTCCGGGTTCCCGCGGTGGATGGCGTCGAACACCCGGGTGATCGCCCGAGCCTCACCCTGCGCGGACAGGATCGCCGCCTGCGCCTGGCCCTCGGCACGCAGGATCGAGGACTGCTTCTCACCCTCCGCGGTCAGGATCGCGGACTGCTTGACACCCTCCGCGGTCAGGATCGCGGCCCGACGGTCGCGCTCGGCGCGCATCTGCTTCTCCATCGAGTCCTGCACCGAGGCCGGCGGGTCGATCGCCTTCAGCTCCACCCGGTTCACCCGGATGCCCCACTTGCCGGTCGCCTCGTCCAGCACACCGCGCAGCTGGCCGTTGATCTGGTCCCGGCTAGTGAGCGTCTGCTCCAAGTCCAGCGACCCGATGACGTTCCGCAGCGTGGTCACGGTGAGCTGCTCGATGCCCTGGATGTAGTTGGCGATCTCGTACACCGCCCCCTTGGGGTTGGTCACCTGGAAGTAGATGACGGTGTCGATGGACACCACCAGGTTGTCCGAGGTGATCACCGGCTGCGGAGGGAACGACACGACCTGCTCGCGCATGTCCACGGTGGCCCGGGGCCGGTCGATGAACGGCACCAGCAGGTGCAGTCCCGCCTCCAGCGTCCGCGAGTAGCGGCCCAGCCGCTCCACGATGATCGCCGTCGCCTGCGGCACGATCCGGATCGTCCGGGCGATCACCACCACCGCGAACAGCACCAGCAGGGCCAGGACGATCAACAGGGTTGCCCCGCCGCTCATGGTGTGCCTTCCTGTTGTGACCCGATCTGCTGTCGCGGCCCGGCCGTGACGACGGCGGTGGCTCCCTCGATAGCGATCACCTGAACCACCTGACCGGGGCTCACGGACGTGACGCCCGGGTCGCCGTCGCCAGGCAGTCCGTCGCGCGCGAGACGGGCCGACCAGACCTCGCCGCTGAGCTTGATCCTGCCATCTGCCTCGGTGACGGTCTCCAGCACCCACGCCGTGCGACCGACCAGCGCGGCCGTGCCGGTCAACGACGGGGAACCGGGCCTGGTCCGCCGGACCAGCAGCGGACGCAACACCCCGAGCAGCAGCATCCCGGCGACCACTGACACCACCACCTGTGCGGGGAACGGCGCCCCGGCCGCCGCGACGCCGGCGCCAGCGAGCGCCGACCCGGCGAGCATCAGGAAGACGAAGCTGAGCGTGGCCACCTCGATCGCGGCCAGGACGAGCGCCAGCCCCAACCAGGCGAGCACCGTCGGATCGCTGAGCCTGCTCATCGTGCACGTCCTTCGAGGTGTCCCGGGGTGACCGGACAATCCGCCCGGCAGGGTGCGCCGATCGTGTCGACCAGGCCGGCCACCGGTCAAGTCACCGTCGAAGCCGGCCGACCACCCCGACATGCCCTTGCCTGCCCGGACGCTGTTGTCTGCCCGGAAATCCTCGCCTGCTCGGGTGTCACCCGCTGCCCGCACGCCACCGACTGCCCGCACGTCCGGTGATTCCCGCGCGGGGCGGCGGTGGGGGCTTCAGACCGCCACCGCGAGTCGGACCACCCGCGCGTGGGGGCGGGTGGTGATCTTGACACTGCTGCTCGGGTCGGTCCTGGTAGCCGTCCCCGGACTCGCCGCCCACGCCGACGACACCCGTCGCGAGCAGCCCGAAGGCTCTGCCGCGGACGCCCGCCGCGAGGCCCGGTCCGCGGCGCTGGAGGTCGCCGAGCTGGCGGCGAAGCTGCGCACCGCGCAGCGGCGATACACCGACGCGGTGTCCCGGGTGGGGATCACCACCGCCGACAGCGTGCTGGCAACCCAAGAGGTGGGCGACACCGTTCGGGCCGCCCAGCAGGCTCAGGACCGCACCGGGTCGGCGGCCCGCGCCCTGTACGCCGCCGGCGGGCCACTCGGGCTCGTCGATCACGTGATGGCGTCCCGGGACGTCGGCGACCTCGCGGTGCGGGTGCTCGGCGTCCGCCAGCTGCTCGCCGCGACCGACGCCGAGGCCCAGCTCGCGGCGGCCACCGCCGCCCAGGCGGCGCGGCGGTCCGCCGACGTCGAGCGGCGAGCCGCCGAGGCGGTGGTCACCGCCGACCGGATCGCCCGCGAGTCGGCGCAGATCGACCGGCTCATCGCACAGGCCACCCGCCGGTTGGACGCGCTCTCCGAGCAGGCACGGCGGCTGGCTCAGGCCGAGGCCGCCCGGCGAGCGCTGACCCAGGCCCGGGCCGGCGTTGACGCCACCCGGGACTCCGCTCACGCCGGCGTCCAGGCCCAGCTACCGCCGTCCGCCTACTTCGCGCTGTACCGCAGCGCGGCTGCCACCTGCCCCGGGATGGACTGGACGCTGCTCGCCGCGGTGGGCCAGGTGGAGAGCGGTCACGGTCGCAACGTCGGGCCCAGCTCGGCCGGCGCGATCGGCCCGATGCAATTCATGCCCGCGACCTTCGGCCAGTACGGCGTGGACGGCGACCGCGACGGCGACACCGACGCGTGGTCTCCGGCAGACGCGATCTACTCGGCCGCCCACTACCTGTGCGAAAGCGGAGCCGGATCGCCGTCGACCATCCGGGACGCGCTGTTCAGCTATAACCGCGCCCAGTGGTACGTCGACCTGGTGCTCGGAGTGCAGACCCAGATCATTGCAGCCTCGCGCTGACAACCCCGCGCACCCGCACGACCCACGCCACCTCGATCACCTACCGAGACCGAGAAGTGGTCCGAGCGCCGGCAGACGTCGCCGGCAGCCGCGCTGGCAAACCCCCAGCAGGGCTCAGCGGGCGCGGGCGCCCCACCGGTCGCCGTGCCGTTCGAGCAGCAGCGGCAGGCCGAAGGTGGCCTCGAGGTTCTCCTGGGTCAAGGTGGTGTGCAGCGGGCCGGCGGCCACCACCCGCCCGGACCGCAACAGCAGCAGGTCGGTGAAGTGCGGCGGGATCTCCTCGACGTGGTGGGTGACCAGCACCAGCGCGGGCGCCAGGACGTCTTCGGCGACGATCCCGAGCCGGCGCACCAGATCCTCCCGCCCAGCTAGGTCCAGCCCGGCCGCGGGCTCGTCCAGCAGCATCAGCTCCGGGTCGGTCATCAGGGCACGGGCGATCTGCACCCGCTTGCGCTCCCCCTCGCTGAGCGTCCCGTACGTGCGCTCGATCAGGTGGTCGACACCGAGGGCACCCAGCAGGTCACGTGCCCGGTCGTGGTCGATCGGCTCGTATGTCTCCACCCAGCGGCCGGTGACCGCCCAGGATGCCGTGACGACGACGTCGCCGACTCGCTCTGTCCCGGGGATGTGCTCGGCCAACGCCGCACTGGCCAGGCCGATCCGTGGTCTCAGCTCGAAGACGTCCACCGCGCCCAACACGTGACCGAGGACGCTCGCCACCCCGATGGTGGGGTGCATCTGGGTCGCGGCCACCTGCAGCAGGGTGGTCTTGCCGGCGCCGTTGGGTCCCAGGACGACCCACCGCTCGCCTTCGCTGACCTCCCAGGACACGTCGTCGAGCAGTGCGGTGGAACCGCGGACGACGCTGACCCCCACAAGGTTGAGCACGTCACTCATGACAACCAGCACCGACGACGAGAACCGACCAGCACTACGGCTGCGGTCTGCTGCGGGACATCGATCAGCCACGGTGCCCCCATTAGCACCGTCCGACAGCCACCCATGGCCCACGACCTTAGGGCACCGTAACCTGACGCCGTGACGGCGCTGCCCCGCTCCCTGCTGCTCGCCGCATGGTCACCGGCGTTGCTGGCCTCCTCGCCCCACGTCGGCCGCGATCCAGCCGAGGGCCGGCAGCGCGGCCTGGACGCTGTCCAACGCGGCGACGAGGCCCACACGGTGGACGCCGGCCAGAGCAGCGCGCTCGGCGACAGCGCACCACCCAGCACCCTGATCGACCTGCTGGCGTCGCTGCGCGCGGCGGGGGTGTCGGCGTTGCGGCTGGTGCTCCCGGTGCCCGGCGACCCCACCGGCCTGCCCGGACCAGCACCGGTCAACCATGCGGCGGTCGCCGCGGGCGAGGCACTGGTCGCCGTCGCAGGACCCCCCGTCGTCCTGGTGCCCCAGATCACCACGTTCGGGCCACCCGGCGACCAGGGGCACCAGGTGTGCTGGTCCGTGCTGGACGGCCAGCCGGCGCCGCCAGCGCCATCCGACGGCATCCGAGGAGCCGAGCGGCAGCTGCGAACGGTCCTCAGCCAGTCCGCCGACGTCCTCGCGGATCTGGACGCCGCGCCGGGGACGCGACCGTGGGCCTGGCCATCGGCGATGTCGTCGCGGGTGTCGACGACCTGGTCGCCAACCGGATCGGCGGCCAGGTCGCCGATCCGGTGGTCGGCCGACTCGTCAACCAGGCTGGCGGGCGGACGCGAGTCGACCGACGCGGCGCAGGTGGCACGGGATCGGTTGGCCGCCATTGATCTGCGGGAGCTCCCATCCGGTTTGGATCCTCAGGCCATTCGAGTCGCCGACCTCGCGTTGCGCATACGCGGCGTCGCGGCGACGGCCCGCGAGCAGCAGAGCCCGACGCTCAGCGGGTGGCAGACCGGCCGTCGCGAGGACGTCTTGCGCCGCCTTGACGACGCCGCCCGGCGTTGCCTGGTCGCCGTCGTCAACGACGCGATCGCCGTCTCGGTCTTCCGGTCCCCTGATTGATGTCGCGTTGGGGGATGCCGCGTCGTCGTGATGTCGTGTCGTGACCTGTCGCTCAGGCGTCCCGGCGGAGCATCAGGTACCCGGCGACCGCCAGGAGCGCCAGCCATTCGAGAGTGAAGACGCCGTACCCGACCCACGGACCCAACGCCTGCGGGTCGACCGACGGCTGGGTGATGAGCTGCCCGGCGTTGCTGACGAAGTACTCCTGGATCGTCTCCCCCACAGAGCCGGGGATCAGACCGACCAGGCCGGGCAGCACCAGCAACACCGCCACCACCGTGGTGATCGCACCGGCGGACTTGCGGATCAGCGCACCGAAGGCGAACCCGTACATGGCGCTGCCCGCGATGTAGAGAGCCCCGCCCACCACGGACCGCAAGACCTGTGGATCGCCGATCCCCACATCCAGGTTGTCAGTGGCCAGAATAGGTTGAACGACGAAGAAGGCGGTGAACGCGGTCACCAACCCGACCCCGAACGTCACCCCGAACAGCACGACCGCCTTGGCGACTAACAGGTGCAGGCGTTGGGGAACCGCGGTCAGGGTGGACCGGATCCCGCCGGTGGTGTACTCCGAGGAGATCATCAAGACGCCGAGCACCGCCACCGCCAGCTGGCTCAGACCCAGCCCGCTGAACACCAGGCTGAGGTTGTCCCCGCGGGCCACCGACTCCTGCTCCGGACCCGGATCGACGTTCGTCACCACGGCGGCGATCAGTACCGCGAAACCCACCGTGACGAGGAACAGGATCACCAGGGTCCACAGCGTCGAGCGCAACGACCGCAGCTTGGTCAGCTCGGCGAGCATCACCCGGTCGAGCCGGGCGGTGCTCGGCTGGACGGCGCTCACGCTGGTCCGGCCAGGGCCGAGACCGGTGGTCGGGGCGGTGCTCGTCGGCTGGTTCATCGGCTCACTCCCTCGGTCTGGGCGGCTGGCTGACCGGCTGACGGGCCGACCGACCCGGTCATCGACGACGGGCCGGCGGACGTGGGCGCGGCGTGGTACTCGACGCTGGCGCCGGTCATCTCCATGAAGGCTTCCTCCAGGGACGCCTGCTGCTGGACCAGTTCGTGGATGGCCAGGCCGTGCTCGGCGGCCAGGTCGCCGACCTGGGCGCAGGTCACGTCCTGGACGCTGAGCGATCCGTCCGCCGCCGACTGCACCACCAGCCCCCGCTCGGTGAGCAGGGCAGCCAGCCGATCCGCATGTGGAGAGCGGACCCGCACCCAGTTGCCCGAGCTGTCCGCGATGAACTGCTGCGTCGGGACGTCGGCGAGCAGCCGGCCCCGGCCGATCACCACCAGGTGGTCCGCGGTCAGCGCCATCTCGCTCATCAGGTGGCTGGAGACCAGGACGGTACGTCCCTCGGCCGCCATCGCCCGCATGAACGTGCGGATCCACACGATGCCCTCGGGGTCCAGGCCGTTGACCGGCTCATCGAACATCAGCACGTCCGGATCGCCGAGCATGGTGGCGGCGATGCCGAGCCGCTGGGACATGCCCAGCGAGAAGCCGGTGATCCGCTTCTTCGCGACCGCGGACAGCCCGGTCAGCTCGAGCACCTGCGGCACCCGGCTGGTCGGGATGCCGTTGCTCTGCGCCAGCGCGGTCAGGTGGGCACGGGCGGTCCGGCCCGGGTGCACGTCCTTCGCGTCCAGCAGCGCGCCGACCCGGTGCAGCGGGCCGGCAAGCTTCTGGTAGGGCTGCCCGCCGATCAACGCCTCGCCGCGGGTCGGGCGGTCCAGACCCAGGATCATCCGCATGGTGGTGGACTTGCCGGCCCCGTTGGGTCCGAGGAATCCGGTCACCACCCCGGGCCGCACCGTGAAGCTCAGGTCGTCGACGGCGAGCGTGCCGCCGTACCGCTTGGTCAAGCCTTTGGCCTCGATCATCATCGTCCCCGTCGGAGTCGGACTGGCGGCTGTAGATGGCGCGACTGGATGGCGAATCAGGATGAATCAGGTATGCGAATCCCGGCCAGCCTGTCAGACCCGCCGCGATGCCACTACCACCAGCCCGCCATCAAACCTCGTGCTGCGGCCGACCCATCCGCGCTCTCGCTCGACCCGTGGACCCAGGTGATCCGCCACCACCAGGTTAGTCAGCCCCTCACCTAGCGACCGACCGGTAGACCTCGACAGTCCGGGCCGCGACCGCCGACCAGGAGAACACCTCTTGCGCCCGCTGTCGTCCGGCGGCTCCCCAGGCGCGCGCTCGGTGGTCGTGGCCGACGACGTCGGCCAGCGCGTCGGCGAGGTCCGCGACGAACCGGTCGGGATCGGTAGGGGTCCCGGTCCCGTCGTCGCTCTGCTCGACCGGCACCAGCCGGCCGGTGACGCCGTCCACCACCACCTCCGGGATGCCACCGGTGGCCGTCGCCACCACCGGGACCGCGCAGGCCATCGCCTCCAGGTTGACGATGCCGAGGGGTTCGTAGACCGACGGGCAGGCCAGCACGGTCGCAGCGCCGAGCAGCGCGATCACCTCGTCCCGGGGCAGCATCCGGTCGATCCAGACCACCCCGCCCACCGAGCCACCACCTGGGCCACCGCCCGTCGCGGCATCGCCCCGGGTCGCCTGCAGGTCGTCGATCAGCTGCCGGACCTCGGCGAGCAGGTCGGGCGTGTCCGGGGCGCCCGCGCACAGCACCAGCTGGACGTGCGGGGGCAGCCGGCTGGCGGCGCGCAGCAGGTACGGCAGGCCCTTCTGGCGGGTGACCCGGCCGATGAACAGCACGCTCGGCCGGTCCGGGTCGACGCCGAGCGAGCGGACCACGTCGGGGCGGCGGACGGGTGCCCACACCTGCGTGTCGACACCGTTGTGCACCACGTGCACCCGGGCGGGGTCGACCTCGGGGTAGCACCGCAGGACGTCGCCGCGCATGCCAGCACTGACCGCGACGACCGCGGACGCCGCCTGGTAGGCGGCCCGTTCGGCCCAGGACGACACGGCGTACCCGCCGCCGAGCTGCTCGGCCTTCCACGGCCGCAGCGGCTCCACGCTGTGCGCGGTCAGCACGTGCGGCACGCCGTGCAGCAGGCCGGCCAGGTGGCCGGCCAGGTTGGCGTACCAGGTGTGGGAGTGCACGAGGTCCGCGCCAGCGCAGCCTTGCGCCATCGGCAGCCCGACACCGAGCGTACGCAGCGCGGGGTTCGCCTCAGCCAGCTCAACCGGGTCCGGGTACGCGGTGGTGCCCGCCTCAGCGCGCGGGCTGCCGAAGCAGCGCACCCGCACGTCCGGCGTCCCGCTCGCTTCCCCATCGCCGGATCGCTCCAGCGACCGCAGGGCGCGGGCCAGTTCGGCGACGTGCACGCCGGCTCCCCCGTAGACGTGCGGCGGGTACTCCCGGGTCAGCAGATCCACGCGCACCGGCACACCCTAGGCCCAGCTCGGTCGCGCCGACCGAGCCCTGATGACCATGATCTGGCTCACGGCCTCGATCAGTCGCCGGGTGCGGGAGGTGCGGCTAGGTTCCCCTCCATGGTGACGCGCAACCCGAAGGTTCTGGCGATCGTGCTGGCCGGCGGCGAGGGCAAGCGTCTGATGCCGCTCACCGCGGACCGGGCCAAACCCGCGGTCCCGTTCGGCGGCAGCTACCGGTTGATTGACTTCGCCCTGTCCAACCTGGCCAATTCTGGCTACTTGAAGATCGTCGTCCTCACCCAGTACAAGTCACACAGCCTGGACCGGCACGTGTCCATGACATGGCGGATGTCCAACCTGCTGGGCAACTACGTCGCCCCGGTTCCGGCCCAGCAGCGGGTCGGCAAGCGCTGGTACCTGGGCAGCGCGGACGCGATCTACCAGAGCCTGAACCTGGTGCACGACGAACGCCCGGACATCGTCGTGGTGGTCGGGGCGGACCACGTGTACCGGATGGACTTTCGGCAGATGGTCGCCCAGCACGTGGAGTCGCGCGCCGCGTGCACGGTCGCGGCGATCCGACAGCCGATCGGGCTGGCCGACCAGTTCGGGGTCATCGACACCCAGCCGGACGACCCGAGGCGGATCCGCGAGTTCCTGGAAAAACCCACCAAGCCCCGGGGCTTGCCCGATGCCCCGAACGAGGTGCTGGCGTCCATGGGCAACTACGTCTTCGACACCGACGCCCTGGTCGAGGCGGTCACCCGGGACGCGGCCAACGAGGACAGCCGGCACGACATGGGCGGCGACATCGTCCCGGACTTCGTCGCCCGCGGGGACGCCGCGGTCTACGACTTCCGGGACAACCAGGTCCCGGGCTCCTCCGAGCGGGATCGGGACTACTGGCGGGACGTCGGGACGCTGGACTCCTACTACGAGGCGCACCTGGAGCTGGTCTCGGTCTTCCCGGTGTTCAACCTCTACAACGACGACTGGCCGGTGTTCACCGACCACGGCACCTTCCCACCGGCCAAGTTCGTGCACGGCTGGCACGGCCGGATCGGGCACGCCGTCAACTCCTCGGTGTCCCCCGGGGTGGTGGTGTCGGGGGCCACGGTGGAGAACTCCGTGCTGTCGCCCCGGTGCTACGTTCATTCCTGGTCCAGCGTGAGCGAGAGCGTCCTGCTGGACAACGTGCAGGTCGGCCGGCACGCCGTGGTGCGGCGGGCGATCGTCGACAAGAACGTCGTCATCGGCGAGGGCGTGCGGATCGGGATGGACCTGCAGCAGGACCGGGCTCGTGGCCTGACGGTCACCGAATCAGGCCTGGTCGTCATCGGCAAGGGCCAGGAGGTCACAGCATGAGCGAGCACCAAGCGCACCGTCCGGTGCGGATCGGGGTCCAGATCCACCCGCAGCACGCGGACTGGTCGGACATCGCACGGGCCGCGGCCGAGGCCGAGGAGGCCGGCGTGGACGTGCTGTTCAACTGGGACCACTTCTACCCGCTCTACGGCGAGCCGGACGGCAAGCACTTCGAGTGCTGGACGATGCTCGGCGCCTGGGCGCAGGCGACGTCCCGGGTGGAGATCGGCGCGCTGGTCACCTGCAACAGCTACCGGAACCCCGAGTTGCTGGCGGACATGGCGCGCACCGTGGACCACATCAGCGGCGGCCGGTTGATCCTGGGTGTCGGGTCCGGCTGGTTCGAGCGGGACTACACCGAGTACGGCTACGAGTTCGGCACCGCCGGCGGCCGGTTGGACCAGCTGGGCGCGTCGCTGCCGCGGATCGAGTCCCGGCTGGCCAGGTTGAACCCGCCGCCGACCCGGAAGATCCCGGTACTGATCGGTGGCGGCGGGGAGAAGAAGACCTTGCGGCTGGTCGCCCGGCACGCGGACATCTGGCACGGCTTCGGAGCACCGCGCATCGTGGAGCGCAAGGTCGGGATCCTCGACGAGTGGTGCGTCGCCGAGGGGCGGGACCCGGCCGAGATCGAGCGGTCGATCGGGGTCGAGGGCGGTCCGGACGCGAGCGGGCAGCCGCTGCACGACCTCGGTGTCCGGCTGTTCACCGTCGGCATCAACGGCCCCGGCTACGACTTCGGCCCGGTCCGCGACTGGCTCGCCTGGCGGGACGAGGTCAACGCCAGCACGCCCTGAGCCGCGCGCCCGCCACTTCGCTAGCCTCGCCACCATGGTCGAGGTACCGCCGCGGGTGTGGGACGAGCCGACGCTGTCGGTGACGCTGACCGGGCGGGACCGACCCGGCGTCACCTCCGCGTTGTTCGCGGCGGTGGCCGGCACCCCGGCGACCGTGCTGGACGTCGAGCAGGTGGTGGTCCGGGGGCGGCTGATCCTCGCGGTGCTGCTGACCACCGGCGGCAGCGAGACGGTCCGGTCCGCCGTCCTGGACGTCGCCGAGCGCCTGGACATGAAGGTGCGCTGCCGCGCCGGGCGCGGTGACAGCCCACCCCGGCCGGCCGGACGGATGCACGTGACGCTGTTGGCGGCGCCGCTGCTGCCGGCCGCGGTGGCCGCGGTGGCCGAGCGGATCGCCGGTCAGGGCGCGAACATCGACCGGATCCGCCGGCTGTCCCGGTGGCCGGTCACCACGATCGAGATCGACGTGTCCGGCGGTGACGTGCCCTCCTTGCGGCACGAGATCGCCAGCACCGCCGCCGCGCACGGGATCGACGCCGCGGTCGCGCCGGCCGGCCTGTCCCGGCGCGGGCACCGGCTGGTGGTGATGGATGTCGACTCGACGCTGGTACAGGGCGAGGTCATCGAGGTGCTCGCCAGCCGAGCGGGCCGCCGGCCCGAGGTGGCCGCGGTGACCGAGCGCGCGATGCGCGGCGAGCTGGACTTCACGGCGAGCCTGCACGAACGGGTCGCCCAGCTGGCCGGGTTGCCGGCCAGCGTGCTGGACGACGTCCGCCAGGACCTCCCGCTGGCCCCGGGCGCCCGTACGCTGGTGCGCACCCTCAAACGCCTGGGTTTCAGCGTCGCCCTGGTCTCCGGTGGCTTCGCCGAGGTGGTCGAGCCGCTGGGCCGGGAGCTGGGGGTGGACCACGTGCGCGCCAACCGGTTGGAGGTCGCGGACGGGCTGTTGACCGGCCGGGTCGAGGGCGACGTGGTGGACCGGGCCGGCAAAGCACGGGCGCTGCGGGAGTTCGCCGCCGCCGAAGGCTTGTCCTTGGCGCGCACCGTGGCCATCGGGGACGGCGCCAACGACCTCGACATGCTGGACGCCGCCGGGCTGGGCATCGCGTTCAACGCCAAGCCGGTCGTGCGGGAGCAGGCTGAGATCGCGGTGTCGGTACCGTTCTTGGATTCCGTGCTGTACCTCATGGGCATCCCCCGTCAGGACGTCGAGGACGCCGACGCCGCCGACGGGCTCCCGGTCGGCGCCCCGTTGGATGGCGCTGATCCAGCCACGCCGGTCACCGGCGTCCTAGAGGCGTCGAGTACCCGACCAGGCGCCGCTCCCCGACCGGACGTCGCTCCCTGACCAAACGCCGGGCTTCCTGACCAGACGCCGGGCATGTCCCCGAGTACCACGGGCCTCGTCGGACGTATCTGTCAGCGAGGACGTGAGCGGACCGTGGAGGATCAGCCGCGCGGAGCAGCCAGCTGCACCAGCTGAGCGCCCGCAACGCTCGCTGCGGTCGCCGGCACCACGGAGGGCCACGTTCCCGCCAGCTCGAAGACGACGACCCCGCTGGTGACCAGACCGCCGTCGAGCACCGCCAACGCCGCCGGGTCGCTCCCCTCGCCCGCGAGCGCGCGGGCGAGCACCGACTGGGTGGGCTCGTGGCCGATCGCGACCACGACATGATGGGCGTCGTCGACCTGGTGGATGACCTCCAGCAGATCACCGGGGCTGGCGAGGTACAGCTCGTCCCGGACGTCGACCGCAGCGGCCCGCCACCCGTGGCCGCCGAGCGCGATCGAGCAGGTCTGGCGCGTGCGTCGAGCGGTCGAGCACAGCACCAGGTCGACGTCGCCGACGTGCTCGGCGAGCCATCTGCCCAGCGCGGCAGCGTCTCGCCGGCCGCGCGGGCTGAGCGCGCGCTCGCGATCCGGCTGCTCGTCGTCCCGCTCGGCCTTCGCGTGCCGGATCAGCACCAGACGCCGCATGACACCCCCCTCCGGCCCCCAGAGCCCACCTGACACCCCTACCGGTTCATGGCGTGACCATTGACTTCATGGCGTGACTACTGCCCCATGGCGTGGACACCGCCGTCGACGTGGACCATCTCACCGGTGGTGGCGGGGAACCAGTCGGACAGCAGCGCGCAACACGCCTTGGCCGCTGGTCCGGCGTCGGCGATGTCCCAGCCGAGTGGTGCCCGCTCGTCCCAGCCCTGCTCGAACACCTCGAACGCCGGGATGCTCTTCGCCGCCGTGGTGCGGATCGGGCCGGCCGCGACCACGTTCACCCGCACCCTCTTCGGGCCGAGGTCCCGCGCCAGGTAGCGGGCGGTGGACTCGAACGCCGCCTTGGCCACGCCCATCCAGTCGTAGAGCGGCCAGGCGAACCGGGCGTCGAAGGTGAGTCCGACGATGCTCCCGCCGCCGGGCATCAGCGGCAGCGCCGCGACGCCCAACGCCTTGAGCGAGTAGGCGCTGACGTGCAGTGCGGTGGACACGTCCGGCCACGACGCGCCGAGGAAGTCGAACGCTCCCTGAGGTGCGAACCCGATCGAGTGCAGCACCCCGTCCAGCGCGTCGAGATGCTCACCGACCCGTGCCGGCAGCTCGTCCAGGTGCTCGGTGCTGGTGACGTCGAGCTCGACGACCGGTGCTGGGGCGGGCAGCCGGCGGGCGATCGCCTGGGTGATCCGCATGGTGCGACCGAATGAGGTCAGCACCACCTGGGCTCCCTGTTCCTGCGCCGTCCGGGCCACCGCGAAGGCGATCGAGGACTCGGTGAGCACCCCGGTGACCAGCAGCCGCTTGCCGTCCAGCAATCCCATCGTGCGCGCTCCGTCCGCTCGGTTTTTGTCCGTGACTTCCAGTGGTCTTCATGACCAGTGGCCTTCGTCGCTGCCTGCCTCACGTGCCCGCATCGGTGACCGATGCTCACCGGGCCCCTCGCTCACCGGGCCCCTCGCTCACCGGGCCCCTCGCTCACCGTGCCCGTTACTCACCAGGCACGTGCTGGCCTGCGCTCAGTGCCCCATGCCCAGTCCGCCGTCGACCGGCAGCACCGCGCCGCTGATGTAGCCGGCCGTGTCGCTGGCCAGGAACCGGACGGCGTGGGCCACCTCGTCCGGGTCGGCGAACCGCCCGGCCGGGATCGCCGCCAGGTACCCGTCCTGCCGGTCCTGGGGCAACGCAGCGGTCATGGCGGTCCGCACGAACCCCGGCGCGACCACGTTGGCGGTGATGCCCCGGCCGCCGAGCTCCCGGGTGATCGACCGGGCCAAGCCCACCAGCCCGGCCTTGCTGGCCGCGTAGTTCGCCTGCCCGGGCGAGCCGTACAACCCGACGACGCTGGACACCAGCACGATCCGCCCGCGGCGCAACCGGATCATGCCGGTGCTGGCCCGACGGGCACACCGGAAGGCCCCGGCCAGGTTGGTCTCCACGACGTCGGCGAAGTCCTCGTCGGCCATCCGCATCAGCAGTCCGTCACGAGTCACCCCGGCGTTGGCCACGACCACCTCGACCGGCCCGTGCGCGTGCTCCGCGGCGCTGAACGCCGCGTC
The DNA here is from genome assembly GCA_051657715.1 of Angustibacter sp. Lineage (GTDB taxonomy): Bacteria > Actinomycetota > Actinomycetes > Actinomycetales > Angustibacteraceae > JBOFBH01. Next base: position 117,622 of record JBOFLF010000064.1, on the reverse strand, counting down.
GACCGACGCCGCGTCCGTGACGTCGCAGCGCACCGGAACGACCGACCCGACGTTCGAGCTGTCAGTCGGCGAACCAGGCGAGGCCAGCTCGTCCGGCAGGTCGCCCGAGCGGCTGGCGACCGCGACCCGGTCCCCGCCGACGAGGAACGCCCGGGCGATGGCCAACCCGATGCCTCGATTCCCGCCGGTGACCAGCACGCTGCGCGGGGCTCGAGGCCCTCCTGCGTCAGGTTCCGGCGAGCCGGCTCCGGCTGCTACGTCCACCATGAAGCATTCACCATGGGCACCGACCGTACCGGTGCTGCGGCTCACGGAGATCGGCGACACCATGACCCACCCACCCACTCACCCGCCAGCCGGCGGGAGCGCCCCCGCTAGGGTCGAGTCCATGAACGTCACCGGCGCCCGGGTGGATGACGACTTCCGCGACCTAGGTTTGGACGCGCTGGCGGACGCGGCGTTGGACCGTGCCCGGGCGCTGGGAGCCAGCCACGCGGATCTACGAGTCGAGCGAATCCGGCACCGGCACCTCAGCCTGCGCGACGCCGAACGCGCCGGAGGCGGCGAGAGCGTGGAGTCCGGGCTCGCGGTGCGGGTGGTGGTCGACGGCGCCTGGGGCTTTGCGGCGAGCACCGGGCTGACTGCCGCGGATGCCGCCCGCACCGCGGCACAGGCGGTGCACGTGGCCCAGGTGTGCCGCCCGCTGACCAGCGAGCGGGTCGACCTGGCCGACGAGCCGACGCACACGGGCGAGTGGGTGTCCGCGTACGCGGTGGACCCGTTCGCGGTACCGGACGTGGAGCAGAGCGAGCTGTTCGCGGACTGGTCCCGCGACCTGTTGCGCCGCGGCTTGGACCACGTGGACGCCTCGTTCACCGCTGTGAAGGAGCAGAAGTTCTACGCCGACCTGGCCGGCACCCGGACCGTCCAGCAACGGGTGCGGGTCCAGCCGGCGCTGACCGGGGTGGTGGTCAGCGCCGACGCGGTGGAGACCATGCGCACCGTGGCCCCACCGGTCGGGCGTGGTTGGGAGTACCTGACCGGGACCGCCGAGCAGGGCGCCTGGGACTGGGCCGGCGAACTGGCCGAACTGCCCGAGCTCGCGGCGGAGAAGCTCAAGGCGCCGTCGGTCGACGCCGGCCGTTACGACCTGGTGATTCACCCGAGCAACCTCTGGCTGACCATCCACGAGTCGATCGGGCACGCCACCGAGCTGGACCGGGCATTGGGCTATGAGGCCGCGTATGCCGGCACCTCGTTCGCCACCCCTGACCAGTTGGGCTCGCTGCGCTACGGCGCCGCGGGGATGCACGTCACCGGTGACCGCACCGTCCCCCACGGACTGGCCACGATCGGCTGGGACGACGAGGGGGTCGCCACGACCCAGTGGGACATCATCGCCGACGGCATCTTGACCGGGTACCAGTTGGACCGTCGGATCGCCCACCTCACCGGAGCACCGCGCTCCAACGGGTGCGCGTTCGCCGACTCGTACACCCATGTGCCGATCCAGCGGATGGCCAACGTCAGCCTGCAGTCGGCGCCGGATGGTCCATCGACCGACGAGATCATCGCGGGCGTCGAGCGGGGCATCTACATCGTCGGGGACAAGTCCTGGTCGATCGACATGCAGCGGTACAACTTCCAGTTCACCGGTCAGCGTTTCTACCGGATCGAGAGTGGCCAGCTAGTCGGGATGGTCAAGGACGTGGCCTACCAGGCCACCACGACCGACTTCTGGGGCTCGATGGCCGCGGTGGGCGGGCCAAGCACCTGGGTGCTCGGCGGCGCCTTCAACTGCGGCAAGGGGCAACCGGGCCAGGTGGCGGCGGTGAGCCATGGTTGTCCGACCGCGTTGTTCACCGACGTCCGCGTGCTCAACACGGTGCAGGAGGGCCAGTCATGACACTGCCCGACATCACGACCCACTCAGAAGGCACCGACGTGCCGGATGCCGCTGAACTGGCCGAGCGTGCGCTCGCGGTCGCCACTGAGCCGTGCATCGTGCTGGTCGGGGTGAACGGCACGGTCAACCTGCGCTGGGCGGCCAACACGCTCACCACCAACGGGCTGACCGGCAGCCACGACGTCACCGTGGTGTCCATGCCCGGCGGGAACCGGACCGCCAGCGTGTCCCGCAGCGGCGTCGGAGCCGGCGACCTCGCCGCGTTGGTCGCCGAGGCAGAGGCCTCCGCCCGGGACGCCGCGCCCGCGCAGGACGCCGCCGAGCTGGTCGCTGGTGCCGCCGCCGATGATTTCGCCGAGGCCCCGCCCCACATCACCGCGGACGTGCTCGGCCAGTTCGCCGAGCACCTCGGTTCGGCGCTAGGGGAGGCACGCGGATCCGCCACTGAGCTGTTCGGCTATGCCGAGCAGACGGGCCACACCACCTACCTGGCCGCCAGCACCGGCACCCGGGTTCGGCACCACCAGTCCACCGCCACGGTTCAGGTGAACGGCAAGGCCGAGCAGCGCACCCGGTCGGCTTGGGCCGGTAGCGCCGCCCAGACGCTGGACGAGGTGGACGTCGCGGCGATGACCAGCGAGGTGGCTGAGCAGCTCGGCTGGCAGGCACGGCACCTCGAGTTGCCCGCGGGGCGCTACGACACCGTGCTGCCACCATCCGCGGTCGCCGATCTCATGACGTACACCTACTGGTCCTCGGACGCCCGGTCCGCGCACGAGGGCCGCTCCGCGTTCGGGCACCCCGGTGGCGGAACGCGGGTCGGGGAACGCGTGACCGAGGTGCCGCTGAGCTTGGTGAGCGATCCGGCGATGGCCGGGCTGGCAGCGTCCGCGACCGTGATGACCGGGTCCAGCCACCCCATGGCGTCGGTGTTCGACAACGGGCTGCCGATCGGGCGGACCGCGTGGATCGACGGTGGTCAGCTCGCCGCGCTACCCACCACCAGGCATTCAGCGCAACTGGCCGGCCTTGCCACCACCCCACCCGCTGACAACCTCCGGCTGGACGTCGCCGGCGCCACCGGCGGGATGGCCGAGCTGGTCTCCGGCCTGGACGACGGGCTGCTGCTGACGTGCCTGTGGTACATCCGCGAGGTGGATCCGCAGACCCTGCTGCTGACCGGATTGACCCGGGACGGCGTCTACCGGGTACGTCGGGGCGAGGTCGTCGGTGCGGTCACCAACTACCGGTTCAACGAGTCGCCGCTCGACCTGCTCGGTCGGATCACCGGGGCCTCGGGCACGGTGCCAACTCTGGGCCGGGAGTTCGGCGACTACTTTCCCCGGACCGCGATGCCCGCGTTGCGAGTGTCCGGGTTTAACTACTCCAGCGTCAGCCAGGCGTCCTGACGTCAGCCAGGTGTTCTCACCTTGTTCCGTCGGTCACATTCGCGCCTCGGACTGGGTTCCGGGCTCGCCGGAGAGCGTGTCGCTGCCTACGGTTGGCAGGTGCGCACCCGTGCCGGAGACGGCGCTTACACGATCACCGGCGCTCAGACGTCCCTGCACGACGACCTGGGCCACCGGATGCGGTGGTACCTGATCTCGATGTCGGTGCGGACGGTGTGCTTCGTCTTGGCCGTGGTGTTCTCCGGTCCGCTGCGGTGGGTCTTCGCCGCCGCCGCCATCCTGCTCCCCTACGTCGCCGTGGTGCTGGCCAACGCCGCACCTCGCCGTCGTCCGGAGTACCACGGGTACCGCCCCGAGACGCCGGCCCTCACCGAAGTGCGTCGCGACCAGGTGGGCAGCTGAGGTGCCCGACGTCGGCGGTGAGGTCGTGTCGGGCGCCAGCCCCGCTCCCGAGCCGACCTTGATCTGCAGCGCTCGTGGGTGTCGAACCCCGGCCCTCTGGGCTTTGCGCTGGGCCAACCCTCGATTGCATTCAGCCGGACGCGGCAAGACCTGGCTGGCCTGTGAGAGACATCGTGAACACCTCGGTGACTTCCTCGGCGTCCGGGGCTTCCTCCGCGACACCATCCCGGTCGATCGACTCGACGACTCGGCCAGCGGGGCCAACGGGCCAACGGGCCAACGGGCCAACGGGCCAACGGGCCAACGGGCCAACGGGCCAACGGGCCAACGGGCTAACGGGCTCAGCGAATCCGGGCACATCAGCGACGAGCGCGCCGCAGATCTGAGCACGCTGAGTACTTCCTCGAACCGCCAGCGTGACCCGGTGATCGCTCTCCGGAATCTCGTCAGTCCGGATTGGTGACCATTGCCAGGGCGGTCAGCGCCGGATCGGTCCCTATGCATACAGTGGCGGGCAACCCCCATTGGACTACCGCCCGTGGAGTACCTGGATGAGCGTCCTGGACCGTCTGTCGGCCGCCCCTGGCGTGTATTGGGGTCAGGGCCGCGGTTCGGGCGGGGGCAGGTTCGTAGCTCGAGTATTGGTTCAGGGGCATCCCGACGCGTCGGTAACATTCGATTACGAGACCTGGTCGCCCGAGGGTGGCCTTCAGCACGCCGAGTCCGCTCGGCTGGCCCGCACCGGTCCGTGGGTGACGTTGGTCGCCACGTCCAACGGCGGCGACGACACGATGAGCTTCCGCGAAGGGGACCAAGGTGTCTTCGGCAGCGTTGGAGCGCAACGGGTTGGCTTGATCATCACCCCGGACGGGGACGACCTGGCCTTCTCCTGGTGGTGGGCAGCCAAGGACGGCGAGCTGCGTGAGCAGTCCCGGGCCGTGGTGTCGCCCATGCGCGGGGTTGTCACTCCACCAGCGATACCGGGATATCCCCCGTCACATGAGGCCGAACGCACCCCGGAGCCGGCGGGCACCACCATGCAGATGCTGCCGGTCGGCTCGGCGACGGGTGCTGCACCGCCGTCGCCAGCCACCCCGACCGCGGCGCCGGACCCGTCCACCGGCGCTGGCGCACCGACGTCCCACCCCCTGAGGACGACAGCACCCGCTGCACAGCACGACCGGGTCACCTGGAACGGCAGTCCGCAATCTGACAGTGAGCCGGTGGAGCAACCCGTCTGGCCTGCTGCCGCGGCCCGCCAGGTGGCGTTCGGCGCGCACTCCGCGCCAGCCGTCGTCCATAGCGTGCCCGGGGCCGTCCGGACCTCCGATACGACCGGCCCTGATCGATCGGGGCACGACCGGTCGGCACCCGACAGGTCAGCGCTCGGCGCTCCAGCCCTGCGACATGTGCCAGCCCGCCGCAGCACCGACCGGGTCCCCGAGCCGTTCCCAGCTACCCAGGTCGGGCTGGCACCGTCAGCGCCAGCCGTCCCCGCTGTACCGGAGGACACCGAGGACCGGCCGCTGTCCGTTCCGTGGCCGGGGATTCTGGTGCTGCACGGTTCCGGTACCGGCATGGTGGCGCAGCGTTTGGCGGCCCGCCTGACGCGCGCCGCAGTGGTCCGCACGGACCTGTTCGATCGTGCCGTGCGCGGTACCGCCGGGCACCCGGACCCAGCCTTGCGGCACCGGATTGCGTTGTCTGTCGTCCAGGGCTACGCCGCTACCGGGCACCCGGTGATCCTGCACGGCACCAGCACCCTCCAGGAGCATCAGCAGCTGGTTGACGCGATCGCGGTGGCTGGGTTGTCACCGGTCCAGCTGGTCGAGGTGTTCGAGGGCGAGGACTACGGTGAGGTTGCGCGGCGGCTGATCGACGATCACTGATCGGACGGCCGATCACCTGCCGGCCCTCCCAAGCGGCACCAGCTTCAGCGGAGAGTCAGGAAGCGCCCCGCAAGTCCAGATGTCATCAGCGCGGAACATCCCAGGTGTGCACCGGCTCGTTGGAATGCATGTGCCCGACGTAGTGCCTCAGCATCTCCCGCACCGCGGTCAGCCGGTCCGCGCCGGCGTCCTGCAACGCCTGCACGGTCATCGTCTGCCAGGTGGCGCCGTTGCGACCGGTCTTGCACCGGCCCTCGACGATGCCGAGATACCGCTCCCGCACCTGCTGCGACACCCCCCACCGCTCCAGCCCGGTGTGCGCCAGCGGCAGCAGGTGCCGCAGCACCAGTTCTTCGGCAGGCAGCTCACCGAACCCCGGCCAGTAGACGCTGGCTTCCATCCCCCGCATGGCGCACGCGGTGAAGTTGGCCTCGGCGGTGGCGAAGCTCATCTTGGTCCACACCGGACGATCCTCGTCGGCCAGCACCCGCAGCGCGCCGTAGTAGAACGCGGAGTTGGCGAGCACGTCGACGACGGTCGGCCCCGCTGGCAGCACGCGGTTCTCCACCCGCAGATGCGGACGCCCGTCGACGATGTCGTACACCGGGCGGTTCCACCGGTACACCGTGCCGTTGTGCAGCCGCAGCTCGTGCATCAGCGGTGCCCCGCCGGATTCCAGCACCGCCGCCGGGTCCTCATCGCTGACCTCCGGCAAGAGCGCTGGGAAGTACCGCACGTTCTCCTCGAACAGGTCGAAGATCGAGGTGATCCACCGCTCACCGAAGAACACCCGAGGACGCACTCCCTGGTTCTTCAGCTCGACCGCCCGGGTGTCGGTGGCTTGCAGGAACAGCTCGGTTCGGGTCTCCGCCCACAACCGCCGGCCGAACAGGAACGGCGAGTTGGCGCCGATCGCCAGCTGCGGGCCGAGCAACGCCTGGGCCGCGTTCCAACTGGCGGGGAAATCCTGCGGGCTCACCTGCAGGTGCAGCTGGACCGACGTGCAGGCGGCCTCCGGTGCGATGGTGTCGGCGAAGTCGTTGACCCGCTCTCCGGTCGGCCCGGTGATGTCGAGCACGAGGTCCTCGCCGCGAGCCGCGAAAACGGACTCGTTGAGCGCGGTGTACCGGGCGTTGGCGCTGAAGGCTCCGGTGTGCACGTGCTCCGGGGTCAACGTCGGCAGGATGCCGATCATCACGATGTGCGAGCCGGTCTCGGCGGCCCTGGCCTCGGCGTGGTTGAGGCTGCGGCGCAGCAGATCCTCCAGGTCCATCGCGGAGTTCCCGGGCAACGGCCGGGGCCGCACGTTCAGCTCGATGTTGAACTGGCCGAGCTCGGTCTGGTAGTCGGGATCGGCGATCCGCTCCAGGACGGCGGCATTCGTCATCGCCGGCTGACAGTCGGAGTCGACGAGGTTGAGCTCGATCTCCAGACCGGTCATCGGCCGCTCGAACTCGAAGCTGTGCTCAGCCAGCATCCGCTCGAACACGTCCAGGCACTGGTGGACCTTCTCGCGGTACCGCTGGCGCTGCTCGCGGGTGTAGCCACCACCGGCAACGTCGGCGCCCATGACGGCACCCAACCACGCGACGGTGGTCGCGGCCAGCGGGGCGTCGGGTTGTTCCAGCAAGTCCGTCGCGATCGCCGACGACCGGCCAGGTCAGGTGGCCAGGGCTGCTGGCGGTGGACACGAGCACAGCAAGTTGCGGTCGCCGTACGCCCCGTCGATCCGGCGCACCGGTGGCCAGTACTTCGCCCGCGGATCCACCCCGGCTGGGTAGGCCGCCTCCTCCCGGGTGTAAGGCCGATCCCACTTGCCGGCGATCGACAACGCCGTGTGCGGAGCACCGCGCAGCGGGTTGTCGTCGACCGGCCACACGCCGTCAGCGACTCGGTCGATCTCCTCCCGGATCGCGATCATCGCGTCGCAGAAGCGGTCCAGCTCGGCAAGGTTCTCGCTCTCGGTCGGCTCCACCATCAGGGTTCCGGCGACCGGGAACGACATGGTGGGCGCGTGGAAGCCGTAGTCGACGAGTCGTTTGGCGACATCGTCCACGCTGATCCCGGTGCGCTTGGTCAGATCCCGCAGGTCGAGGACACACTCGTGGGCCACCAGGCCGCCCCGTCCGCTGTAGAGCACCGGGTAGTGCCCTCGTAGCCGAGCCGCGACGTAATTAGCGGACAACACCGCCGTGGCGGTCGCGTGCATCAACCCCTCAGCGCCCATCAGCCGGATGTACGCCCAGGAGATCGGCAGGATCGAAGCCGACCCGTGCGGTGCCGCGGACACCGGCCCCACTCGTTCAACGCCGTCGCCGACCTCTTCCGCCCCGCCAGCACCCGATTGCACAGCAGCGCCATCATCGACTCCCCCACCGACCAGATCCTCGCGGGGCAGGAACGGCGCGAGGTGGGCGCGCACGGCGAGCGGCCCGACGCCCGGACCACCCCCGCCGTGCGGGATGCAGAACGTCTTGTGCAGGTTGAGGTGTGACACGTCGGCACCGAACCGGCCCGGCTGGGCGACCCCGACCAGGGCGTTGAGGTTCGCGCCGTCCACGTACACCTGCCCACCGGCATCGTGCACAGCAGCGCACACCTCGCCGATCGTGTCCTCATAGACCCCGTGGGTGGACGGGTAAGTGACCATGACCGCGGCCAGATCGTCGCGGTGCGCGGTGACCTTGGCCCGCAGATCACCCAGGTCGATGTCGCCGCCGGCCCCGGTGCCGATCACCACGACCCGCATGCCGGCCATCACCGCGCTGGCCGCGTTGGTGCCGTGCGCGCTCGCCGGGATGAGGCACACCGTGCGGTGGCCCTGGCCACGTGAGCGGTGGTACGCGCGGATCGCCAGCAGGCCGGCCAGCTCGCCCTGGGAGCCGGCGTTCGGCTGCAGCGACACCGCGTCATAGCCGGTGATCTCGGCCAGCCACGCCTTCAGCTGCTCGATCAGCTGAAGGCTCCCGGCCAGCTGGTCGGCCGGGGCGAACGGGTGCAGATCCGCGAACTGGGGCCAGGTGACCGGGACCATCTCGGTGGTGGCGTTGAGCTTCATGGTGCAGGAACCGAGCGGGATCATCCCGCGATCCAGGGCATAGTCACGGTCGGCCAGACGACGCAGATAGCGCATCATCGCGGTCTCGCTGCGGTGCTGCGAGAACACCGGATGCGTGAGGAACGCGGACGTGCGCCGCAGCTTGTCGGGAACCGCCGAACCCGGCCGAGCGTCTGCCTGCGGGAGCGCGTCGGCGACGCCGAAGGCCGCCAGCACGGCTGCCACGTGCTCGTCGGTGGTCGTCTCGTCGCAACTGATCCCGACCCGGTCGGCGTCCACCCGCCTCAGGTTGACTCCACGGCTCAGCGCGTCGACGACCACCTGGTCCGCGCGCCCTGGCACCCGGGCCAGAACGGTGTCGAAGAGCTCTTGGTGCACGACGTCGATACCGCCGGCGACGAGCGCGTCGCGGAGCAGCACGGCTCGGCAATGCACGGCGCGGGCGATAGCGGTCAGTCCCTGCGGCCCGTGGTAGACGGCGTACATGCTGGCCATCACGGCCAACAGCACCTGCGCGGTGCAGATGTTGCTCGTGGCGCGCTCCCGGCGGATGTGCTGCTCGCGGGTCTGCAAGGCCAGCCGGTACGCCGGATCACCGGCGGCGTCCACCGACACCCCCACCAGCCGGCCTGGCAACGCCCGTTCCAGACCGGCGCGCACGGCCAGGTACCCGGCATGCGGACCCCCCATGCCCATCGGCACCCCGAACCGCTGGGTGGTGCCGACCGCGATGTCCGCGCCCTGATGACCCGGGGCGGTCAGCAGGGTGAGTGCTAGCAGGTCGGCCGCAACCGCGACCAACCCGCCCCGCTCGTGGACAGCGCCGATCGCCGAGGTCAGGTCGACCACCCGCCCACTGGTGCCCGGGTACTGGAGTACAACGCCGAGTAGCGGGCGCTCCCCCACCGTGTCGCTCAGAACGGCAGCGGGGTCGGCCGCCCCGCTCAGCGACACCCGCGCCACCGGAAGACCGAGCGGCTCGGCGCGGGTCGCGATGACCGCGTAGGTCTGCGGCAGGACGTCCGCGTCGACCACCAGGACGGCGTCGGCCGGCGCGGATGAGGACCGTCGCATCACCGTCACCGCCTCGGCCGCCGCGGTCGCCTCGTCCAACATCGAGGCGTTCGCCGTCTGCAACCCCGTCAGGTCGGTCACCATGGTTTGGAAGTTGAGCAGTGCCTCCAGCCGCCCTTGGGAGATCTCCGGCTGGTAGGGCGTGTAGGCGGTGTACCAGCCGGGGTTCTCCAGCACGTTCCGCTGGATCACGCCCGGCACGTGGGTGCCGTGGTAGCCGAGTCCGATCATCGAGGTCACGACCTGGTTGCGGTCGGCGAGCGTCCGCAGCTCCGCCAGCACCTCAGGCTCGCTCCGCCCGACGTCCAGTGACAACGACTCGTCCAGTTGGATCGCGGTTGGAACCGCCGCCCGCAGCAACGCCAGCAGATCTGGGTAGCCCAGCAGGTCGAGCATGTGCCGCTGCTCGTCCGGTGCAGGCCCGATGTGGCGGTCGATGAACGGCGTGACGTGGTGCGAGCTCATGCGGAGGCTCCTGCTGGTCCTGACGACTCGGGTACAGCCGTCGGATGGCTATGGAATCCTCCCCCTCCGTGGCCGGTCAGGCTCCAGAGCTGCCTTCTCCGCGCGGTCCGGGTGCCTGAGAGCGTACGGGGAGTCTTGCCCCTTCGGCGCCTGGACGACGTCTGCTCGGACGTCACCCAGGACTCTCCCACGCGGGATCGAAAGCGTGGCCAGGATATACCGCCGCCCGCGCTGCCTAAGCCAGGTGTCAGCTGACCGCGCGCCGCCGCCGTCGAGCGGCCAGCTCGTCGTCCGCATCGCAGCCGGCGCTCACCTGGTTACCGTCCGGGCGCTCCGCGGGTAACTGGGCGAGCTCGCCCTCGACCTCACGCCACACCCGGCCCACGGCAATCCCGAAGACGCCTTGACCGCCTTGCACGAGGTCGATCACCTCGTCCGCCGAGGTGCACTCGTAGACGCTTGCGCCATCGCTCATCAGCGTGATGTTCGCCAGATCGTCGATTCCACGCAGCCGCAGGTGCTCGATCGCGGTGCGGATCTGCTGCAAGGAGACGCCGGTGGTCAGTAACCGCTTGACGATCTTGAGGACCAGGATGTCGCGGAAGCCGTAGAGCCGTTGGCTACCGGAACCATGAGCGCTGCGCACCGACGGCTCCACCAAGCCGGTTCTCGCCCAGTAGTCCAGCTGCCGGTAGGTGATCCCGGCGGCCCGACACACCGCTGGGCCGCGGTAGCCGACATCAGACGGCAGTGCCGGGAGATCGTCGGAGAACAGCAAGCCTTGGACCTGGTGGGGAACCTCCCCACCGGGCTTGGGTGTCGCGTCTCCTGTAGAGCTCACCGGACCTCCGATCATGGGCGCCGCGCGTGACCATCGCGGTACACGCGGCTCAGCATCCGCATACCGCGCCGGACCACACCGGCGAGGCTGCTAGTCCGACGGTAGGGGTGGGTGTACCGACCGTCAACGACAGCTGTCGATTCACCGCTCCGGCGTGTCGCCACCAGGCGATGCGGTGCCGGGCCCCTCCTCTGACGTCGGTCCAGCCGACTCGAAGTCCTCCGCGGAGATCTGGTCCAAGAACTCCCGGAACCGCTCGACCTCGTCCTCCTGCTCATCCGGTACCGGCAGGCCCTCGTCCTCCAGGACGGCATCCGCGCCGACAATCCGCGTGCCGGTGCGCAATGCCAGGGCGATCGCGTCGGATGTGCGGGAGCTGACCTCCACGCCACCGTCGAAGGCCAACACCGCGTAGAAGACCCCGTCCCGGACGTCGACAATCCGCACTTCCTCCAGGTGATGGCCGAGGGCTTCGAGAACGTCCTTGAACAGATCGTGGGTCAACGGCCGAGGCGGAACCACGCCCTGCTGGGCATAGGCGATCGCGGTGGCCTCCGCAGCGCCGATCCAGATCGGCAGGTAGAGGTCACCGCCGGTCTCCTTGAGCAGCACGATGGGCTGGTTGTTAGGCAGCTCCACCCGGACTCCGACGACCTCGAGCTCACGCACACCCACCACGGTACCCGTCGCCACGTGACTCGCAGCAACGCGCCGCGATGGCCGCGCAAGCAGCACGACATCACCTCAGTGACGTCACCGGACCCCAGCCTTGAACGTTACCGAGCCAGCCTGGAAGCCTCAGCCGAGGCCCGCCTGCAGCAACCCGACCCGGACCAAAGCGGCGTGCAATCGCAGTGCTGCGGCTGACACCTCGTGGGCAGTGGCCTGGGCGCGGGCGTGAGACGTCTGGCCGTGCCCAGCCCGCAACGGACCCACGACCTGTTCCACGAGTCCAACCTCGCGATCGGCGGCAGCCCGGAACGCTCGCAGGTGCCGCGGCTCGAAGCCATAGCGAGCCAGCTCCCCGGCCGACACCGCGATCGCCAGTGCGGACTCGTCGTACCACCCGGCACCGCCAGGTGCGAGCAGCCCGAAGCTGACCAACTCGTCCAACTGCTCGGCTGCCAGGTCGGCTCGGGTGCACACCTCAGCGGCGGACAACCGCACTCGAGTGCCCGGACGCAAGGTGGCCACTGGGTCGGTGGCCTCTGATCGGGCGATCCGTGCGGTGCCGACCCGAACGGCGTCGCCGGAGCGGCGAACGGACTCCGAGTCGTCATCATGAGGATGGGTGGGCGTCGACGACGCGGCCGAGGGCGCAGGCGATGACGCGGACCTGCCGCGAATAGGACGCGGACCGACCAAGTGCGGGACGAAGTCTTCGAGTCCCTGAGCCACTGCTTCCAGGTGACCGCGGATCCGGCGCAGTGGCCAGTAGTAGTCACGCTGCAACGCCATGGCGTACCGCAGCCGCTCGACGTCGTCACGGGTGTACCGGCGGTACCCGGACGGGCTGCGAGCGGGTTCGACAAGCCCCTCCGCCTCCCACAGGCGCAGCTTGGACACGCTGACGTCTGGAAACTCAGGATTGAGGACGGCGATCACCTCGCCGATGCTCATCGCCGAGTCTCGACGGGACACCGCCTGGTTCATCGGCTCGTTGTCGGTTCGACGCCTGGCCCAGCAGACACCCTGCTCACCTGTCGCTCACCCTGATCCACCCAGATGCACCACCAGCCGGAACCGGCCGACCCACACCTCGTCGCCGGTCTGCAACAGCTGGTTGTCAACCCGCTGGCCGTTGACGTACGTGCCGTTGAGACTGCGGTCGTCGACGACGGCGTACCTGTCGTCCTGTCGGATGAACTTGGCGTGCTCGCGGGAGACGGTCCGATCGTCCAAGAAGATGTCCCGACTGGGATCCCGACCGACCGTCACGAGATCCGCGTCCAACAGGAACCGAGAGCCTGGGTTCGGGCCGTGCACCACGACCAGCATCGCCGTTCCCGGGCGCAACGACGTCAAAAGAGCGGGGTCCACCCCGGAGCCGAGAGCTGGCGGGCCATCCGTCTCCGTGGCGCCGATCGCCGACAGGTGCATCGTGGTCGCGGACGGCGGTACATCTGGAACCTCGGGCTCAGGTGACTGGCCGGACCGGTCCTGCTCATCGCCCATCCCGTGCACTCCCTCGATGATCTGTGCCCAATGATGACCGGCCCGCACACGACCGCGGGGCCGTCGTCGGGGAGCGGTACGCCTGCTGGCCGATCGGCTTAGCCTGCCACAAGCGTCACCGGCGGCTCTCAGCCGACACCAGCCCAGGGAGTCCAGGCTTGACGCTCATCCTGGGTTGGATCACGTGTCGGGCAGAGCGGCTCGATAGGCAGCGGCGTCCTGAAGAGCGTCGAGCGCGGACAGGTCGTCCGGTCGCATCTCAAAAATCCAGCCCTCGCCGTACGGGTCGACGTTGACCTTCTCCGGTGCCGTCTCCAGGATCGGGTTGTTGGCGGTCACCGTCCCGGTCAGCGGTGCATACACGTCGCTCACGCTCTTGGTCGACTCCACCTCACCGCACGCCGTCCCGGCGACCACCGGATCGCCTGGCTGCGGAAGTGTGACGAACACGACGTCCCCGAGTGCGTCCTGGGCATAGGCGGTGACACCGATCCGCACCGTCCCGTCGTCCTGGGACCGGATCCACTCGTGATCGGCGGTGTAGCGCAAGTCGTCCGGGACGTCGTCGGCGTTCATGATCCTCACGATCGGGTCGAGCGCTCAGGGGGACGGGGCTGCCGGCGTGGCCGGGCGAGCGTAACGAGGCCGCGGAACTGGTCGCAAGGCGGTGATCCGCAGCTGGGTCTTGGTCGCCGTCTGACCACGAGCACCGGCCGGCAGGCTGGCGATCACGCCGCCCGGGATCTCCAGCGCGGTGGCCATCGTCTGACCGTCCCCGATCGCCAACACCGTGTACGGCGGCCGTTGCAGGACACCGTCGACCCCCACCCCGCCCTCGGTGTCGGAGAAGGCGGTGGTCGCCACCACCCGGGCCGAACCGACCTGAATGGCCTCAGCGCCGGCGTCCCGGAGCTCCTGGACCAGGTCAAGGATCTGGGGCGCCCGGATCGTGCCTTGCGGATCGGTCAGCGACACCTCGACGCCGGGGCCGGTCGCCGCGGCCGTGCCCGCCAGCACGGCCAGCGAGTCGAGCCGGGAGCGAGCAGCGTCCACCGCCTCCTGAGAGCCGCTGGCACCGGTGGCCAGCTTGCGTTGCTCGGCCTCCAGGTCGGACTGCTCGGCCGCCAGGCGGTCGCGGCGCTCACCCAGATCGTCCAGGATCTGCACCAGGTCGGTCTGCCGCAGACCAGCGAGGCGCTGCGACTCGTCCTGGGTCAGCTGAGCCACGATCCCGAAACCGAGCGCCCCCACCAGGACCGCACCGAGCACCTGGGCGCGGCTCGCACGGGGACGCGCGGCAGCCAGCAGCAACCGCCAGGCACCGGGCCGATCGGCGTCCGGCGGCACTCGCGGGTCAGCAGCTATCTGCTCGGTGGCCTTGCGCTCGGTGGCCTTGCGCTCGGTGGCCTTGCGCTCGGTGGCTTTGCGCGAAGGGGGTGGCTCTCGCGAAGGGGTGGGCATCGTGGGGTCCGACACGGGGTCAGGCCTTGAACAGGTGTCGGCGGATGGCGGCCACGTTGGAGAAGATGCGGATCCCCAGGACGACCACGACACCCGTCGACAGCTGCGAGCCGACGCCGAGCTGATCCCCGAGGTAGACGATGAAGGCGGCCACGAGGACGTTCGACAAGAACGACACCACGAACACCTTGTCGTCGAAGATCCCGTCCAACAACGCTCGAACACCGCCGAACACGGCGTCCAGGGCCGCAACCACCGCGATCGGCAGGTACGGCTGCAGCCAGATCGGGACGGCAGGTTGCAGCAGCAGGCCGAGGGCAATGCCGATCGCCAAGCCGACTGCCGGGATCACGAGCGCCCACCAGACGCCGGGGCAGACCGCGCAGGCCCTGGGCTCGTGCCCGACTGGCGTTCGTCGACCTGCTCCACCAGCACCCGGGCGCGCCGGGTGGTGAGGCCGGCGCTCGCTGGCAACCGAAACGAGGGCACTGACTCGATCGAGACCCGGACACCGAAGTTGTCCACCAGGTACTGCACGTCACGTCCCCCGGGGCCGTCGTTGAACCGAGGGCGCAGCCTAGCCGGGTCACCGATCGCCTCGATCCGATACGGCGTCACCAGGGGCCGATAGTCCACCAGGATCGCCTCGCCGGCGGACCGGATCGCGGACAGCGCGGTGAGCCGCTGGCCGTTGATCGCCACCGCTTCGGCCCCAGCGAACCACAGACCGTTGACCACCACCTGGAGGTCCTGGTCCAGCACTTGCCCGTCCTGGCTGTCCTGCCCGTCAGCGGCGTCGGAGTCGTCTGCTGCGACTGCGTCGTCCACGGTCACCACCAGGCCAGGCCCGACAACCTCCTGCGCCCCGGTAGCCAGCGACAAGGTGGTCAACTCAGCTGCCAGCTCGCCTCTGGCAGCCAGCTGCAGCAACCGGGCCTGCTGGGATTCGATCCGGCGCACGAGTGCCGCGTTGCGCCGCTGCAGCCGTCCAGCCTCGGCGTCCTGCCGCCGGATCTGGTCGACGAGCTGGGTGCGGGTCGCGGTGCCGGTCGGAGCGGAGCGGTGCGCCTGCCACCACGCGGTCCCCAGCAGCACACCAATCACCATCACGCCAACCACCGCCACGACCGACCGCCCTCGGGTTCCTCGATCGGCCGTAAGCCCCTGCTGCGCCCGGCGCTGGGCCGCTGCGGCGTAACCCGGATCCACCGGCTGGCTGACCACCTGGGTCAGCAACGTCATCGAGGCATCCGCGCGACGTGGCCTGTTCATCGGCCGACCGCACCGACTCGCGAGTGCCGCGAAGAACGAGGGCTGGCCTGGATGAGCGCTCGCGCTTGGACTGCGTAGAGCGCGGCCGCGAGCCAGTACAGCCCCGTTCCCCACCAGGCGAACGCCCACCCGATCGCCCGAGCCGCCTCGGCCAGACCCGACGTGCCGTCCCCCAGCAGGAGCAGCGGGAATGCGTACAGCAGGTTGAACGTGGCTGCCTTGCCGACGAAGTGCACCGGCAGCGGGCCGAGCTGATGCCCGCGCAGGACCAGCAACACGACGGCCATGAACACCTCCCGCCCGACCAGAGCCGCGACCAGCCACCACGGGATGACGTCCCGGATCGCCAGGCCCAGCAAGGTGCTGAGGATGTACAGCCGATCGGCGACCGGGTCGAGCAGCTCGCCCAGCCGGGACTCCAAGCCGAAGCGGCGAGCGATCTTGCCGTCCAGGTAGTCGCTCACCCCGGACGCCATCAGGACGGCCAGCGCCCACCCGTCCTGTTCGGTGAGGATCAGCCAGAGGAACACCGGCACCCCCACCAGCCGCAAGGCGGACAGCACGTTGGGCACCGTGAGCACCTGATCGCTGGCCCGGCGCGCCGCAGGAGCCATGCCGGGGTGCCCGGTGGCCATGCCGGGGTGCCCGGCGGTCATGCCGGAGTGCCCAGTGAGGGCAGGCGTTGAGGGTGCGGGCTCGTCCGGACTCACCTGATCGCCGTCTCGCTGAGGGCCTGAGGCCTGGTCCGCCACATCACGAGGGTAAAGGCGCGGGGACCAGGCTCACCCGCTGGCTCACCAGACAGAGGGCCGGGCTACCGGTGCGCTAGGCTGCGATGCGTTGCGGCGGGTCTTTCGTACGCAACGCAGCGACCGGGACGTGGCGCAGCTTGGTAGCGCACTTGACTGGGGGTCAAGGGGTCGCAGGTTCAAATCCTGTCGTCCCGACCGTTTGTCTGAGGCTTCTTTTCTCATATGTGGCCTGCTCAACAGGTCATGTGGTGTCACGAACCTGATGATCACGTGATCACCCAGCACACCACTGGGACCACGTGGGGACCATGGGCTGGGATCAGCCCGGACTCATCCCTGATGACTCTGTCGATGCGCCGGTCAGCCCGTGACGAGGTCAGCCCGTGACGAATCGCAGCAGCGCGTCCGTGACCTCGTCGGCGTGAGTCCACAGCAGGCCGTGCGGGGCACCCTGGATCTCGACGTAGTCGGCGTGCGGAACGAGGTCTCGGAAACGTCGACCGGTGACGTCAATGGGCAGGATCTTGTCGGCGGTGCCGTGGAGGATCAGTGTCGGCAGGCCGGCATCGCGGACCGCTCGGGTGTCCTCGCGGAAGTCCTCGATCCAGCTCTTGACGACGGCGTACGCGGCGACGGGGGCGCTGGTCGTGGCGGTGTTCCAGTTGGCCCGGACGACGTCCTCGCTGATCCGTGACCCGAGGGTGTCGTCGAGGTTGTAGAAGTCCCGGTAGAACTGAGTGAACCAGGCGAAGCGGTCGTTCCTGGCAGCGGTCGCGATGTCGTCGAAGACGTCTTGCGGGAGGCCGTCGGGGTTGTCTTCGCGCTGCACGAGGAACGGTTCGAGGGAAGCGAGGAAGGCGAGTTTGGCGACCCGCTGGCTGCCGTACTTCGCGATGTATCGGGCGAGCTCGCCGGTGCCCATCGAGAAGCCGACCAGGACGACGTCGCGCAGGTCGACGGTCTCCAGCAGGGTGTTCAGGTCGGCGGCGAAGGTGTCGTAGTCGTAGCCGCTACCGACCTTCGACGACTGGCCGAAGCCGCGGCGATCGTAGGTGATGACGCGGTATCCGGCGGCCAGCAGGTCGCGTGCCTGGCGCTCCCAACTGTGACCGTTCAAGGGGTAGCCGTGGATGAGTACCACGGGCTGACCTGCGCCGTGATCCTCGTAGTAGAGCTCGATCGGGGTGCTGTTCTCGTCTCCGACGGTAACGAATCCCATGATCTGGTCCTTTCCTCGTGTCTCTGGTGTGCGGTCAGCGGTCAATGCCGAGCATGCCGGTTGGGCGGCGTCGGCGCGTGCCAGAGGCGACGACGACCCAGGCCAGGGTGAGGGCGAGCAGGGTCATCGAGTCGGCAAGGGGCACACCGCCGTTCCAGGCGTTGACAACCAACCCGGCGGCCCAGCCACCCGGCAGCAGCCGCTGCGGCAGCCCGAGGTCCTCGGTGCCGATGATTCCCATCCAACTGGCCACCGCAAGACGCCGAGGAGCAGTACCGGGAGGCGATCTACCGGCTGCGTGACTGCCGGATGGCGGTCTTCCTCGCCCGGACCCGCCTCCTGTATGGCGAGTGGCTGCGCCGGGAGGGACGCCGCCATGACGCCCGCGTACAGCTTCGCTCGGCCCACGAGATGCTGACCGACATAGGTGCAGAGGCGTTCGCCGCTCGCGCCGCCCGCGAACTGAGGGCCACGGGCGAGCACCCTCGTCGACGCACCGCCCAACAGACCGACGCCCTCACCGCCCACGAACTGCGCATCGCGCGACTCGTGGCCACTGGCGCTGCCTCCCGTGAAGTCGCCCCACAGCTCTTTCTGAGCCCACGCACCGTCGAAGCCCACCTGTGTGTCGAGGCGGCCTGCCACGAGCGTTGATCGCCCGGGTGCTGTCGCCCGATCCGCGAGTCGGTCCAGGTGTCCAGGCGTCGCGGGCGGTCCGCTCGGCAAGGGCGCGCTGTGGATCAGCTACCCCCGCTATCAGAAGCACTGCAGCTGCACGAACACGGCCTCGAAATCGCTGGTGGCCAGCGCGTCGGCCGGAATCCAGAAGAACAACCGGCCGGTGTCACCCCACATCATCTCGGCGCCGTCGTCGCTGTCGACCTGCAACAGCAGCTGCCACCGCTTGGCCGCCTCGTCCAGCTCGGGAGTCTCGCCTGCGTCGAGATCCACCCCGCCCCGGAAAGTGGCTTCGATCTGACGTCGCATGTCGCCCTGGATGGCGTCCGGATGCCCCAGCATCCGGTGCCGTGCCTGGCCAGCTTCATGCGGCTGGAAGTCGTCCGCGAACGCGTCGTGCAGATCGAAGTACCGGCCCCAGGCATGGTCATCGAAGTTGAGACCGCGCGCTTCCATGGTGCGGCCGAACGGCACGGTCAGCTCCGGTCGCGGCGTCAACGCGACCGGGCTGAACGCCATCACCCCACCCGGGGCTGGGCGTCGGCGCAGCGAACCGGTGTCCGCGGTGAACAGGACCGCCCACCCGGCACGGTCGTCGAGCTCCAGCCCCCCCGGTTGAGTCTCAGCGTCGTAGAAGAACGACAGCAACCCGGTACTCGGCAATGCGCCGTCGGGCAGGCAAGCCGCCACCGCCGCGAGATCGACCTGGGCGATGAACGACAACGGCCCGTCGGCGCCCACCGGCCAGTCGGTCCCGTCGACAAGGTCCGGCGCGCCGCCGAGCCTGCTCACCCCGACCGGCAGGTCGCCGGCTGGAGCTGATTGGCTCACCAGCCGCGCCGACGGCAGCGCCGCGGCGACGATCCGATCGGCGTACTCGTCCAGTCCGAACTCGCTCACCGCGGCGTCCAGGCTGGCCTGTGCGCTACGCCCCCGCGACGCTTGCCGACGACGCGCGGCATCACGGTTCGCTTGGGCGGACAACGCCAGTACCTGCTCGAACACGCTGTCAGCTCTCTCCACGAGGAGAGGGTAGTGAGTGGCCAGTCTGCTCGGCCACCTCTTGCTCGGCCCGGGCGCGTCTGCGCCGCCGCCGATACTCCACCGCGCCAGCGAGGACCGCGACGACCACCGGCGCCCAGTAGTCGCGGAATCCCATGACCGTGGCAAGCCAACCCGACGGCGACCACGCGACCAGCCACGGAATGTCCGGGAACGGGATGGTGGGCAACCAGCCCCAGGAAAGAAACGACACCGTGACGTGGTAGCTGAGGATCCCCACAACGATCTTCGCCGCCGCACCGGCGAGATGTCGTCCGGCGTACAACCGGGGATGCGCCTGCCGCCACCGATACCTGTCGTACGCCCGGGTTCCCTCAGCAGGGACGAACGGGATGCGTTCGGGTTTGCCGAACCTCATGACGGTCAACCGGCTGGTCCGCAGGAGGAGGTCACACCTCGACAGACGGCCCGAGCGCCATGACGACTCTGCCACGATCCGACCACCCGCCAGCCCCAACGCGTCGAGGTCGAGGCCCAGGTCGAGCTCGTGCAGCTTCCACACCGGGTCGCGCCACGACGACCGGGCCGGCCGCCGCTGGTGGCCGTCCACCACCAGAGTGACGTCACTGCCGTGGTCGGTCGACTCGGCGGTCACCGAGAACTCGTGATCGCGGTAACGAAGGGTGCGGACCTCCACCCGGCGATCGGGACCACGCTCGAGGGGACGAGCCCGCGCTCGGTCTCGTGGCGAATGTGTGGCTGTCATCGGCGGCGGCGTTCGCGGGCACGGACACTCAAAGCGATCGGAGTGCCGGCGAAACCGAACTCCTCACGCAGCCGGCGTTCCAGGAAGCGCCGATAGCCCGCCTCCAGGAAACCGCTGGCGAACACCACGAACCGCGGCGGACGCGTCGACGCCTGAGTAGCGAACAGGATCCGGGGCTGCTTGCCGCCGCGCACCGGGTGCGGCTGAGCCGCGACGACCTCACCCAGGAACGCGTTCAGCCGGCCGGTGGGAATCCGGGCGTCCCACGACTCCAGGGCTGTGTCCAGCGCCGGCACCAGACGGTCCAGGTGGCGACCGGTCCGAGCGGACAGGTTCACCCGGGGCGCCCACCGCACCTGAGCCAGGTCGGTCTCGATCTCCCGCTCCAGGTAGTGCCGGCGCTCGTCATCCAGCAGATCCCACTTGTTGTAGGCCAGCACCAGCGCACGGCCGGCGTCCACCACCTGCTGGACGACCCGCACGTCCTGCTCGCTGATCGGCGTCGCGACGTCGATCAGCACGATGGCGACCTCGGCTCGCTCAATGGCCGCCTGGGTGCGCAGCGAGGCGTAGAAGTCGGCCCCACGGGTCTGGTGCACCCGTCGGCGGATCCCCGCGGTGTCGACGAACCGCCAAGTCCGACGACCCAGCTCCACCAACTCGTCCACCGGGTCCCGGGTGGTGCCGGCGACCTCGTCCACCACCACCCGCGACGCACCCGCCGCCGTGTTGAGCAGGCTCGACTTGCCGACGTTCGGCCGGCCCACCAGGGCAACCCGCCGAGGGCCGCCCGGCTCGCCACCCGCCACCGCGGACCGCTCCGGCAACACCGCGAGCACCGCGTCCAGCAGGTCCCCGCTGCCTCTCCCGTGCATCGCGGACACCGGGTACGGCTCCCCCACGCCGAGCGACCACAGCGCCGCGGCATCCGCCTCGAACCGCTGGTCGTCCACCTTGTTCGCCGCCAGCACCACCGGTTTGCCAGCGCGCCGCAGCACCCGGACCACGGCCTCGTCGTCCTCCTGAGCGCCGACCGTGGCATCTACGACCAGGACGACCGCGTCCGCCAGCTCGACGGCGACCTCGGCCTGCTCCGCCACCCGCAGCTCGAGCCCGGACGCGTGTCGCTGCCAGCCACCGGTGTCCACCAACCGGAACCGGCGACCGGCCCACTCCGCGTCGTAGCTGACCCGGTCCCGCGTCACCCCGGGGACGTCCTCGACCACCGCCTCCCGCCGGCCCAGCACCCGGTTCACCAGCGTCGACTTGCCGACATTCGGCCGGCCCAGCACAGCCAGCACCGGCAGCGCGAGGTCATCGGGCAGCTCGACGTCCTCGGTCGACCCGTCCTCCAGCAGGACGAGGTCGGCGTCGGTCAGGTCGTAGTCGTCGAGAC
The DNA here is from genome assembly GCA_051657715.1 of Angustibacter sp. Lineage (GTDB taxonomy): Bacteria > Actinomycetota > Actinomycetes > Actinomycetales > Angustibacteraceae > JBOFBH01. The sequence goes on along the minus strand of JBOFLF010000064.1, from coordinate 95,857 downwards.
CGGTACGTAGACCATGGGCCACCTCGTCCGGTAAGGGTCCCGGTGCGGCAGACACGTCGGGCATCACGCCTCCCGACCGGCAGACAACGGGATACCTGAAGGCAGGGGGATGCCAGTACGAAGAGCGCTGGCCACGACGTGCTGCGCCAACACCTGCCGTAGCTGCTCGGTCAGTCGCTGACTGGCCACCCGCCGCGGCTCATCGGGCGTGGCGGTCAAGGTGATCGGCTCACCGAAGACCACGGCGAGTCGGCGCCAGGGCCGGGGCAGGCGCCCGGTGTGCACGCCGGTCCGGGTGCCGAGAGTAGCCACCGGCACGACCGGTGCGCCGCTGTTCATCGCGAGCCAGGTCACCCCCTGCTGGACCGCCGCGACATCTCCGCTGCCACGCGACCCCTCCGGGAACACCCCGACCACCCCGCCACGCAGCAGCACCGCCAGCGCGGTCTGCAGCGCCCGTCGATCCACGCCAGCACGCTCCACCGGGATCTGGCCACAGCGGTTCAGCACCCAGCCGGTGAAGCCCCGGAACGCCTCCGCCTTCACCAGGAAGTGCGCCGGTCTCGGCGACAGCCCGTACACCAACGGGCCGTCGATGATCGCCGAATGGTTCGACGCCAGCAGCACCGGCCCGGTACCGGGCACCCGGTGAGCGTCCATGACCTGCGGCCGGTACGCCGTGTGCGCCAACACCTGACCCACTCGACGACCGCCCGCTGCCCGACGCGGGGACGGGGCTAACACCGTGGCGATGGTCACGTGCACGCTCGGCTCGCCTTGGCCGGTCGCCGGCCGGTGCGGTGGCCAACGAGCGCCGTGATCGCCTCGACCACAGCTTCTTGGTCCAGGGCGGAGGAATCCACCGTCACGACACCGTCAGCAGCCTCGTGGAACGCGGCGACCGTGGCGTCCTGGGCGTCCCGCCGCACCACCTGGTCGTGGACCGCGGCCAGCGCCACGGCGTCCGCCGCACCGTGCACCTGGCGCGCCCGCCGCTCCAACCGTGCCTGCTCGCTGGCGGTCAACAACACCCGGACCGGAGCGTCCGGGGCGATCACCGTGGTGATGTCCCGGCCCTCGACGACGATCCCCCGCGTGGACCTCGCCACCAGGCCCTGCTGCAGCCGGCGCATCCGATCGCGGACCGCGAGGTTGGTGGCGACCGCGCTGACCTGCTTGCTGATCCGCCCGGCACGGACGGCGGTGGTCACGTCCACCTCCGTCGGCCGGCCCAGCGACTCAGCAGCGACCGCGGGGTCCGAGCCGGAACCCGACACCACCTCGGGAGCTGGCGAGACGTGCACGGTCGGCGCCGCCGGGTCGGTGCCCATCCGCACCACCAGCTGATCCAGCTGGACGACTACGGCCCGCTCGTCACCCAGATCGACGCCACGCTCCAGGCACCACCAGGTCAACGCGCGGTACATCGCCCCGGTGTCCAGGTAGTCCAAGCCGAAACGAACCGCGATCGCGCGGGACACGCTGGACTTGCCGGAGCCGCTGGGCCCGTCGACGGCGATGACCAACGGCGGTTGGGAAAGATCCGGCGACGGCACCGGAGCAGCCTAGTGGAGCAGCTCCTCGGGCACGGTCCACCCTCCGCCGCGCAGGGCCGACACCAACGGCCGGGCCGCCGCGGGGAGGACGTCGATCTCCACCAGGCCGGCCGGTCTGCCCTGGCTGTGCTCCATCCGGACGTCCTCGATGCTCACCCCGGCCGCTCCGACGTCGGTCATCAAGCGGCCCAGCTGGCCGGGGGTGTCCGCGACCAGGACCACGATCGTGGCGTACGCGGTGGGGGCACTGCCGTGCTTGCCGGGGATCCGCGCCTGCCCTTCGTTGCCCGCAGCCACCGCCGCGGCCAGGGCTGCGCGGGCGCCGTCCTGGGACGGCTCGCCGGCCACCGAACTGCCGGACGGACTGTCGGGTGAGCCGCTGGATGGTCTGTCGGACAACGCATCCAGCGCAGCGATCACCTCGTCCAGATCGGTACGGACAGCACGCAGCACCTGCACGACAGAGGCCGCGTTGCCGGTGAGAATCTGGGTCCACAGCTGCGGGTCGCTGGCCGCGATCCGGGTGACGTCCCGCACACCCTGACCGGCAAGCGCCACGGCACCCTCGGGCAGATCCCGCAGCCGGGCAGCGACCAGGCTGGCCGCCACCTGCGGTACGTGCGACACCGCGGCCACCGCGGCGTCGTGCTGATCGGCGGCCATCACCGACACGACCGACCCGGCCCCGACGGCGAGCGCCCGGACCGCGGCCACGGCCTGAGGGTCAGTGGCGGACGTCGGGGTCAACACCCAGGGCCGTCCGACGAACAGGTCGGCCCGCGCGGCGATCACGCCGGATCGCTCCCGACCAGCGAGCGGGTGCCCGCCGACGTAACGGGACACGTCGGCGCCACCGGATCTCAAGCGCCGCAACGGCACCGCCTTGATGCTGGCTACGTCGGTCACCGCCGCGGACGGGAACCTGGCCAACTCGGCGGCCACCACGTCGGCCACCACGTCCGGCGGCGCAGCCACCACGACCACGTCCGGGACAGCCTGCGGCGCCTCGTCGGCGAGCTGCCCGGCACCTAGGTCCCGAGCCAGCGCGACCGCGGTCGGCGACGGATCGCGCAGCAGCACGTCGACGCCGCGAGCGGTGAGTGCCATCCCGAGACTGGTGCCGATCAGACCGGTCCCGACCACCAGCACGCGGCTCGGAAGCGCGCTTGGGTCGCCTCTAGACGCTGGCCCGCCGGACCACCCGGTCGACGCCGCGACCTGGCCACCGGCCACGCCGGCTGTCACTGGGCGATGTCCTGCCGCAACGCCACGGCGCCCCGCAAGTAGACGTGCTGAACCTGGGCACGGGGCACGTCCAGCTCTGCATGGACCATCAACCGGACTACCCGAGGCAGCGCCTCCGCGACGTCCACCTCTACCCCGCACAGCAACGGGACGTCACCCAGTCCCAGCTCACGGGCGGCGACCGCGGGAAACTCCGAACGGACGTCCGGGGTCGCGGTGAACAGAATCGAGATCAGCTGCTCGGTCCCCAGCGAGTTCGCCCGCAGCACCGCGCTGATCAGCTCGCGGGTGCCGGCGAGCAGGTGTTCACGCTCGTCGACGTCCAGCTGGGTGGCGCCGCGGATCGCTCGGACCGGCACGTCACAACCCGGCCGCGGTCAGCAGCTGACCCTGCTCCGACCGGCTCAGCACCCGCCAGCGGCCAGGCCGCAGATCCCCTAGTCGGATCGGTCCGACCTGCACCCGCACCAGTCGCTCCACCGGGTGACCCACCGCGGTGAGCGCCCGCCGCACCACGTGCTGACGCCCCTCGTGCAGCACCACTTCGACGAGCGCCCGGCCGGGGGCGGAGTCCACCAGCCGGAAGCTGTCCACCCGCACGAGCCCGTCGCCCAACTCGACACCGCCCCGCAGCCGGCGCCCGACGTCCCGGCCAACCGGCCCCGGGACCTGGGCGAGGTAGGTCTTCGGCACGCCGAAGGACGGATGCTGCAAGCGGTGGGCCAGGTCTCCGTCACCGGTGAGCAGGAGCAGACCCTCGGTGTCGACGTCCAACCGGCCGACGTGGAACAGCCGCTCGGGGTGGTCCGGGGCGCGGTCCGGCACCCGAGCCAGGAAGTCCGACAGGCACGGCCGGCCACGGTCGTCCCGCATCGCCGACAGCACGCCGACCGGCTTGTTGAACGCCAGGTAGACCGCGCCGTCGTCGAGCTGCACGCGGGTGCCGTCGACGTGCACCACCTGACGACGAGGATCGATCCGGACACCTTGCTCCCGCACCGGCTGACCGTCCACCGTGACCCGTCCGGCCGCGATCAGCTCCTCGCAGGCACGCCGGCTGCCCAGCCCGGCCTGGGCCAGCACCTTCTGCAACCGGACGCCGTCCTGCTGGTACACCTTGTCGGCAGCCCCTCGGCCTCGGCTCACGGCACGCCCTGCTCGGCGAGGTCGTCGAGCGCGTCGACCTCAGGCAGGTGCGGCGCCAACGCGGGCAAGTCGTCGAGCGTCGACAGCCCGAGCCGCTCCAAGAACAGACTCGTGGTCGCATAGAGGATCGCACCGGTGTCGTCGTCGCTGCCGGCCTCTTCGATCAGCCCCCGGGTCATCAGGGTGCGGATCACCCCGTCCACCGACACCCCCCGTACAGCACCGACGCGGGCTCGACTGACCGGTTGCCGGTAGGCGATGACGGCAAGCGTCTCCAGCGCCGCCTGGGTGAGCCGGGCCTGCTGCCCGCCGATCACCATCCGCTCGACGATCGGCGCGTACTCGGCGCGGCTGAGCAGCCGCCACCCGCCACCGACCTCTTTCAGCTCGAAGCCACGCCCCTGCTCGTCGTACTCGTCCGCCAGGCTGCGGATCAGCCCGCTGACCTCGGCGACCGGACGACCGACGACATGCGCGAGCTGGACCTCGGCGAGCGGCGCGTCGGTGACCATCAGCAGCGCCTCCACCGCCCCGCGGGCACCCGATGGGGTTGCGTCCACGTCGAAGGCAGACTGTTCGTCAGCGTTGTGACTGACCGCGTGATCGGCGTCCTGCCCATCGACGTGACCGGCATGGCGGCCGACGTCGTGATTGATGCGCTCAGCGACATCGGAGGTCTCATCGGGATGGCTGGCAGTGGATTCACCGGCAGGCGCGAGTTCACCGGCCGGCATCTGCGTCATGCTGACGAGTCTATCGACGAGGCCGGCGGCGAAGAGTCGGCGGCTCCCTCGTCGAACTCGTCGCTCACCACCACGTCACCGGTGTCCGAACCAGTCCAACGGACGGTCAGCTCACCCAGGGCGGCAACCTGCTCGAAGGACACCGAGCCGTCCCGGAACAGCTCGAGCAACGCCAGGAACCGGGCGACCACGACGAAGGTGTGCTCAGCGTCCTGGACGAGGGAACGGAAGGTGGTCGACTGCAGCCTGCGCAGCCGGTCGGCCAGGACGGCGGCCTGCTCGCGCACACTCACCAGCGGGGCGTGCAGGTGATCCAGACCCACGGTGGGCGGCACCTTCGGCGTCAGCGCCTGGGCCGCGATCGCCGCCAGCTGGTCCGGGGTGACGGCCATCACCAGCTCGGGCAGCAAGGCGGCGAACCGCGGCTCCAGCGGCGCCAACCGTGGGTATCGCCGGCCCGCGTCAGCCATCCGCTCCGCGAAGACCCCGGCAATCTGCTTGAACGCCCGGTATTGGAGCAGCCGGGCGAACAGCAGGTCACGCGCCTCGAGCAGCGCGAGGTCCTCCTCGTCCTCGATCGACGCCGCAGGGAGCAGCCGCGCCGCCTTGAGATCCAGCAGGGTTGCCGCGACCACGAGGAACTCGCTGGCCTGGCCGAGGTCCCAGTCCTGGCCACCCGCCCGCAGGTGTGCCACAAAGTCGTCGGTGACCTGCGCCAACGCGATCTCGGTGACGTCCAGCTCGTGCTTGGCGATCAGGCCGAGCAGCAGGTCGAACGGCCCCTCGAAGACATCCAGACGTACTTGGAAGGAGGCTGGCCTCCCGCGCCCAGTGATCGGCGAGGTGCTCCCCGAGTCGGCTCGTGACAATGGGTGGTCGGTCGGCTCGCCCTCAGGTGCAAGCGGAACGACCGTGGCGCCTGTGGACGCTGGATCAGGCGGCGCGACCACGGGCGATGAGCTCCCGAGCCAGCTGCCGGTACGCCTCGGCGCCCGGGTGCTCGCTGGCGTACGTGGTGATCGGCTCAGCCGCGTTCGAGGCGTCCGGGAACTTGACCGTCCGACCGATTACCGTGTGGAACACCTGGTCGCCGAACGCCTCGACCACCCGGGCCACCACCTCGCGGCTATGCAGGGTGCGGTTGTCGTACATGGTGGCGAGGATGCCGTCGACCTCCAGCCCGGGGTTCAACCGGTCCTGGACCTTCTCGATCGTGTCCATCAGCAGCGCGACGCCGCGCAGCGCGAAGAACTCGCACTCCAACGGGATCACCACGCCGTGTGCGGTCGTCAACGCGTTGATGGTGAGCAGCCCCAGCGAAGGCTGGCAGTCGATGAGGACGACGTCGTAGTCGTCCAACACCGGTCGCAGCACGCGTCCCAGCACCATCTCCCGGGCTACCTCGCCGACTAGTTGGACCTCGGCGGCGGACAGGTCGATGTTGGCCGGCAGCAGATCCATCCCGGTGATCGCCGTCGGCGTGATCACCGACCGGACGTCGGTGTTCCGGCTCATCAGGACGTTGTAGACGGTGAGGTCCAGATCATGCGCGGCGATCCCCAGGCCGACGGACAACGCGCCCTGCGGGTCGAAGTCGACCAACAGCACCCGGCGCCCGACCTCGGCCAGCGCGGCGCCCAGGTTGATGGTGGTGGTGGTCTTGCCGACGCCGCCCTTCTGGCTGCACATCGCGATGACCCGAGCCGGTCCGTGGCTGTTCAAGGGCGCCGGGTGCGCAAAGGCCGGCAGCGGGCGGCCGGTCGGTCCCCGCGGAACGTCCACGGGCGTCAGCAGCTGGGCCAGCGGCAGGCCGTCGAAAGATCCGGGATCACCAGGACCACCGTCCACTGGGCGGCCTTGTGCGCTCGTCCCGTCCGGCTGCTGCGTCCCGTCCGGCGCTCGCGACGTGACGCCCTCGGGCACCGAGCCCTGGGACGGCGGGACAGCGTTCACCAGCGGACTACTTTCCTGGCCGAGTCATCGTTGGAGCCGGCACCGGTTGGCTGCGGGCTCCGAGCGACCCTAGTCGGGCCGCGTCCAGAGCTTCAAGGCGGCACACCGCAGCTTCAAGGCGGGCACCCCGGGGCTTCACGGCGGCACCCCGGGGCTTGGGACGCCTGGCACCCGCGCCACCTGAGAGCTCACCTGGCGCGAGGGTGGGCGGTCGCGTACACCTGACGCAACTGTTCCACCGTCACCAGCGTGTAGATCTGGGTAGTGGTCACCGACGCGTGACCCAGTAACTCCTGGACCACCCTGACGTCCGCACCGCCCTCCAACAGGTGCGTCGCAAAGGAGTGGCGGAGCGTGTGCGGGCTGACGTGGTCACCCAGACCGGCTCGGTCGGCCGCGGTACGCAGCGCAGCCCAGGCACTCTGCCGGGACAGGCGAGCGCCGCGCAGGTTGAGGAACAACGCCGGTACACCTCGACCTGCGCGACCCGCCGCGGCCTGCGCCAGCCCAGGTCGGGAGCGCACCAGATAGGCGCGCACGGCGTCCCGGGCGAACGACCCGATCGGCACCACCCGCTCCTTGTTCCCCTTCCCGAACAGTCGTACCGCGCCACCGTCCAGGTCGAGGTCGTCCAGGTCCAGGCCGGTTGCCTCGCTGATCCGTGCGCCACACCCGTACAGCACCTCCAGCAGTGCTCGATCCCGTAGCGCGGCCGGGGTGTCACCTACTGAGGCAGCTGCCAGCAGTCGCTCCACGGCATCGGTCCCGATCGCCTTGGGTAGCCGCTTGGGGGCCGCCGGTGGGCGTACCTGGGCCGCGGGGTCGTGCGCCGTCCGGCCTTCCACCGCTAAGAACCGGTGCAGGCCGCGCACCGCGACCAAGGTTCGGGCCGCCGATGTCGCGGTGAGCGGCGGATGGCTGGCGTCGCCCTCCCGCATCCACCGCAGGAACGCCGTCACGTCCGCCTCCGTGACATCGGCGGGTTCACGCACCCCGCGGTCGACCAGGAACCGCAGATAGCGACGGAGGTCTCGCCGATAGGAGCTGAGGGTGTTGGACGCCGCGCCGCGCTCGACCGCCAGGTGCGCCAACCACCCGTCAGCAGCCTCGCCCAGCGCTTTGCTGGGTAGCGCTTCATGGGGGACCGCTCTGCTGAGCACGGCCCGTCCGTTGGGGACGGCCTCCACTCGCGCCTCAGGCTGGCCTGACGAACTCGCCCGGGCAGCGGAGACAGCGGTCACGTCTGGAGACTAACCGCCTCAATCGAGACGTCGACGGAGGCCGTCGGCGTGGCGACCGACGGTCAGCACGGTCCGGAATACGACGCGTCGAACGTCTGCGTGCACGTGGACGCCGTCGGTGCACCCCCGCCCACCCGAAGTCAGACAGCCCACCCGAGGTCAGGACAGGACGTCGCCCAGCGATGTGCAGCCAAGAGCATGAGCCTGGGCCACCGGCTCGTTGAGCACCATGCCGTCGTGGGTGTTGAGGCCGAGAGCGAGTGCGCGGTCGGTGCGCATCGCGTCCCGCCACCCGCGGTCAGCCAGCTCCACCGCGTAGGGCAGCGTGACGTTGGTCAGCGCGTACGTCGAGGTGTGCGGGACCGCGCCTGGCATGTTCGCCACGCAGTAGAACACCGAGTCGTGCACCGGGTAGATTGGGTCGGCGTGCGTGGTCGGCCGGGAATCCTCGAAGCACCCGCCCTGGTCGATGGAAATGTCCACCAGGACGCTGCCCGGCTTCATCCGCGACACCTGCTCGTTGGTCACCAGGGTCGGCGCCTTCGCGCCTGGTACGAGGACGGCACCGATCACCATGTCGGCGTCCAGGATCGCCCGCTCCACCTCGAACGCATTGGCGGCGACGGTCTGCACGTGCCCCTGGTAGATCCGGTCCATCTGCCGCAGTCGCTCGACGTTGCGGTCCAGCAGCAGCACCTCGGCCTGCATGCCGAGCGCGATCGCGGCGGCGTTCGTCCCCGACACCCCGGCGCCGATCACGACCACCTTGGCGGCGTACACCCCGGACACCCCACCCATGAGGACGCCGCGACCACCCTGCGCGCGCATCAGGGTGTGGGCGCCCACCTGGGGCGCCAGTCGACCGGCCACCTCGCTCATCGGGGCCAGCAGCGGCAGGCTACGGTCCGGCAGCTCGACCGTTTCGTACGCGACCCCGGTGACCTTCCGTGCTACCAGCTCTTGGGTCAGCGCCTTGTCCGCAGCCAGGTGCAGGTAGGTGAAGAGCGTCTGCCCCTCCCGCATCCGGGCGTACTCGTCGGCGATCGGCTCCTTGACCTTCAGGATCAGATCACCCGTGCCCCATGCGTCGTCGGCCGACGGGACGATGGTGGCACCAGCAGCCACGTAGTCCTCATCGCGGATCGACGAGCCGACACCCGCCTCGGCTTCGACGTACACCTGGTGACCGTGCTGGACGAACTCATGGACCCCGGCCGGCGTGATGGCCACGCGGTACTCGTGGTTCTTGACCTCGCGAGGGATCGCGACCTTCACCGTCAACCGTCCTTTGCCCGGGTGGATCAGCCCGGTGCCACCCTCCGGGTCGGCCTCCAGAGCTGGAGGCTTCAACGAGTCTAGCGCTGACGATCTCACCGGCGAATGGGAGCCCGTACGACGGTATCCGTGGCGAACGCGAAGTCCGGCGACGAGATGAGGACATCACCCGATCGGGGGTGAGAGCGATGGGCGGCCGGTCAGCCGCGCACAGGTGGGTGCCAGCCCGGTCGCCGGTTCGCCAGCGTCACCTCGCCGCCGTAGTGCGCGAGGACCCGCTGGTCCATGACCCGTCGCCACACCGGCGGGATCAGCGCGATCAGGATCATCGCCGCATAGCCAGCGGGCAGCTGCGGTGCCTCATCGACGTGCCGGAGGGCGACGAACCTGCGGGCCGGGTTCTCGTGGTGGTCCGAGTGCCGCTGCAGTTGGTACAGCAACAGGTTGGTCACCACGTGGTCGTTGTTCCAGGAGTGCCGCGGGCGGACCCGCTCATAGCCGCCACGAGCGTCCCGCTGGCGCAGCAGACCGTAGTGCTCCACGTAGTTGACGGCCTCCAGCAGGGTGAACCCGACAACCGCCTGCACGACCAGGAACAGCAGCACCTGTTGTCCGCCGAGGCCGAGCGCGATCGTCCAGAGCACCACCGAGAAAGCCCACGCGTGCAGGATGCGGTTGCGCCAGGAGACCACCGACGTGCCCTTGCGCCGTAACCGAGCCCGCTCGATACGCCAGGCTGAGAGCAACGAGCCGATCACCGTCCGCAGCCAGAAGCGGTAGAAGCTCTCCCCCAGGCGGGAGCTCGCTGGATCCTCTGGTGTCGCCACCCGCTTGTGGTGACCCCAGTTGTGCTCGACGAAGAAGTGGCCGTACCAGCTTGGCGCAAGAGCGAGCTTGCACGCCCAATGCTCGAGGTCTTCCCGCTTGTGACCGAGCTCGTGCGCGGCGTTGATCCCGATGCCGGAGACGATGCCGACCGTGACGGCGAAACCGACCTGCTGCGCCAGGCTCAGCTCATGGGTGGCGACGTACCACACCGACCAGCCCCAGGCCAGGTACTGCAGCGGAAGGTAGGCCAGCACGATCCACCGGTACCACGGGTCCGCCTGCAAGGCGACCGCGATCTCCTCCGGCGGGTTGGACGGGTCGTCGCCCATGAGCACATCCGCGACCGGGACCAGCCCGAACGCGAACAGGACGCCCCAGAACCAGAACACGTCCCAGCCTGTCGACGTGACCAGCAGGACGGCGACGACCGGGAAAGTCGGCACGATGAAGGCCAACGACCACAGCCGCCGCTTACGGTCCACCCAGCCAACCGGCTGGCCGTCGGCATCCAGTCCTCGAATCGTGACCGCCATGGCGACCAGCCTCCCGACCCGCGGTGGCGGCGACGACCGGTGCTCGACGACCGGTGCTCGACGACCGGTTGCTCGACGACCGAGCGCCAATCGTGAGTACCACTGTCGGCGCGCCGATGACCACTGTCAAGGAACCGTCGCGCCACCTGGTCAGCCTGAAGCAGGACGACGGCGGCCGTACTGCGAGACCAGCCGTCCACGCATCGCCGGACGGTACGGCAGACCCCGGAAGTCCTGGTGGCACGATCCGGGGATGGAGCTGAGCGAAGTCGTTGGACGACGTCGGATGGTCCGGGCTTACCACCCAAGCCGTCCGGTGCCGGACGCGGTGCTGGACCGGGTGCTGAGGCATGCGATCAGAGCCCCGAGCGCCGGCTTCAGCCAGGGCTGGGACTTTGTGGTGCTCCACACGTCGACGTCCCGGGACACGTTCTGGCGGGTCACGGCCCCCGAGCCGGCTGACCGGTGGCTGCACGGGATGCGCGGCGCCCCGGTCCTCCTGCTGTGCCTGAGCGACCCGGGCAGCTACCTGGACCGGTACGCCGAGCCGGACAAGGGCTGGACCGATCGGGATCCCCAACGCTGGCCGATCCCCTACTGGGACGTGGACACCGGCATGGCGGCCCTGCTCATGCTGCTGACCGCGACCGACGCCGGCCTGGGCGGCTGCTTCTTCGGGGTGCCACCGGACCGTCACGAAGCCGTCCGCCTCGCCTTCTCGATCCCCACCGACCGTCGCCTGGTCGGGGTGGTGAGCCTCGGGTACCCGGCGCCGGGACCAGGCCGACGGTCCGCCAGCTTGCGCCGCGGACGCCGTCCACTGCGCGATGTGGCTCATGACGGCCGGTTCGGTGCCCCGTGGCCGGCCCTGATCGCAGCCGATCCGTCGAAGACCGACCCGCCCGACACGGCCATGCCTGCCGGACCGGAGGATGGCCCAGCGAGAGGATGAGCGCGCAACAGCCGTGACACCGCCCGGCCGTCCCCGGCTTCCCAGGTTCCGCACCATCGCAGGCCCGCATCGTCAGGAGCACCACGCATGGCTCGTCGTCCCGCCCCCCCGCCGTTGGAGAAGCCCGCCGACCGGATCGTCGACATCGACGTCGGCGCGGAGATGCAGGGGTCGTTCCTGGAGTACGCCTACTCGGTGATCTACACCCGGGCGCTGCCGGACGCTCGGGACGGCCTGAAACCGGTGCAGCGGCGGATCCTGTACTCGATGGGTGAGTTGAACCTGCGCCCGGACCGCGGCCACGTGAAGAGCTCGCGGGTGGTCGGCGAGGTGATGGGCAAGTACCACCCGCACGGCGACGGCGCCATCTACGACGCCCTGGTCCGGATGGCCCAGCCGTTCTCGCTGCGCCTCCCGCTGGTCGACGGCCACGGAAACTTCGGATCTCCGGACGACGGACCGGCGGCCATGCGATACACCGAGGCCCGGCTGGCGTCCTCGGCGTTGCTGATGACCGGGTCGTTGGACGAGGACACCGTCGAGTTCGTCCCCACCTACGACGACCAGCTGACCCAGCCCGCGGTGCTGCCGGCGGCGTTCCCCAACCTGCTGGTCAACGGCGCCAGCGGAATCGCGGTCGGGATGGCCACCAACATGCCGCCGCACAACCTGGTCGAGGTGATCGGCGCGGCCCGGCACCTGCTGGCGCACCCGGACGCCACGCTCGAGGACCTGATCCGGTTCGTGCCCGGTCCGGACCTGCCGACCGGCGGGCGGATCGTCGGCCTGGACGGGGTGCGCGAGGCGTACCGCACCGGACGCGGCAGCTTCCGCACCCGGGCCACCACCCGGATCGAGAACGTCACCCCTCGGCGCAAGGGCATCGTGGTCACCGAACTGCCCTACACCGTGGGGCCGGAGAAGGTGCGCGAGCGGATCGTCGAGCTGGCCCGGGCGAAGAAGCTCCAGGGGATCAGCGACGTCGTCGACCTCACCGACCGCGAGCACGGCCTGCGGCTGGTCATCGAGGTCAAGAACGGGTTCAACCCCGAAGCGGTGCTGGAGCAGCTCTACCGGTTGACGCCGATGGAGGACTCGTTCGGCATCAACAACGTCGCGCTGGTCGACGGTCAACCGCGCACTCTCGGGTTGCGCGAGCTGCTGGTCGTCTACGTGGACTTCCGGATCGGCGTGGTCCGGCGGCGCACCGAGCACCGGCTGGCCCGCGCCGAGCACCGGCTGCACCTGGTGGACGGGCTGCTGATCGCGATCCTGGACATCGACGAGGTGATCGCGATCGTCCGCTCCAGCGACGACGCCGAGATCGCCCGGACCCGGCTCACCCAGGTGTTCGATCTGTCGCCGGAGCAGGCCGAGTACATCCTGCAGCTGCGGCTGCGGCGGCTGACCAAGTTCAGCCGGATCGAGCTGGAGACCGAGGCCGAGCAGCTGCGTGGCCAGATCGAGCGGCTGCGGGAGATCCTCGCCGACGACACCGTGCTGCGGCGGGTGGTCTCCGACGAGCTCGCCGAGGTGGCCAAGGCGCACGGCACACCGCGGCGGACGGTACTGCTGGCGTCGGCCGGCACCCCGATGACGACGGTGACGCCGCTGGAGGTGACGGACGACCCGTGCTGGGTGCTGTTGTCCGCCACCGGACTGCTGGCCCGCACCTCGGACGTCGAGCCGCTGTCCGGTTCACCGGACCGGCACCAGCACGACACGGTGGTGGCCGCGGTGCGGACCACCGCCCGGGGTGAGGTGGCCCTGGTCACCTCGCGCGGACGCGCCATCCGGTTGTCGGTCCTGGAACTGCCGACGCTGCCGCCGACCGCCGGGCCGCCCAGCCTGGCCGGTGGGGCTCCGCTCGGAGCCTTCGTCGATCTGCCGGCCACCGAGCGAGTGCTCACCCTGACCAGCCTGTCCCCGGACTCTCCCGGTCTCGCGCTGGGGACCGCGCTCGGTGTGGTCAAGCGAGTGACGTCGGACCACCCGGCCGGGCGGGACGACTGGGAGCTCATCGGCCTGCGGGACGGCGACCAGGTGGTCGGCGCGGTGGAGCTGGCGGCTGGCGAGGCGGAGCTGTGCTTCATCACCACGGACGCCCAGCTGTTGCACTTCTCGGCGGCCATGGTGCGCCCGCAGGGACGCCCGGCAGGGGGCATGGCCGGCGTCAAGCTGGCCGCTGGCGCGAAGGTGCTGTGGTTCGGTGCGGTCCCGGCAGGCGCGGACGCCGCGGTGGTGACGGTCGCTGGCTCGTCCGGGGCGCTGCCGGGCACCGAGACCGGAACCGTCAAGGTGACCACCTGGGACCACTACCCGGGCAAAGGCCGGGGAACTGGCGGGGTGCGCTGTCACCGGTTCCTGCGCGGCGAGGACGCGCTGGTGCTGGCCTGGGCCGGAGCGGCACCGCCCCGGGCCGGCGGGGCCGGCGGGAACCCGCTCAACCTGCCGGGACCGACCGGCCGCCGGGACGGGTCCGGCGTCCCGGCGGCAGCGCCGATCGCCGCGGTCTGCGGGCCGGCCAGCGCTTTTGCCCCAGCCGGGTAGGCCCAGCCTCAGCGTTGCTGGGCCGTTGCTGGCCACGGTTCTGCCCGGCAACGGTCCCGCACCAGCGAGGTCGCCCCGTGATCCAGCTGACCGGCTACTCAGCGTGCGAGCACCCGGGGGTTGGTCAAACGTCGATCCGACCTCGGTCAAGCTGTTCGGCACCGCGCACGATGAAGTCCTTGCGGGGGGCCACGTCCGACCCCATGAGCAGCTCGAACATCCGCTCGGCGCGCTCGGCGTCCGGGACGGTGACCCGGCGCAGCGTGCGCTGGCGAGGGTCCATGGTGGTCTCGGCCAGCTGGTCCGCGTCCATCTCCCCCAGGCCCTTGTACCGCTGGATCGGCTCCTTGTACCGGCGGCCTCGCTTGTCCAGTTTGCCGATCAGCGCATGCAGCTCGGCGTCGGAGTAGGTGTAGACGACCTCGTTCTTCCGGCCGCTGCCGACCACCTCGACCCGATGCAGCGGCGGGACGGCGGCGAACACCCGTCCGGCGTCCACCAGCGGTCGCATGTAGCGGAAGAACAGGGTGAGCAGCAAGGTCCGGATGTGCGCACCGTCGACGTCCGCGTCGGTCATCAGCACCACCCGGCCGTATCGGGCGGCGTCCAGGTCGAAGGAACGGCCGGACCCGGCCCCCACCACCTGGATGACCGCCGCGCACTCGGCGTTCTTCAGCATGTCGGCGACAGACGCCTTCTGGACGTTGAGGATCTTGCCGCGGATCGGCAGCAGCGCCTGGAAACCGGAGGACCGGGCGAGCTTCGCGGTGCCCAGCGCGCTGTCTCCCTCGACGATGAACAGCTCGCTGCGGTCGGTGTCCGCGGTCCGACAATCGGCCAGCTTGGCCGGTAACGAGGAGGTCTCTAAGGCGTTCTTGCGGCGCTGGGTCTCCCGGTGCAGTCGCGCGCTGATCCGGGTCTTCATCTCCGCGACGACCTTCTCCAGCAACGTCCCGACCTGCTGCCTCGTGCCCCGCGGCGGCTGCTCAAGCAGCGCGGTCAGCTCACGCTCGACCACCCGGGACACGATGCCGCGCACCGCGCTGCTGCCCAGCACCTCCTTGGTCTGCCCCTCGAACTGCGGCTCGGCGAGCCGTACGGCCACGACCGCGGTCAGCCCGGCCAGCACGTCGTCCTTCTCCGGACGGTCGCCGCCGGCCTTCAACCGGCGGGCGCTGGCGTCCACCTGCTTGCGCAGCACCTTGAGCAGCGCGGCCTCGAACCCGGCCAGATGGGTGCCGCCCTTGGGGGTGGCGATGACGTTGACGAACGACCGGACCCGGGTGTCGTAGCCGGTGCCCCAGCGGACCGCGATGTCCACCGCGCACTCCCGCTCCACCTCGGTCGGGGTGAGGTGTCCGCGCTCGTCCAGGACCGGGACGGTCTCGCGGAAGTGCCCGCTGCCTCGCAACCGCCAAGCGTCCGTGACCGCCTCGTCCGGGGCGAGGAACTCCACGTACTCGAGCAGGCCGCCGTCGTGGACGAAGACCTCCTCGCTCCTGCCCGGCTCCGGCCCCGTGCGGTCCGGTCCCTGATCTACCTCGCGGTCCGGCGAGCCCAGGTCGGCACCATGCGTGGAGCGTTCGTCCCGCACCACCAGGGTCAGCCCGGGCACCAGGAACGAGGTCTGCCGCACGCGGGTCCGGAGCTCGTCGCGGTCCACCACCGGGTCGCGGCCGAAGACCTGCGGGTCTGGCCAGTAGCGGATCCGGGTACCGGTGACGCCCTTCCTGACCCGTCCGGTGATCCGCAGCTCGGAGCGGTCCAGGAAGGGGGCGAACGCCGCGTCCGGCGTTGGCGGGGCCGAGCTGTCGTCGAAGGCCCCCGGCTCACCCCGTCGAAAGCTCATCGACCGCACCGCCGAGCCACGCTCCACGTGCACGTCCAGGCGAGCCGACAACGCGTTCACCACACTGGCCCCCACCCCGTGCAGGCCACCGGACGCCGCATAGGACCCGCCGCCGAACTTGCCCCCGGCATGCAGCTTGGTGAACACCAGCTCGACGCCGGACAACCCGGTCCGCGGTTCCACGTCGACCGGGATGCCTCGCCCGTCGTCGTGCACCTCGACCGACCCGTCGGCGTGCAAGGTCACCTCGACCCGGTGGCAGTGGCCACCCAGCGCCTCGTCCACCGCGTTGTCGATGATCTCCCACAAGCAGTGCATCAACCCGCGGGCGTCGGTCGACCCGATGTACATCCCGGGCCGCTTGCGTACCGCCTCCAAGCCCTCCAAGACCGACAAGTGGCGGGCGGTGTAGTCCTGGACCGGCGCGGCGCGCTCGCGCTGGACGCTCACATTCGCCTCCGTGGTCTCCGGGTGACCGTCCCCGCTGAGACGGGGCCATCTTCTCGCCGGCCGAGGGTACCGACGCCCGCCGACCACCCCGCGCAGGCCGGGCCGAGGCGGCTCGTGCAGCCTTTCCGCGATAAGCGAACTTTCGGACTGCCTCCCGGGGAACGACGGGCGGGTGCTTGACTGTTGAACACAGCAGCAGGAGGGACCGCGACGGTTGGGGCACCGCACCCGGCGCCGCATCGAGGAAGGACTACCAGACGTGAACGCAACCCTCGCCGGATCTTTGACCGCTGCTGACCGCTGCGATCGGTGCGGCGCGCAAGCGTACCTACGGGTTCAGCTTGGCTCCCACGGTGAGCTGTTGTTCTGCGCCCACCACGGTCGTGAGCACGCGCCCGCGCTGGCGCAACGAGCTGCCGTCATCCACGACGAGACGGACCGCCTCATACGCGCGTCTCCCTCCGCACCGGACGGCGAGCGTTGAGCGGGTGGTAGTCCGGTGACCGAGCTGGTCACCGTCCTGGTCGGCTTGGCCCTGCTGGTCGGCCTGGTCGGGGTCGTCGTTCCGGTGTTGCCCGGGATCCTGCTCCAGGTCGTCGCGGTAGCGGTGTGGGCCTTGACCCGCCAGCAGGCGGCTGCGTGGCTAGTGCTGGGTGGTGTCGTCGCAGTGGCGCTCGTCAGCCAACTCCTCAAATACGCCGTGCCCGGCCGACAGCTTCGACGAGCCGGTATCCCCAGTCGCACACTGCTGGTGGCAGGTGGTGCGGCGGTCGTCGGGTTCTTTGTGATCCCGGTGGTGGGACTGCTGGTTGGGTTCGTCCTCGGCATCTATCTCAGCGAGCGACGCCGACTCGATGACCATGCGACGGCCTGGCAGTCCACTCGGCGGGCACTTGTGGCCGCCGGCTGGAGCACAGCGATCGAAGCGTCCGCCGGCCTGCTGATCATCGTCATCTGGGTCGTCGGGGTCGCCACCACGTGACGCACTGCCCGGATCAGCGCGGGGCCGGGCAGTCGCCCCGGTAGGCGTCCGGCATGAAGGGGTATATCTGCTCCCGGTATCGCTCAGCCAGCGCGACTGCCTGAGCTGGGTCGGCTCCGAGTAGCTGCGCTGCCCGTGCGTCCTGACCCATGGCCTGACACTCCGCCGCAGACTCCTGCCGCTCACCGGCCAGGTGCCGAGCTTCGTGCGACAACACGTGCACCGCCCTGACGTGATCAAGGGTCGGCGCCCGGTGATCGGACCGCGCGTAGTCGGCGAGGTCGTCGCAGATGTTGCGCTTCAAGAGCGTCCAGTCGACCGGGCGGCCGTCCGCGTCGAACCAGACCCGACCCTGGTCGAGGCTGGCGTCGGTGAATTCCTGGCCGCGCGTCTGGCAGCGCACCTGCACCGGACGACCAGTCAGCGCCGTCGCCACCTCGCCCAGCCACTGCTCACGCAGGTGCTGCCGCACCAGGGGCACGCTGCCGACCGCCGCGAGAACCAACGCCACCCCGACGCTCACAGCCGGGAACGGACGACGCCTGCCGAGCGTGTCGATACGGCGGACCCACCACCGCAGGCTCAGCAGGACCGCCGCTGCGGCCAACACGGCCACCAAGAACAGCAACACCCTTGCTGGTCGGCAGCGGAAGCTGCAGGGTTGAGCCGCTCGGCAGTGCTGTCGCACGTCAGTCGAAGGGGCCGCTGATGTGGTCGATCACATCAGCGGCTACCAAGCTGAGTTGACGATCCTTACCCTCAGTCGAGGTAGTCGCGGAGCACCTGGGACCGCGAGGGGTGCCGCAGCTTGCTCATCGTCTTGGACTCGATCTGCCGGATACGCTCGCGGGTGACGCCGTACACCTTGCCGATCTCATCCAGAGTCTTGGGCTGGCCATCGGTGAGCCCGAAGCGCATCGACACCACACCCGCCTCCCGCTCGGACAGCGTGTCGAGCACCGAGTGCAGCTGTTCCTGCAACAGGGTGAAGCTCACCGCGTCCGCTGGTACGACGGCTTCGGAGTCCTCGATGAGGTCGCCGAACTCACTGTCGCCGTCCTCGCCCAGTGGGGTGTGCAGGGAGATCGGCTCACGGCCGTACTTCTGCACCTCGACGACCTTCTCCGGGGTCATGTCGAGTTCCTTGGCGAGCTCTTCCGGGGTCGGCTCGCGGCCGAGGTCCTGCAGCATCTGCCGCTGCACCCGAGCCAACTTGTTGATCACCTCGACCATGTGCACCGGGATCCGGATGGTGCGTGCCTGATCAGCCATCGCCCGGGTGATCGCTTGACGAATCCACCAGGTGGCATAGGTGGAGAACTTGTAGCCCTTGGTGTAGTCAAATTTCTCTACCGCGCGAATAAGGCCGAGGTTCCCCTCCTGGATCAGGTCGAGGAAGAGCATGCCGCGACCGGTGTACCGCTTCGCGAGCGAGACCACCAACCGCAGGTTCGCCTCGAGCAGGTGGTTCTTCGCCTTGCGGCCGTCTTGGGCGATCCACCACAACTCGCGCTTGAACTTCGGGTCGATCTTGGCGCCGGAGTTCAGCTTCTCTTCAGCGAACAGGCCAGCCTCGATCCGTTTGGCGAGCTCGACCTCCTGCTCGGCGTTGAGCAGGGCCACCTTGCCGATCTGCTTGAGGTAGTCCTTCACCGGGTCGGCGGTCGCTCCGGCCGTAGCCACCTGCTGCGCAGGAGCATCGTCGTCATCCTCGGTGATGACGAACGCCGCCTCTTCAACGGTCTGCGGGTCGACCTCCGGAGCGTTCTGCAGCTGAGGATCAACCGGCTCAGGCGATTCTGGTGCGTCCGCGGCCGGAGAAGCGGTCTTGGCAGCAGCTGTTTGTTTCTGCGACGAGGACTTCGTCGAGCTTGAGGCTTTGGACGATCGGGTGCCGGCACGGGACTTGGCAGGGGCCTGCTTGGCTGTCCGACTCGATGACACCCGACTCGATGACACCTGCTCCGGACCATCCGGCTGGCCGCTCCCGGCATCCGCAGGTGCCGGTGAGGTGCCGGCGGTCTTCGACGTGCCGCTGGCCTTCGTCCCGGTTCGGCTCCGGCTGGTCGACTTTGACGTTGTCGTGGGAGCCGCCTTGCTCGCGGTCTTCGCTGCCGTTGGAGTACTCCGAGCGGTAGCCGCGGCTGCCACCGCACCTTCGGGCAGCTCGTCCATTCGGACGGCGATGCCATGCTCCAGCAGGGTTCGCAGCACCAGCTTCATCTGTCGTAGCGGCAGTTCGGCGGCCACGACCGCCGAACGAACCAAGTCGGCATTGACGGCGCCGGAGGCTGTGCCTCGTCGCAGTAGATCCTGGAGTGCGGGGTGAGCGAAAGCGGACGGAAGCGGGACGGGGGCGTCGGTTCGGGCAGTCGGGACCGAGGACACGGACTACCTTTCGATCGGGATGGGCGGACGGGTCGGCTCGGCGGCCGATCCGGTGACAGGCGTCCGGGGTACTCGATCCGACCAACGTCGAGACCAGGTGGAACATGCCCTTGACCGGCGCGCACAAGCAGCAACGTCTCAGTGTCTCACGGTTCTGCGACTGCTCGCTCCCGGCCCACGCCGTCAGCCCCGTGACACGAGGCCACACCGCCAGCTGGCGACGCTCATATCGACAGTCAGTTCCCGACGCACATGACACGCCTGGGCCTTAGCCGAGGATCAGGAACTTGCCTTTACCGCTAACACTGGGCACGGAGCGTCGAGCAGGATGCGCTGGGCATTCGATCCAAGGATGAGCTTGCCGACCGGAGTACGGCGTCGTAATCCGATCACGATGACGTCGGCGCCGATCTCCTCCGCGACCGCGATGAGATCCTCAGCCGGCTCCAGCCCTCGCACGAGATGCCGGATCTCATGACCGATGCCGGAGTCCGTGAGCTCCTGTTGGACCTTGGCCAGCTCCGCTTCGTGGCGAGCAACATCGTCGGCACCGAGGTCTTTGCCGCCCTTGCTGGAATTGATGACGACGAGTCGCGTTGACCGCAGCTGAGCTTCCTCGGCGGCGCGGCGCAGCGCTGCCCTGCCCTCGTTGGTCGGCACAAAACCCACGACCACCGTCATCAACGTCTCCTCGCCGTCGCACTCCCACGAGCTCAACCGCGACCGACCGTACCTGAACCTTTTCATCGGCTGCTGAGAGCCCTGTCGGGGAAGGCCGGACGACCAGCGCCGTCATCCCGCCACGGCTACGGTGCCAGGCTCGCGGCAGCTGTCCTTAGGGTGGAGTCTGAACGTGGCGGGCGGGGACAGCCGACCAACACCACCCAGGAGGGTCGGATGGGCACTGCTGAGCGCCGACCAGCTCCCCGCCTGACTGAGTTCACCGTGGACGGCGACCGACCCGACGACGACAGGTCCCTGCCCCGAGACGGCGGCCACCCGACGCCGCCGGACGGCGACCGGCGCATGCCGCACGATGGCGACCGACCCACGGTGGGAGACGGCGATGGCTGGGTGGTCTGCAGCTGCGGGACGAAGCATTGGGGGCGGCACGGAGCAGCGGGGCTCCTCCTCATCAGATCCGACGAGGAGATCGGCGGCCTGGCGGTCTTCCTGCAGCTACGGGCCGACTGGACCCACCAGGGCGGCACGTGGGGAGTGCCGGGAGGGGCGCGGGACTCTCACGAGACAACCTGCCAGACCGCGATCCGCGAAGCCCACGAGGAAGAAGGCGTGGACCCAGCCACGGTCCAGGTGGTCGACGAGGTGGTGGAGGATCACGGGCCGTGGTCCTACACCTACGTGATCGCGGTGCCGCGAGCGAGCAGCCATGGCCCTGATCAAGAAGTAGGCGTGAGTAACAGCGAGTCGGCCGCCGCGGAGTGGGTGCCGTTGTCCGTTGTGCCGGGGCGAACGCTGCACCCTGGTCTGGCGTCCGCGTGGCCGATGCTGGCCCGGCGCCTGGGCTCGATGACGGCGCTGCTCAACGAGCGCGCGGCCCAGTCGGACGATTGACGGCCGGCAGCACGTCCCGCAGCACCTGGGCCACCTGGGTCGTCTCGATGAGGAAACCATCATGGCCATAGGACGACGTGATCATCCGAACGGGTCCGGACCCGGGTGTCGCCGCCACGATCTCCTCAGACAGGTACGCCGGGTACAAGCGGTCGGAGTCCACCGCGGCGACCACCAGCTCAGCCTTGACGCGCTGCAGCGCGGCGGCCGTCCCCCCACGAGCCCGTCCAACGTCATGGCTGTTCATTGCCTCGGTGAGCACGACGTACGAGCCAGCGTCGAACCGTCGTCCGAGCTTGCCCGCATGGTGGTCCAAGTAGCTCTCCACCGCGTACCGGCCTCCAGCGCCCAGCGGCTGCTCGCCGGGCTGTGATTGACGTCCGAAGCGGACGGCCAGCTCGGCCTCGCTGCGGTAGGTGGTGTGCGCGATCCGACGGGCGATCCCGAGGCCCGCAACCGGGCCGGCGGCAAGACCACCCTCGTCCACCGCCTCGTAGTAGTCGCCACCGTGCCAGTGCGGATCGTTGCGGATCGCCAGCAGCTGTGCGTGACACCACGCGATCTGGTCCGCGCTCGCTGCAGCACACGAGGCGAGCACAACTGCGCGACGAACTCGTTCGGGAGCCGTGACCGCCCACTCCAACGCCCGCATCCCCCCCATGGATCCGCCGACTACCGCGGCCCAGGAGTCGACACCCAACCGATCGGCCAGCAGCACCTCAGCCGCCACCTGATCCCGAATGGTCAGGAACGGAAACCGAGAACCCCAGGGACGCCCGTCCGGGGCGGCCGAGCAGGGGCCGGTGCTGCCCTGGCACCCGCCGAGAACGTTCGGCGCCACGACGAACCACTGGTCGGTGTCCAGGGCACGCCCGGGGCCGACCAGCGCGTCCCACCAACCAGCGGTGAGGTGGCCGGCCCCGGCCGGACCTGCCACGTGACTGTCACCGGTGAGCGCATGCTCCACCAGGATGGCGTTGTCCCGCGCGGCGTTCAGCTGGCCCCAGGTCTCATAGGCCACGGTGACGTCGGGCAGCGCACCGCGGGCTTCCAGCGGAAGCGTCCCCACACCGGTGAACTGGCGACGCCCGACCGGGTCGCCGGTGCGCCAGGCACCGGCGACCCGGGACGAGCCAGGGGTGGAAGGGGTCACGACTTGGCCGCGCGGAACCCAGCCTCCAAATCGGCG
Organism: Angustibacter sp.; assembly: GCA_051657715.1. Taxonomy (GTDB): domain Bacteria; phylum Actinomycetota; class Actinomycetes; order Actinomycetales; family Angustibacteraceae; genus JBOFBH01. Next base: position 73,402 of record JBOFLF010000064.1, on the reverse strand, counting down.
AGGATGTCGTCGATGTGCTCCAGCCCGACAGCCAGCCGAACGAGACCGGGCGTGACGCCGGTCGTCTGCTGCTCCTCCTCGGTCAACTGGCTGTGGGTGGTGCTGGCCGGGTGGATGGCCAAGCTGCGCACGTCGCCGATGTTGGCCACATGACTGTGAAGCTCGAGAGCGTCGACGAACCGGCGGCCAGCCTCGGCTCCGCCGTCGAGCTCGAACGCGAGCACCGCACCCGCGCCGCGTGGCGCGTACTTGCGGGCGTTCTCGTGCCACGGGCTGGAGGGCAGGCTGGCGTACGCCACCCGGACGACGTCGTCCCGCTGCTCGAGCCACTGAGCCACCGCGGTCGCGTTCTGCACGTGCCGCTCCACCCGCAAGCTGAGGGTCTCCAGCCCTTGGGCGATGAGGAACGCGTTGAACGGGGCCACTGCCGGCCCGATGTCACGCAACAGCTGCACCCGCGCCTTGAGGATGTACGACAGGTTGGCACCGAGCGGACTGCCCACGCCCAAGTCCCGGGCGTACACCAGGCCGTGGTAGCTGGGGTCCGGCTCGTTGAAGCCGGGGAACCGGTCTGGGTGCTGGGCGTAGTCGAACGTGCCACCGTCGACGATCACCCCGGCGATCGAGGTGCCGTGGCCACCGAGGTACTTGGTCGCGGAGTGCACCACCACGTCGGCCCCCCACTCCAGCGGGCGGATGAGGTACGGGGTGGCCACCGTGTTGTCGACGATCAGCGGCACGCCGTGCTCGTGGGCCACCGCGGCAACCGCCTCGATGTCCAGGACGTCCTGCTTGGGGTTGGAGATGGTCTCCGCGAAGAACGCCTTGGTGTTCGGGCGGACGGCAGCCTGCCAGGCACCCAGGTCATCGGGGTTGTCGACGAACGTGGTCTGCACCCCGAGCTTGGGCAGCGTGTAGTGCAGGAGGTTGTACGTCCCCCCGTACAGGCTCGGGCTGGCCACCACGTGGTCGCCGGCCTCCGCGACGTTCAGCAGCGCCAACGTCTCGGCGGCCTGACCGCTAGCGACCGCCAGCGCCCCGACCCCACCCTCGAGGCTGGCGACCCGCTGCTCGATTACGTCCGTGGTGGGGTTCATCAACCGGGTGTAGATATTGCCGAATTCCTTGAGCCCGAACAGGTTTGCCGCGTGGTCGGCATCCTTGAATGCATAGGACGTCGTCTGGTAGATCGGCAGCGCTCGAGCACCGGTCGTCGGGTCCGGAGCCTGGCCAGCGTGGATCTGGCGGGTCTCGAAGGACCATCCGTCGTTCATGAGTCTCCTTGGTGGTTGGGCCGACAAGCGGCCTGAAACGGGATACCGCTACTCGGAGGTGACCGGTCGACGCGTACGTCTCGCGGTCTTGCGGTTCGGACGGCAGCACCCAGCAAGCCGACCGCATCAGCGGACTAGTGGGGAGATCGACTACGCATGGCGGGCTCCAGCTCACTGTGGGGCCCGCCAAGGTGACGGACCCGCGCTTGCCAGCCCCCATCGGACTGGCCTGGTCATCACCCGGGGCACCCCACCGCGGTTGGAGGGTTGCCGGTCAGCTAGCCGGGGCTTCACGCTGACGCTCATGACCTGCTGGGAGCATAGCAAGACCGACTTGCCGTGTCCACGAGACGGGACTCAGATCTCATCAGATGGATGGGCTCGTGCGTTGGCCTGAGGCTCGCCCAGCCGGTGCCACCTCATACCGCAGGAGCTGGTGAACGAGCGCCGCAAGCCGGTAGGACGGGTCGAGGGCCAGCGCCTGGGCGATCGCCGCCTGGGCGCCCGGGTCATCGCCACGGACCCACCGGACGAGGCCGAGCACCGCGAGCGGGGCGACGGCCAGCGAGTCGTCGGCATGCCGCACCAGGTCGACCAAGACCCGGTCGACCGCCTGCGCGATGGCCCGCTCCGGTTCGGTGGCGACCCGCCCACCAGCCCATCCGCGCAGCACGCCGTCTCGAACAGAGGTCACTGACAACCCGGCCAACAGCAACGCCGATTGATGCGTCGGCAGCCAGGTGACCTGAGCGCCGCCGTCACATACCGAGCGCACGACCTCGACGGCGAATGCGTGCTGAACCCGGCCGACCCAGTGGTGCGCCGGATCTGGCCACGGCTGACCTGTCTCGGTCGAGCTCTCGCCCGCCGAGGCGAGACACCCCGCCTCGCTGAGCCGTCCCCCGCTGTCAGTCGACCCGTGTCCGGCGTCCCCCGCCGAGCCGCCGCTGTCGGATCGCTCCCACGGCCGCTGCACCATCTGGCAGAGGTAGTGGTCGGCGAGGCTCCGGACTCGGCGCAGGTGAGCCGTGGAGACCCGCGCCATCGGAAGCGACGAGACAGTGCCGTGGAACGAGACAGTGCCGTGGAACGTCATCCCGCCACGATGTCGCTCCCGTGATCAGCAGGGGCTGTGACATTTCCCTGGCTGTGGACACCGGGGCGATCACGTCATCTGTGCAGGGTGCCCGTCGGGCCTGCGGCTCGTTCCCGTTCCCAGACCAGAAGGCGCCGGTCTCCGCAAGCAACCGGCCCACCACCCAGGACAGCACCACGCCGTCGTCGGCCAGGCCGAGCAGCGGCACCACCAGCTCCGGCACCAGATCGACCGGCGACAGCACATACACCAAACCGAGTGCCACGGCTCCTAGCCGACGACGCGTCGTGCCACGGTAGGCCCCCGAGATGGTCGCCGCCGCGAGCCGCGGCACTGCCCGCACCCGTTCCGTGGTACCGGGCTCACCTGGACCAAATCCCCCGCGCAGAGCCGCCAACAGCGCACCGAGCGCCGAAGCCTTCCGCCGCACCACGTCTGTCACCTCCATCAGACAGCCCAGTTATCACATAGCTCGGACGTCACCCAAGCCAGCCATCACGACCGGTGGCACCACCGACAGCGCCCGGCCCATCATTCATGCGACACCGTATTCATGTGACACCGTCACTCCTGAGACATGTCGTCGACCGACCGTCCGATCGCCGTCGCGGCATGCGGGAACTCTCGGCGAGCGTGATCGGCGATCCGGCGAAGCAGGAAGACGTCCACACCAGCCCCGATCACCCCGCCGACCACTGGCACACCCTTGCCGAACCGGGGCAGCGCTGCCCGACCCACTCGACTCACGAGGCGGAAGCCGATGCCCTTGTTGAGCACGACCACCGCCGGGCCAGGCAATCGCTGCGCGGCGAGCTGCGCCAACCGGCCCGGAGCACCAAAGCCCGCCCGGCGCAACAGGTCGTCCGCATCCGCACCGACCAAAGTCAAGACCACAGCCTCACGGACTCCGGGCTGGCGCAGGTCGTACCCGCGCAGGCAGGCAACGGCGGCGACCATCCGGGTCGCCACGGTGTAGAACTCGATGACGTTCGCCGGCAGCGCCACCGGCAACGTGACGAAGCCGCCGATGCCGGTGACGAACCCGCCAGCCGCCGCCAACCGGGTGTGTGTCCGCACGACCGCGTCGATCGCGAGCTCGGCGTCACCATGTCCGCTCAGGGCACCGTCCGCGACCGTCTGTGCGGAGGCGAACCGACCGCGGCCGTCGATCCCCACCTCGAGGAGCCGCTCCACCACGGCCCCGGCGTGTGCCGCCAGACCCGTGAGATCGTCGCTGTCCGGGGCCTGCTCGTCGGCCATGGTGTGCTCCACTCGTCCCAGGCTCGCCCTGGTTTGGCTGATCACGATGCTGACCACGGCTGGCTGGCGGTGGTCAGCATCACTGGTCGGAACACCGCGGTGAACAAACGCTATCCCGACCCATGATGATGCCCGCTGCCGCACGCCAGCGCAGCACGACGGACCGATGTCGGTGGCAGGGCAGACAATGCGCAGGTGCTGTTCGACGAGGTGACCCAGGTGAGCGCTGCGGTGGCCGTCACCCCTGGGAGGCGGGCGAAGGTCGCGCGGGTGGCCGAGTGCTTGCGACAGGCAGCCACCTCGGCCGACCCGCAGGTGGTGACGATCGTCGTGGCCTACCTCCGTGGGGAGCTTCGGCAACGCCGGACGGGGCTCGGCTGGGCCACCGTGCGCGATGTCGCCGCTGCCACAGAGAAACCACCTGCGGGAGACGTCCCAGCCGCGAGAGACATCCCAGCCGCACCCGACCAAGCGGTGCAGCCTCTGACTGTGGTGGAGGTGGACGAGGCGCTCCAGCGGATCGCCACCACGTCCGGCACCGGGTCCGGCAACCGTCGCCGGGTCATGCTGCGCGAGGTGCTGACCCGTGCCAGCGCTGCTGAGATCGCCTTCCTGCGCGGGCTGATCACCGGCGAGCTGCGGCAGGGTGCCCAGCAGGGCGTCGTCCTGGAGGCGGTGGCGCGTGCCTGCGGGATCCCGATCGACGAGGTCCGGCGGGCGGTCACCTTGAGCGGGTCGATCGGCGAGGTCGCGGTGGCCGGGCTGCTCCAGGGCCGGGACGAGGTGCGAGGTTTTACCGTCCGAGTCGGTCGCCCACTGGCCCCGATGCTGGCCGGCTCAGCGACCGACCTGACCGCCGCGACCAGCAAGACCGGCCCGGCCGCCGTGGAGTGGAAGCTGGACGGCGTGCGCATCCAGGTGCATCGGGACGGCGACGACGTCCAGGTGTTCACCCGGACGCTCGACGAGATCACCAGCCGAGTTCCCGAGGTGGTGCAGGCGGCTCGCGAGCTGCCGGTGCGCTCCCTGGTCGTGGACGGTGAGGTCATCGCACTCCACCCGGACGGACGCCCGCGTCCGTTCCAGCAGACTGCGGCCCGAGTGGCGACCCGGGTATCGGCGGCAGCATCTGGGACGGATCGATCGACGTCAGACCAGATGACACCGTTGACGGTCTTCCTCTTCGACATCGTGCATCGGGACGGCGAGAACCTCACCGGGTGGACGCTGCGGGATCGACGCTCAGCGCTCGAGGAGGTCGCCGGTCGACACCTGGTACCGCAGGTGGTAGCCGACCCGAGTGACCCGGCCTCGCTCCAGGATGCCCACCGCTTCGCCGCGGACGCGTTGGCCCGCGGGCACGAGGGTGTCGTGGTCAAGGGCTTGGACACGACGTATGCCATGGGTCGCCGGGGGGCGGGCTGGCTCAAGGTCAAACCGGTGCACACCCTCGACCTGGTGGTGCTCGCGGCCGAGTGGGGGCATGGCCGCCGCGCCGGCTGGTTGTCGAACCTCCATCTGGGGGCGCGCGACCCGGACGGGGACTTCGGGCCACCAGGCGGGTTCGTCATGCTGGGCAAGACCTTCAAGGGTTTGACCGACGAGCTCCTGCGCTGGCAGACCGACCAGCTCAGCGCTCGGGCGACCGGTCCAACGGATCACTGGCAGGTGCCGGTGCGCCCCGAGCTGGTGGTCGAGATCGCGATCGACGGGGTCCAGGCATCGCCCCGGTACCCCGCTGGGATCGCCCTACGCTTCGCCCGGGTCCTGCGGTATCGGCCGGACAAGTCGGTGGTCGATGCCGACACGGTGGCAGCGGTCCGCGCGTTCTTCGGTCCCTCGCCGTGATCGGCGACACCTCGACGCAGCCTCAGCCGAGAACGCGCACCGGTGTCATGGTCCTTCGCCCGGTGTCGTGGCCAAGGGCGTGTTCGGGCATCATTCGGCCTGTTGAGGGCGTTGCCCGTGACGACACGTCATCTGACCACTCCACAACCTGGAGGCCGCTGTGCCCATGCCCGGTGACCCGGACGCCAAACTTGCCGAGTACGCCCACCCCGAGCGGTTGGTCACCACCACCTGGCTGGCCGATCACCTGGGCGAACCGGGTCTTGTCGTGGTGGAGTCCGATGAGGACGTGCTGCTCTACGACAGCGGGCACATCCCCGGGGCGGTCAAAGTGGACTGGCACACCGACCTCAACGATCCGGTGACCCGGGACTACGTGGACGGTGCCCGGTTCGCCGAGGTGATGGGCTCCCGCGGGATCAGCCGGGACACCACCATCGTCGTCTACGGCGATAAGAACAACTGGTGGGCTGCCTACGCGTTGTGGGTCTTCTCGTTGTTCGGCCACCCGGATGTACGGCTGATGGACGGTGGCCGGGACGCGTGGATCGCGCAGGGCCGCCAGCTGACCCGTGACGCGGTGACCCCGACCCCGGTCGAGTACCCGGTTGTCGAACGAGACGACCGGCAGATCCGAGCGTTCAAGGACGACGTCCTGGCGCACCTCGGCCGTCCGCTGGTCGACGTCCGCTCCCCCGGCGAGTTCACCGGTGAGCTGCTGCACATGCCGGACTACCCGCAGGAGGGTGCGGTGCGCGGCGGGCACATCCCCGGCGCGCTCAGCGTGCCGTGGGCTCGGGCTGTCGCCGGTGATGCCACGTTCCGTGCGCGTGCCGAGCTCGAGGCCATCTATTCCGGTGAGAAGGGCCTCAACCCGACCGACGAGGTGATCGCCTACTGCCGGATCGGCGAACGGTCGTCGCACACCTGGTTTGTCCTGACTCACCTGCTCGGCTTCGAGCAGGTCCGCAACTACGACGGGTCCTGGACCGAGTGGGGCAACACCGTCCGGGTGCCGATCAGGACCGGCCCGCAGCGCCCTGCAGGATCGACGAGCAATCCAGAGTGGGCGGCGCCGACCACCGACACCGCGCAGGCCAGCTCTGCGGGGTCACCGTGACCGGGACCGCCGGTCAGGAGCCAGCTGTCGATGCCCCGGCGACCACTCAGGCCGGCGCCGCCACCCCGGCGAGGCTTGCCCGGCCGCTGCCCCCGGCGATGGCCGACCTGGCTGAGGACTTCACCAGCCTGCCCGAGGCGGAACGACTGCAGCTGCTGCTGGAACTCAGCGACGAGCTACCCGCACTGCCCGAGCGCTACCACGGTCACCGGGACGCGATGGAGCAGGTCCACGAGTGCCAGTCGCCGCTGTTCCTCGCCGTCGAGGTGGACGACGGCCACATGGTGCACGTCTTCTTCGACGCGCCGCCGCAGGCCCCGACCACCCGCGGGTTCGCCGGCATCCTGCGGACCGGCCTCGATGGGTTGACCGTCGAGGAGGTGCTGGCCGTCCCACCTGATGCGCCGTACCGCTTCGGCCTCGCTCAAGCGGTCAGCCCGCTTCGGCTGCGCGGCATGGTGGCGATGCTGTCCCGGATCCAGCGTCAGGTCCGCGCTGCCCCCGGCGTGCAGCTCTAGCTGGCGCGTGCAGCCTGGCGGGCTCGGTAGGTCTCACGCTTGTCCTCGAAACGATTCGCCTGCTGCTCCAGCTCGGCCAGGTGAGCGTCCAGCTCCTCAAGTGCCTTCTCACCATCAGCGCCCAACCCGCCGCGATCCCACACCCGCCAGTGGCGGAGCACCGGGGCGAGCACCTCGTCGCGGTGGATCCGCAGGTCGTAGATGCCGGCCATGGCAACTTGCACGGACCGACGGCCGAAGTCCTGGATGGTGTGGCCGGGCATCTGGAACTCGGCGACCACGTCTCGGATCGCCTGCAACGTCTGGTCGGGTGCCAGGTCCAGCGCAGCCTGCAACAGGTTGCGGTAGAAGACCATGTGCAGGTTCTCATCCTGGGCGATCCGGGCGAGCAACTGCTCGCATGCCGGATCCTGAGTGAACCGACCGGTGTTGCGATGTGAGATGCGGGTGGCCAGCTCCTGAAACGAGACGTAGGCAACCGACCGGAGCATCTCGTCGTGTTGGTTATCGAATCCGCCGCCCATGTGCTGCATGCGCTCGCGCTCCAACTGCACCGGGTCTACCGCACGAGTCACCAGGAGATAGTCGCGCAACGCGATGCCGTGGCGGCCCTCCTCCGCAGTCCACCGATCGACCCAGGTACCCCAGGCACCGTCCCGGCTGAACGTCGTCGAGATCTCCCGGTGGTAGCTCGGCAGGTTGTCCTCGGTCAACAGGTTGACCACCAGGGCGGTCCGGGCGACGGGACTGACCCGGGACTGCTCCGGATCCCATGCCACTCCGCCCAACGGGCCATCGAAGTCGGTGCCTTCGCTCCACGGGACGTACTCGTGCGGGAACCACTCCTTGGCAGCGGACAGATGCCGCTCCAGTTCTCGCTCCACCACCGGCTCCAACTCGCGCAGCAGTTGAAGCTGGGTCAGTTCTTCGGCCATGAATCCACCTGACGTCGCCGTAGGTTACGGTGCCGTAGCAAGTGTGACTGGTCCTCGACCATGCCGTCCAGCGGACGGGCGTGGCGCGTCATCGCACCGCCTCAGACCCCCGTTGACGAACCTACGATCACGTACGCCGTCCAGTGGAACCACCGCCGCCGCGCCGTTTCGCGATCTCCGACTGGACCCGCTGAACCTTTTGCTCAATCTTCGCGCGAGTCTTCGGATCGTTGGCCATTCGCTGCGCCTGGCCGCTGATCCGGTCGATCATCTGCTGATTCTTGGGGTTCCGGGCGAGTCGCGCCACCCGATCGAACAACGACGCCATCACAACCTCCGTCTACTTGCCGTTCCGCTGATGTCACCACAGCCCGCTATGACCGCTCATCAACGACATGCATCGCGGCCTCCTCCGCGGAAGCCGCGGCACCATCGATGCCGACGTCCTCCCCGACCAAAGCGTCCTCAGTATCGGATCGGACCCCCTCGTCAGGGTCGACCAATCGACCGGCCCGCTCGTAGCCGACCTCGCCGCCACTCCAATCATCAGCCGGGTCGATACCCAGAGCCACATCAGGGTTTTCGTCGGGATCGTCGGTAAGCAGCTCTCCTGATGGATCGCCCGCAACCAGGTCCGGCTCCTCTTGGGCCAACCGCTGGTCCATGGTCTCGCCTCGACGCGCTTCCTCGAACGTCGTGCCAAACGCCTCGACCCCGCGCGGACGTTCCGGCGGGCTATACCCCTCATCGAGCGGGTCGGTCAACCCACGGTCGTCGAGGACGTCCTCGGCGCCGGGCTGATCCTCATCATCGACGCTGAAGACTCCGCTGCTGTCGACTTCGCGATCTGGTCCAGTCATGAACCGAGCGTGCCACGAGCTGCACGGTCGCGCGCGCCGGCTCGTTCTTGCTACGGCGCTGGGTGAGCTGACCCAAGACGGCCCCCGTCTAATAGTCGGAGGCCGTCTTCACAACTGGCAAGAATGGGAGACTCAGAGCGGAACGACGTTCTCCGCCTGCGGGCCCTTCGGACCCTGAGTGATCTCGAATTCGACTCGCTGGTTCTCGTCCAACGCTCGGTAGCCCTGGGTCTGTATTGCCGAGTAATGCACGAAAACATCCGAGCCGCCGCCATCCTGCTCGATGAATCCATACCCCTTTTCGGCGTTGAACCACTTCACCGAACCCTGTGCCATGCCGTCTCCTCCACCGGGGACGTAATACCGCCGGCACCGTGCCGACGTCGTGCGCGGTCATGCATCCCCACGTTGGAGCTGAGGCCCTGACGAGCGATGCCCGTGAACATCGGCGGTGGTGGCAGATCCGCCGCCGCCACCGCCGATCAACGCAAGAATCCGAACTGCAGCGTGTTGAGTATGCCACGCTGTGCAGCTGCCGGTGTTGGGATGGAGGGCGTTTTGCGAGTTTCCGTACGCCGTCACGCGGCCAGCGTCACGACAACACCCGCAGCCGGATGGTCTCCGGCATCCGCCGCAGCGGGTCGATCAGCTGATCGGTGAGCTGAGCCGTCACGTCCGTCACTAAGTAACCGACGTCGCCGCGGGTGGTCAAGCTCTGCGCGTCCACGTTGACCCCATGCTCGGCGAACAACGCGTTGACCGCAGCCAGCACTCCAGGAACGTTCCGGTGCATGTGCGCCAGCCGATGCGTCCCGGTCAGCTCGCCGGTACCGCTGTCAGGCAGGTTCACCGACAACGCCGTCGCCCCGGCCGCCGCATAGCCGATCAGCTTGCCGGCCACGAACCGGCCGATGTGCTGCTGCGCCTCCTGCGTACTGCCCCCCACGTGCGGGGTGAGAATGACGTTCGGCAGCCCACGAAGCTCGGAATCGAACTGGTCACCCTGACGCTTGGGCTCGGAGGGGAAGACATCAATCGCCGCGCCAGCGATATGCCCCGACTCCACGTGCCCGCGCAATGCCGCGGTGTCGACCACGAACCCCCGGGACATGTTCAAGAAGAGCGACCGCGGACGCATCATGGCGAATTCCCGCTCACCGAATAAATGGTGATTGCTGGGTCGGCCGTCGACATGGAGGGATACCACCTCCGTCGACTCCAGCAACTCCTGCAAGCTGGCGCACCGCTGAGCGTTACCCATTGCCAGCCGGTCCTGGGTGTCGAAGTAGAACACCCGCATGCCGAGGGCCTCGGCGACCACCGACAGCTGGGAGCCGATGTTGCCGTACCCGACGATGCCGAGGGTGCGCCCCCGGATCTCGTGCGACCCCTTCGCGGACTTGTCCCAGATTCCGGCATGCATCGCGGTGGTCTTCTCCACCAGGCGCCGAGCGAGCGCGATGATCGCGCCGACCGAGATCTCCACCACGCTCCGGGTGTTGGAGTACGGCGCGTTGAACACCGCGACGCCATGGCCCGTGGCGGCATCCACGTCGATCTGATTGGTACCGATGCAGAAGGCCCCGACCGCCTGCAACCGGGGAGCTGACCCCAGCACCTTCTCCGTGACGTTCGTTCCCGACCGAATGCCCAGCAGATCGACGCCGTCCAGAGCCTCGACCAAGGCGGGCTCATCAAGGGCGCCGGGCTCGGTGTCGACCTCGTGTCCGGCCGCCCGAAGCAGATCGACAGCCAACGGATGGATGTTCTCTAGGAGTAGGACGCGCACACCTGGAGCCTAGACCGCTGCTGATCAGCCCAGCGCACTCCGGGCTGATCAGCAGCGCTCACTCGTCCGAATTCTCTGGTTCCGGATCGTCCAGGCTCTCCGCGACCCCGGCTTCGCCGGCGAGAAAGCGCTCCACCTCGGCACCGAGCTCATCCGCGGACGGCAGCTCGGCGTCCGCGGACGGCAGCAGACCGGGTCGTGCTCCGGAACGCACCGTGGCGTCGTACTGCTGCTCCAAGGCCTCGACCACCTGGGCCACCTCTGGGGAGCCGGACACCTGAGTCGACACCATCTCTCGGGTGCGCTCCGCGGCATCGACCAGCGCCTGCCGCGGAGCGGTCAGCTGCGCGACGTCAGACAGCCGGTCCAACAGCACCAGCGCAGCGTCTGGGTACGGAGTCTCAGCCAGATAATGCGGCACCTGGACGACAAAGCCCAACGCGTCGTGGCCCCACTGCCCGAGCCGGAACTCCAACAACGCCGCAGCTGAGCTCGGAATCTGAACGCGCCCGGACCACCGATCCCCAGCAGGCACCAGCTCCGCGCGGGTGGCGTGACCGAGGACACCCGTCGGCCGGGTGTGCGGCACCGCCATCCCGATCCCGTGCAGACCCACGGTGACATCGACCCCGAAGCGCTCGATCAGCTGCCGCAGCGCGGCGACAAACCGCTCCCACTGCACGTCCGGCTCTGGCCCCGTCAACAGCAAGAACACCCGCCCCCCGTGGTCCTGGACCGCATACAGCACCAGGCTCGGCGCATCGTACGACGCGTAGTGATCGCGGTCGTAGAACATCGTGGGACGACGCGACCGGTAGTCGAACAGCTCGTCCACCTCGAAGGTGGCGACCGGGTGGTGCTCCAAGGTGTCCAACAGGTGCCGGCCGACCAAGGTGGCCGCAGATCCGGCGTTGACGAAGCCGTCCAGCGTATGCACCAGGGCGAGCGGTGACTGGCGGCCGGCTGGCCCCACGAGATGGGTCTGCACCGCGTCCGGGATGTCGTCATGCACGGTGTACAAGGAGCGCGGGTCGAGCACGGGTCCTCCGTCCAGCGTCATCATCGGAATCGCCGTCGACCTCCGACGTGTCTTGATGGTCCGCGATCGGCGTGCTTGTGACAACCACGGATCGAGTCAGATCCATCCCTTCTCGCCCTGAGTCGCTCTCGACCTGCAGAACTCACGCAGGCCGAGACCACGCAGGCCGAGACATGGTCGGGTGCGCCAAGGCAGGCCCGACGACGACAGAGCCGGTCCGAGGCATCCGGTTCACGGGTCGAGCGCACCGTCCTCGAGCAATCCCCGGCGGCGCAGCTGGTCTGCCAAGTCGCGCCCAGTCGGTGCACGCAGCCACGGGACTGGCGGTGTGTCGGTCTGATCAGCTGGATGACCCGCGGGCTGTCCGGTGATCTGACCGGGAAGCGGACCAGGCATGCCGTGGGTGAGGACGTGTTCGGTGCGGGCCAGCTGCCGGATGGCCACCACCCGCACCCGCTCCGGACGAGCCCACACCACATCGTCGTAGAGCGTCGGATCGTGCTGACCATCGTCACCCACCAACACCCACCGCAGCTGCGGCAGCTCGTCGAACAACCGGCGCAGTGTCCGATGCTTGTGGTCGCGCCCCGAGCGGAACCAGCCCTCCGGTGTGGGTCCCCAATCGGTGAGCAGGAGCGGACCAGCCGGAAACCCGCGGCGCGCCAGGAACCGCCGCAATGCCGGAGCCAGGTTCCACGCCCCGGTCGACACGTACACCACCAGCGCGTCCGGGGCCCGGGCCGTGAGGTCGCGGAACAGACCGGCCATGCCAGGCACCGGACGCCGGGACTCCTCCCGACGGACGAACGTGTTCCAGGACGCCACCAACGGCCGGGGCAGCGCAGTCACCAGCACCGTGTCGTCGATGTCGCTGATCACCCCGAGGCGCTCACCGGCCCCGACCATCCGGACCCGGGCTGACACCCGCTGCGCCGACGCCGTGCTGAAGGTGACGTCCATCCAGCTGCCCCTGTCCGGTACCGCCGCCGTCATTGGCACCACGACGTCCAGGTAGCCACCCCGCCCAGAGCACACGACCTGCTCGGTGCCGCCCAGCTCGACCGTGACCGGCACGCCCGCCAGCTTGGCACTGAAGAAGTGCTGCCACCCACGCACGTCGCCGGCCCGGGCAGGAGTGGCCAGCGGCGGGGCGAGCAACACCCGACACAGGACTCGGGCCCATCCGGCAGCGCCGTACCCGTCGTACGGGATGATCCGCGGGTGCCAGCCGCGGGCCTGCAGCAGCCTGGCCAAGGCGCGGTCGAGGGCGTCCTCCGCGCGGGCCGCGCTGTGCGTGGTGGGCGGCCGGCTGGGCGTCACCCGCCTCAACCTAGATCCATGGCTCGGCGGCTAGGACGAGCTCGGCGACCAGCTCGGTGAGGATCGCTGCCCGCATGCCACGGAACTGTCACGGGTCGAGCATGTCGGGGGTCACGTTGGCTTCGGTACCCGCGATGCCGAGCTCCTCGGCACGCCGGTCCGCGGTGGCCAGCAGACGACGGATCCGGCCAGCGACCGCGTCCTTGGTCATCGGTGGGTCGGCGAGCTGGCCCAGCTCCTCCAAGCTGGCCTGCTTGTGGTCCAGGCGCAATCGTCCGGCGGCCCGCAAGTGCTCCGGAATGTCGTCACCGAGGATCTCCAGTGCCCGCTCGACCCGGGCACCGGCAGCGACTGCCGCCCGAGCGGAACGGCGCAGGTTGGCGTCGTCGAAGTTGGCCAACCGGTTCGCGGTGGCCCGGACCTCACGGCGCATCCGTCGCTCTTCCCACACCAGCACCGCGTCATGCGCGCCCAGTCGAGTGAGCATCGCGCTGATCGCCTCACCATCCCGGATCACGACCCGATCCACCCCGCGCACCTCACGCGCCTTCGCCGCGATGCCCAGCCGGCGAGCCGCACCCACCAGCGCGAGCGCTGCCTCCGGTCCCGGGCAGGTGATCTCCAGCGCGCACGAGCGTCCCGGGTCGGTGAGCGAACCGTGCGCCAGGAACGCGCCCCGCCACGCGGCCTCCGCGTCGACCGCGGCACCGGAGACCACCTGCGGGGGCAGACCCCGCACCGGCCGGCCGCGACCGTCGATCAATCCGGTCTGCCGGGCCAACGCCTCCCCGTCGCGGGCCACCCGCACGACGTACCGGGTCGAGCGCCGCAAACCCCCGGGAGCCAGCACCATGATGTCGCTGAGGTGACCGTAGACCTCGGAGATGTCCCGCCGCAGCCGTCGGGCCGCCTGCCCCGTGTCGAGGTCCGCCTCGACCACGATCCGACCGGCCACGATGTGCAGACCACCAGCAAAACGCAAGGTCGCGGCGACCTCCGCCTTACGACACGAGGTACGCGTGATGTTCAGACGACTCAGCTCGTCCTTCACCATCGCCGTCATCGCCATGCCCGTCGCTCCTCGTCCATTCCACGCATGATCGCGCTCACCGCAGCACGTCACGGTACGCCGCCGCCAACCGCAACGGGTCGTGGATGCCCGTCCGAGCTGGATCGGCCACCGGCGCCACCACCAGCTGGGCACCGAGGCGGTCTGCTGCCGCTTGCAGCGCCGACCGGTCGTGCCCGGCTCGTGAGTCGGCCAGCACCACGTCCACGGTGAGCTCGGGTGCGTGATCGACCAAGGTGACCAGCAGGTCGTCCGCCCCGAACCCACCGGTCTCGTCGTCGGGCACCAGGTTGAGGGTCACCAGTCGCCGGGCCTTGGTCCGGCACAGGGCGTCCCGCAGCTGCGGGACGAGCAGGTGCGGCATCACCGAGGTGAACCAGGATCCAGGCCCGAGCACCACCCAGTCCGCGGCGAGCACGGCATCGACAGCGGGCTCGCAGGCCGGGGCGTCCTGCGGGAGTAGCCGCACCCAGGCGACCCGTCCAGGAGTTCGAGCGACGGACACCTGCCCGCGCACCAGCTCCTCTCGATCGGGATCATCGCGATGCAGGCCGCGGACCCCGGCCTCGATCTGCAGCGGGACGGCACTCATCGGCAACACCCGCCCGCGGGCGCCGAGCAACCGGCCCACCCAGTCCAGGCCCTCCACGGTGTCGCCCAATAGCTCCCACAGCGCCACGATCAACAGGTTGCCGACGCTGTGCTGATGCAACTCGCCGCGGCTGGCGAACCGATGCTGCAGCACGTCCCGCCAGGTGGTGCCCCACGGCCCGTCCTCGCACAACGCCGCCAACGCCATCCGCAGATCACCGGGGGGCAGCACGCCGAGCTCGCGGCGCAACCGCCCGCTGGACCCGCCGTCGTCAGCCACCGTGGCCACCGCGGTGAGACGGTCGGTCAGATGCCGCAACGCCCCCAACGTCGCCGCCAGCCCGTGCCCGCCGCCGAGCGCGACCACCGCTGGCCGGCGTCCTGCGATCAGCGGACCCGACAGGTCGGTCACTCTCGACCCAGGTCTCGGTGCAGCACCCCGGCGGACACCCCAAGGGCGTCCAGCCGCTTGGCCAACGCGCCCGACATGGCCACCGACCGGTGTTTGCCGCCGGTGCACCCCACGGCGATGGTGACGTACCGCTTGCTCTCCGCCTGATAACCGGCAATCACCGGCTCCATGCTGGCCACGAAGCGGTCCAGGAAGACCGCGGCACCGTCCTGGCCCAGCACGTATTCGGCGACGGCGGCGTCCCGGCCGGTGAGGGGTCGCAGGTCCGACACCCAAAAGGGATTGGGCAGGAACCTCACGTCCACGACGAAGTCGGCGTCCAGCGGCAGACCGTACTTGAACCCGAACGACATCACGGTGGCTCGCAAGACCGGCGTCGCCCCGGTGTCGAACGCCTCCGACACCTTGGTGCGCAGCTGGGTCACGTTGATACCGGAGGTGTCGATCACCAGATCGGCCCGCTCCCGGAGGAAGCCCAACATCTGCCGCTCTCGGACGATGCCATCGAGGATCCTGCCGTGCCCCTGAAGCGGGTGCGGGCGCCGCACAGACTCCTGGCGGCGCACCAGGACGTCATCGGTGGCGTCCAAAAAGACCACCCGCGGATACACCCCACGGCCGCGCAGCTCCACCAAGCCGTCCTGCAGGGCTTGGAAGAACGACCGGCTGCGGACGTCGACGACCGCCGCTAGACCAGCCAGACGGACCGGTCCGTCGTCCCGACCGCTCCCGTGGTTGGCCAGATCCCACAGCGAGGTGAGCAACTGCGGAGGCAGATTGTCCACCACGTACCAGCCCAGATCCTCCAGCACCTTGGCCGCTGTCGACCGGCCGGCACTGGACATGCCGGTGAGGATGACCAGATCCAAGGTGTCGTTGTCCGGCTCATCGTCGGACCGGGCGCTGCGGGTTGCCTCAGGGTCGATCGCCACCCCGCGATCATCACTCATCCAGGACCTCACCAGTGGCCGTGTTCACCGCTGTCGTCGAAGTCGCGGTCAGCGCGTCGAGGACTGCCTGAGCGGTCGTCGGACCGATTCCCGGCACCGCGGCCACCTCGCCGACCGACGCGGCTCGCAACCGCCGCACCGACCCGAAGTGGCCCAGCAAAGCGGCGCGCCGGGTGGCGCCCAGACCTGGCACGTCGTCCAGGACGCTTGTTGTCATCGAGCGGGAGCGACGCTGCCGGTGGTAAGCGATCGCGAACCGGTGCGCTTCGTCCCGTACTCGTTGCAGCAAGTACAAACCCTGGCTCGTCCGAGGCAGTACCACGGGGTGCTCTTGATCCGGCAACCACACCTCCTCCAAGCGCTTGGCCAACCCCACGAGGGAGACCTGGATGGGGCCGCGGTTGATCCCGACGTCGGCGAGGGCGTCGGCCGCGGCGGCCACCTGACCAGGTCCGCCGTCGACGACCACGAGCTGCGGCGGGTAGGCGAACTTGGCTGGACGCCCGGTGTCAGGGTCGGTCCCCGAGATGGCCGCAACCGCTTCGCCATCCGCCTGCCGCGCCTGCTCGTTCACCAGCCTGCGGAACCGCCGGGCGATCACCTCGCGCATCGACCTGACGTCGTCCTGCCCATCCACCCCGCGAATCGCGAACCTCCGGTACTCGGACTTGCGCGGCAGGCCGTCCTCGAACACCACCATCGATGCCACCACGTCGGTGCCCTGCAGGTTCGACACGTCGAAGCTCTCGATCCGCAGCGGCGCCTCAGGCAGGTCGAGGATGTCCTGGAGCTCCTTGAGAGCCTGCGACCGGGCAGTGAGATCACCGGCCCGTTTGGTTTTGTGCAACGCCAGGGCTTGCTGAGCGTTGCGGCCGACCGTGTCCAGCAGAGCACGCTTGTCCCCCCGCTGCGGCACCCGCAGGTCGACGTTGCCGCCCCGTAGCTGCCCGAGCCACTCGATGAGCTCCTTCGGGGCCGACGGCAGGGCCGGGACCAGGACCTCCCGCGGAACGGCCTCGGGCGCGGCCCCGTACACCTGTTGCAGCAGGTGCTCGACCAGCTCCTCGGTGCCGACGTCCTCCACCTTCTCCACCACCCAGCCCCGTTGGCCGCGGACTCGACCGGCGCGCACGTGGAACACCTGGACCGCGGCCTCCAGGTCGTCCTGGGCGAGGGAGAACACGTCGGCGTCAGTCGCATCGCCCAGGACGACCGCGCTCTTCTCCAGGGCGCGTCGCAGCGCCCCGACGTCGTCACGGAGCCGAGCCGCGCGCTCGTAGTCCAACTCGGCAGCGGCCGTGCGCATCTGGTCCTCCAGCCGCTTGACGAAGCGGCTGGTCTGACCGGCCATGAAGTCGCAGAAGTCCTCAGACAGCTGCCGGTGCTCCTCGACTGACACCCGTTCCACGCACGGTGCCGAGCACTTGCCGATGTAACCGAGCAGGCACGGTCGGCCGATCCCCCGGGCTCGGCGGAACACCCCCGCGCTGCAGGTGCGCACCGGGAACACCCGCAGGAGCAGGTCTACCGTCTCGCGGATCGCCCACGCGTGCGCGTACGGACCGAAGTACCGGGTGCCACGACGCTTGGCACCACGCATCACCTGGATCCGGGGGTACTCCTCCCCCATCGTGACCGCGAGGTACGGGTACGACTTGTCGTCCCGGTACTTGACGTTGAAGCGCGGGTCGAACTCCTTGATCCACGAGTACTCCAGCTGCAGCGCCTCGACCTCGGTGGATACCACCGTCCACTCGACCCGGGCTGCGCTGAACACCATCGACCGGGTGCGCGGGTGCAGTGCGCTTGGATCCTGGAAGTAGGAGGACAGCCGGGCACGGAGGTTCTTGGCCTTGCCGACGTAGATGACCCGGCCGCGGGCGTCCCGGAACCGGTAGACGCCTGGCCCACCAGGGATCTGACCCGGCTCCGGACGGTACGTCGCGGGATCAGCCACGTCGTCACTGTACGAGCCGGCACCGACTGCCGCGCAGCCCGCCGTGCCTCAGCCGAGAGTCAGCGCACCACCCGACTCCTGCACCTGCCGGGGCTCCAGAGGCGCGGTCGCCGGCCCTTGGGTCGGCGACCCGTCGGTCAACGAGAACCGGCTCCCGTGACAGGGGCAGACGACCGCGTCACCGTCGATCTCGGTGACCGCACACTGCTTGTGGGTGCAGGTGGTGGAGAAGGCCTTGAAGGTGCCCTGCTCGGGCTGGCTCACCACGACCTTGGCGTCGGCGAAGATCATGCCGCCGCCCACCGGGACGTCGGCTGCCGGACCCAACTCGACCCCACCACCTGACGGTGCTGCGGACGTCGCGGCACTACCGGTGGACGAGGCCGGTGGCGAGTCGCCCTCGCCGCACGCGGCGAGGGCGGTGCCAGTCGCAAGGAGAGCGCCGGCGCCACGGACCACCGACCGTCGGGACGGCGCTGGTGGCATGGCCGGCTCGATGACCGGTTCACGAGAAGGAACGGTGACGGAGGAGGAGGGTGCGTCGTTCATGTCCCGATCATCGCTCATGCCCCGATGGTCGAACAGTGCCAACAACGGTTCATCTGCACGCCACGGTTCATCTGCGCGCGACACAGGCACCCGACTACCTGCGCGCGACAGAGGGCGCCCGACGGGCTGGTTTTTCCGAGCGGGACGGCGCTCGCCGTGACCTGGGCACCAGGACCGGCCGCCCGGCAGCTGGCTCGAGGACGCGTGCCAGGAACTGACCGGTGTAGCTCGACGCTGTCGCCGCGACCTGCTCCGGGGTTCCCTGCGCGACCACCGTGCCGCCGCCGGATCCTCCCTCCGGGCCTAGGTCGACGACCCAATCGGCGCTCTTGATCACGTCCAGGTTGTGCTCGATCACCACGACCGTGTTCCCCTTGTCCACCAAGCCCTGCAGCACGATCAACAGCTTGCGGATGTCCTCGAAATGCAGCCCGGTCGTCGGCTCGTCGAGGACGTACACCGTCCGCCCGGTGGACCGCTTCTGCAGCTCGCTGGCGAGCTTGACCCGCTGCGCCTCGCCACCAGACAAGGTGGTCGCTGGCTGCCCCAGGCGCACGTACCCCAAGCCGACCGCCACCAGGGTCTGCAGGTGCCGGCTGATCGCCGGGACCGCGGCGAAGAACTCCGCGGCCTCCTCGATCGGCATGTCGAGGACCTCGGCGATCGTCCTACCCTTGAAGTGCACCTCGAGCGTCTCGCGGTTGTAGCGGGCACCGTGGCACACCTCGCACGGCACGTACACGTCCGGGAGGAAGTTCATCTCGATCTTGATCGTGCCGTCGCCAGAGCAGTTCTCGCAGCGACCGCCCTTGACGTTGAACGAGAACCGACCGGGCAGGTAGCCGCGGACCTTGGCCTCGGTCGTCTCGGCGAAGAGCCGGCGGACGTGGTCGAACACGCCGGTGTAGGTGGCCGGGTTGCTGCGCGGGGTGCGGCCGATCGGGCTCTGGTCGACGTGCACGACCTTGTCGAGGTGGTCCAGGCCCCGTACCGTCCGGTGCCGGCCGGGCACCTGACGCGCGCCGTTCAGCTTGTTCGCCAGTACGTGGTAAAGGATGTCGTTGACCAGCGTCGACTTACCGGAACCGGACACCCCGGTGACCGCGACGAAGCACCCCAGGGGAAACGAGACGTCGATCCCCCGCAGGTTGTGCTCGCGGGCACCGACGACGGTGACCTGGCGGTCCTTCGCGATCGGCCGGCGCTCGGCGGGTATCGCGATCACCCGGCGTCCAGACAGGTACTGGCCGGTCAACGAGTCGCGGTGCTTCAGCAACCCACCCACCGGCCCGGAGTGGATCACGTGGCCGCCATGCTCGCCCGCACCAGGGCCGATGTCCACCACCCAGTCCGCTTGAGCGATGGTGTCCTCGTCGTGCTCGACGACGATCAGGGTGTTGCCCAGGTCTCGTAGTCGGGTCAAGGTGGCGATCAGCCGGTGGTTGTCCCGCTGGTGCAACCCGATGCTCGGCTCGTCCAGCACGTACAGCACCCCGACCAGCCCGGAGCCGATCTGCGTGGCCAGCCGGATCCGCTGGGCCTCCCCACCGGAGAGCGTGCCAGCCGGCCGGTCCAACGACAGGTAGTCCAAGCCGACGTCCAGCAGGAAGCCCAGTCGAGCCCGGATCTCCTTGAGCACCCGCTCAGCGATCTGCTGCTCCCGCGGTGACAGGTCGAGGTCGGCGAGGAAACCGGCGCACTCCCGGATCGGCAACGCGCACACCTGCGCGATCGACCGGTCGCCGACCCGCACGGCCAGCGACTCCGGCTTGAGTCGAGCGCCACCGCAGGCCGGGCAGGCGACCTGTCGCATGTACCCCTCGTACCGCTCCCGGCTCCACTCGGACTCGGTCTCGGTGTGCCGGCGCTTGACGAACGGGATGACCCCCTCGAACCCGGTGGTGTACGACCGCTCGCGGCCGAAACGGTTCCGGTACCGGACGTGCACCTCGTAGTCCTCGCCGTGGAGCAACGCCTCCCTGGCTCGTGCCGGCAGCGCTCGCCAGGGGACGTCGACGGAGAACCCGAGCTGGTCGGCCAGCCCGACGATGAGCCGCTGGAAGTACTCCGCGGAGCCCTGCGTCCACGGGGCGATCGCCCCGTCGGCCAGTGTCAGCTCGTCGTCCGGCACCACCAGATCCGGGTCGACCTCGAGCTGGGTACCGAGCCCGGTGCACTCCGAGCACGCTCCGAACGGGCTGTTGAAGGAGAACGACCGGGGCTCGATCTCGTCCATGCCGAGCGGGTGGTCGTTGGGGCAGGCCATCCGCTCGGAGAACCGGCGCTCGCGGTCCGGGCCGTCCTGATCCACCAGCTCGGCCACCACGAGGCCACCGGCCAGCACCAGCGCGGTCTCCACCGAGTCGGTGAGCCGGCGCTTGGCCGACGGCTTGGCGACCAGCCGATCCACCACCACGTCGATGGAGTGCTTGAGCTTCTTCTCGAGCACCGGCGGCTCAGCCAGCGACACCACCTCGCCGTCCACCCGGGCTCGGGAGAAGCCTTTGGCCTGCAGCTCACGAAACAGGTCGGCGTACTCCCCCTTGCGGGCTCGCACCACCGGAGCGAGCACCTGGAACCGGGTGCCCTCCGGGAGCTCCAGCAGCCGATCGACGATCTGCTGCGGGGTCTGCTGGGTGATCAGCTCCCCGCACACCGGGCAGTGCGGTCGCCCGGCCCGGGCGAACAACAGCCGCAGGTAGTCGTAGACCTCGGTGATCGTGCCCACCGTCGATCGCGGGTTGCGCGAGGTCGACTTCTGATCGATCGAGACCGCCGGTGACAGACCCTCGATGAAGTCGACGTCCGGCTTGTCCATCTGCCCGAGGAACTGCCGGGCGTACGCCGACAACGACTCGACGTACCGCCGTTGCCCCTCGGCGAAGATGGTGTCGAACGCCAGCGAGGACTTGCCGGAACCGGACAGGCCGGTGAAGACGATCAAGGCCTGCCGCGGCAGATCCAGGGATACATCTTTGAGGTTATGCTCGCGCGCGCCGCGCACGATGAGGCTGTCCGCCACGATGGGCCCGCTCCCACGACTCAAGGCTGAGGACTGGCTCCCGGAGTGGGAAGTACCAGGCCCGATCAGGTCGGCTCTCATGCTAGGTGGTGGCACTGACACCGGCCGACCCGCGACCGGAACGCCGACTGATCCGAGCGTGCTGGGATAAGTTTTTCAGGTGAGCAGTCCTGCCGACGAGCCGCAGCGGGACACCCGCAGCGCCGGCACCAGCTTTCACGGCACAGGCCTTCGTTACACCGGTCGGGTCGTTCCAGGCGGCGCGTGCGACATGCGCACCCTGTCGGCGCTGCAGATCCGCAAGGCGAGCGTCGGGCCGATGGACAACAACGCCTATCTGGTGACCTGCCACGCGACCGGAGCCCAACTCCTCGTGGACGCCGCAGACGACGCACCACGACTGCTGGCACTGATCGAGGAGGGGACCGGCCGGCTCGACCTGGTGGTCACCACCCACCGGCACCAGGACCACCACCGAGCGCTGCCGGAGATCCTGAGCCGGACCGGCGCCCGGTCCGCGGCCGGCGACCTGGACGCCGATCACCTCCCCGTCCCGCCCGATCAGCGGTTGGCCCATGGCGACCGGGTGACGATCGGCGAGGTCGAGCTGGAGGTGGTCCACCTGCGTGGGCACACCCCAGGCTCGATTGCGCTGGCCTACCGGGAACCCGCCGGGCGGGCACACGTCTTCACCGGTGATTCGCTGTTCCCCGGGGGTGTCGGGAACACCTTCGGGGACCGCGACGCCTTCGAGAGCCTGATCGATGATGTCGAGCACCGGTTGTTCGATGCCCTCCCGGACGACACGTGGATCTATCCCGGCCACGGCGCCGACACCACCATCGGCACCGAGCGTCCCGGGCTCCCGCAGTGGCGGCAACGCGGGTGGTGATCAGCCATCTCCACGTCCGAGCGGTTACCCCACTGCCGGCGGTACCGGCCTCGGCGGCAGCGCCACCTTGCGATCAGCTGACGGAACGGCTGGCGACCTGGCGCGACCTGACCAAGCTGGCCACGGTGGTGACCGTCAAGGTCACGAAGATCACCGAAAGGGAGAGCCAGATCGGGGTCACCGGCGCCCACTCCACATGTTCGCCCGAGTTGATGAACGGGACCTCGTTCTCGTGCAGTGCATCGAGCACCAGCTTGACTCCGATGAACAGCAAGAGGAACGACAACCCGTAGCTTAGGTACACCAGCCGCTGCAGCAGCCCGCCGATGAGGAAGTACAGCTGTCGCAAACCCATGAGCGCGAAGATGTTGGCCATCAGCACGAGGTACGGCTCGTCGGTCAGACCGTAGATCGCAGGGATCGAGTCCAGGGCGAACAGCAGGTCCGT
The DNA here is from genome assembly GCA_051657715.1 of Angustibacter sp. Classification (GTDB taxonomy): domain Bacteria; phylum Actinomycetota; class Actinomycetes; order Actinomycetales; family Angustibacteraceae; genus JBOFBH01. The sequence goes on along the minus strand of JBOFLF010000064.1, from coordinate 50,453 downwards.
GGTGCCGAGGGCCACTAGCACGATGAACATCGGGGTGATCAGGCGACGACCGTGGCGGCGGATGGTCAGCCGCACCCCGTGGTACTCCGAGGTGGCCGGCAGATGGCGCTCCACCCAGGTGATGAGGCGGTTCTCCTGGTAGTCGTCGTTGCCGCTGGCTCCCTCGCGAGCCAACCGGATCGCGGTGTAGATGAGGAAGGCGCCGAACAGGTAGAAGATCCAGCTGAAGCTGGAGATGGCCGCGGCACCGATCCCGATGAACACCCCCCGGAACAGCAGCGCCAGGATGATCCCGATGAGCAAGGCGGTCTGCTGCAAGTGCCGAGGCACCGCGAACCGGCTCATGATGATGAGGAACACGAACAGGTTGTCCACCGACAACGAGTACTCGGTGAGCCAGCCGGCGAAGAACTCGGCTCCGTAGCTTCCTCCGGCGATCGACCACACCCCGATGCCGAAGGCGACTGCCAACCCGACGAAGAACCCCAGGTGCCGGGCGCATTCGCGCATCGACGGCTCGTGCGGCCGACGACCAATCACAAAAACGTCGACGAGCAGGAAGACCAGGGAACCGCCGACGGTCACCAGCCACAACCAGGCGGGTACATCCACGACAGATCCTCCGGTCAGTCCGTGGGCACCCGACCAGAAGATCGGAGCTGTCTGTTGGCGGCGGCTCTCCCGCCCGTAGCTTGGAGCGTCGCAGGCGATCGGACGACCCGTGGTGGCGAGTACATCGGCAAGATGTTCCCTCCGCACTGCCATCTTAGACATGTCACCGCAGCACGCGCGGGCCAGGAGATCGCGTCAGGAAACACGTCCAGTACGAGCCACTACCCCCTGAGGCCATCAGGAACAGCCGACACCCAGCAACTGCCGGCACTCCGACATGGCCGACCCTCAGGCATGGCCGGCACCGTGCATGGCACGCAGCTCCTTCTTCAGGTCAGCGATCTCGTCCCGCAGCCGGGCCGCCAGCTCGAACTGCAACCCGCTGGCGGCCGAGTGCATCTGGTCGGTGAGCTGGTGGATCAGGTCAGCTAGATCAGCAGCCGGCAGCTCCGCCAGCCGGGGCGCCGCACCGCCGTCTGGCCTGGACGCTTGGCCAGGGACCGGCGCCTTGCCCCGAGACTGGTTGCGACCGGAGCCGCCGAGCAGCTCCGCCGTGTCAGCGTCCTCCCGGGTGATGAGGTCGGTGATGTCGGCGATCCGCTTGCGCAGCGGAGTGGGGTCGATGCCGTGCTCAGTGTTGTACGCCACCTGCTTTGCTCGTCGACGGTTTGTCTCCTCGATGGCGTGCTGCATGGACGGCGTGATCGTGTCGGCGTACATGTGCACCTGCCCGGACACGTTGCGGGCCGCCCGGCCGATGGTCTGCACCAAGGACGTCCCTGACCTCAAGAACCCCTCTTTGTCCGCGTCGAGAATGCTCACCAGGGACACCTCGGGCAGGTCCAGCCCCTCCCGGAGCAGGTTGATCCCCACCAGGACGTCGAACTCCCCCAGCCGGAGCTCGCGCAGCAGCTCCACCCGGCGCAAGGTGTCGACCTCGGAGTGCAAATACCGCACCCCGACCCCGTGCTCCAACAGGTAGTCCGTCAGGTCCTCGGCCATCTTCTTGGTCAGGGTGGTCACCAGAACCCGCTCGTCGCGCTCGGCCCGGCTCCGGATCTGCTCGAGCAGGTCGTCGATCTGCCCCCGGGTCGGCTTGACGACCACCTGCGGATCGATCAACCCGGTCGGACGGATCACCTGCTCCACCACGCCCCGGGACTTGGCCAGCTCGTATGACCCCGGCGTGGCGGACAGGTATACCGTCTGACCGATCCGCTCCAGGAACTCCTCCCAACGCAGCGGACGATTGTCCATCGCGCTGGGCAGCCGGAAGCCGTGGTCGACCAGTGCCCGCTTGCGGGACATGTCGCCTTCGTACATCGCACCGATCTGCGGAACTGTCTGGTGGGACTCGTCGATGACCAGCAGAAAGTCTTCGGGGAAGTAGTCGAGCAACGTGTTGGGCGCCGTCCCGGGCCCGCGCCCGTCGATGTGCCGGCTGTAGTTCTCGATACCCGAGCAACTGCCGACCTGACGCATCATCTCGATGTCGTACGTCGTACGCATCCGCAGCCGCTGGGCCTCCAGCAGCTTGTGCTGGCGCTCCAGCTCTGCCAACCGCTCGGCCAGTTCCACCTCGATACCCGCGATCGCCCGCTCCATCCGCTCGGGACCGGCGACGTAGTGGCTGGCCGGGAAGACGTACATCTCCTCCTCGGCATCGATGACCTCGCCGGTCAACGGGTGCAAGGTGTAGAGCCGCTCGATCTCGTCACCGAAGAACTCCACCCGGACGGCGAGCTCCTCGTACACCGGGATGATCTCCACGGTGTCCCCCCGCACCCGAAAGGTGCCCCGGGTGAAAGCCAGGTCGTTGCGGGTGTACTGCATCTGCACGAAGCGGCGCAGCAGCTGGTCACGCTCGATCTCGTCACCGACCCGCAAGGTGGTCATCCGGTCGACGTACTCCTGCGGCGTTCCGAGACCGTAGATGCAGGACACCGAGGCGACCACGACGACATCGCGCCGAGTGAGCAGCGAGTTGGTCGCCGAGTGCCGCAGCCGCTCCACCTCGTCGTTGATCGACGAGTCCTTCTCGATGTAGGTGTCCGACTGCGCGATATACGCCTCGGGCTGGTAGTAGTCGTAGTACGAGACGAAATACTCGACGGCGTTGCGGGGCAACAGCTCCCGGAACTCGTTCGTCAGCTGAGCCGCCAAGGTCTTGTTCGGGGCCATGACCAGGGTGGGCCGCTGCAGGCGTTCGATCATCCACGCGGTGGTCGCGGACTTGCCGGTGCCGGTCGCCCCGAGGAGCACCACATCCTGCTCGCCTGCCTGGACACGACGCGTGAGATCGTCGATCGCGGACGGCTGATCACCGGATGGGACGAACGGCGAGATCACCTCGAAGGGCGCTACCCGCCGCTGCAGGTCGGTCGTCGGTCGCATGTCTCCACGGTAGGTGGGGGCACCGACAAACGCAGCGTCGGTTCCCTCGCCGCCGCCAGGTTGCTCCAGACTGTCGCGGCAGCCGCTCGGTCTCGCGCTCGCTACATCCGGACTACGAGGTCGACCGGCACGTACGGGTCGGCCGAGCCGTACCGGCATTCCCGGGCATTCGACCCCCCGAGAATTCTTGGGAACCCGGCGTCGCCGAGCTGAGCTTCCAGCGTGTCCCGGTCCACGTCCCCAGGCACCGCCCAGGACAGCCGGACCGTTCCGCCGGTGCTGCCGTCGTGCCGGACGTCAGCACCCCGCTCCCCCACCGCGCGGTGGATCCGAGCGAGCAGACGCGCCGCTCGGTGCACGTCGCCCGCCACCGCGTCGCCCGCCACCGCATCGTCCGCCACCGCATCGTCCGCCACTGCACCGCGGGCCGAGACGCTGTCAGGATGACGAGCCGGCGTCCGGGTGCGCACGTGATGCTCAAACGGGCGCAGCCGGTCTTGCCAGAGAACCTTGATGTCCGACCGCACGTCCCGCGGCGACCGGTCGTTGTCCAGCCAGACGTCCGCTGCCGCCCGACGCGATGAATCGTCCGCCTGGCATCGGATGCGCAGCCGGACGTCCTGGGCGTCCATGCCGCGCCCTGCCACCAAGCGCTGCTCCCGCACAGCTTCCGGGGCATCGACCACCACGACGAGGTGGTACTGAGCACCCATGTCCTTCTCCACCAGCAGCGGCACGTCGTGCACCACCACCGCGTCCGCTGGCGCAGCCGCCACCAGCTCCTCTGTCCGGGCGGCTACCAGCGGGTGGGTGATCGCCTCGAGCGCACGGCGTCGGTCTGGGTCGGCAAACGCGAGGCGGGCCAGGGCCGGGCGGTCCAGGGCGCCATCCGGGTCCAGCACCTGATCGCCGAACTCCCGCACCACGGCGGTCAGCCCACGTGTCCCGGGCGCGACGACCTGCCGAGCCACCACGTCCGCCTCGACCACCAGCGCCCCCGCCTCCCGCAGCACGCCAGCCACCGTGGATTTGCCGGCTCCGATCCCTCCGGTCAACCCCACGCGCAGCATGCAGCCATCGTAGGAGCAGCGCGTCGACGCACTGCCACGGCTCGTCGCCGCACCGAATGGAGGACGACGACGTCGAACAACCGCCGCGACGAGCGCCCACCGCACTGGCATCTCATGGCGCCGCCTCCGGGGGCTGCAGGGACGACGACGGCCCGGCGCCCGTCATCGCTGAGGGTCCGGGCCGTCGTTCGTCGCAGCTCAGGCGCCGGTGAGCTTCTCCCGCAGGGCGGCCAATGCCTCGTCGGACGCAAGCGTGCCCTCGCCACCGGACGGGACAGCCTCCGTCGGTGTCGCGGCGGTCTCGGACGAACCGGACGGCGATGCGGATTCGGACTGGTATGACGTCGGCGCGGCCTCTCCACGAGCCTCAGCATCTGCCTTGACCGCATCGTCGACCTGCTTGCGGTGGGCTTCCCACAGAGTGTGCGCCTTGGCGTATTGCTGCTCCCACGCCTCACGCTGGGACTCGTAGCCCTCAAGCCACTCGTTGGTCTCCGAGTCGAAGCCCTCGGGGTATTTGTAGTTGCCCTGCTCGTCATACTCCGCGGTCATGCCGTACAACGTCGGGTCGAACTCGGCGACCTGCGCCGCGTTCGGGTCGTTCGCCTGCTTGAGCGACAGCGAGATCCGACGACGGTCCAGGTCAATGTCGATGACCTTGACGAAGATGTCGTCGCCCACCTGGACAACCTGCTCCGGCACCTCGACGTGTCGCTCGGCCAGCTCGGATATGTGCACCAGACCCTCGATGCCCTCGTCCACCCGGACGAAGGCGCCGAACGGCACCAGCTTGGTGGCCTTGCCCGGGACGACCTGGCCGATCTGGTGAGTGCGGGCGAACTGCTGCCACGGGTCCTCCTGGGTCGCCTTCAACGACAGCGAGACCCGCTCACGGTCCATGTCAACGTCCAGCACCTCGACGGTGATCTCCTGGCCCACCTCGACCACCTCACTCGGGTGGTCGATGTGCTTCCAGGACAGCTCGGACACGTGGACCAGTCCGTCCACGCCACCGAGGTCAACGAACGCGCCGAAGTTCACGATGGACGAGACCACACCGGACCGGACCTGACCCTTCAGCAAGGTCTGCAGGAACGTCTGGCGGACCTCGGACTGGGTCTGCTCCAGCCAAGCACGGCGAGACAGGACCACGTTGTTGCGGTTCTTGTCCAACTCGATGATCTTGGCCTCGATCTCACGGCCCACGTAGGGCTGCAAGTCCCGAACCCGGCGCATCTCGACCAGGGATGCCGGCAAGAAGCCACGCAGGCCGATGTCGAGGATCAACCCGCCCTTGACGACCTCGATGACGGTGCCGGTGACGATGCCGTCCTCTTCTTTGATCTTCTCGATCGTGCCCCAGGCGCGCTCGTACTGGGCTCGCTTCTTCGACAGGATCAGCCGGCCGTCCTTGTCCTCCTTCTGGAGGACAAGGGCCTCGACGTCGTCGCCGACCGAGACGACCTCGTGGGGATCGACGTCGTGCTTGATGGACAGCTCACGCGAAGGGATGACCCCCTCGGTCTTATAGCCGATATCAAGCAAGACCTCGTCACGGTCGACCTTGACGATCACGCCCTCGACGATGTCGCCGTCATCGAAGTACTTGATGGTCTGGTCGATAGCGGCGAGGAAGTCCTCGGCCGAGCCGATGTCGTTGACGGCAACCTGTGGGGTGGTCTGCTCGGCTGTGCTGGCAGTCATGGAGAAAGAGCTCCGGGGGGACAGGGGTGGGTAGACAGGAAAGGAAAGAGACGCACGAGTGCGACCATTGAGCGTATCCACGCCGTCTACTCCCGGTCAACGCGGGTCTGCTCAGCCCGCGAAGCCGAGGCCGAGCACTACCTAGTTCCGTTACTCAAGGAGCCCCTAGCTGCTTACCTGGACCCACCCGACGTCACCTGGCGGCTGTCGCACCGAACCGACGCAATGCCTGCCGGGCGTCAGATCCCCGACCTGAGGCCGCCGCGCCCACGTCGCCCTCGGCGGCAGCCCGGATGAGTGCGAACAAGTCCAGATCCCGTGCTCTGGACAGCCAGTCGTCGTCGCGGCCGTCAGCTGCGGTGCTCGTGCCGTCCTCATACAGGCTGGCGTGCAGGGAATCGACCATGCCCGCCCGGAACGTCGCCCAGCTGCTGGCCGCCGCGCCGCCGGCTGCCGTGCCGCGCTCGACACCGCGCAACAGGCTCCCCACGTCGTGTGCCCAATCGCCGGCGAAGCACTCACCCCAGTCCAGGACGGCCCGCAGCCGCCCGATGTTGGGGTCCACGATCAGGTTGCTGCCGTCCAGTGCCCCATGCACCAGGGTCGGCGCGCTCCGATCCGCACTGGCCAACCGGTTCGAGGCGATCAGCACCCCAGCGTGCAGGTCCGGAGCTCCGTGGCGATCGAGGCCATGCGTGGCCAGCTCGCGCTCATGGTGCTCGTACCAGTCGATCAACGTGTGTCGGTGCGCGGGCCATGACTCGGCGGCCAGATCGGCGTCGGCAAACGACCCGTGATCGGGCAGTGTGATGCCACGCAGACGGGTGATGATCCGAGCACACTGCCGGCCCAAAGCCGCCGCTGCCGACTCGTGCAGGCCCCGGTCCATCAACTCACTGGCTAGCGCGCCCGGAACGACGGCCGTGATGAGGTAAGGCGGAGTCCCACTGCTCGCCCACGGTTCGGCCGCCAGCATCTTGGGCAACGGGACAACACCGTTCAACAGCCTGCGGACGGCCAGGTCGATCCGGATCTGTCCTGGATCGTTCAAGTAGAGGCGCACGACGGCTCGCTCTCGCAGCCAAGTACCGCAGAACGTCATACCGGTGGGATCGCCGTCGACCGCGGCCGCGTCGTGCAGCAACCGCTTGGCGTGGACCGAAGCCTCAGCGGGTGCGGTGCCATGACCAAGGCTCGCGGCTGAGTTCGATCGACCACTAGCGGCACCCCCCGGAGTGGACCGGATCGACGGCGTGACCACGGGTTCACCAGTCGAGGACGCCGGCCGACCACTCATCGTGTCTCCTGTCTCGGACGCTGACCCGTCCAGGTGATCGGCGCCGCCGAGACGACCTTGAGAACGGACAGTCGCCGGATCCGGTCTGGAGAACCGAAAAGTCGACACCCCAACACGGTATGCCGCAGGTACCCGGGAGCGTCCGGACGTGGTCAACCGCCGCGAGCTCAGTGGCCGGCGGCCTCCCACGACGATCCAACGCCCATGGTGATCTCGAGCGGAACAGACAGCTCCACTGCGAGCCCCATCGCCTGCTGAGTCAGCTCTCGCACCGTCGTCAGCTCGCCAGACGCCACCTCGAGGACCAGCTCGTCATGCACCTGGAGCAACAACCGTGACCGCAGCTCGTGCTGGCGCAGCTGTGCGTCGACGCGCAACATGGCGATCTTGATGATGTCCGCTGCCGAACCCTGGATAGGCGCGTTCAGGGCCATCCGCTCGGCCATCTCGCGACGTTGTCGGTTGTCACTGGTGAGATCCGGCAGGTAGCGCCGCCGCCCCAGCATCGTCTCGGTGTACCCCGTACGGCGAGCTGCCTCGACCACGGAGTCCAGGTACCGACGGACGCCACCGAAGCGCTCGAAGTACTCGTCCATCAACCCGCGGGCCTCGTCGACGTCGACCCTCAACTGCCGGGACAGACCGAACGCCGACAACCCGTACGCCAAGCCGTAGCTCATCGCCTTGACCTTGGTGCGCATCGCGTTCGTCACGTCCGCTGGGTCCACGTCGAAGACCCGGGCGCCGACGAACCGGTGCAGATCCTCGCCGGAGCGGAACGCTTCGATCAGGCCGGCGTCGTTCGACAGGTGGGCCATGATCCGCATCTCGATCTGGCTGTAGTCCGCCGACAACAGCGTCTCGAAACCCGACCCGACGGTGAACGCCTCTCGGATGCGACGGCCTTCATCTGTCCGAATGGGGATGTTCTGCAGGTTCGGGTCGGCTGAGCTCAGCCGACCGGTGGCGGCGATGGTCTGGTGATAGGTCGTATGGATGCGCCCGTCGTCGGCGACGGTCTTGCGCAGGCCCTCGACCGTCTGCCGCAACCGCGAGACGTCCCGGTGACGCAGCAGAGCACCGAGGAAGGGGTGCGGGCTCTTGGCGTACAGGTCGACCAGAGCGTCCGCGTCGGTGGTGTAGCCGGTCTTGGTGCGTTTGGTCTTCGGCATGCCCAGCTCATCGAACAGGACCGCCTGCAACTGCTTGGGCGAACCCAGATTCAAGACCCGAGGCGAATCGTCCGGGGCTGCTGGGAGCGCATCGAACGCGTCCTGCTGGGCGCGTGCGACTTCGTCAGCGAAGAAACCCTCCAACGCAGCGAGACGGTCGTCGTCGACCGCGATACCGATGCGCTCCATTGCGGCCAGGATGTCGATCAGCGGTAGCTCGACTTCTAGCAGCAGCCCGGCTCCGCCGCGAGCGTGCAACTCGGCGTCGAGCGCGTCCGCCAAGTCCAGCACCGCCTGTGCGCGAACCATGGCGACTTCTGGCCCGTCACCGACGCCCTCGGTATCGAAGGCGAGCTGACCCCCCTGGTCCGCGGAGTCCAGGCGCAGGTCCCGGCCCAAGTGTCGCAACACCAGGTCAGCCAGGTCGTAGGACCGCTGATCAGGCCGAACGAGATAGGCGGCCAGCGCGGTGTCGATCGCCACCCCGCGAAGTGGGGTTCCCCGGGCCTGCAACGCCTGACCTGGACCCTTCGCATCATGCAGGGCCTTCGGCCGGCCCTCGTCCGCCAGCCAGTCCGCGAGCGCCTGCTCCGCGGCACTGCCCAGCTGCGCGAGGTCGATGTAGGCCGCGGTGCAGCCGCCCGCGGCGACCGCGATGCCGTGGGCGTCACCGACGCCCCGGCTCCACTGACCCACGACATCCACCCCGGTCCGCCGGCCGGCCGGCGCGTGAGCCGCCAACCATCCGACGACCTGGCCCGCGGACAGCCGCTCGGTCACCAGATCGAAGCCAGACTCGGCCTCGGGCTCTGCCGCCTCGACGGTCGCGAACAACCGCTCGCGCAGCACCCGGAACTCCAGGCCGTCGAAGACCCGGTGCACCTCATCCCGATCCCACTGCTGACGGAGCAGACCTGGTGGCCCGACCGGGAGCGCGAGGTCTCGAACGAGGGTGTTGATCCGCCGATTGCGCAGCACACCGTCGAGGTGCTCGCGCAGGCTGGCACCAGCCTTGCCGGAGATCTGATCCACGTGGGCGACCACGCCTTCCAAGTTCCCGTAGAGGGCGATCCACTTGGCCGCGGTCTTCGGGCCGACACCAGGAACACCGGGCAGGTTGTCGCTGGACTCCCCCACCAGGGCCGCCAGATCGCAGTACCGCTCCGGGGGGACGCCGTACCGCTGCTGGACAGCATCCGGGGTCATCCGAGTCAGCTCGGAGACCCCGCGTACCGGATAGAGAACCGTGGTCGACGTGCTCACCAGCTGGAAACTGTCTCGGTCGCCCGAGCAGATCAACACCTCGATGCCGTCGGCGACAGCCTGCTCGGTCAGGGTGGCGATCACGTCGTCCGCCTCGTACCCCTCGCGCTCGACGACGGGTATCCGAAGCGCCGCAAGCACCTCGCGCACCAGGGACACCTGGCTGCTGAACTCCTGCGGAGTGGCGGACCGGCCTGCTTTGTACTCGGCGTACTCCTCGGTGCGGAACGTCTGGCGGGAGACGTCGAACGCGACCGCGAGGTGCGTGGGCCGCTCGTCCCTCAGCAGGTTGATGAGCATCGAGGTGAACCCGTAGACCGCGTTGGTGGTCTGCCCGGTCGAGGTGGAGAAGTTCTCCACGGGGAGAGCGAAGAAGGCCCGATAGGCCAAGGAATGACCGTCGAGGAGCAGCAGACGAGGTGTGGCCGGCGCCGTCGTGATGCTCACAGCCGACACCCTAGTGTCGGCTCCCGACACCGCCGGGAGTGCCCAGCCCCGGCAGCCGTCGGCTCAGATCGGCAGCCGTCGGCTCAGATGCCGGACCGGGCGCGCAGCGCAACCGCTCTGCTACGTGCGCGCAACGACCGACGCCGCCGGACGGTGGCGTCCTGAGCAGGCGAGAAACCCGGCATCAGACGACGGCGCAACGTCGCGGTCGCGACCACTCGCCGAACCACGAACGGGCTGAAGCCGAGCCTCGCGAAGAACCGCTGCCCCTGCCGGCCGGATGCCGGCACGCTCGTGCACACCTGGCCCACGCCCTGATGCTCGGCGTAACTCGCGGCCCGGGCCAAAAGGGCTCGTCCCACACCCTTGCGGCGGACGTCTGGAACCACGAACAGATGCTCGATCGACACCGCAGGATCGCCCATCAACGGCAGCAACGGGCCGCAGGACAACACCAGGAACCCCACGTCCTGCTCGTCAAGCCTGGCCACGAACGCCACCACCTCGTCCCTGGTCAGGGCATCGCCCAGGCAATGGCTCACATCCTTGCGGACACTCGCCCGCGGGTGATCCCGAGAACTGGCCCACAGATCGGCAATCACCCCGATATCCACGCTGTCCGACGCATCGACCAGTCGAACAGCTACCTGCGACGGGGCCACCGGACCTCCTCCACAATCGAAGGACCTCGGGCCCCCGCCCTCTGGTCGTGATCAGCCGGTGCTAGACCATACGCCTGGAACACCTCAGCCGGTAGCCGATCCCGAATATCCGCTCGAGGATCCCAGGCTTAGCAGACCCGGGGTAGATTCCCGGGGCCGGACATCTCGGTCAGACGTCCCCGCCGAGGTAAGCCGCACGGATGCTGTCATCCGCACCAAGGTGTGCACCGGTGCCTTCCCGGACGATCTCCCCGGTCTCGAGGATGTACGCGTGGTCCGCGGTGCGGAGTGCCTGCTGAGCGTTCTGCTCGACCAGCAGGATGGTCATGCCTTGCGCATGGATCTCCCGGATGATGGCGAAGATCTGCACGATCAGCTGCGGCGCGAGGCCCATCGACGGTTCGTCGAGCAGCAGCAACCGAGGTCGGCCCATCAACGCCCGGCCGATCGCGAGCATCTGCTGCTCACCGCCCGAGAGCGTGCCGGCCAGCTGCCTCGAGCGTTCCCTCAGCCGCGGGAAGAAGCTGAAGACCCGCTCGAAGTCGTCCGACGCCGTGGCCTTGGCGTCCTTGCGGGTGTAGGTGCCCATCTCGAGGTTCTCCGCGACGCTCATGCCCGGGAAAACCCCACGGCCCTCAGGAGCCTGGCTGATCCCGAGCTCCACCCGCCGGTGGGCCGGCATCGCGGTGATGTCCTGCCCGTCGAAGACGATCCGACCCGCCCGCACCGGTCGCAGGCCGGACACTGTCTTCATCGTGGTCGACTTTCCCGCGCCGTTGGCGCCGATCAGCGTCACCACGCTGCCCTGGGGAACCCCGAAGGTGATGTCCCGGATGGCCTCGATGCGTCCGTAGTTGACGCACAGGCCCTCGACCTCAAGAAGCATCGTCCTCGACTCCCAGATAGGCGCGGATGACGGCTGGATCGTCACGGATCTCGGCCGGGGGGCCGTCGGCGATCTTCTTGCCGAACTCCAGCACCACGATCCGGTCGGTCACTCCCATGACCAGACGCATGTCATGCTCGATCAACAGCACCGTGTAGCCCTTGTCGCGGATCCGACGGATCAGCTCCATGAGGCGGTGTTTCTCCGCCGGGTTGAAGCCGGCAGCCGGCTCGTCCAAGCACAACAGCTTGGGTTCCGTGGCCAGGGCTCGGGCGATCTCGAGGCGACGCTGGTCGCCATACGGCAAGTTCCGGGCCAGTTCGTCAGCTCGCTTGGTCAGCCCCATGAACTCCAGCAGCTCCTGAGCCCGTTCGTGGCCGTGCTGTTCCTCGCGGCGATGTCGAGGCAGCCGGAACAAGGCGTTGCCGACCCCGGTCGCGTGCCTCGCATCGGCCCCCACGAGGACGTTCTCCAGGGCCGTCATGTTGCCGAACAGGCGGATGTTCTGGAACGTCCGCGCGATGCCGAGCTTCGTGATGGCGAACCGCTTGCGGCTACCCAGCGGGTGCCCCTCGAATAACACCTGCCCGGAGGTGGGCTGGTAGACACCTGTCATCGCGTTGAAGCAGGTCGTCTTGCCAGCCCCGTTCGGCCCGATCAAGCCGAGAATCTCCCCGGGCCGAATGGCAAAGGACACACCGTCGAGAGCGACCACGCCACCGAACCTCAAGTTCACATCACGCATCTCCAACAAGCGCGGGCCGTTGCCGCTCGCTGGCACCACCGGTTGCCCGGTCGTCACCTCAGACACGTGCCGCACCTTCCTCCAGCTCCTCCAGCTTGGCGTCCACTTGCTTGGCCCGCACCGTCCGACGAGGCGGGAACAACCCCTGAGGTCGGAAGTTGGCGAGGATGACGAGCAAGAGCCCGAACACCAGCACGCGGTACTCGGCGAATGGCCGGAAGATCTCGGGTAGGTAGGCGACCACCGCAGCACCGATGATCACGCCCCATCGGTTACCGGCGCCGCCGACCACCACCGCGGCGACGAACAGGAACGACAGCAGCAGCGGGAATGACTCGGGATTGATGAACGCCTGCCGGGTGGCGAAAAGCGCACCTGAGAGACCGCCGATGAAAGCCCCGATGGCGAAGGCCAGCAGCTTAAACCGGAAGGTCGGCACGCCCATCAGCTCCGCGGCGTCCTCGTCCTCGCGAGTGGCCTCCCATGCCCGTCCCACCCGGCTGTTCACCAGCAACCTCTCACCGATCAAAATGACGATGATGGTGGTGAGCGCCAGCCAGTAGTACGGAACCTGGTCCAGCACCCCGAACTTGAGGAACGTGGTGGTCTCGTCCAGGTTGACGGTGGCCACCAGGCCGTCCCACTCCAGACGAGGCAGCTCGAAAACCCCCACGCTGGGCGGTCGTGGGACATCGCTGATCCCCGACGCTTCACCGGCCCAGTCCCAGTTGACCGCGATGAGACGGATGATCTCGCCGAAGCCGAGCGTCACGATCGCCAGGTAGTCCCCCCGGACCCGCAACGTCGGGGCACCGAGCAGCACACCCGCGATAGTGGTGATGATCGCGGCCAGCGGCAGCAGGAGCAAGAAGGGCAAGGAGCCGTGCAGCGAACCCCAGATTCCGACGACATAGGCGCCGATCGCGTAGAAACCCACGTACCCCAGGTCGAGCAGTCCGGCATAGCCCAACACCACGTTGAGGCCGAGCGCCACCAGCACGTACACCGCGACGTTGAACAGCACCGCACCAAAATCGCTTTCGGACGGCGACAGATACGGCGGGTCGATGAGCGGGAGAACGTACAGGAGCAAGGCCAGCCCGGCCATTAGAGCAATCTTGACCGGTCGCGGCAATGCGGCAACACGAGCGCTCACCGAACGGCGCCCACCCCAACCTTTGCCGGCCAAACCTTTACCGGCCCGTCCGGTCGCCGTGCCTGAACCTGCACCCTTGGCATTCATTTCCTTGCGCGTACTCATGCGCGTACCTTCCCCAGGGACTCGCCGAGCAGCCCGGTAGGTCGGAACAACAGGATCACCACGAGCAGGAGGAACGCCACGACGTCCTTCCACTCGGTACCGATCAGTGCGGAGCCGTAGTTCTCCGCGAGGCCGAGGACGAAGCCCCCGATGAGAGCGCCCCGGACGTTCCCGATGCCGCCGAGCACGGCGGCGGTGAATGCCTTGACACCGAGGATGAACCCGGCGTTCCACCGTGTAACACCAAATCGAAGCAGGTAGAGAACGGCAGCTCCACCGGCCATGACACCACCGAGCAAGAAGGTGATCTGCACCACCCGGTCCCGGTTGACCCCCATCAAGGCGGCCGCCTCGGTGTCCTGCGCGACCGCGCGGATGCCCCGGCCGAGTCGGGATCGCCGGATGAACTGGTCCAGGCCCACCATCATGACCAGCGCGCTGGCGATGATCAGCACGTCGGTGTTGGTGACGGCGTAGTCCCCGAGGGTGAACACCGGGCGCGGTTCGACCGGGGAGGCAAACGGCGCCTGGTCCCGCGCGGTCTCCACGTACTCCTGCAGCGTGCCCTCGAGGCCGAAAGCCGCGGCGATCTTGTCTCGGAGGCCGATGATCTCACCCAGTACGAACGACGCGCCGATGGCGCTGATCAAGGCGATCAAGGGTGGCGCGTTGTTGCGCATCAACCGGCGATACGCGACCCGCTCCACGCCGAGCGCCACCCCGCCGCTGACCAGCATGGCTGCGGCGGTCGCCACGAGCAGCAGCCCGATGGTGGCCCCCACCCCGTGGGGCGCACCGCCATTGAGCGCGATCATCGCCCAGACCGCGGCGAAGCTCCCCCACATCCACACCTCGGAATGGGCGAAGTTGATCAGGCGCAGCACGCCATAGACCAACGTGTAGCCGAGGGCGACCAAGCCGTAGACCGCGCCCAGGACGATCGCCGAGGCGGTCAAGGCGACAAAGTTGTCAATCAGGAAACTCATGCGGGCTCCGCGGGCAGAAAGAAACGGCGGGCAGTCGACGCGGCCGGGGCAAGTACCACCACCCCGGCCGCGTCGGCCACTCAACTCACCGTGAGAACGTCACACCGTCGACGGCTCACGACCCGTCACTTGATCTCTTGATCAGGGACGATCTTGCCGCCTTCGACCTTGTAGGCCCACACGATCACCTCGGTCGGCTCACCTTTCTCGGTGAACTTCAGCTGCTTGGTCGCGCCAGGCTTGTCATAGGTGCGGACGAACTCGATGATGTCGCTGCGCGACGTCTTCCCGGCCTTGATCGCGTCCAGGAGGATGTTCGCCGAGTCGAAGCCCTCAGCGCCGTAGGTACCGGGATCGGCGTTGTACTTCTTCTTGTAGTCGGCGTAGAAGTTGCCCTGCGACTTGTCAGGCGGCAGGCACGGGCAGGTGATGATCGTGCCCTCAGCGGCCTTGACCCCGGCGCCCTTGATGAAGCCTTCGTCCTTGACACCGTCGCCCACCACGAGAGTGGCCTTGACTCCGGCGTCCGTCATCTGCTTGCGCAGCAGACCCGCCTCGGCGTAGTAGCCACCGAAGAACACCGCGTCAGCACCGGAGCTGCGGACCTTGGTGACGGTCGGACCGAAGTCGGTCTGCTTCTGCTGGACCTTGTCGTTGGCCACGACCGTGCCGCCGAGATCCTTGCGGACGATGTCCGCCAGACCCTTGCCGTACTCGGACGCGTCGTCGACGATCGCAACCTTCTTGGCCTTCAGCACGTCCTTGATGTACTTGCCGGCCGCCGGCCCCTGGGTGTTGTCATTGCCCAGCACCCGGAAGAAGGTCTTCCACCCGTTCTCCGACAACGCCGGATTGGTGGCCGACGGGGAAATGTGCACCAGGCCTGCCTCGGCTAGCGCCGGGTCCGCCGCCTTGGACTCGCCGGAGAACGCCGGCCCGACAAGGCCCACGACCTGCTTGTCGTCGATGGCCTGCTTGGCCAGCGGCGGGGCCTGGTCCGGGTTGCCCTGCGAGTCGTAGGGAACCACCGACACCTTGATCTTGGGGTTGGTCGCGTTGTACTGCTCGACCGCGAGGTCGACGCCCTTCTTGATCGCCTGCCCCAGGTTGGCGGCGTCGCCGGTGAGCGCGCCGAACATGCCGATCTTCAATTCGGTGGGGGCGGTGTCACCGCCGCCGCTGCCACTGTCGTCGCCGCCCGAGGTGCCGCCGCAGGCGGCGAGGGCCAGCGCTGCGGCGACCAGTGGGGCGCCCAGCTTGAGGAATGAACGCACGTGGTCCTCCCGTGCCAGGGGCCGGCGCCGTCATGTCGCCCGGCCCATATTGACGTTGCCCTGATCGGGTCGGTCAGACCCTAGCTGTCTCGAGGCCCGAGACGAGCTCCCTGGCGTGACACGTGACCGTCTCGTGACCTGTGCGTACCCCGATCGGTGGCCAGCACTGACTGCATGTCGCATCGAACACGCGAGTAGCCATCATGGTCAGCTGGACCCAGACGGAGCCGCGGCCAGGTCGCTCGTGCCGTGGATCACGGCGTCCGCGACCTCCCGCATCGACAGCCGGCGGTCCATCGACGTCTTCTGGATCCACCGGAACGCCTCCGGCTCGGTAAGGCCGAGCTTGTCCATCAGGATGCCCTTGGCCCGATCGGTGCTCTTCCGGGTCTCGAAACGCTCCCCGAGATCCGCGACCTCGGCCTCCAACGCTTGCAGCTCAGCATGGCGGGAGACGGCGATCTCGACCGCCGGGAGCAGGTCCGCCGCGGTGAACGGCTTGACGACATATGCCATCGCCCCGGCGTCCCTGGCGCGTTCGACGAGCTCGGGCTGGGAGAAGGCGGTCAGCATGACAACTGGTGCCAGCCGCTCCCGACCGATCACCTCAGCCGCCGACAGCCCGTCCAGCACTGGCATTTTCACGTCCAGCAGAACGACGTCCGGACGCAGCCGCCGGGTCAACTCGACCGCCTGCTCCCCGTCACCAGCCTCACCGACGACGTCGAAGCCTTCGCCGCGGAGCATCTCCACCAAGTCCAGCCGGATCAGCGACTCGTCCTCGGCGACGACGGCCCGGCGGATCGGTTGGGAGGACGGTGCGGAAGCCATGCCGGCAGTCTACGGAGCGCACGTTAGGATCAGGAAACTCGCTCATGCGGGTGCTCGCCGGGTTGGTGGAACGGTATACACGATGGTCTCAAACACCATTGCCTGAAAGGGCTTGCGGGTTCGAATCCCGCACCCGGCACTCTTGATGAGGCGTCGACCCTGATGAGGCGTCGACCGCACGGCGCCGCTGTGGGCCGCCAGTTGCCGTGAGCCGACTACACGGCGACGCACGTACGACGTTCAGATCATCTGCCGCAGAGCATCAGGAGCTGCGGTAGGCGGGAGCCACCCCGTCCACGGCATCGCCGATCCGGTGCACCCGCAGCGCGTTCGTGGATCCGGGGATGCCGGGCGGTGACCCGGCGACGACGATCACCAGGTCCCCTCGCTTCACCCGGCCGTCCCCCAGCAGCACCTGGTCCACCTGCATCGCCATCTCGTCGGTGTGCTTGACGAACGAGGTCAAGAACGTCTCCACACCCCAGGTCATCGACAGCTGCGAGCGGACCACCGGCTCAGGAGTGAACACCAGGTGGGCGATCGGAGAGCGCAGCCGTGCCATCCGACGAGCCGAGTCGCCGCCTTGGGTGAACGTCACCAGGAACTGGACCCCGAGCTGCTCGCCGATCGTGGCTGCCGCCAGGGTGATGGCCCCTCCCTTCGTCCTCGGCGTAGTGCCGAGCGGGACGATCCGATCCAGTCCGTGCTCCTCGGTATTGGAGATGATCCGGGCCATCGTCCGGACCGCCTCGATCGGGTACTTCCCGACGCTGGTCTCCCCCGACAGCATGATCGCGTCGGCGCCGTCCAGCACGGCGTTCGCCGCGTCCGACGCCTCGGCCCTGGTCGGACGGGAGTTGGTGATCATGGACTCCAGCACCTGGGTGGCCACGATCACCGGCTTGGCGTTGCGCCGGGCGATCTCGACCGCCTGCTTCTGCACCAACGGCACCTGCTCCAGCGGCAGCTCCACGCCTAGGTCACCCCGAGCCACCATCACACCGTCGAAGGCCATCACGATGTCGTAGAGGTTGTCGACCGCCTGCGGTTTCTCGATCTTGGCGAGCACCGGCAGCATCACGCCCTCCTCACGCATGATCCGCCGCACGTCGTCGACGTCCGCGGCGCTGCGCACGAAGGAGAGCGCGACGAAGTCGGCACGCAACTGCAACGCCCAGCGCAGATCCTGCTCGTCCTTCTCCGACATCGCCGGCACGCTCACCGCGACACCGGGCAGGTTGAGGCCCTTGTGGTCGGAGACCCGGCCACCCTCCAGCACCCGGGTCACCACCCGCGGGCCGTCGACGCGCATCACCTCGACGGCGACCTTGCCGTCGTCGATCAACACCCGATCACCTGGTCGGGCATCGCCCGGCAGGCCCTGGTACGTCGTGGAGACCAGCTCCCGGTCGCCGGGCACGTCCTCGGTGGTGATGGTGAACACGTCACCGGCAAGCAACTCCACCGGGCCGTTCGCGAACTTGCCGAGGCGGATCTTCGGCCCTTGCAGGTCGGCGAGTACCGCGACGCTGCGGTCGCACTCGTCGCTGGCCTGGCGGACCATCGCGTACACCTTCTCGTGGTCGGCGTACGAGCCGTGGCTGAGGTTGAGGCGAGCGACGTCCATGCCTGCCTCGACCAGTGCCCGGATCTGATCCGGCGTCGAGGTGGCCGGGCCGAGGGTGCAGACAATCTTCGCGCGACGCATGACTGAAGCCTAGTCAGCCGCTGGCCCCGAATGACGCCGAGGACCAACCAGCGGACACCGCGCAGCATGGATCGAAACCCGGGAACCAGCGCGACGGGTGGGCAAGGCTAGCGACCGTGCGGACACTGCCGCAGACGGTGGTCAGGCGGATCAAGCGGTCAACGGACGATCTGTCGGTCTGATCGGAGCGGGCAGCCCGGTGGCACCGGTGAGGTACTGATCCACCGCCGCGGCACACGCCCGTCCCTCGGCGATCGCCCACACAATCAACGACTGCCCACGACCGGCGTCACCAGCGACGAAGACCCCTGGGACGGTGCTGACGAACTGGCTGTCCCGCCGGACCGTGCCGCGCTCGTCGAGCTCCACACCGAGCTGGGCCAGGACGCCCTCGCGCTCTGGACCCACGAACCCCATGGCGAGCAGCACCAGCTGAGCCGGCAGCTCCCGCTCTGTGCCCGGCACTGGCGTCGGGCGCCCGTCCGTCACCTCGACGTCGCACACCCGCAGGCCGGCGACCTGCCCGCGCTCATTACCGACGAAGGCCACGGTGCTCGCCGAGTAGACCCGATCCCCGCCCTCCTCGTGCGCACTGGAGACCCGGAACACCATCGGGTACGTGGGCCACGGGTGCTGCTGCGCACGCTGCTCAGGAGGTTGCGGCAGGATCTCCAGCTGGGTGACGCTGCGAGCACCCTGCCTCAGCGCAGTGCCGAGGCAGTCCGCGCCGGTGTCCCCCCCGCCGATGATGACCACGTCCAAGCCGGCGGCGGTGACCTGGCCGTCCGGCGACTCGCCGAGGGCCGCCCGGTTGGCCGGCGGCAGGTAGTCCATCGCCTGCAGCACACCGTCCAGGTCCCGGCCGGGGACCGGCAGGTCCCGGGGCACCGTCGAACCGGTCGCCACCACCACGGCGTCGTACCGGTCCCGCAGCTGCTGGCCGGTGATCTGCTCGCCGATCGTGACACCGGGACGGAACCGGGTGCCCTCCGCCTCCATCTGCGCCAGTCGGCGGTCCAGCACCGACTTCTCCATCTTGAACTCCGGGATGCCGTACCGCAGCAGCCCGCCGATCCGGTCTGCCCGCTCGAACACGGCGACCGTGTGCCCGACCCGGGTCAGCTGCTGCGCGACGGCCAGCCCGGCCGGGCCGCTGCCCACCACCGCGACCGTCTTGCCGGTCAGCCGGTCCGGTGGCGCCGGGACGACGTCCCCCCGGTCGAACGCGGTGTCCACGATCGACGACTCGATCTGCTTGATGGTCACGGCGGGCTGGTTGATGCCGAGGACACACGACGTCTCACACGGCGCCGGGCACAACCGGCCGGTGAACTCCGGGAAGTTGTTGGTGGCGTGCAGACGCTCGATGGCGTCCCGCCAGTCCTGCCGCCAGGTCAGGTCGTTCCACTCCGGGATCAGGTTGCCCAGCGGGCATCCGCTGTGGCAGAACGGAATCCCACAATCCATGCACCGTCCGGCCTGCCGGCGCAGCTGCTCGTGCGACTGCTGCTCGTACACCTCGTGCCAGTCCATCAACCGGATCGGCACCGGACGCCGGTCCGGCAGCTCCCGCTCGGTGACGGTGAGGAATCCCTTGGGGTCAGCCACGAGCAGCCTCCGTGATCCGGTCCCACACCTGGGCGCCGTCCGGGTCCAGGCCCTCGAGCTCGGCGGTCGCGCGGATCTGCCGCACCCGGCGGTAGTCCCGAGGAAGCACCGTGGTGAATCGCGCCCGCGCGGCGTCCCAGTCGTCCAGCAGCGCGGCGGCGACCGTCGAGTCGGTCACCTCGTGATACCGGCGCAGGACGTCCTGCAGCATCGCGGCGTCCTCGTCGGTGAGCGGACCGAGCTCGACCTCGCCGGTGCGCAACGCGGTCGGGTTCACCTGATCGCGCACCAGGTCCCATACGAAGGCGGTCCCTCCGGACATCCCCGCGGCCACGTTGCGCCCGGTCGGACCGAGGATCACCGCGGTACCACCGGTCATGTACTCGCAGGCGTGGTCCCCCACGCCCTCGACGACGGCCAGCGCACCGGAGTTGCGCACGCAGAACCGCTCCCCCACCAGCCCGCGCACGAACACCTCGCCGGACGTCGCGCCGTACCCGACGACATTGCCGGCAATCACGTTGCACTCCGCCTGCATGGTGGCCACCCGATCCGGCCGGACCACCAGCTGACCGCCGGACAGACCCTTGCCCAGGTAGTCGTTCGCGTCCCCGAACAGCCGCAGCCGGACGCCGGCCGGGACGAAAGCACCGAAGGACTGGCCGGCGGACCCCGTCAGCTCGATGTCGATGGTGCCCACCGGCAGGCCGGCGGGGTGCCGCTTGGTGACCTCGTGACCGAGCATCGTGCCGACCGTCCGGTTGACGTTGCGGACCGGGAGCTGGACGCGTACTGGCTCGGCCCGCTCGAGGGCGTCCTGGCACATCTCGATCAACGTGTGATCCAGCGCCTTCTGCAACCCGTGGTCCTGGACCGCGACCTGCCGGCGGGGCGTGCCGTCCGGCAGGTCGACGTCGGCGAGCACCGGAGCCAGGTCGAGCCCGGAGGCCTTCCAGTGCGCGACCGCACGGCGGGTGTCCAGCAGGTCGACCCGGCCGACCGCCTCGTCGAGGCTGCGCAGCCCGAGACCGGCGAGCAGCTCGCGCACCTCCTGCGCGATGTATTCGAAGAAGGTCTCGACGAACTCCGGGCGACCGTTGAACCGTTGCCGCAGCACCGGGTTCTGGGTGGCGATGCCGACCGGGCAGGTGTCGAGGTGGCAGACCCGCATCATCACGCAGCCGCTCACCACCAGCGGAGCGGTGGCGAAGCCGAACTCCTCGGCACCGAGCAGCGCGGCCACCACCACGTCCCGACCGGTCTTGAGCTGGCCGTCGACCTGGACGACGATCCGGTCCCGCAAGCCGTTCAGCAGCAACGTCTGCTGGGTCTCCGCCAGGCCCAGCTCCCACGGTGCACCGGCGTGCTTGAGGCTGGTCAGCGGGCTGGCTCCGGTGCCGCCGTCGTGCCCGGAGATCAGCACCACGTCGGCGTGCGCCTTGCTCACCCCGGCCGCCACCGTGCCGACGCCCACCTCGGACACCAGCTTCACGTGCACCCGGGCGGACGGGTTGGCGTTCTTCAGGTCGTGGATCAGCTGGGCCAGGTCCTCGATGGAGTAGATGTCGTGGTGCGGCGGCGGGGAAATCAGCCCGACGCCGGGGGTGGAGTGCCGGGTGCGGGCCACCCACGGGTACACCTTGTGCGCCGGCAGCTGGCCACCCTCACCCGGCTTGGCACCCTGGGCCATCTTGATCTGCAGGTCGTCCGCATGCGTGAGGTAGAGGCTGGTGACGCCGAACCGGCCGGAGGCCACCTGCTTGATCGCGCTGCGCCGCACCGGGTCCAACAGCCGGTCGACGTCCTCGCCACCCTCCCCGGTGTTGGACCGGGCGCCCAGGCGGTTCATCGCCACCGCCAGGGTCTCGTGGGCCTCCTGGCTGATCGACCCGTAGCTCATCGCTCCGGTGGAGAACCGCCGGACGATCGAGGCCACCGGCTCCACCTCGTCCACCGGGATCGGCGTCACCGCTTCGCCGCCGTCAGCGATGTCGCCCGGGACGCCAGCACCGCTGGCGCCGGGACCGCTGCCGCGTAGCCGCAGCAGGCCGCGCAGCGTCATCAGCCGCTCGGACTGCTCGTCGACCCGCTGGGTGTACTGCCGGAACACGTCATAGCGCCGGGCCCGAGTCGCGTGCTGCAGCCGAAACACCGTCTCCGGGTCGAACAGGTGCGGTTCGCCCTCGCGCCGCCACTGGTACTCCCCGCCGACGTCCAGCCGCCGGTGCGGTACCCGGGTGCCGTCCGGCGGGTAGGCGGTGGCATGCCGCTGAGCCACCTCCTGGGCGAGCACGTCCAGCCCGATACCGCCGAGCTGGGAGGTCGTGCCGGTGAAGAAGTCGTCGACCAGCTCTTGGGACAGCCCGAGGGCCTCGAACACCTGGGCACCCCGGTAGGAGGGCACCGTGGAGATGCCCATCTTGCTCATCACCTTGAGCACGCCCTTGCCCAAAGCGGTGATCAGGTTGCGGACCGCGACGGCCGGCGCTACCGCCGCCGCGCCGGTCGGACCGAGCAGGCCGCGGCGAGCCAGGTCCTCCGCGGACTCCATGGCCAGGTAAGGGTTCACCGCGGCGGCGCCGTACCCAACCAGCAACGCCACGTGGTGCACCTCGCGGACGTCCCCCGCCTCGACCAGCATCCCCACCCGGGTCCGCGACTTGGTCCGGATCAGGTGGTGGTGCACCGCGGCGGTCAGCAACAGCGACGGGATCGGCGCCAGGTCGCGACCGGAGTCGCGGTCCGACAGCACCACGTACCGGGCGCCGGCCTCGATCGCCGCGGAGACCTCGGCGCAGATCTCTCGCAGCCGGGCGCGCAGCGCCTGCCCGCCGCCGCTCACGTCGTACAGGCCCCGGACGACGACGGTGGCGTACCCGGGCAGGTCGCCGTCCGCGTTGATGTGCACGACCTTGGCCAGCTCGTCGTTGTCGATCACCGGGAAGGTCAGCGCCAGCTGCCGGCAGTGCGCCGGGGTGGCGGTCAGCGGGTTCTGCTCCGGGCCGATCATCGACCCCAACGACGTGACCAGCTCCTCGCGGATCGCGTCCAGCGGCGGGTTGGTCACCTGGGCGAACAGCTGGGTGAAGTAGTCGAACAGCAGCCGCGGACGCTGGGACAGCACGGCGATCGGCGTGTCCGTGCCCATCGATCCGATCGGCTCCGCGCCGGTGCGGGCCATCGGCGCGATCAAGAGCCGCAGCTCCTCCTCGGTGTACCCGAAGGTGCGCTGGCGACGCTCCACGGAAGCTGGCGTATGCACCACGTGCTCGCGGTCCGGTAGGTCGGCCAGGCTCACCACGCCGGCGTGCAGCCACTCGGCGTACGGGTGCTGCGCGGCCAGCTCGGCCTTGATCTCGTCGTCGTCCACCAGCCGGCCGCTGCCGGTGTCCACCAGGAACATCCGGCCCGGCTGCAGCCGCCCCTTGCGCACCACCCGGGCCGGGTCCAGGTCCAGCACCCCGACCTCGGACGCCAGCACCACCAGGCCGTCATCGGTCACCCAGTACCGGCCAGGCCGCAGGCCGTTGCGGTCCAGCACCGCGCCGATCACCGTTCCATCGGTGAACGAGATGCTCGCCGGACCATCCCACGGCTCCATGAAAGTGGAGTGGAACTGGTAGAAGGCGCGCCGAGCCTGGTCCATCCCCGGGTTGTTCTCCCACGCCTCCGGGATCATCATCAGCACCGCGTGCGGCAGCGATCGCCCGGCCAGGTGCAGCAGCTCGAGCACCTCGTCGAAGGACGCCGAGTCGCTGGCCCCTGGAGTGCACACCGGGGTCAACCGAGGCAGGCCGCCCGGGATCACGTCACTGGCGATCTGGCTCTCCCGAGCGGCCATCCAGTTCCGGTTGCCCTGAACCGTGTTGATCTCGCCGTTGTGGGCGATTAGCCGGAACGGGTGCGCCAGCGGCCACGACGGGAACGTGTTGGTGGAGAACCGGGAGTGCACCAGGGCCAGCTCGGTCGCGAACCGCCGGTCCGACAGATCGGGGAAGAACGGCTCCAGCTGCCCGGTGGTGAGCATCCCCTTGTAGACCAGGGTGCGCGGGGACAGCGACGGGAAGTAGACGTCCAGCTCCCGCTCAGCCCGCTTGCGCAGGACATAGACGAGCCGTTCCAGGCCCAGGCCGACCACCCGCGGCCCGGCGGCGGCGACGAACAGCTGCCGAAACGCCGGCATGCAGTCCCGGGCCACCTGGCCGACCAGGTCCGCGTGCACTGGGACGTCCCGCCAGCCGAGGACGGTCAGCCCCTCCTGGGCGGCCACCTCCTCGACACGCCGCACCACGGCGGCCTGCGCCTCAGGCTCGGCGGGCAGGAATGCCGTCCCGACCGCGTAGGCGCCCGGCGGCGGCAGCTCGAAGGTGACCACGGCGCGCAGGAACTCGTCCGGCACCTGGGTCAGAATGCCGGCGCCGTCCCCCACCGCCGGGTCCGCTCCGGTGGCGCCACGGTGATCGAGGTTGCGCAGCGCGGTGAGGGCGTGTTCGACGATGTCGTGCCCCGCGTGGCCCCGCATGGTCGCCACGAAGGCCACGCCGCACGCATCGTGCTCGTGCGCGCCGTCGTACAGACCGGATGGTGTGGGCCTCGCGGAGAAGCTCTCGATACTCACACTCACCGTCCTCGGCTGTTCGGCAATACGGCTACTCGACGATCACACGCGCTCGGCAGACCACAGCTAGCCGAGAGACCGACGTCGTGCCATCTCGGCGAGGCACGCAGCCGGCTCGAGGCGATAGATCCGCCTGGATGGATGCATCACGCTGTGTCTGCACCCAGGTCCGCGGACGGCGTCGACCTGCGGGCTGGTCCGTACTCTAGCGGACCGGACGTTCAGGGGTATCTTGCCGTTCGGAAGGGTCGTCCGATTGGTGAGACGGTTGAGATCGGCGGCGCGGCTGTCCGGCTGGTCGCCCGGACACCTTCGGTCCGGTCGCCTGGCGGCAGGCCCGGCTGCGACGGGCGCCACCCCAGAACAACGCCACGGCACCCAGGAATACCAACGCCGACGTCCACACGTTCAGCCGCTGCCCGAGGATGAGGTTGGCCGGGTCGGTGCGCAGCGTCTCGATGCCCAGCCTGCCCAGGGTGTAGAGCGCGACGTAGAGCGCGAACGACCGCCCGCGGTCCAGTCGATATCGCCGGTCCAGCACCACTACGGCCAGCGCGACCATCAAGCACCACAACGACTCGTACAGGAAGGTCGGGTGGTAGGTGCCGGGCAACAGCACCGGTGACCCGGCGGTGTCGCGCACCGTGGCCCCCCGGACCAGGTCCCAGTCGTGGACCCGCAAACCCCACGGCAGGTCGGTACGGCCCCCGTACAGCTCGTTGTTGAACCAGTTACCCCACCGGCCGCAAGCCTGGGCGACGGCGATGCCAGGTGCTGCCGCATCCGCGAACCGCACCAGGCTGTGGCCGTGCCGCCGGCAGGCGATCCAGGCGCCGACGGCACCACCGGCCACGGCGCCCCAGATGCCGAGCCCGGGCTGCCAGATCTTGAGCGCGTCCAACGGCCGGCCGCCGTCCCCGAAATACGGCTGCCACGAGGTCGCGACGTGATAGGCGCGAGCCCCGATGATGCCGGCGGGCACGGCATAGGCCGTGATGTCGACCACGACCCCTCGTCGACCGCCCCGGCTACGCCACCGGCGGTCAGCGATCAGGACGGCCAGCACGATGCCGGCCAAGATGCACAAGGCGTACGCCCGGACCGGCACCGGCCCCAACCGCCACACCGCCTGCTCGGGGCTGGGGATATCCATGCCGATCGCCGCCCAGGGGCCGGTCACCGCGGCCGCGACAGAGCCGTGCACGAGCGTCGAGATGATCACGCGAGAGCACTCCTCGACCGGGACCGGCTGCGAACACCGGCTGCCAGCTCGGCGCACAACCGCTCCACCGCACCGATCCCGGCCGGCGCGGACGGCGCGTCGAGCAGGCACCTGACCAGCGCGGATCCGACGATCACGCCGTCGGCGAAACCAGCCACCTGCGCGGCCTGCTGGCCGGTTGACACACCCAGCCCGACGCACACCGGCAGCTCGGTCACCGCGCGCACCCGCTGAACCAAGTGCTCGGCACTGGCGCCGACCGCCGCCCGGGCTCCCGTGACCCCCATGGTGCTGGCGGCGTAGACGAACCCTCGGCAGACCGTCGTGGTGGACCGCAGGCGAGCATCGGTCGAGCTCGGTGCGACCAGGAAAACCCGGTCCAGGTCGTGCCGCTCGGCGGCCACCAGCCACGGCCCGGCCTCGTCCGGGATGAGGTCCGGGGTGATCAAACCGGCACCGCCAACGGCCGCCAACCTGGCGGCGAACGCCTCGACACCGAGGTGCTCGACGAGGTTCCAGTACGTCATCACCAGCGCCGGTGCACCGTCCTCGACCACCGCCTGGACGGCGGTGAACGTGTCCTGCACCCGGGTGCCACCCCGCAGCGCCGCGTCCACGGCCTGTTGGATCACCTCGCCGTCCATCAACGGGTCGGAGTAAGGGACGCCCACCTCCACCAGGTCCACACCCGCGCGGACCATCGCGCGCATCGCCCGCACCGATGTCTCCAGGTCGGGAAAGCCGACCGGCAGGTAGCCGATCAACGCCGCTCGGTCCTGCTTGCGGGCAGCAGCCAGGACATCCGCGACCGTGCCGCCCGCGAGACTCATCACCGGTCACCACCAGACGGGTCAACGCCAGACGGGTCAACGCCAGACGGGTCAGCTGGGGATGAGACCGCCTCGGACGCCGACCCCCCCATGAGGTCGAACCAGCGGGCGGCGATCTCGACGTCCTTGTCACCACGACCGGACAGGTTGACCAGCAGCAGCGCGTCCGGGCCGAGCTCCCGCCCCAGCTGCATGGCACCGGCCACGGCATGCGCGCTCTCGATGGCCGGGATGATGCCCTCGGTACGACACAGGAGCTGGAACGCGTCCATCGCCTGCGTGTCATCCACCGGGCGGTACTCGGCCCGGCCGGTGTCGTGCAGCCAGGCGTGCTCCGGCCCGACACCGGGGTAATCCAGACCAGCCGACACCGAGTGACTCTCGCGAGTCTGGCCGTCCTCGTCCTGCAACACGTACGAACGCGCACCGTGCAGCACACCGGGGGATCCGCCGGTGATGCTGGCCGCGTGCCGGCCGGTCGCCACGCCGTCCCCGCCGGCCTCAAGGCCGATCAGCCGCACCTGCGCGTCGTCCAGGAACGACTGGAAGATGCCGATCGCGTTGGATCCGCCACCGACGCACGCCAGCACCGCGTCCGGCAACCGGCCCACCCGCTCCAGGACCTGAGCGCGTGCCTCGTCGCCGATCACCCGATGCAGGTCTCGGACCAGCTGAGGGAACGGAGCCGGCCCGGCGACCGTCCCGATCAGGTAGTGGGTGTGCTCGACGGTGCTCACCCAGTCCCGCATCGCCTCGTTCATCGCGTCTTTGAGGGTCCGCGAGCCAGTCCGCACCGCGACCACGGTGGCACCAAGCAGCCGCATCCGGGCGACGTTGAGCGCCTGCCGCCGGGTGTCCTGCTCCCCCATGTACACCGTGCACTCCAGGCCCAGCAACGCAGCGGCGGTCGCGGACGCCACGCCGTGCTGGCCAGCCCCGGTCTCGGCGATGATCCGCCGCTTGCCCATCCGTTGGGTGAGCAAGGCCTGGCCCAAGACGTTGTTGATCTTGTGTGAGCCGGTGTGGTTGAGGTCCTCCCGCTTGAGCAGCACCCGGGCGCCACCTGCGTGCCTGGCGAACCGTGGCACCTCGGTGAGCGGGCTGGGACGACCGGTATAGGTGCGATGCAACTCGGCCAGCTGCGAAGTGAAGGCCGGATCAGCCCGAGCGACCTGCCACTCGTGCGTCAGCTCGTCGAGCGCTGCCACGAGCGCCTCGGGGATGTACCGGCCACCGTAGCCGCCGAAGCGGCCGGTCTCGGTCAGCTCCTGCGCAGACCCAACCGGCTGAGCTGACATGGAGATCGCCGATCCAGGAGCAGTCGTGCCGGTAGCAGCCATGACGTGATTCTCGCAGGCTCCGACCGCTGAGGTCTGAGGTGGCGCCAGCCTCGACCTCGCGGCCTGCGGGGAGGTCTCAGCGGGACTGACCCAAGGTGGCTGGGTGCGCGCCGGCTGCCACGAGATCGGCCACGGCTGATCTCGGAGAGCCCCCGGTGACCAACGCCTCCCCTACGAGCACGGCATGAGCGCCGTGCTTGGCGTACTCCAGGACGTCATGCGGCCCTCGGACACCGGACTCGGCGACCCGCAGAACGCCCTCCGGGATGCGGGGGGCAAGCCGCGCGAACGTCGAACGATCCACCTCCAGGGTGCGCAAGTCGCGGGCGTTGACCCCAATCACCCGCGCCCCGGCGTCCACCGCTCGGGACAGCTCGTCCTCATCGTGCACTTCGACCAGGACCGTCATGCCGAGCGACTCGGCCCGCTCGTGCAGGCTCACCAGAGCGTCCTGGTTCAAGGCCGCCGCGATCAACAGGATGACGTCGGCGCCGTGCGCCCGCGCCTCCCATAGCTGGTAGCTGGTGACGATGAAGTCCTTGCGCAACACCGGAACCTCGACCGCACGGCGCACGTCGTCCAGGTCGGTGAGCGATCCGCCGAAGCGCCGCTGCTCGGTGAGCACGCTGACCACGGTGGCGCCCCCGGCCACGTAATCCACGGCCAACCCGGCCGGGTCGGCGATGGCGGCAAGCGCGCCCTTGCTCGGGCTGGAACGCTTGACCTCCGCGATGACCTTGATGCCGGCACCCGCGACCAGCGCGGCGTGCGCGTCCATCGCTGGATCGAGACGGAGAGCTCGACGTTTGAGATCGTCTAGCGGCACCTGGTCCTGCCGAGTCGCGAGATCCTCGCGGACCCCCGCAACGATGTCGTCCAGGACGCTCAGTGCCCTCACCCCACGGTGATCGCTGCCAGCGGACGATCCGATCGTAGACGGCTCACTGTCACTGGTGGCCAGCAGGGCCGGCCAGACGCCACTCACGACGTCCGTGCCCGACCCTGATCCGACAGCAGGTCAGGCGTTGACCACGTGGGTCTTGGCGGCCTTGTCGTGCCAGCCCTGCTGGCGCCCACTGTTGTCGAAGAGCGGGGACAAGAACACGACCAGTTGTCCGATGCCGCACACGAAGCTGCCAGCTGTCGGGATGATCCAGCGGATCACCGACGGACTCCACCCCGGGAGGGAACCGTTGGCCTCCTGAACCACCTTGATCTTCATGATCTGCTTGCCGAGAGTGGCCCCCCGCAAGGCGATGAGCACCACTTCGTAGGCGATCGTGGCGACAAAGGTGAGGCCGTAGAAGGCGAGTAGAGCGGCGAGGAATCCTCCGCCACTGGTGGTCTCCCCGGTGACCCGGTCGCCCTCGACTTGGCTGATAGCTCCGGCGGTAAGCCCGAAGTAGACGATCGAGAGTGGGATGCCGAGGATGAGCCCGTCGAGGAGGCGAGCGACGAACCGCTTGCCCATGCCGGGGACACCGGTTGCGCCTACTGACCCACCAGGTCGAGGTGCGCCGTAGCCGGGCACCCCGAAGGCTCGGCCGTAGCCCGGAGCGGCTGGGGGCTGCCCGTAACCCGGAGCGGCAGGCGGCTGCCCATAGCCCGGAGCAGCAGGCGGCTGCCCATAGCCCGGAGCAGCAGGCGGCTGCCCGTAACCCGGAGCGGCAGGCGGCTGCCCGTAACCCGGAGCAGCAGGCGGCTGCCCGTAACCCGGAGCAGGCGGCTGCCCATAGCCCGGAGCAGCAGGCGGCTGCCCGTAACCCGGAGCAGGCGGCTGCCCATAGCCCGGAGCAGCAGGCGGCTGCCCGTAACCCGGAGCAGCAGGCGGCTGCCCATAACCCGGAGCAGCAGGCGGCTGCCCATGACCCTGGTCCGGCTCAGAGGATCCGTCGGGGGGCGACAGCTGGCCCTTGAAGCGCGGATCTGGTTGTTGACCCGCAGGACCGGGGGGTTGCGTCATGGAGGTGATCCCTTGTCTGTTTCGACGACCGCCGTGTGGGGTCTGTTTCAACGACCGCCGTGTGGGCCGTGCGCGCAGACGATACCGGCCATCGATCACGCTGGAACACCCCGACCACGAAGATCCGTAAGGCCGACGAATACCTTCACGTTGCTTGTCAATTACCTGGCGTTGAAACCCGTGTGAGAGGACTGGTGCCTCAGGAGACCAGACTGGGCCACCACCGTGCTCAAACAGATAGCGCGTGTTCAAGCAGGTAGCGGCCCAGCCCCTGAGCAGTGACGCGGTCAGGCGTTGACCACCTGGGTCTTGGCCACTTTGTCGTGCCACCCCTGAAGACGACCGGTGTTGTCGAACAGCGGCGACGCATACACGACCAGCTGTCCGATGCCGCACACAAACGCGCCGATCGCCGGGATCAGCCACCGCAACGCCGCCGCGCCGAAGTCCGGCCGCGCACCGGTCTCGATGGTGACCACCTTGATGCCGAGCAGCTGCTTGCCGAGCGTCGCTCCACGAGTAGCGATCAAGCCCACCTCGTAGACCGCACCAATCAGCAAGGTCACACCGTTGAAGCCGAAGTTGACGGAGCTTGCCGTCGTCGATGATCCGGTCAGAGAGTCGAACACCCCGAAGACCAGAGCGAGCGGCAGCAGAACCACACCAAGTAGCAGACCGTCGACGATCCGGGCGACCAACCGCCTGCCCATCCCCGGAATACCAGTCGCGCCCGGTGCCGATCCGGGCGGAACCCCAGGAGCCTGCGGCGCGGTCGGTGCTGGGCCGTAGCCGGGTGCGGCCGGAGGCGGTGCGTACGGGGGCGGTGGAGGGCTGCCAAAGCGTGGATCTGGCTGCTGCCCGGGCTGGTCGGGAGGCTGGGTCATGATGCGGATCCCTTGTCGTCGCCTACGGCCACCCGATCAGGAGGCCGTAGGCGCAGACCCTACCGACCACATCTCTACCCAACCACTGTGTCATCGAGAGCCGCGGGGATGATTGTTCGCCGGTAGCGGGGTGGAATGCGCTCAGGGGGCGAGAAACACGAACCCGGGCACGTTGCGCAGCACCCAGAACAGCATCACAGCCGCCAGCAGCGCCCACCAAGCCCAGGCCGGCACCGTCCGATGTCGACCTGCGAGTCGACCTTGGCCTGCGAGAGAACGACGCAGCCACACGACCCACATGAGCCCCAAACCAATCAACCCGACCACCGTGAGCGGGTTGCGCGCCAGAGCGGTCGCCAGGTCGCCGCCCGCGAGCGCGTGCACCGCCCGCAACGAACCACACCCTGGACACCACTGACCGGTGATGGCCAGGAGCGGGCACGTCGGGTAGTGCCCGGGCTCGTTCGGGTCAACCTGCCCGACGAAGGCGACCACCGCGACACCGGCGCCTAGGACCAGCAACGGCCGGGCTGCGCGGGACGCGCCAGCGCGGCTCGCCAGGCCGTGCCGCCCGACGCCCGGGTCGGCCGTCGGACCGGCGCAGGTCACGGACCAGCACCGGGGGTGGCGTCCATCGCTGATCGCGGTGGCGCACCGAAACCTGCCAGCTGCAGCACCTTGCCGGCGATCGCGCCCGTCACGACCACCCCGCAACCCACGATGAACACGGCCACCGAGGCCAGGACCACCGCGATGCTCATCACGAACGAACCGGTGATGACCAAGCCGACACAGGTCCAGGCGGCGATCGTGCCGCCGTGGTTATCGTGGGCGTCAGGATGGTGCGGCTGGATGGCCCGACGGTGCGCGTCGCGGGTGATCCCCGGATGCGGCTCAGCCATGACGATGTCCTCCCGTAGCGTCGTTCGTCGGCGCTCGGCTCCACGAGCACCTGGCCGCCGTCACCTCATCACGACCAGGGTGGTGATGAGTGCCTCGAGTGTGTCAGAGACGCACACCGGCAACCTGTTCAGCGTGTCGGGTCGTCTCCGCGACTGAGCGCCTCCCACGTAGCGGCCGGGTCCGGAGGTCCCGGATCCGTGGTGCCCCGAGCGCCGCGGTCGGCACGCGGACTGCCGGCGGAGCGCGCGTTCCGCCCGGCGGCCCCTCGCAGGTGGGCGAGAGCAGCCCGGTCACCGCCGCGGCGTCCTGCTCCCACCCCGCAGATCGTCACGACGCCGCTGAGCACGACCAACGCCATGCCGAGCGTGGCCGGCCCCAGCCACCACGATGTGCTGGTCTGCACGTCCTGGACAGCGGTGGTCCCACTCGCCGCAGCGAGGTCTGCCTGCACGGCGGCGACCGGATCGCGCAGCACGTCGACCGCCGCACCCAGTCCGAGCACCCCGGCCGCCACCAGCAGGACGCCGGTGAAGCGTGGCGCCGACGGGCTGGCGAGCCACAGCACCAGCACGCCGGCGACAGCGACGAGAGCCATGGCCGACACCATCGGCGCCGCCTGCCGGCCAGTCACCGCGACGTCGACCACGCCGACGACTGGGGCCTGCGCCCGCGCCTGCACCCAGGACCGCCCAGCGGACAGCAGCACCACCCCGGCCCCCACGAGGGCGAGGACGATCGGCACCGCCCGCGAGGGCCGACCCGTCACGGACGCTCGCTGTCGTTGCTGGAGCTGTCCTCGCCGGCGCTCCCATGGCCGGCGCTCCCGTGGCCGGCGCTCCCGTGGCCGGCGCTCCCATGGCCGGACGAGGGATCGGCGGTCGTGACCGCCCCGGTCACCGGCAGGGCTCGGCCGGCGAAGCAACTGCCCGAGCCGGTGTGGCACGCGCTGCCGTGCTGCTGAACGCGCACCAGCAACGCGTCACCGTCGCAGTCGAGCGCGACGCCGTGCACCCATTGCGCGTGGCCGCTGGTGTCCCCCTTGCGCCAGTAGGACTGGCGACTGCGGCTCCAGAACGTCACGCGCCCCGTGGTGAGGGTGCGGTGCAGGGCTTCGTCGTCCATCCAGCCGACCATGAGAACCTCGCCGGTGTCGCGCTGCTGCACCACCGCACAGACCAGGCCGTGGTCGTCCCGTTTGAGCTGGGCGGCCACGTCGGGCGCGAGCGAGGAGGGGCGGGCGGGCGCGGTCACCCCACCATCGTGCCGGGTCGCGCCGCCTCCGATGACGCCACCTCCGAGAAACGGCATCGGCCCCTACCCCTTGCCCCGGCCCACGATCGGCCCGGTGCCGGCCCATCGCGGGTCATCCGATGCGACGTTGGGCGACCCAGCTGGCGTTCAGGCGTGCGTAGTGGCCACCGACGGCCACCAGGTCACCAGCGGGACCACGCTCCACGACCTGCCCGGCGTCCACCACGAGAACCTCGTCGGCGGCTTCGGCGGTGGACAACCGGTGGGCGATCGCGATGGACGTCCGACCGCGGATCAGGCCGTCCAGGGCTCGTTGGATCCGCACCTCGGTCGCCGGGTCGACCGCGGACGTCGCCTCGTCGAGCACCAGGAGGTCGGGGTCGGCCAGGTAGGCGCGCGCGAGCGCGACCAGCTGCCGTTCCCCGGCGGACAGCGACTCGCCGCGTTGCCCCACCCGGGTGTCGAGTCCGTGTGGCAACCCGTCCAGCCAGTCCGCGAGACCCAGCTCGGTGTACGCCAGCCGCAGCTGATCCGCGGCCGCGTCCGGCCGGGCGAACCGGGTGTTGGCGGCGACCGTGCCGTCGAACAGGAACCCGTCCTGCGGCACCAGCACGATGCGCTCTCGCAGCGAGGAGAAGCGCACCTGTGTGAGATCCACCCCGTCCACCAGGACCCGGCCGGTCGTCGGGTCCATCAACCGGGTGAGCAGCTTGGCCAGGGTGGTCTTGCCCGATCCCGTCGACCCGACCACCGCGATCCGGCTGCCCGGGGGGATCCGCAGGTCGACGTCGTGCAGCACCGTCGGTCCGTCCGGGTAGGCGTACGACACGTGGTCGAACCGCACCTCGATCGGACCCCGCGGCAGCACCACGCCGGCCTCGCCCGGATCCGCGACATCAGCCGGGGTGTCCAGGACCGCCAGCACCCGCCGCCACCCGGCAACCGCGTTCTGCATCTCGTTCAGCACCTCGACGCCCACCTGCATCGGACCGGTGAACAGCTGCACCAGGAACAGGAACGCGAGCAGCTCGCCCACCGTCAGGTCGCCGCCGACGCCCCGCATAGTGCCCACGACCACCACGACCACCGCGACCAGGCCGGTGACCAGCACCCCCAGCGAGAACGACGTCACCACCCGGGCGCTGGCCCGCACCGACGCGGCCTGGTGCTCCTGGATGGCCGAGTCGATCCGACGACCCGTGCGGGCCTGGGCGGCGTACGAACGGATCGTCGCCGCACCGACCACGGACTCCGAGACCGCCGACAACATGTCGCCCACGCGCTCACGAACCAGCCCGAACGCCCGCGAGACGGCACGCTGCAGCGGCCGACCGACGGCGAAGACCGGCAGGAAGCACCCCCAGACCACCAAGGTGAGCAGCGGTGAGTACAGCGCCATCACCACCGTGGCGACCAGGAGCTGGAACGTCGACACCACGAGCATCAGCCCGCCGAACGACACGAACGTCGAGATGGTGTCGACGTCGCTGGTCACCCGAGAGACCAGCGATCCCCGTCGCTGCGCGTTCAGGGTGAGCGCCGACATGTCGTGGATGTGCCGGAACGCGGTGACCCGCAGCGTGGCCAACCCGCTCTCGGCGGCCTGGAACAACCGGGCGTTGACCAGGTAGGCGCACCACGCGGTGCTGGCCACCACCGCCGTCGCGGCCAGCAGCAACAGCACCACCCGGCCGACATCGGGGCCGGCCCCGGCAGCATCATCGGCTCGCAGGCCGACGTCGACGGTCTGCTGGACGGCGAACGGCACCACCACCCGACCTGCCGCGGCCAGCACCGCGAGCGCCAAGGTCACCCGAACCCCCTGCAGGAACTGGGGGGACAGCCGCAACCCGCGCCGCACCGTCGCCCAGGCGCTGGGTGCGCTTGGCGGGTGGGCGCTCACGCTGACACCTGGTCGGCCGCCTCGTCCAGGTCGCCTGAGTCGCCTGGCCCGGACGACCGCTCGGCGGCCTTCCGCTCATAGGCGTCGACCAACCTGCGGTACGTCGGGCTGCGCTCGCTCAGCTCGGCGTGGGTGCCCTGGTCGATCACCCGCCCGTCGTCCAGGTGCACCACCTGGTCCGCCAGCGCGATGGTGGCCTTGCGGTAGGCGACCACCACGACCGTCGGCGCCGACGCGTGCGCAGGTGCTCGGTCTCGCGCGCCGACCACCTGCCGATCGGAATCTCCGAGCCGATCAGGACCATCCGGCCGATCAGGGTCAACTGACCGACCGGAACCTGGTCGATCAGAGCCACCGCTGCGCAGGCCGTCGATGATCGACGCCTCTACCGTCGGGTCCACCGCGCTGGTCGCGTCGTCCAGCACCAGCAGCCGGGGGCGGCGGATCAGCGCCCGGGCGAGCGCGATCCGCTGCCGCTGGCCCCCGGACAAGCTCGTGCCACGCTCGCCGACCCGGGTGTCCAGACCGTGGGGCAGGGCGGCGACGAACCGATCGGCCTGCGCTCGCCGCAACGCGGCCCACACCCGACGGTCGTCGTCGTCCATCAGCGTGGGGTCGTCGAGAGTGACGTTCTGCCGGACCGAGTCATGGAACAGGAACACCTGCTGCGGCACCAACGCGACAGCTCGGGCCACCTCTCCCTCGGCCAGCTCCCGCAGGTCGACCCCGTCCAGCAGGACCGCTCCAGCGTCCGGGTCCGCGAGCCGCACCAGCAGGTCGACCACCGTGGACTTGCCGGACCCGGTCGAGCCGACGACGGCCAGGGTGCGCCCTGGCGCGACCTCGAAGTCCACCCCCTGCAGCACCGGGACGGCCAGCCGCGCGGACGACGGCTCTGCGGACCCACCCGAGCCGTCGTCCCCTGTGCTGACGCCGGTAGCCCTGGAGCGGGCGTCCGTGCTCACGACGGCGTAGGCGTACCGGACACCGGACAACCGGACCTGTGCTGGGCCGGTCGCGTCCAGCCGGCGCGTGCCATGCGTCAGCGCGCCCTCGGCGCCCAGCACGGCCTGCACCCGGTCCCAGCCGACCACGCTGCGCGGTAGCTCACCGAGGACCCAGCCGAAGGCGCGGACCGGGAACCCCAGCAGCGAGAACAGGTACGCCACCTGCACCACCTCAGCCGCCGTCACCGCCCCGGAGCCGACCCGAGCGGTGCCGACCCCCAGCACCGCGAGCGTGCCGAGGCTCGGCATGGCCTCGATCAGCGGGTCGAAGACGCCGCGCGTGCGGCCGACCGCGACGCCCGCGTCCCGCAGCTGCCCGGTCACCGCGGCGAACCGCTCGGTCTCGGCCGCCTCCCGGCCCATCGCCTTCACCACCAGAGCGCCGTCGAAGCTCTCGTGCGCGACGTCGGACACCGCGCCCCGCAGCGCCTGCGCCCGGGTCACCCGCGGTGACATGTACCGCTGGAAGACCGCGTTCACCGCGAACATCAGCGGGAACACGCACAACCCGACGACCGCGAGCACCGGGTCCACCGCGAGCATCGACACCACCGCGACGACGAGCATCGCCAAGACGCCGATCGCCATCGGCAACGGGGCGAACACCATCCAGGTGGCGTCGACGTCAGCGTTGGCGGTGGACAGCAGCTGACCGGTGGGGTGCCGGGCATGCCAGGACAACGGCAGCCTCAGATACTGCTCGGTGACCCGACGCCGAAAGTGCGCGCCGAGGGCGAACATCGCCACCCCGGCACCCAGCCGCCGGGCGATCACCCCGATCGTGAGCAGCACGGTCACCGCGGCCATCAAGCCGGCACCTGCGGCCAGCTC
Organism: Angustibacter sp.; assembly: GCA_051657715.1. Taxonomy (GTDB): domain Bacteria; phylum Actinomycetota; class Actinomycetes; order Actinomycetales; family Angustibacteraceae; genus JBOFBH01. The sequence continues at coordinate 13,781 of JBOFLF010000064.1, read as the reverse complement.
ACCCGCGTCCAGCTCGCCGGTGCGCAGCGCCGGCTGGATCACCTGCCCGATGACCTGGCCCAGCGCCCACGCGCTGCCCGCGGTCATCACGCCGTACAGCAGGCTGCCCGCGACCGCGATGCTGAAGACCCCCGGCACCTGGCGGATCCCCTGCCAGACGACGGCCAGCCCACGCCGGATGGTGTACGGCTGGGTCTGCGGCGGCTGCTCGGGCACGGGCGGTCGTGACCCTCCTGAAGCTGGGCGGGATCATCGCCACCTTGTCACATGGCGCGGATGCGCCCAGATGCCACATGGCGCGGATGCGCCCAGATGCGAGGATCGGGTGATGAGCCGGTACGCGCACCAGGAACGACACGCGCTCTGCGACACCCTGGCGACCGTCGGACCGGACGCTCCGACGTTGTGCGACGGCTGGGACGCCCGGCAGCTGGCGGCGCACCTCGCGGTGCGCGAGCGGCGGCCGGACGCCGCGGCCGGGTTGCTGCTGGGACCGCTCGCCCGACACACCCAGCGGGTTCAGGAGCGGCTGGCCGCGACCGCCTCGACGACGGCCGGGTGGCGGGACCTCGTCGAGCTCGTCCGCGGCGGGCCGCCCGCGTGGCACCCCACCCGGCTGACCGTGCTGGACGAGCTGGGCAACACCGCCGAGATGTTCATCCACCACGAAGACCTCCGGCGCGCCGCGCCCGGCTGGGTCCGGCGAGAGCTGACCGCCGGCCACGAGGCCGCGCTCTGGCGCGCCTGCCGCACGCTCGGCCGGGGCGCGCTGCGCCGGGCGCCGGTGGGGGTGCGGCTGGACGCCCCGGGGATCGGGCACAGCGTGGTCCGACCGGGCCACCCGATGGTCCGGGTGCAGGGAGCCGCGAGCGAGGTGCTGCTGTTCGCGGTGGGTCGCCGGGCGGTCGCCCAGGTCGAGCTGGACGGGCCGGAGCCGGCGGTGCAGCGGCTGCTCCAGGTGCCCTCAGGCGTGTGACGCCCGGCTGAACGCCCGACGGACCGGGTGGCCCGCCGCGGCGAGGGCGTCCTTGACGTCCTCGACCCGCAGCTGGCCGAAGTGGAAGACGCTCGCCGCCAGCACCGCGTCGGCACCAGCGTGAGCCGCCTGCACGAAGTGCTCCACGCGGCCGGCCCCGCCGCTCGCGACCACCGGCACGCTCACCCGGCCGCGGACCAGCCGGATCAGCTCGAGGTCGAAACCGGCCCGGGTGCCGTCCGCGTCCATCGCGTTGAGCAGCACCTCGCCGGCGCCCAGGCGGGCGGCCCGCTCCGCCCACTCGACGGCGTCGACTCCGGTGCCGGTGCGACCACCGTGGGTGGTCACCTCGAAACCCGACGGCGTCGTGGTGCCCGGCGGGCACCGGCGGGCGTCCACGCTGAGCACCAGCACCTGGACTCCGAACCGGTCGGCCACCTCCGCGATCAGCTCCGGCCGGGCGATCGCCGCGGTGTTCACGCCGACCTTGTCCGCACCGGCCCGCAGCAACCGGTCGACGTCCGCCACGGACCGGACCCCGCCGCCCACGGTCAGCGGGATGAACACCTGCTCGGCAGTCCGGGACACCACGTCCAGCATGGTGTCCCGCTGGTCGCTGGACGCGGTGACGTCCAGGAAGGTCAGCTCGTCGGCACCCTGCTCGCCGTACCGGGCGGCCAGCTCCACCGGGTCACCGGCGTCCCGCAGCCCGACGAAGTTGACCCCCTTGACCACCCGACCGGCGTCCACGTCCAGGCACGGAATGACACGGACGGCGAGGGGCATGGGCTCAGCGTATCGACGGACGCGCGTCGGGCGCGGACCCCGACGGCCTCGCCACGCGCTAGCTGCGGGGCGCGGGGCGGTAGCCGGTGGGGTCGGGGCCGAGGTCGACGATCGCGGCCACCGGGCCGCCGCCGTCCGGCCCCTGGTGCGCGGCGGACACCGACACGAACGCCGCCGGGTCGCCGGTGACCGCGGCCGTCACCCCGCCGACGCACGCCTTGATCTGCCGGTGCCAGTGCACGTCCGAGTCGTCCAGCATCGCGTTGCGCCGCCCGGCCACCCGGCCGTCGCTGGACGCCTCGCACTTGAGGAACACGTTGACCAGCCGGCCGTCCAGGTCGGCGGGGTGCGGGCGGTCCGGCAGCTCGAGGCCGGCGTCCCGGATCGCTGACCAGATGCCGCCCGAGTCCAGGGCGTCCCGCATCACTGCGTGGCCGATCCGGTAGCGGCCGCCGACCCCGCGGGCATTGCCCACCACCACCACCTGGGCGCGGTCCAGCTCGACGCCGGACGAGCAGGAGGCGACGCAGGAGTAGAGCGACCGGTCGCGCAGCACGTCCGCGTCCGAGGGCATCGCGATCTCCCCCAAGGCCACCCCGATACCCAGCGCGGTGGTGCCGTTGGACAGGTCCATCGACTCCAGGGTGTGCTCGGTCCACACGCTCTGGCCGCGGGACTTGGCGTCCCGGATGGTGTCGATGGTCAGCAGCGGGGTCTTGGTCTGCACGTAGTGCACGTCCGCCGGGTCGTCGATCCCGGCCCGGCGGATGGCCTCGCGGACGGCGTCCGCCACCGTGGTGATCATCGCCGTCCGGCCGATCTGCTCGGGCAGCAGGAGGTCGCTGATCGCGTACCCCACGGTCAGCCGCGGCTCGTCGGTGGGCTCCGCCCGGCCCGGCGGCAGGGTGGCGAACACGGTGGCGTGCGGGCTGAGCACCCCGTCGGTGCCTCCGGACCACACGATCGGCACCTGGGCCACCTGCTCAGCAGTGCGGGAACCGCGGGCGACGAGCACGTCCCGGAACGCCCGGTCGGCGATGATCCGGGTGTAGTCGTTGACGCCGCCGTTGCCCTCGGTCTTGCCGATGACCGCGACCACCCGGTCGGCCTCCAGGACCGCCTCGTCGATCAGGGCGACCAGACCGCTGGCGTCGCTGACGTGGTGCAGCGGGATTTTGCGGACCTCGATGGCATCGGGCATGCCTGCTCCTTCGGTCAGGTGGTGGTGATCAGACGGTAGGGCGGACCACGGTCCCGGCCCGCGCGAGCGCCGCGGCGGCGATCGCCGGGAGCGTGCAGACGGCGGCATGCCGGCCGCCGCGTTCGACGAACCGGCACGCCGCCTCCACCTTCGGCGCCATCGAGCCGCTGGCGAACTCGCCGCGCGCGGCCAGCTCCCGCAGCCGCGCCACGTCGATGTCGCGCAGATCGTGCTGGTGCGCGGTGCCCCACCCGGTGGTCACGTGGGCGACGTCGGTCGCGATGACCAGGACGTCCGCGCCCAGCGCCCGGCCGAGCAGCACCGCCGACAGGTCCTTGTCGACGACCGCCTCCACCCCGTGCACGGTGCCGCTGGGATCCCGGACGCACGGGATGCCACCCCCGCCGCCGGTGACCACCACGTAGCCGGCCCCGACCAGCGCGGCGGCACCCTCGGCGTCCAGCGCCTCCAGCGGCTCCGGGGACGGCACCACCCGCCGCCAGCCGCGGGTGCCGCGGTCCTGCCAGGTCTGGCCGGCGTCGATCAGCGGCTGAGCCTGCCCTCGCGGCAGGTACCGGCCGACCGGCTTGGTCGGGTGGCTGAACGCGGGGTCGTCGGCGTCCACCAAGGTGCGGCTGACCAAGACCGCGGTCGGTCGTCGGACGCCGCGCGCGGCGAGCGCCGCGTCCAACCGGTTCAGCACCATGAAGCCGACGGTGGCCTGGGTCTGCGCGTCGCACCAGTCCAGCGGCACCGGCGGCACCACGGACGCGGCGATCTCGTTCTTCACCAGCAGGTTGCCCACCTGCGGTCCGTTGCCGTGGGTCAGCACCACCTCGTGACCGGCAGCCACCAGGTCGGCCACCGGCTCCATGGCGCGGCTGATCGCGGCGACCTGGTCCGTCGGCGTGACCCCGCCGTCCGGTGAGGTGATGGCGTTGCCGCCAAGGGCCACGAGGACGCGCACCCCGACGACGGTACGTCACCGCACCCGTCACGACCGGTGCGTGCCCAACCAGCGCCGGATGGCCGGCCCGTCACCGTCGAGCAGCGGCGGCGGGCGGTGGTCGGCCCTGGTGGTCTCGACACCACCTGCGTCGAAGAACCGCAACGGCGGCCCGGGCAGGGTGATCTCGCCGAGGGTGGGGTGCCGCACGTCCACCAGCAGCCCCTGGCTGCGGGTCTGCGGCCAGTCGTACACCTCGTCGAGGGTGCGCAGCCGACCGGCGGGAACCCCGACCTCGGCCAGCCGACCCAGCAGCGCGGCGGCGCCCCAGGCGGCGAACGCGGTCTCGATCACCTCGACCACCCGGTCCCGGGAGGCCACCCGTTCGGCGTTGCTGGACAGGCCATCCGCATCCGGGTCGAGGTCGAACGCGGCACAGAACCGGCGCCACAAGCCCTCGGAGCCGACGGCGATCTGCACCGCGCCGTCCCGGCACCGGAACAAGCCGTACGGGCAGATCGACGGGTGGTGGTTGCCCTGGGCGCTGCCGACCTCCCCGGCGACGGTCCAGCGGGTGCCCTGGAAGCCATGCACCCCGACGATGCCGGCCAGCAACGACGTGCGCACCACTTGGCCGCGACCGGTGCGCTCACGCTCCAGCAGCGCGGCGAGCACGCCGTAGCCGCCGTACATCCCGGCCAGTAGGTCACCGATCGGCACCCCGACCCGCTGGGGATCGTCTGGGCCGGAGCCGGTCAGCGACATCAGCCCGGCCTCGCCCTGGGCGATCTGGTCGTACCCGGCCCGGCCGCCCTCCGGGCCGTCGTGGCCGAAGCCGGTGATCGACAGCACCACCAGGCGCGGGTTCAGCTCAAGCAGGTGGTCCAGACCCAGCCCGAGCCGGTCCAGCACGCCGGTGCGGAAGTTCTCCAGCAGCACGTCGGCGCGGCGGATCAGCTCGACGACGGTCGCGCGTCCGTCGTCGGACTTCAGGTCGAGGACGATCGACTCCTTGTTCCGGTTGCAGGACAGGAAGTACGTCGACACCGCGGCGTTGTCCCCGGCGGGCGGCCGGGTCGGTCTGGACGGATCGGCCGGCACGAACGGCGGCCCCCAGCCGCGGGTGTCGTCCCCGCCGTCCGGTGACTCAACCTTGATCACCCGGGCGCCGAGGTCACCGAGCATCATCGCCGCGTGCGGCCCGGCCAGCGCCCGGGTGAGATCGACGACGAGGAGACCGGCGAGCGGGCCCAAGTCGCCGGACCGCGGTCGACCGGGCGACTCTGGCTGGCCGGGCGTCCCGGCTCGGTCGGTGACACGGGTCATGGGCCGATCCTGGCAGGGTGGCGACCGTGGGCGACGCCGGGCTGCAGGATCCGATCCATCCGCCGGATGTGCTGTGCCTGGCGGCGGGGGACGCTCGCGAGCGGGTCGTCCGAGAACTCCTGGCGCGACCGGCTCGCGCGGGCTCCTGCCGGGTACTGGCCGTAGACGGGCGCAGCGGCTCGGGCAAGTCGTCCTTCGCCTCCCTAGTCGCCCGCGCCCTGGGCGACGTGCCGGTGCTGCGGCTGGACCAGGTGTACCCGGGCTGGGACGGGCTGGACGCCGGCGTCCAGCGGATGGCGCACCAGCTGCTGCGACCCCTGGCAGCCGGGGACACCGGACGGTGGCCCACCTACGACTGGACCACGCAGCAGGACGGACCGGTGCTGGCCGTGGCACCGTCCCCGCTGCTGATCGTCGAGGGCTGCGGCGTCGGCGCCCGGTCCGCCGCACCGTACCTGTCACTGCTGGTGTGGTTGGAGTGCCCAGCACTGTTACGCCGGAGGCGGGCGATCTGCCGGGACGGCGAGCAGCTCGCGCGGCAGTGGTCGCGGTGGGCGCGGCAGGAGGACGCTCACGAGGCCCGGGAGGGCACCCGCGCTCGAGCGGACCTGCGACTGGTCACCCAGAGGTGGGGCACGTCCAGCTGACCGCTCGTACCGCGCATGCTGAGACCAGCAGGAAGGCTGACCACCTCAGGCTGAAGGGTGCGGACCGTACCGCCGCTGGGCCGCCTGCTTCGAGACGCCGAGCGCAGCGCCGATCTGCGACCACGAGCGGTTCGCCTGGCGGGCAGCGCCGACAGCAGCCGCTATCTCCTCGTCGAGACGGTCGCGACGATCCACGAGCTGGCCAATCGTGCGGAGCGCCCGGGCGTCCGCCGGCTTGAGGTCTCGCTGGTCGACCGTGGCAGCCCATGCCGCCACCGCGGTCGCTCGTTGTGCGCGGGACGGGGTCATCAGTGCCACCACCCGACGAGGAACGTGCGACGCGCCGGCATCGCGTGGATGACGGCTGCGCCGGCTTCGTCCACCACGACCGCGACCTCCAACGGGCGCGCGGCCCGCGACGGGCCGATGGGCATCGTGACCTCCGGGTCGTCGGCCTGGTAAGCGCGTCAGTGGTGTCGATCGTATGAGCTGGCCGTCCACAGCGTGCGCGGCCACATCAAGGTCAACGTTGGCCATGTGTCACGGACTCCGCCCGCCACCATTGCGGCACGCGGGTCATGCTGCACCCACGACATGCCTCAGCACCGGTGCCGTGACTGGCCAGTCGTGCGGCCGGCCCTCCGGGTCGCGGCAGCCCGGGTTGGCGCAGCGGATGACCCACCGTTCGATCGACGCCACCAGTGACGGTGCGGCACAGTGCGGGCACGCCTGCTCGAGGTGGTGGCTGCGGGCCACCAGGCCCAACGTCAGCTCGCAGCGACGCAACCACCGCGCCGCGTCCCCCTCGATCCGCTCACCGGGCACGGGCGCGCAGCTCGGGCAGAGCAACGGCGGACCACCGCAGATCCGCTGGCGTGCGGGGGTTGATCGCGAGACCGCCCGTGCGGCCGGGCGTGGGCTTGCGTCGGGGCGGGCCAGCACCCAGAGCTGCCGCGCACCCGCGCCGCCAGGCGTCGGGGCGCGGGTGATGTCGGCGATCAGGTCGAGCACGTGCAGGTCGACCGGGGCGGGCAGGGTGCGCGACGGTGGCCGCAGCTCATCCGGGGGTGCGGACCCGCGAGGGATGTGCTCGTGCAGCTGCACCCAGCGCGTGGCCGGTCAAACCAACGTCACCCACGCGACGTTAGCCGATTCCCGGCGTGGGGACGCTGGCTATCCACAGGGGGATCAATGCCTCGCCATCTCCTCGATGACCACGCGGGCGGGCGTGAGGAGGGTGAGCACCACGACCCACAGGCACCCTAGCGCCGCAGAGATCGCGAGCGCCGACCGGAGCGCTGGGCGGTCGCGGCGGACCAGCAGGAGTGCGACGCCGCAGACTGCGAGTGTCACCAACGGGCCACCGGTGACACTCAAGATCATGGTGACCCCTAACGGCGCGTGCCACCACGCGCCGTTAGGGGTCACTGAGTGCTCATCAGTCATAATCGCTGCATTCGCCGTCAAAGCGCCTATGGCCACGGTTCAGGCCATTCGCTCGCAGGCATGGATAGGAACTCTGAATGGTCCAAGGGAACCCCAATTTAAATTCACCCTGCGCCCACATGCGAGCCACTGGGCCATAAACGCCGCCGCCATAATAGCCGGTAGCGATGGCGTGATGTCGCTTCACGGTGCGCTCGTAGCTCCACCCGGGCGTATATGTCAGACCTGACGTCCAGTTAATACGCGTGGATTTCGGGAGATCGAACCCGTCGTCCGTTCCGTACCAGGTGTACGACAATGTGAATCGGAAAAGCCAGGTTCCCGCCAGGGATTTAGCCAGGTACGACACCTCGCCGCCGTGCGTGGTGTGACCCAAGGCCATTCGGGCTAGCTGCTTGTCGGTCATATGGGCGGTGTTGAAGCCGTTTATGCTCGACTGGATTTCGTATTTTGCGGGCGTGAGGTATTCGACCACTCGCCGCTTCTCGTCAGCGGTGAGTGGTCGAACGTTTTGGCGTTTTTGTCAAGCATGGCGACTAAATCTTTGGCTGGCCGGGTCGCCTGTTCCTGCCGGGCGGCGCATCAGTCGGCATCATGAGAATGCCCGCTAATGCCACACCTGCCACCAGTGCGCGCTTACCCATCTGCGATTTTCTGATCACATTTCCTGCCTTTCTGTGCCATTCGTCCCAGTGGACGGCAGGCTAGCCCTGTCGCGGCGGCGAGCACAAGGGGTCGACGAGCTTCGTGGAAACTGCCCGCGAAACACGCTCGGTGCCTCACGTAGGAGTGCCCGCGAAACTGTGACGCTCGCCAGGTATGGGAGTGGGCTTTCAATGACATCACGCGCAGCGATCACCAGCAAGTACGCCAGGGCGTACGCGAGGGCCTCGAAGAAGGACAGGGGCCGGGTCCTCGACCGCGAAATCGCCGACCCCCAAATCGTGCTGCTGAAACTGGCCAAAGACAAAACCAAACAGCTCTACCTCACCAACACTCCCAGCGCCCCACCCGACATCCGAGCCGGCATCCAAATCGACAAGCCCAAAGCACCCCGACCAGGCCTCGTCTCGCGGACATTCCCAGTTACGGCACAGCACGGCTTCGCGAGCACCTTGACGTGAGGCACTACGGGGGTCAGGAGATGGTAACTGTGAGCCGCAGTGAGCTTGAGCTGTCACGAGGGGTTGATCCACCCGGTGACGTCCAGCATCCGATGCAGCGGCCTGCCGTTGCTGTCGTGGGCATCGGGCAGGCTTCGCAGGCCGTCAAGGTGGCGCACGAGCCAGCCGGCGAGCTGCCAGGTGCCAGGTGCCAGGTGCCAGGTGCCAGGTGCCAGGTGCCGCCAGTGTCGTCAACATGTATTGACGGCTTCATCCAACGGCATTCGCTCACAACACCAAGAAAGGGACCACCGGGCGCCGAACGCATGTCCTGAGGACACCAGCTCTCCGGCGCTGAGCCAACCGCTGTAGCGCAGCTCAGACAGCGGGGCTGATAGGGCACCCCGGTCGCGTCAGCGGCGCCTTCGTCACCTCGGGTATGGAGTCCGGCCGGCGGCCAGATCGTCGGTCAGCTGGGCGATGCGGCGTGCTCGCGTCTCGGGCCGCTTAGCGGTCTGGACCCGGTGCAGGATGGCGTACCGGTTGCTCGAGTCCAGCGCTACGAAGACGTCAGTCAGGTCACGATCCGCGAGCGCGGCGGCGAGGTCGTCGGGGACGACGGCGCTCGCCGGGCCGTCGTAGGCCGCCTGCCAGCGACCATCCGCCGTGGCCCGCTCGACCTCGGCCAGACCGGCCGGACGCATCCGGCCCTCGTCGATGAGCCGCTCGACCCGCTCCCGGTTGATCTTCGACCACAGGCTGCCGCGGCGCCGCGGGGTGAACCGCTGGACGAACCAGTCCTCGTCCAGGCGCCGCGAGATGCCGTCGATCCAGCCGAAGCAGAGCGCCACGTCCACGGCCCTGGTCCAGTTCAAGGACGCGATCTGAGTGTGCTTCTTGGCCATCCGGACCCAGACGTGCGAGGCGTCGCCACCATGCTCCGCGAGCCACGCCTCGAACGCGTCGGAGTCCTCGAAGAACACCGCGTCCGTGTGCGCCATGGACATGCCGGCAGCCTAGTGCGCGCGTCGGATGCCTTCTGACACTTGGGCGCGGGGAGCACGGTATGAGCTGCTGCCAGACCGTCAGAGCCAGTCGACGTCGGCCGATTCCTGGCCGCCGGACAACGCGCGGTATCCGGGACCCCGATCGAAGAACGGCTGTGGAGCACCTGCCCGCGCCGCGCCGCGTTCGGCTCGCAACGCCTGCGTGGCAACGGGATCGGGCTCCGGGTCGTCGACCGTCCCGCCGAGGACCACGCCGTAGTCCCGGCGGGCGCCGTCCAATGAGACCTTCCCCCAGCGGACGTCTCGCAGCACCACCCCGACCGGCCGCAGCAGCGGGTCGCCCCAGCCACCCCCACCGGTGGTCCGGATCCGCACCACCTCGCCGGCGCGCACCGGCTCAGCGTCCGCCAGCGCGCCGACCTCACGCTCGCACGGCCCGCCGGGGTCGACGGTCACCGAGAACGGCCGGCCGGCCCGGCCGCCGCGCAGCCCCCAGCAGGACAGCACCGACCGGTCGGCGATCGACATCACGTGCGCGTCCCGGAGCACCCGCAGGTGCTTCTGATAGCCCAGCCCACCGCGGTGCAGGCCCGGGCCGCCGGAGTCCACGGCCAGGCCGAGCGCCTCCACCCGCAGCGGGAACCGACCCTCGGTGAACTCGGTAGGCAGGTTCCGGCTGTCCGGGACGACGTGCACGGTGTCCTCGCCGTCGCCGTGCGGACGACCGCCCGAGCCGCCACCGAGGACCTCGCGCATCAGGTACGGCAGGCCGTCCGCGTCCGTGCCGTACACGCCGGTGTACCGGATCGTCTCCTGGTCCGCGGGCATCGCGCCGTCCACCGCCTTGGCGACCACCCCGGCCAGCACCCCGAGCAGCCGCAGGATCACGAACGTCCGGGCGTTGGTAGGGGCCGGGAACACCGGGGTGAGCAGCGTCCCGGGCTCCGGGAACCGCAGCTCCAGCAACGGGACCACGCCCTCGTCGACGTCCAGCTCGGCCATCCGCTCCGGGGAGTCGGCCAGGTTCCGCAGGATCGGCGCCAGCCACTTCTTCAGGAACACCCCGTCGGCCCGGTCACCGCTGTGGTTGATCGGGCCGCGCGCCTGCGGACCGGTGCCGGTGAAGTCCAGCACCAACCGGTCGCCGTCCTCGCCCCACGGCCCGTCGGACCCCGTGCGGGTCAACGTGATCCGCTGCGCGTGCAGTCTCGGCGCCTCGACCCCGTCGTGCTCCGCGTAGTCCTCCCAGGTGTAGGTGCCGACCGGGATCCGGGACAGCACCTCGCGACGGTAGGTGGCTGTGGTGCGGTCCAGGATCGCGTCGAACGCCGCCTCCACCGCCGGCACCCCGTAGCGGGTGAACAGCTCGCCGAGCCGCCGAGCGCCCATCAGGCAGGCGCTGCACTCGGCGTCCAGGTCGGCGGCCAGCGAGTCCGGCATCCGGGAGTTGCGGGTCATGATCCGCAGCGCCGCCTCGTTACGGACCCCGTGGTCCCACAACCGGATCGGCGGGACCATCAACCCCTCCTCGAAGGCGCTGGTGGCCGACGACGGCATCGACCCAGGTACCGCGCCGCCGATGTCGTCGTGGTGGCCGAATGCCTGGACGAACGCCACCACGTGCTGCCCACCGGCCGAATTCTGTTGTGGTGCGGCACGTTCGATAATTGACGCGAAAACCGGGACGGTGACGCACAGGTCCGGCAGGTGGCCGATGCCGCCCTCGGACTCGTAGACATCGTTGTGGAAGAACACGTCGCCGGGGCGCATCGTCTCCGGCGGGAAGTCCCGAGCCACCGGGTGCACCAGCGCCGAGTACGAGCGTCCGGTCAGCTTGCGCAGGTGCCGGTCGTGGATGCCGGCACGGAAGTCGTGCGCGTCCCGGATCATCGGTGAGCGCGCGGTGCGGGCGATCGCCGTCTCCACCTCCTGCTCGACGCTGGCCAGGAAGCCGCGCACCACCTCGACCAGCACTGGGTCCACTTCGTCGACCGGGACGTCGGTCAGCCGGTAGCCGTACGGGTGCTGGCGCATCAGGACCCCCGGGTGGTGTCGGTGCCGGCGGCGGCCTGAGTGCTGGCGTCCGGGGGGTCGGCGTCCGGGGGGTCGGCGTCCGGGGGGTCGGCGTCCGGGGGGTCGGCGGCGGTGCGGGTCAGCAGCAGGTTGCGGTGTCGGTCGACCTCGGCCCGGTAGCCGGGGTGCACCGGCACCGTGGAGCCGAACTCCTCGACGACCGCGGGACCGGCCACCACGTCCCCGGCCCCCAGTCGTGCCCGGTCGTACACCTCGGCCTGCCGTGAGGTGCCGCCGCCGACGCCACCGCTGTCGTCGTCGAACCAGACCAACCGGGAACCCGTGCGTGCGCCCCGCGCCCCGGACCCGATGGGAGCGACCGGCAACCGGGGGGTGCGGATCGGGCCGATCCCGGTCACCCGCAGGTTCACCCACTCCACGCGCTGACGCGGATCGGTGGCCAGGTCGTACCCGTACAACGCCCGGTGCTCGGCGTGGAACCGGCGCACCACCTCGCCCAGCGCCGCGTCGTCCAGCTCACCGACAGGCACCGGCACCCGCACCTCGCTGGCCTGCCCGCTGTACCGCAGGTCCGCGGTCCGCTCCTGCACCCGCTGCGGCGCAGCGAAACCCTCGCGCTCCAGAGCGGCGTCCGTCTCGGCGTGCAGCTCGTCGTACCCGGCACGCACGCTGGTCACCAGCGCGACACCGTCCCGCTGGCCCCGGGTCGGCAGGGTGCGGACGGTGTCGGTGCGCACGTCGACGGTCAGCAGCCCGAACGCCGACAGGTTGCCTGGGTCGGCGGGGACCAGCACCCCGGCGACGCCGAGCACGTCGATCAGCCGGCAGGCCAGCAGCGAGCCGGAGCCGCCGAACGTGACCAGGGTGAAGTCCCGCGCGTCCAGCCCACGCTGCACCGAGATCCGGCGCAGGGCGTTCGCCTGGTTCCAGGCGGAGATCTCCAGGACGCCACGTGCGCAGGCGATCTCGTCCTGGCCGGTGCGCTCAGCGAGCCCGCCGATCGCCGACCGGGCCGCGGCCACGTCCAGCGGCACCCGGCCCCCCAGCAGGTGCGCCGGGATCCGACCGAGCACCAGGTGCGCATCGGTGACGGTGGGCTCGGTGCCGCCCCGGCCGTAGCAGGCCGGGCCGGGGGCCGCGCCGACGGACCGCGGGCCGACCCGCAGCGCGCCGTCCGCCGCGATCCAGGCCACCGACCCGCCGCCGGCGCCCACGGTGGCCACGTCGATCATCGGGATCTTCGCCGGATAGCCGCCGATCGTGGCCTCGGTGGTGATCGCCGGTCGACCGTCCACCACCACGGCGACGTCCGTGGAGGTGCCGCCGCCGTCGCAGGTCAGCACCCGGTCGACACCCGCGGCCCTGGCCACCACCGCCGCACCGAGCGCGCCGGCCGCCGGGCCGGACAGCACCGTGGTGATCGGACGCTCCGCCACCTGAGCCGCGGACAGCACCCCGCCACCGGACGTCATGACCGAGAACGGGATCGGACCGGCCCGGCCGGCGGCCCCGGTGCGCTCGGCGAGCTGGTCGGCGATCTGCCGGACGTAGCCGCGGATCGCCGGCTTTACCGCTGCGTCCACCAGCGTGGTGACGGTGCGCTCGTACTCCCGGTACTCCCGCAACACCTCGCTGGACAGGCTGACCACCGCGTCCGGGTGCTCGCGGCGCAGCACGTCCCGCATCGCCCGCTCGTGCGCCGGGTTCGCGTACGCGTGCAGGAAGCACACCCCGACCGCGGTGACCCCCCGATCCCGCAGGAACCGGGCGGCGGCCACCGCGTCGTCCTCGTCGAACGGCCGGACCTCGCTGCCGTCCACGGCCAGCCGTCCACGGACCGTCCGGACCCGGTCGGCCGGGACGATCCGCGGCGGCTTGACCCAGAAGTAGCTGTTGCCGTATCCGTCCGGGACGGCCTGCCGGGCGATCTCCAAGATGTGCCGATAGCCCTCGGTGGTCACCAGGCCCAGGCCGGGGGCGGGGCCTTCTAGCAGCCGGTTGGTGGCCACCGTGGTGCCGTGCGACACCGCGGTCACCGCGGTCAGGTCGAGCCCGAGCAAGTCCAGGATCGCGTCGATCCCGGCCAGGAGACCGCGGGCCGGATCGTCCGGGGTGGACGGCGTCTTGGTGCTGAGCACCGCACCGGTGTGCTCGTCGACGGCGACGACGTCGGTGAAGGTGCCGCCGGTGTCGATGCCGATCCTGATGCGATTGGTCACCTCCACGCTCCTGGTGCCGCGGTGATCGGGAAGATGGACGCTCCGGCTCGCTGTCGCAAGCTCCTTGACGCGAGCCCCCGGTCCATCTTC